>NZ_CP032286.1:0-683069 GCF_002165305.2 Acinetobacter sp. WCHA55 | reverse complement strand
GATATAACTTATCCCCTGTAATTGGATGCCCAATATATTGCATATGTACACGTAGCTGATGTGAACGGCCCGTAATCGGGGTCAGTAAAACTCGCGTAATATCGGTTTCAGTGTCATAGCTAAGAGCTTGATAAAGCGTTTTTGCAGGTTTACCCAGTTCAAAGTGTACAATCTGTCGTGGTCGGTTTTCCCAGTCGGTAATCAGTGGTACTTCAACACGGCCTTCAGCATCTAACTGGCCTTGAACTAAAGCAATATAGTGTTTATCTACCGTGCGAGCTTGGAACATTTTACTGACCGCAACTTCGGCATCGCGGTGCTTGGCAAACATTAAAATGCCCGAGGTCGCCATATCTAAACGATGGGTAATTTTGGCATGTGGATACTGCGCTAAAACCCGTAAATAGGCACTATCTTGGTGTTCTGGTAAACGTCCTGGCACAGACAACAAGCCCGCAGGCTTTTCAATTACCACCAAATCATCGTCTTCATAAACGATCACCAAGTCTTCTTGAGGCGGTGTATAAACAAAGTTGTCATTTAGAGCCATGGGAATAACAGCATACAAAAGCGAGCGCGAAAAATAGCAAGCCATGTTTCAGCTGTCAATCACTCACCAATTACAGAAAATAGCCTTAATCCTTGGTATTCATCACCTTATATACAGCCAGTTTTTGAGCAGGGATTAGATTGAAAATTTAAAATAAAATGATGTAAGCGAAACGATAACAGCAGGATTTTTCGATTTTCTCGCGAAATATTAAAATTTATTTTTTCTGATTTAGATTTTATTCGAGTTCAAATTTTTTTGGGTGTCTGGGAAAACATGTTGTTTACTTCAACTATCATAACTTTGTAAGTGATGATCTTATAGCCTATAAACTTTTGATTTATAGCGTCCTAAGCCGAATCAAGACCTTTTGGGTAAGTACTACTCACGCGTTTTGCGCCACTGGTAGCATGCTACTCTTTTCGATCCCGTCACACCCTTGAGATATAATTTAACAATCCAAGGGCGGGATTGTTTCCCGAAGATAAAGTCTTTTTAGCAATTTTTGGAAAAAAATCTTGGCTTTCAGGTTATCTAAAAAATATTTTCCCAAATGCAGCGTATTTATGATTTTTTTCTCACATAAAAGTGCTTTTCTCAGAATTTTATTTCTCTACTGCATCACAGATGAGAAAATCAACTTCCTGCGCAGACCTGCATCAGTTGAATGAGATTCCCGCAGGTATCATCAAAGACTGCAACTTTAACTTTTCCTGCCCGCATCGGTTCACTGGTAAAGCGTACCCCTAAGTTTTTGAGTCGTTCATATTCCGCATCAAGGTCCTCCACTTGAAAAGACGTATAGGGAATGAGATCTGCTTTGATCGCAGCTTTAAACGGCTGTGCTGCAGGATGTGCATCAGGCTCCAGTAGCAGTTCAACTCCCTCGGGACTTTCGGGTGAAACCAAAGTCAGCCAGCGATAATCACCCACTGGTACATCATGTTTGACTTTAAAACCGAGTTTTTCTGTATAAAACTGACAAGCTTTTTCTTGGCTATCGACCATGATGCTGGTGACATATATTTTCATTGTTGTTCCATATTTTTATCAGACTTTTAATGGTTATAGCAGAACTCTAAGCACTCCAATGTTATCAAATCGCAATTTTTTAAAGCCTTTTTCGCAAACAAAAGCGCCGATTTGTCTGGGAACAGTTAAAGCGAATATTTGGATAAATTCGAGGGCAATATCGAAGTTTTGAAATGGAAGAAAATATTTGAATGGACGTGTCTTTTATCGTGTTGTTTTTATCATTTAGTTTCTAGGGATCAGGAGATAACTTCAACGATTAAAACTGGGTAAGTTCTAAACTTTTGCCTATAAATGGATAATCTATAGCGTCCTAAGCTGAATCGAGACCTTGTGGGTAAGTACGACGCTGATCAGATAGATAACGAGTCGCAAACTACTCTTTTCGATTCCTGTGCCCTTAGACGTTATATTAAGCAAATCAGTGCGGGATGAATTTCCTAAGATCAGCTAATCTCAAGCGATAATGAAAAATATTTTCCTAAATAAAACCAAATTTGATAAAAATATTCATCATGACACTCTAATTATCTATTTTCTCGCATAAAAATGCTTCTATTCATTTTTACAACATCATTCCAGAACGCTTAATTTGCCATATAGCCTTGCAACCACGTTGCAATAAACCACCATAAACTGATCGCGGACATGCCACAGAGTAAATTGGCAAGCACCTTTTGCATATTGCCAAGCTGAGACAGATAGATTTTTCGGTTAATCACATACGCAACCACAGCTAAGGCTCCACCGATAGCCCCCCCAATGATCACTAAAAACAAAGGCCAACCTGCCATCAAATGAGCAGCCGTACTCAGCTTAGGTTTCTCTTCAACACTCAAGGCCAGTTCTTTATTTTCCATCTCTTTCCCCCTATACATGATCAAGCAGTTATGTGACTGATGCCTCAGACTCACGTCACTCATAAAAGTGCATTTTTGAAAATATAAGTTAGCAAAAACTAAGCCAAGACTATTCAAAACTCAGAGCGTCGATGTCCTGAATTTTGCTCAAATACATTGGAGCAACATTCACTTTGCTCCATGTTTCTTTGAATTTAGGGTCGCTATCAGAGTCTTTGTTGAGGTTTTCTCTGACGAGCTTCTTCGCGGTGAGAAAATTGATACTGGTTTCGCTGTTCACATAAGGGCCAAAATTATCGGAGCTGTCATAGCCAATCAGGCGCATATCACGCCCCTCTAAACGGAACTGATAGGCCCAATATCCATAGCGGCCATGGGCATAATGTAGTTTTAACAGGCCTTTTTCGATAGAGGGCACCAACTCGGGTGCAAAGTACACACCGCCATCTTCATTTTCTGAAGAAAACAGAAACTGGTTCTGAACGACTTTTTGGTAGTGCTCTTTGGTATTCAACAGCACAATCACACCACGGCGGTTGCGGTCTAGTTTTCCACGGTATTCATCAGTGATCCACTGTTTCGGGTCTGTAGCTTTGACGATTAAAACCACATCTTTTAAGCCATCTTTGTTTAAATCCCCTTGCACGACCTCAAACACCGTATATTTTGCAGGAAGGTAAGCTTGGTATTGGCTGGTGGCTTTTTGTCGCTGAATGTCCTCTGTATTTAAGTTTCCAGCACAGAGATTGGTGGAGATACCCAGCATTGCAGCAAACATTAGAGAAGTGAGAATGAACTGTTTTTTCATAGTTTGGTTAATTTTTTAAATAAAGTAGATAAAAGAACACGCGAATGAATGCTACATTTTTGGCATCTGTGCTGAAGCTTAGCATTTGCCAGAAGTTTATTTATAGAATGTTCTACAATTAAAAACAGATGACTGTGTCAGTGTCATATTTTGATTGCTGCCATTGAAAACTTTCGGCTAAAGTGACGAAAGACCATTCAAATCCGCTACATCATGAAAACCAAAACTACCCTACTATTGATATGCCTTACACTTTCGATCAGTGCATGCAAAGTGTTAAAAACACATATCGTTAAAGTCACCAGCTCAACCGAAGCACAGCCAAACGAAGTATTGTTAAAAACCACCAAAGGCTATGTGTACTTATCGACACAGAACATGACAGAAAAACAAAAGCACATCCTAAAAAATCTGCGTCCTTTTCAGTGCCTAGAAATTAAAACACCTGAACAGTTTGCTATGCAAAACCGAGTAGTTCGATTTTCTGACTTTAAAATTCGTGCTTTAGTCGAAGCTGACCGAGAGTGTCGAAAAATTAAAGTCACGACCCGAATTGAAATTCATTAATCTTGTAATACTTAACAATATAGAACATCCATATCTAACAATGAAAAGCTCTGCATCATTTGCAGAGCTTTTTTGTTTTTGATTAGTTGAAACAACACTTGTCACAACCTTCAACTTTTTCTCTGGGCCAGTTCATTCTTGCCCGTTTATAAGCCAGCTCATAATTGGCAAAATAACCAATCAGAATTTGATCCTCCGAGCTGGGTAAGTCTTCGCAGCCTAAGGACGCATTATGAATATGATGTACACCTTTTTCACTAGGCTGTTCATTTACAATAAATTTTATCATTTACAGCTCCCCCAAATAATTTTTATAAAGTTCAACTACAAACAAAACCATACAAAAAGTATGTATTTATAAAATTAAACGGATAGCGTATGAAAATCAATCATTATTTTAAAGATGAAACTGAGCCCTAAGTCATATCAAGCTAAAAGGACTAACGTCCACATAACCGAAAAATTAGCCACTCTATTTTTAAAATTTAGAGACCCAGCAACGCTATAAGAAAATGCCCGAGACTATAAGGGTGTGCTGATACTTTGTTGTTTTTTGCGTTTAAACCAACGTACGGCCCAGATTGCCAAAATAATGCCTACAATCACCACTAAAACAGGAACCAGTAATGACAGCACGGACAGTAAAACGGCTCCGACCCATTCCACGGTAGACACCAGTGGGTTGGCAACCCCGCCTGTCGTCGCGGTTGAAACCCCTCGAACGGCAACCGTACTCATTTGCACAGCACCTGCTGTACCGCCACCGACAATGATTGCCGCGGCCCAACTGGCAAACTGCGACATTTCCCCACTGCTGACCGCCATAGTGGTGAGTGTTCCTGCGACCATCGCGGCTGGCGTTGCAATGGTGTCTAAAGCATTGTCGACCCATGGTATGTAATAGGCTGCGATTTCACAGACGGTTGCAATGGCTAAGGCAATGCATACCGATGGCATGTTTAACCATTCAAAACCTTGCATGGGTTCAAACCACCCCATGATTGAAGCAAGGCTCATAACCAAGAGTGGGACAAAGACACGAAAGCCACAGGCAGCACTTAAGCCAATGCCGATACAAAGTCCTAATATGGTTTCCATGTGCTTTTCCTGTGTGGCCTAAGTTGGGATGTTTTTATCTTTTTTTATAACTTAGCAAAAAGCCCTATCGGGTGATAGGGCTTTTCTTTAAAACAGTGGGTAACTGTTAAATCTTTGGCTTAGGCATTCTTATTGTTAAATTGATTGCCTTGGCATTTGGTACACGGGGGTAAACGATCTGTACCAATTTCTAAGTAGACGCGGTGTCCGCATTGAACACAAAAATAGAAGCCTGTTCCAGGTTTTTCGCCAGCAGTAACCATTTTTGTTCTCCATATGTTTAGAAAATGGTCTTACTAGTATATGCATTTTATGATGAATGTCTATTGATCATTTCGACAAATGATAATGGCATAATTGCAATAAATAATTTCAAATGGAAATTTTGGCTGCTTTACAGTGTTTTGCTGATCCAGCTCTCCACTTGCAGCCTTTCGACGCATAGAAATTCTTTTTTTCAGCGTCAGAACTCTTCTCATTCCAGTGGTGGTTCATCCACTCTTTTTTCTGCGTAAAAGTCGTCAGACATTTGTGCCAAAACTTTAAATAACTGATCTGCCGTGACAGATTTCCCCCCAAGTATAGCTTCATCACCACGGCAAAAGATTTCGACTTCTTTGCCTTCAAAGCGAAATTCTTTTTGGTAAGCGAATAGCCTGACTGCGGCCAGTCATAAACACTTTTACGGTAGCCATTGGGCTACTCCATCAGTTTTGGTATATATCTTATGATAGGTACTTATTAATTGTTTTTTTAATCAGAAATTTATTCTTATTTACTACATTTTCTTGTAGCAACACTATCCCAATTAGACTGAAAGTAGCAGCTGATTTAAATTTAGAATCAGCTACTATTTCCGGTCTAAATTATTAAAAAGAGATGGCTGTAGATAAAACTCACTTATAACTTAGAGTGACCTTTTTGCTATGACTTTGTCGCAGTTGGGCGAAGGTATAATCTTAACTTTCGGTATTCTCGCACTCAACAATTTCTTCCAAATTAAAGGATTTTTTAATTTCATCATTATCAGATTCAAAAATAGCTATATTGACTCCTCCTGAATGTTTGACACTTGGATACATAATTCCTTGTAATTTGGGTTCAAATACATACCTAAAATATTCTGAAACCACCTGTGTTGGTACATAGTCAATATGCTCTTTGCCATCTTTAGCAACTGGTTTCAATAAATCCTCAATAAACTCATAGAGAAATAAAATTTCCTCTCTAAGATTATGCTGTGAGATATCAAAAATACTAGGAACTGGAGGTAACTCTGTTAAATCTAGAACTTGAATATTATTTAATAATTTTAATTTAGCCAAAGACCAATATTTCTGATCATCAATAACTTCAAATTTTGCTGTATCTGGCATAAAGGCGATATAAAAATAAGGAATACCTGCTGGATTCATACGCCCAGCACCAGCCAATCTTCTTGGTGCAGCACCTATTTCTTCAAACCCAGTAAATTCATGACCTTGCTCATGCGCCCTAACTCTATAAAAATATGAATCTTGTGGAATCTCTCTAATTAAGCCCAATCTATTAGATAAATCACCCAATCGATCTAACATAGAAGTTAAAGGGACCGAGTAAAAATCATCATGTTCTGCCGATTTCTGAGTTAAAAATAGATATCGTGTTTTATATAAAATTTGCTCTTTAAATGTCTGCCACCCATAACTCAAAACATCACTCTCAGGAACTCCAACCCAATCATCATGTACATGTGGAACTAAATATAAATTGGGGTCAGCAGATTCGCACAGATCTTCTATAAATGTAGCATGCCATCCCGGATCAAAATCATTAATTACATCTTGTATATAATCTTGATCAATTAACCAACTACCTTCAACAAAAGGCATCCCTGTATCTTGTGCATCTTTATAAGAGAGAAAGATGCGATCATATATTTTTTGAACTACAAGTTTGTAATCACATGCAATATCCTTATTTCCTCTACTTAAACAATATGAGCATTCTTTCTCAGTCGCATTTGATTTAATTATTTCCGCTAAATAATCATCAGCTATACAATTAGAACATATACTTTTATTAAAAAAATTTAGCGAATATGCATTAACCTCCTCCATACGATCATTAAAACCCATCATCCACCCCAAAATAAAAAAGAGTCCATAAATATGGACTCTTTTCAAATTAAAATCAATTAGATATAAACACAACTCTGTTTCAACAAAAGCGATGTACTAAATGATTCAGTAAATGAATAGAAATTTTGGAAAAATTATCTATTTGGATAAGGATCTTCTTTAGCATCCCCCTTGCCAGTAATAATATTCCAAGCATTTTTATAATGAACTGATTTCGTTCTATTTGGGCAAGGTGGCAGAGATGTTTTAGACTGATTAGAGTATTCATACCCACAATCTGAGCATTCATAAGTTCCAGCAGAAACATCACTTCCATAGGGAACATTTGCTTTTTGTACCATTTTATTAGTATTCCTAAAATTATTACGTTGATATTACGAATATTTTTTAAGTCAAAAGTATTTTTATTCAAATATTTATAACTTTAAAATAGCCCCACTATAGAGATATGGGGCTAATACATAAAATTACAATCATCAATATAAAAAAATTAAGCCACATTCCCCTCTAAAAAGTCCTGCGCAAAACGCTGCAATACACCACCCGCTTCATAAACAGACACTTCTTCTTCAGTATCTAGGCGACAGGTTACAGGCACTTCAACAATTTCACTCTTACCTTCATCCGTCGCACGCTCAATCACTAAAGTTAACGTCGAACGCGGCGCAATATTACCAATCACGCTATACAGTTCAGTACCATCTAAACCTAAAGTTTTACGGTCAGTTCCTGCTTTAAACTCAAGCGGTAACACGCCCATACCCACTAAGTTAGTGCGGTGAATACGCTCAAAACCTTCCGCTACAATCGCTTCAACACCAGCAAGACGGACACCTTTGGCAGCCCAGTCACGGCTAGAGCCCTGACCATAGTCTTTACCTGCAATGATGATCAACGGCTGCTTACGATTCATATAAGTTTCAATCGCTTCCCACATACGCATCACTTCACCTTCAGGCTCAACACGTGCTTTCGAACCTTGCTTGATCGTACCGTCTGAACGAACCACCATTTCATTAAACAATTTTGGATTCGCAAAGGTCGCACGTTGTGCCGTCAAGTGGTCTCCACGGTGCGTTGCATACGAGTTAAAGTCTTCCTCTGGTACACCCATTTTGTGTAGGTATTCACCTGCTGCCGAATCCATCATAATTGCATTCGATGGTGACAAATGATCTGTGGTGATGTTGTCAGGCAAGATGGCAAGCGGACGCATATTTGCCAGTGTACGAGGTGCAGCCAAAGCCCCTTCCCAGTATGGCGGACGACGAATATAAGTACTTTGTGGACGCCAGTCATATAAAGGACTGGCTGCTTTTTCAGTAACACCCAAGTCAAACATTGGAATGTAGACTTTACGGAACTGTTCAGGTTTCACCGCTTCTTTGACCAGCGCATCAATTTCTGCATCTGATGGCCAAATGTCTTTCAGGTAAATTGGGTTACCGTCTTTGTCGTTTCCTAGTGCATCTTTTTCAATGTCAAAGCGGATCGTTCCTGCAATCGCATAAGCTACAACGAGCGGAGGTGATGCCAAGAATGCTTGTTTTGCATAAGGATGGATACGACCATCGAAGTTACGGTTACCCGAAAGTACCGCAGTTGCATACAAGTCACGGTCAATAATTTCTTGTTGTAGTTTAGGGTCTAATGCACCTGACATCCCGTTACAGGTGGTACATGCATACGCCACGATCCCAAAACCTAATTTTTCTAAGTCATCTAATACGCCTGCTTCTTCAAGGTATAACGCAGCCGCTTTAGAACCAGGTGCAAAAGAAGATTTCACCCAAGGTTTACGGGTTAAGCCCAACTCATTGGCTTTACGTGCCAATAAACCCGCAGCAACGGTATTACGTGGGTTTGATGTATTGGTACACGAAGTAATGGCAGCAATAATCACAGCACCATCAGGCATTAAGCCATCGGTACGGTTTTCTACCACACCTGCAATGCCTTTTTCTTTCAAATCTGCGGTAGAAACACGTGCATGTGGGTTTGATGGGCCTGCAATATTACGTGTTACCGTTGAAAGATCGAAACGAAGGACACGTGGGTATTCCGCTTGTTTCATATCCGATGCCCAAAGACCAATTTCTTTGGCATAGGTTTCAACCAGTGCAACTTGTTCTGCTTCACGACCTGTCAGGGTTAAATAATCAATGGTGTTTTGGTCGATATAGAACATGGCCGCCGTTGCGCCATATTCAGGGGTCATATTGGAAATCGTGGCACGATCACCCACTGACATGCTGTCTGCCCCTTCACCAAAGAACTCAAGGTACGCACCGACGACACGTTCTTTACGCAAGAACTCAGTCAATGCTAAAACGATATCTGTTGCAGTAATCCCTGCTTGACGCTGACCCACCAATTCAACACCGATAATGTCAGGTAGGCGCATCCAAGACGCACGTCCGAGCATCACATTTTCAGCTTCGAGTCCTCCGACACCAATCGAAATGACACCGAGCGCATCGGTATGTGGTGTGTGTGAGTCTGTACCGACACAAGTATCTGGGAACGCCACGCCATCACGACTTTGCACCACAGGAGACATTTTCTCCAAGTTGATTTGGTGCATGATGCCATTCCCCGCAGGAATCACATCGACATTTTCAAAAGCAGTCTTGGTCCACTCAATAAAATGGAAACGGTCTTCGTTACGACGGTCTTCTACTGCACGGTTTTTCTCAAACGCCTCTGGATCGAAACCACCGTATTCCACAGCAAGAGAGTGATCGACAATCAACTGAGTCGGTACCACAGGATTCACTTTCGATGGGTCGCCGCCTTGGTCAGCAATCGCATCACGTAAACCTGCAAGGTCAACCAATGCCGTTTGTCCAAGAATGTCATGACACACCACACGTGCAGGATACCAAGGGAAATCGTGATCTTGTTTTGAGAAAATCAGTTCTTTCAGTGACTGCTCCAAAATGGCAGGATCACAACGACGCACTAACTGTTCAGCCAATACTTTTGAGGTGTATGGAAGTTTTGCATAAGCGCCTGGCTGAATCTGTTCAACGGCTTCTCGCACATCAAAGTATTCTAGCTGGGTGCCTTGCAGTGGTTTGCGGTGATTATTGTTCATAGCGTTCCTGCCTTTGGTGTTTCATTTTTCTTCACTGTCTTTACTAGACAATTCATCTTTGTCTGCTAGGCATACTACACTGTCGAAAACCCATTTCCCAAATCGTTTATATTTCATAAGCTTAGGTATAAAAACAGGGGGTTTTGAAATATTTAGTTACATTAACTTTTAAATATTTACTCTAAATATGATTTTTTCTGAAAAATAGCGGAAAATAGCCCTAATTCTTTAGTATTAGATTTTAAGGTAGGCGAGCAATTCATGAGCGATCTAGCTTTCTCCTCTTTCACTTTAATTGGTGTAGATGCACTCAAATTTTTACAAGGTCAAGTAACGGTCAACGTTGAAGCTTTAGCTGAAAATACAACGCAATACACCGCCATTTGTGACTTGAAAGGCCGTATCCACTTTGGTTTGTGGCTAACAAAACGTAATCCTGAGCACTTTGAAATTGTCACCACTCAAGACCAGTCGGAAGAGTTTGCGAAACACATTAAAAAGTTTGGTGCTTTCTCTAAAATGAAACTTGAACCTGTGGGTTCAGTTTTTCCGACCTTTACGCAAGATCGTACCACTTTCTCTGCTGAACCTACCGATATTGCAGCATGGCAAGTGCAAGCCATTACTCATGGTGAAGCGTTTATCGACCAAACCATTGAGCATGTATTTCAACCTCAAGAGCTTCGTTTACACCAACGCGAAGGCGTGCACTATAACAAAGGGTGTTACTTGGGTCAGGAAGTGATTGCGCGTTTATGGTTTAAAGCCAAACCCAAAGCGTGGTTGCATTTAATTCAGGGTACAGGCAGTTCGCCTGCGCAAGCTGAACAGTTGAATAAAGGTATTCAAGTGGTGAACAGCGCTGCAATCGATAGCGGTTATGTCGCATTGGTGGTAGCACGTCCTGAGTCTTTGAGCGAACTGGATGTGACAGTTTTAGACTTACCAGAACACTTAAATGGTGATGTAGCAAGACCAGCTTAAGTCTTTAAATCTTATAATGTTGTGATAAATTAGCCTCTAAAACTCATTCTTGGTTTTTGGGGGCTTTTTTTAAACTTAAAGTGATGAGGTATCTTTCTTCCTCACATAGTAAATCACACCGCCCTTATCATCTGAAAAATAAAATGAATTTGCATCTATACGGTAAATATCCGCAGGTCGACCATACACATTTTTACCTACTAAAAAACCATCCATAAATATCTGTAATTTTTGCCCTTTACGCATAATCACAATTTTGTAGCCATGACCAATTGTGGCATCCGTAGAACCATGCAACGCCACTAAAAAAGAATTTTTGATGACCTCATCTGTGTCTGGATGGTCAAAATAATCAAAACCAAGTGCAGATGAATGTGAGGGGAAATAGGCATAGGGAGCTGGCACATTTTTACAGCCTGAGCCACGTTTGAATTTTGGATCTGCAAAAATTTGACCATTGGACGAATAGCAAGATGGCCAACCATAATCTGCATCACGCTTGAGTGCATAAAAAGTTTCATCAGGTTTATGTTTACCTAAATGGTCCGCACCTTGATTGGTACCAAATAAAAATTTACCCACCCATCTCAAACCCACTGCATTTCGTAAACCTGTGGCAAAAACCTTTTGTTCCGAACCATCGGGATTCATTTCTAAAACAGTTGCTCTGACTTTTTCTTTCTCGACACAAGCATTACAACTCGAACCCACGGAAACATAAATTTTTCCGTTCCCACCTACGGCTATAGTTCGTGTTAGATGCCAGCCCCCATATTTATAACTTAAGCCATAATCAGGAAACGTCGCTAAAACTTCAGCTTTGGCCGTGGGTTTTATTTCACCTTGAGTAAATTTCTGTCGGGTGAGCTGATGCGTTTCAGCTAAATACAACCAATCCTGTCCTTGAGAATCGGTATAAAACTGGACTGAATTTGGATTTTTTAACCCCGTCATATAAGGAATAATTTTGCCGAATTTTCCCGTTTCAGCACTCCATTCATCCAAAATATAAACGATGCCTTTTTGATTGTCAGTCAAATCGTGCATATCCGTTACAAACATTCTACCGTCAGGTGCTTTGCTAAAAAAACGAACGCGTTTTAAACCTTCAGCCGCAGGAATGATTTCGTAATTTGCGGGGAGATTTAGAGAAAAACCCTTCCCATTTTTCAAGTTGATTTGATGAGGAACAAGATTGGGCTGCCCTGCTAAAACTGCCATTGAACTAATTAAGCATATGAATAAGATTGAGAATATTTTTATCATTTTAGATCGGTCTCGATTTATCTTATGAAAAGTAAGCTTCTTTTTTATATCTTAGATTAGCATTTGAAGTGCAACACCATGTTGTTGCCATAATACCTGACTCGGACTTTTAAAGCTGAGTCTTTTTCTTGGGCGATGATTTAAACGTTGAGTGATTTCTGAGATATATTCATCCGTATAGGCATTTAAATTACTGCCTTTTTTAATGTATTGTCTGATTAAACCATTTGTATTTTCATTCGTGCCTCGTTGCCAAGCGCTATAAGGATCAGCAAAATACCAGTCTAGTTCTAATTCTTGAGCAACATACTTATGCAGACTGAACTCCTTACCATTATCTGCGGTAATAGTCTTTAGCTGATCTTTGATTGGCTTAAGAAGGCTGATGGTTGTTTGGCAAATTTCCTCTGCCTTGCGTGAGCTACACTTTTTCAGCCATAAATAACCTGTCTTCCGATCCACAATAGAGACCAATGATTGCTGATGGTTCTTACCAACAATCGTATCTATTTCCAGATCACCAAAGCGATTCCGCCGCTCAATCTCGATAGGTCTGTCATGAATGCTTTTACGATTACTCAGCTGACCACGGGTTTCAGGAGAGCCGTATTTCCTCTTTCTTTGATTTCTGAAACGTAGGTGATGAAAGAGTGTACCGCCATTGTTTTTATCCTGTCGTATAAAGCGATAAATTGAATGCAAACTGACTGGAACATGAGAAGCAATCTGTTCAGGACTCCATTGAAGATCAAGATAAGAGATGACATGTGCCCACATTTCACAAGGGATTCTTTTAGGATTAGGACAATGTCGTCTTCGAGCTACTTTATTGGCATGTTTAGCGAAATAGCCATTTCTAGCTCGATTACGTTTGATTTCTCTAGAAATGGTTGAAGGTGAACGATTCAGTCTCCAAGCGATATAACGTTTAGAAAAACCTTCACGTAACAATGTATAAATCTGATATCGTTCTTCTTGGGTAAGATGAGTATAGTTCATGATGCAACTTTGACTTTGGTCGGTCGGAAGCAAAATGCTAGCTCATCTTGCTTCTTTCCAATAATTTAATCTCTGTTGCACTTCATTTGAGAATCTAAGTATAATAAAACTTGAATGATGAGCATAGCGTCAAATGCTTTTGCTAGAAAATCGTATAGGCTCTTCATATACAAACTATTATTTTATATTATCTTTTAACCTAACCACTGCAAACGTTTTTACAGTGGATTAAGGCCTTCATTGTCATTATATGGCTACAAACAGAACATAAAAAATATTGCTTTAGAACTGTATAGCAAGCATCGGTAGTTGAATAAAAGACTCATCCAAGGACTGAAAGCAATTGAAAGCCTTATTTAATAATTCACTCATTTCAATGAATCTTAAAAATCAAAAATCATGAAACAATTTATTCATGTCTTTGCAGAGATAGTCTTTAAATGAAAAGTCTCGTGCATGTTTAGCATCAAATTTTGCGGTCACACCGTCTTTTTCAAAGATATACACGCGGTCATCTTTGCTCACTAAAAACTCACCACCCAATTTCATCAATAAGGCATCAATTTTTTCGCCATCTGGAATCGACTCATCGGCCAAAACTTTTAAATAATTTCGCTTAATTGACTTAATAAACATGCTGAACTCACTACTCATTTTCAGCGCTATTTAAACAGAATCTAAGCCATAAACCTAATGAAAAAGCGAAGCCGATCAGCTACAAATACCCATAACACGTTTGAATCCTTCCCACCTCAGAGCACGCGGTTTGTATTGGAAAAATATATACCGATCAACACAATCAACGGAAATTTGTAAGACCAAGACACAATTCAGATATTTACATTCACACAATTCAACTTATGATGTGAAATGACTAAAAACAAATACGCACATAGATGGACTTATGTGTACGAAAAAGGTTGATACAGCATGAAGAAAATCGTACTTGCAAGCTTAATTGCTCTTTCTAGCCAGTTTGCACTTGCAGCCACCACCCAAGATACGACCAACCCCGAATTTGCCAAAATTGAAGAAATGGTCAAAGCCAACAATATGACAGGGGCATATCAAGCTTTAGAAAAACTGGCGAAATCTGGCAACCCACAAGCCATGTATAACTTGGCGTATTTGACGCAAACAGGCCAAGGCACGGCGAAAAATGAGAAGAAAGCCATTCAACTCTACCAAGATGCGGCAAACAAAGGCTACCCTGTTGCACACTATGTGCTTGCGAAAAACTATGTCACTGGCACTTTAGGCTTACCGCAAGATATCAACAAAGCCAAACAACACTTTGAAGCTGCATCTAAACTCGGCTTTGATGACGCAACCGTTGAATATGCTGTGCTGTTATTTTCTGAAAATAAACCAGAGTCTGAAAAGTTAGCCCTTAAGAAACTTGAGCCTTTGGTGAAAAAAGGCAACTATCAAGCTATTCATGCACAAGCCTTGTACGACATCAGCACAGGTTTTAAAAACAAACAAGAAGCGCCGATTCAAAAAGGCCTCGACAGCATTCAAGACTTAGCTAAAAAAGGTTACATTCCAGCCCTAATGGCCGTGGGCAATATGTTTGCCAATGGCAATATTATTCCGCAGAACCTACCAGAGGCGAAGAAAATTTTTACTGCCTTAGCCAAAGAAAATGTGCCGCAGGCTAAAGAGTCATTAGCGCAGGTTGAAACTATGATGGCGAATCAAGCCAAGTCCCCTGCAACAGCAGCAGTCAAAAAATAAACCTCTTCTTCAAAAAATACTCTCCTTGGAGAGTATTTTTTTACCACCAAATACCAATCAAGACGCTGACCACCATAAAGCTCAACAGCGTGCTAATCATCAGTGGAGTGAGTGCTTTTTCATTCAAACCATACACTTGCCCAAAAATACCAAATAGAGATGGCATCGGTAAGGCTGCAATCAAGGTCCCTGCATAAATCATCTTTTGGTCCAATGCAGTCAAATAGGTCAGTCCTAAATAGACCAAGAGTGGCATACAAATATTTTTAGACACCACCAGATAAACCGTTTGCAGGTTAAAAGACTGAATAGTGAGACCGACCATTCCACCACCAATAATAAACAAGGCTAAAGGCGAGGCAGTCTGACCTAACATTGCAAACACTTGGTCGATTAAATGCGGAATTTTAATTTCAAACATCGCACAGCTCATGCCGATTATCACCGACAAGAACAATGGGTTTTTAAATAACGTAAGAAATGTAGTCTTTAAAATGGAAGCAACATTGGCTTGCCTTTGTCGGCCTATTTCAGCCAAAGTGAGCATCAATGGAACCAAAAATACACTTTCAATGATCACCACCAATGAAATATAAATCATCGCTTCACTCCCCATCAGCAACGTCAAAATAGCGGCTCCCAATAAGCCTGTATTGGACATAGATGCACCCAGTGAGAAGACTGAAGCGTGGGTAAAGTGATTATTAAAAAGCTTTTGACCGAGAATAAAAGCCGAAATGAATAAACCAAAAGTCACAACTGCATAAACAAAGAAATAGGACGGATACCAAATTTCATGCAGGTCCTTTGATGCCAAGGCGTGCAGCAATAAAGCAGGTAACGCAATTTTGATGACAAAAGCACTGATTGCAGTCATTTGCTCTTTAGCAAGCAATTGAATTTTGACTGAAATAAAGCCAAGAAAGAGCAGGAAAAATACTGGAAAAATTACCGAGAAAATCATTCAAGTTATTCCTTTTCCAGATGATGTAAGTAAAGATCTATCCTAGGATACACCTTTACTCAGTTGAAATATTTTAAAGCACCAATAGGAGAAGCAAAATACTGATGCGATTATTAGAACGCAGAAAACAAATCTTTGATCCCATGTGGCTGACACCGTAAATACTGTGGTGCGATAGAGACTTTCCCACCCAGTTCTGCTGCTGCATGCCACGGCCATCTTGGGTCATACAACATGGCACGCGCCAGACCAATTGCATCGGCTTCTTGCGCTTCTAAAATATGTTCAGCCTGCTTGGCTTCTGTAATCAATCCCACTGCAATGACTGGAATTTGCACCGCTTGTTTCACTGCATGAGCAAAAGGTACTTGATATTTGGCCTTAATCTGAATGTCTTGCTCAACATGCAAGCCGCCACTTGAAACATGGATATAAGCCGCACCCAGTTGCTCCAATGCCTTGGATAGACCTACCGTTGAATCAATGTCCCAACTTTCTGTTGCGGTCGACTCCATCCAGTCAGTTGCAGATAAACGCACACCCACGGGATAGTTTTCAGGAACGGCTTGTTTAATGGCTTGGAACACCTCTAAGGTAAATCGAATGCGGTTTTCAAAGCTTCCGCCATATTCATCAGTCCGTCGGTTCGCAAGTGGTGACATAAACTGATGTAGCAAATAACCATGAGCTGCATGTAGCTCAATCAACTCAAAACCTGCATCTACTGCACGTACAGCGGCGCTAGAAAAGTCGTCAATGATGTCTTGCATCTCCGCCACACTCAAAGCATGGGGTGCATGCTCTTCAGGCTTAAAAGGCACATCACTGGCAGACACCGTTTGCCAGCCATGGAATTCATTCGGTTTGATCTGACCTTTTCCCGACCAAGGGCGATCGGTCGATGCTTTACGCCCTGCATGTGCCAGTTGAATGGCAAAAGGCATTGGAGAGAGTGTTTTGACTTTTTGAAGTAAGGCTTTCATTTGCGCACGTTGCAAATCATTCCACAGTCCTAAGTCCGCAAAACTAATCCGTCCTACCGCTTGTACAGCTGTCGCTTCAACAATACATAAGCCCGCACCTGACAAAGCATAATTGGCCCATTGTTGCTCATGCCAATAGCTCAGCTCACCCGCATCATTGGCTGAATATTGGCACATGGGCGCAATCACGATTTTATTTGTTAAGCTTAAATCCCCAAATTGAATGGGTTGAAATAATAATGGCATCACAGCTCTCCCTGTACTCACTATCATCTATAACAAATAAAATGCCTTACATTCAACGCTAAAAGTGCAAACCTACTGTCAGACCTTTGCACTTTTATTGCCATCGATTTAGAAAATAATGCGGCTGCCTAGCCCCAAAACCAAAGCATTATCCACCACATGGCTTGAACCTGAGTTGATCACATATTGGATGTTGGGACGCAGCATTAACCATGGCGTAGCGTTATAGCTATAGTTCAGTTCAATATTGTATTCCGCGCTTGCATCATACTGTGCCTTACCCGCAGTGAATCGCTCATTCAGGTGTACACGATTCACTCCCAAACCTAAAATATCCGTCGGATGCTGGTCAAATACGCCAATATATTTAAGCCCTACTTGTTGTGAGTTATCTACTTTATTGGTGATGCGATCATGCCATGTAAAGTTGGCAAAACCATGTAAACCTTGGCGCTCTGCACCCGTTGAAGTCAGTTGCTGTTCGATGGCAATCCAACCTGCAAACGTCCGATCTTCGCCAACCACCCCTTTGCCATAAGCCACATCATATTGATTGTTTGGGTCATCTGCTGTGTTATAGATCCCACCGACCCGATAGCTCCCCGCCAAACCATTGAACAGCGTCTTCGGTGTCCAAATCACTTCTACTGGAATAGTTACACCATCAGCATGTTCTGTGTCTAAGCTCCAACCTTGCCCTTCAGCTTTACCATTACCATTATCTGGATTGAATTCGTACACCCCTATTTGCGTTGCTACTTCAGGAATCACTTGGTACTTAATACGACCGCCCCATTGTGAAACTGGCGTATTCATCCAGATATTGCCCTGCCATTTTCCCATTTGCGCGGCACAAAAGGCATTACTGACAAAATCACACGCCATCACATCAAAATCAGCCCCCAAACCCAGTCGCCCAACTTTGACACTGAGCCCTTTTTCTTTAAAACGCTTTTCAATCGAAAGCTCTGACAAACGGCTGTCTTGGTTGCCACGGCCATAAGTGGCTTGTACATTGGCTAATTGCGGTGCAGAAGGATCCTGCAAATCGCGAATAGAGGTACTTTGTCCTTGACGCGCAGTCGCAACAAAACGAACAGTGACCCCTTCCCAGCCCGCTAGCTTCTCTAAATCAAATTGTGTGCCTAGCCAGAACTGTGAAGCGGTATTTGGACTTGCACCGGCATTATGACCGCCATCCGCCAAATAGTTGGTATCTGTTAAAGCATTGGCTTCAAACTTAATGCCTTTTTGCGCCAATTCAGTTCGTTTTCCCTCCCAGTCACCAAACAAATACTGGCCATGTACATCCAACATCTGCTCCGCATGACTCACTGTCGCCCAAGCACACATTGCTGTTGCAAATAAGGAGAAAGAAAACTGTCGCATAAAACCTAAGCCCCAAATTAAAATGAAGAATAATTCATTTTATTTAAATGAAAAATTTAATGAAAAGTACATAATTTTTAAACAAAGATCTCATCAAAATTTTTATCATTAAGTCAAAAAAAAGTTATCAATATCGCCTACAACTATAAACAGAAGATTGGATTTGGGTGATTCATGCCAGTTTTCACACGATTCGAGAACGCAATTTGAGGATGATTATTCCTGATCACAATACACAATCCCTCACTTTAGCTTGGTACAAATGCACTAAAGATAAGCCTCTCGTTGAAATCACTTGCAATCTTGCGTTTACACCGCAATATTAGCCTCAAGTTTTATCAGCTCATGTTGCCATGCCAGAATTACCAGAAGTTGAAACCACCAAAGCCAGTTTAACGCCGCTATTAGATCAACAAGTACATAGTATTGAAATTCGCCAGTCGAGCCTGCGCTGGCCGATTCCCACAGATCTCAACAAACTGGTAGGGCAGCGTTTAATTCAACTCAAACGACGCTCTAAATACATTTTGGCCGTTTTTGAACAAGACACTATGCTTTGGCATTTGGGCATGTCAGGGAGTTTCCGTATTTGTGAGGTGGGTGAAACCCTGCGTAAACACGATCATTTGATTATTCGTTTTGAAGATGTCGAGCTACGCTACCATGATCCGCGCCGCTTCGGCTGTATTTTATGGTTGGATGAATATTCGCAAACCAAGCTAATCGATACCCTTGGACCTGAACCACTGAGTGATGATTTTAACGCTGAATATTTAAGTCAAAAGTTGAAAAACAAACAGGTCGGCATAAAAGTTGCAATCATGGATAATCATGTGGTGGTTGGTGTCGGAAATATCTATGCCACAGAGAGTTTGTTTAATTTGGGCATACACCCTGCGCAAGTGGCGTCTAGTTTAACATTCAGCCAAATTGAGAAATTGGTGGTCGAGATTAAACGTATTTTGCAGCAGGCCATCGATTTAGGTGGTTCTACCCTGCGAGACTATTCCAATGCGATGGGTGAAAATGGCTACTTTCAACAAACCTTATTGGCTTATGGCCGAGCAGGAGAAATGTGTGTGAACTGCGAAACCACGCTTGAAAACATTAAACTGGGGCAGCGTGCTTCTGTGTTTTGTCCCGAATGCCAACCACTAAAAAAAGTGCAATCTAAGCCCAAAGCCACAGCTCGAGGAAAAACCAAATGAAAACTGCTATTGTTCGTCATATTTTGGTCAAAGACAAAGACCTCGCTGAACAACTGAAAAAGAAAATCCACGATGGCGCCGATTTCGCCAAAATTGCCAAGCAATATTCCACCTGTAACTCAGCTAAACGCGGTGGTGAACTGGGGGAAGTCAAAAAAGGCCAATTGGTGCCTGTAATTGATAAACTGGTTTTTAGTGCAGCTGAAAAAGTACTACATGGCCCCATAAAGAGCCAATTTGGTTTTCATTTATTAGAAATTAAATTCCGTATGGATTTTTAAAAGGAGGCGCAGTATGTGATGTGTTTAAGCCTAAACACATCGCGAACACTGTATTTGATTAAGCCTCTTTCATCTCATATGTCCAAGCATCAACGCGTTCGCCAGATTCCAACGTCCCTTGTACCCTCACCCGTTGATACTGCATCCCTTCAAATTCATCCAATGCATCCCAATGTTCGGCCAATTTTTCACTGCTAAAAAAATATCCTTCAACCGCTGCTGCTTGCGGATCTAAAACAATGGCGAATAAGCCTTTGTCGGGCCCCCAATCCAAAATATGTACCACACCATGCACATAACCTTTTTGCCATGTCCCACCTATACGCTCTAAAAGGTGGGCATTTTCATGATTCGGACGAAGTGTCCCATAGACAAATAATTGGTTCATTCAACATCACCACAGCTATTCAATCAGCGCGCATCATAAAACCAAAACTGTATAAAAACCAGTCTTTGCATAAGACACAGATATAAAAAACGGCACTTAATGTGCCGTTTTATTTTTACTTATTCGATTACTGACGTTTTTTCAATTCATCACGAATTTCACGTAGCAGCTCAATATCTTCTGGCGTTGCTGCTGGTGCTGGCGCTGCTTCTTCTTGTTTGCGGCGCATACGATTGATCATTTTCACCATTAAAAACACCACCCATGCCAAAATGATGAAATTAATTAAAATCGTAAGGAAGTTACCATAGGTCAGGACATTTACACCTGCTTTGGTTAACTCATCTAAAGACTGTAAATTGTTTGGGTTATCACCTAAAACAAAGAACTTTTGTGTGAAATCCACACCGCCACCGGTGATCACAGTAATCAATGGCATAATGATATCTTTCACTAATGAATCAACAATCTTACCAAATGCCCCACCAATAATCACACCGACAGCCAAGTCGATCATATTACCTTTTACCGCAAATTCGCGGAACTCTTGCATAATACTCATTTAAATCTCCAGTTATTTTTTGACTTTAATTTATGTGACGAAGTATACATTAATTTTATAGCTTCATTTCCACGTAATTTACTCGGAAATCATCTGCTTTTATATAATGGTTTGCTAATTTCAAACAAAAAATGCCATCAATTAATTGATGGCATTTTTAAATGTCGCTGCCCCGCATGGGGCAACATCATTTTTAAAACTTATTTACCAGAACGGTTACGTTTACGTTCGTTTTCAGTCAACCAGCGTTTACGGATACGGATTGACTTAGGTGTTACTTCAACTAATTCATCATCTTCAATGAATTCAAGCGCTTGTTCTAACGTGTATTCAACCGCAGGAACAAGAGTCAACGCATCATCAGTACCAGAAGCACGTACGTTAGTTAACTGTTTTGCTTTAGTTGGGTTAACTGTCATGTCATCTGAACGAGAGTTAATACCAATGATCATACCTTCGTAAACTTCTAACTGAGGTTTAGCAAATAGGCGACCACGGTCTTGCAATGTGAACAATGCATAGCCAAGGCAAGTACCTTGAACCATAGAAATCAACACACCATTTTGACGTTTCGCAACAGTACCTTGTTTCATTGGACCGTAGTGTGAGAAGCTTGAAGTCATGATTCCTGTACCAGAAGTCATAGTCAAGAATTCTGAACGGAAACCAATTAAGCCACGTGAAGGAACAGTTGCTTCAATACGGATACGGCCTTTACCGTCAACTTCCATATTTGTCATTTCGCCTTTACGATGACCCATTTGTTCCATTACAGAACCTTGGTGCTGTTCTTCAACGTCAAATGTTACGTTTTCGTATGGCTCTTGCTTTTCGCCATCAACTTCTTTCAAGATTACTTGTGGACGAGATACGCCCATTTCGAAGCCTTCACGACGCATGTTTTCAATAAGAACTGAAAGGTGAAGTTCACCACGACCAGATACTTTAAAGCTATCAGGGCTATCAGTATCTTCAACACGAAGTGCTACGTTATGAATCAATTCACGGTCAAGACGTTCACGGATATTACGTGAAGTAACAAATTTACCTTCTTTACCAGCAAACGGAGAGTTGTTTACTTGGAACGTCATGGTTACTGTAGGTTCATCTACAGACAAGGCTGGTAATGCTTCAACATTTTTCGGATCACAAATGGTGTCAGAAATATGAAGTTCATCAATACCTGTGATACATACGATATCGCCTGCTTGAGCAGATTCAACATCAACACGTTCTAAACCATGGTAACCCATGATTTTTAAGATACGACCGTTACGTGTCTTACCGTCTTTATCAATCACAGTTACTGGTGTGTTTAATTTTACAGAACCACGTTGAATACGGCCAACACCGATAACACCAACGAAGCTGTTATAGTCAAGTGATGAAATCTGCATTTGGAATGGACCATCAACATCAACTGCTGGTGGTTCAACAATGTCTACAATTGTTTGGAACAACGGCGTCATATCTTCCGCTAATTCTTCTGGAGATGGACCAGCAACACCACGAAGACCTGAAGCGTAAACAACTGGGAAGTCTAACTGTTCGTCAGAACCACCTAAGTTATCAAACAAATCAAATACTTGGTCAATAACCCAATCTGGACGTGCGCTTGGCTTGTCGACTTTGTTGATAATTACGATTGGCTTCAAACCACGTGCGAACGCTTTTTGCGTTACGAAACGAGTTTGTGGCATTGGGCCTTCTTGAGAGTCAACAAGAAGAAGTACACAGTCAACCATCGACATTACGCGTTCAACTTCACCACCGAAGTCCGCGTGTCCTGGGGTGTCGACGATGTTAATACGGTATTCTGTATTGGTACGTGCATCTAACCATTTGATTGCAGTGTTTTTTGCAAGAATAGTAATACCACGTTCACTTTCAATCGCGCCTGAATCCATGACACGCTCAATCTCGCCTGCACGATCGCCAAGTGCACCTGATTGCTGTAAAAGTTTGTCTACTAGAGTGGTTTTACCGTGGTCAACGTGCGCAATGATGGCAATGTTGCGGAGAGTTTTAATATCTGACATGTAAATTCGATACGCCTAAAGTTTGAGGGCAAATTATACAGAAAAATAATAGAATTTAGTAGTGACAGTTTATTGACAGACTCATTTTTTTTGATAAGTGGTGTGTAATTAATTTTGTAAAGCTGTGTAAAGCGATTAGAATAGCGCCACCTTGCTAACACCCTTTGACATATGTCTGATCAAAATCTCTCTCCCAATCAAACAGACCAACTCGATTTGGTCTATGGTTTAAACGACCGCCCTCGCCCAATCATTGCTTTTCTTGCTGCCTTTCAACATCTCCTTGCAATTATTGTCCCAATTGTTACTCCAGGCTTACTTATCTGCCTAGCGCTTGGTGTGTCGAAAGAAGACACCAACATGATTTTATCCATGTCTTTGGTCATCTCAGGGATTGCAACCTTTTTACAATGTAAAAAAGTTGGACCTTTTGGCGCTGGCTTATTGATTGTTCAGGGTACCAGTTTTAACTTTATTGGCCCGATTATTGGAATTGGCTCTGCCATGGTTGCTGCAGGTACTCCTGTAGAATCCGTCATGGCTGCCATTTTTGGTGTGGTAATCGCAGGTTCATTTATTGAAATGGGTGTTTCACGCATTCTGCCTTGGGTGAAAATGCTCATTACCCCATTGGTAACAGGCATCGTGGTGTTATTGATTGGTTTGACTCTTATTAAAGAAGGTCTGATCAGCATGGGTGGTGGCTATCAAGCCATGTCAAATAATACCTTTGCCAATGCCGACAATCTCATCATGTCGTGTACAGTATTGGCACTGATTATTATATTGAACCGCATTCGTATTACTTGGGTGAAAAGCTCGGCTATTTTAATCGCACTGATTGTCGGTTATGTGTTGGCAGGGTTTATGGGGCATCTCGACTTTTCAGGTCTTCAGGATGCACCTTTAATTCAAATTCCAACCCCAATGCACTTTGGACTCAGCTTCTCTTGGAGTTTGTTTATTCCAATGGCCTTCATCTATTTAGTGACGTCTTTAGAAGCAATTGGTGATATTACGGCAACCTCTAAACTCTCGAACCAGCCTGTGGATGGTGCTACATGGATGGAGCGTATTAAAGGTGGGGTCTTGGTGAATGGTGCAAACTCTTTCCTTGCAGGTATTTTCAACACCTTCCCTAGCTCGGTCTTTGCGCAAAACAATGGTGTAATTCAACTCACTGGCGTTGCGAGCCGTTATGTCGGCATTTGGATTGCTGCGTTATTGGTGATTCTAGGTTTACTCCCTGCTGTTGCAGGTGTGATTCAGGCGGTCCCTCAAGCTGTTTTAGGTGGTGCTGTGATGGTGATGTTTGGAGCTGTAGCAGCTTCTGGGATTAACATTCTGTCAGGTATTCATCTTGACCGCCGTGCACTACTGATTATTGCCATTTCATTGGCACTCGGCTTGGGTGTTGCACAAGTTCCACAAATTTTGGAACACTTACCTGAATTATTCCGTAACATCTTCAGTTCAGGTGTTGCTACAGGTGGTATTGCAGCCTTGTTATTAAATATTATTCTTCCTGAAACGAAGAAATAATTGTTCATTTCAGTATGCACTTTGCCCAGCACTGTCTGGGCATCGTTTTTACAATGGAGTATATAAAATGGATCCACGAAGTGAAGTTGTTCTTCGCCAGCAGGAATTTCTCTCTGGTTCAGTTTTACTGGTCAATGCACCGTGTGACGAATTAAATACACAGCTAATTGGTAGTGTAGAACCGCATTTTTGGACATGGAATTTTAACGAATTACAATATTTCCAAAACCAACAAAGTGATGTGCATTTTGGTACAGATTTGCCTGAAATTGCTTTTGATCAAGCCATCGTATTTGTTCCAAAGTCAAAAGAACTGCTCAATTATGTCCTACACCAGCTGGTCAGTCGTTTGGCAGTAGGCGCATCAATCTTTTTAGTTGGTGAAAAGAAAGGTGGTGTAGAGCGCGCGTCTAAACAGCTACAACCTTTTGGTAAAACCCTCAAGTTAGACAGCGCTCGACATTGTCAAATGTGGCAATTGGTCACCGAAAAAACCGTAACCGCAAAACCATTGGCTGATTGGGCACAACACTACACTGTTCCAACCCCAAAAGGTGAATTACAGATTTGCGCATTACCGGGTGTGTTTAGTCAAAACCGTCTAGATGTGGGTACAGCCGTGCTATTGCCTCACCTTTCACACGTCACTTCTGGAAAAATTGCAGACTTTGGCTGTGGTGCAGGTGTGATCAGCGCTTATTTAGCCAAGTTAAATCCGAAAAATCGCATTTTTGCGCTGGATGTCGATGCCTTTGCACTGGCTTCAACAAAAATGACTTTTGAGAAAAATAACCTTCTACCAGAACAACTTGAGATTAAAGCAGTACACGGAATTGAGGATGCACCACTATTCTTACACGCAATCGTCAGCAATCCCCCATTCCATCAAGGCATTCATACAGATTACAATGCCAGCGAAAATTTATGCAAAACATCCCGTCGCCATCTCAAATCGGATGGCGAGTTGTGGATTGTTGCCAACCGCTTTCTAAATTATCCATTATTAATTGAGCAAAGTTTTGGCCAATGTACAACCAAAGCCGATCAACAAGGCTTTAAAGTGCTGTTTGCCAGCACACAAAAGAAATCTTAAGGAACAATGATGAGCGAAACGACTCAACCAGCTCAACTCAAGCGAAAGCTTGGAGCTCGCCATCTGAATATGATCGCCATTGGTGGTTCAATTGGTACAGGTTTATTCCTTGCCTCAGGTGCAACCATTGCAAATGCTGGCCCTGGCGGGGCGTTATTGGCTTACTGCTTAATTGGTGTGATGATTTACTTTCTCATGACCAGTCTGGGTGAGTTGGCAACACATAACCCAACATCCGGTGCATTTTTCACCTATGGTACCAAGTATGTTGAAGGCGGTTTTGGTTTCGCCCTTGGCTGGAACTATTGGTATAACTGGGCCATTACGGTTGCATTTGAATTGGTTGCAGTCCAATTCATTATGAAATTCTGGTTTCCCGACCTACCCGGTTTCTACTGGAGTGCTCTCTTCCTGGCCGTTGTCTTTGGGATCAATGCACTGACAGTCAAAGGCTTTGGTGAAAGTGAATTCTTCTTCTCCTTGGTTAAAGTCCTTGCCATCATTGTGTTTATCATCATTGGTATTTTCATGATTGGTAAAATCATGATGACGCCAGGTGTCGCACCTTTTGCCAACTGGACTAAAGGTGAAGCACCCTTTGTTGGTGGCTTATCTGCACTGATTGGTGTGGCGATGATTGCAGGGTTCTCGTTTCAGGGTACCGAAATGGTTGGCGTTGCCGCTGGTGAGTCGAAAGATCCACAAAAGACTATTCCGATTGCTATCAAACAGATTTTTTGGCGCATTCTACTGTTTTATGTGGTGTGTATTTTCATTATCGGCACGCTCATTTCATATGATGATCCACTTCTGTTACAAGCAGCTTCATCAGAGAATATTGCACTCTCTCCATTTACCCTACTCTATGAAAAAGCAGGTTTTGCCTTTGCTGCCAGCGTAATGAATGCCGTGATTTTAACTGCGATTCTTTCGGCTGGTAACTCAGGGATGTATTCATCGACGCGAATGCTGTTCGATATGGCTCAAAATGGTAGTGCACCTAAAGTGTTTGCCAAATTAGACCCACGCGGCGTACCCATGAATGCACTTTATGCAACAACTGCAATTGCTGCACTCTGCTTCTTAACTACTTTCATTGGCGAAGAACAGGTCTTTAATTGGCTGCTCAACATGTCGGGCATGTGTGGCTTTATTGTTTGGTTAGGGATTGCTGTTTCACACTATCGTTTCCGTAAAGGCTATGTTACCCAAGGGCACAAGGTTGAAGACTTAGCTTATCGTGCAAAATTCTTCCCCTTTGCCCCTTGGTTTGCCTTTATCCTGTGTGCCATTGTTGTTTTAGGTCAAAACTACCAAGCGGTACTTGATGGCGAATGGCTCTCTGTTTTATCGACTTATATTGGTATTTTCTTATTCTTAGCGATTTGGCTAGGCTATAAATGGAAATACAAAACCAAACTGGTTTCTTACCAAGAAATGGATGTCAGTCCAATGAATCCTGATCGCGAATAAAATTCATTCATAATAAAAAACAGCCTTCGGGCTGTTTTTTACTATCTCCATTTCATTATTTACTCTTCCAACCAAATATAACCAATTAATAAATATAGTAAATTTTAATAAGACAGCTTATTGACTCCCGATACCTATCAACGTACAAACACTAAATATCAATCTATAAATAATATTTCTTTGACAAAAAAGCCTTACAATGCCAGGCAACTAGAAATATCTATCCATTCTAAAGTTAAGATTTTTATCGATGTCATCAAGCATGTGCAAATGGAAATCTTCTGTTCATTCTTCTTGGACTCATCTTCTAAAAATAAATATCTCTACCAATATCTTATATCCTATGCGTAAATGACCCTGACCACCCTAAGTCTTAACAGCTCTTGCACTGGGCTGAAGCTTATTTTTATCAACACGAGTTAACATAAATTGCATTATCTAAAGGCATAAAAAAACGACTCCGAAGAGTCGTTTTTTTAGTTAAAACTCAGATTATTGAGCTTGAACTGTACGGCTGCCAGAAATTGTCGCGAATACACGACGGTTCATAGCACGGCCTTCTTTAGTGTTGTTGTCAGCAATCGGTTGATCCCAAGCGAAACCTTGAGTAGACAAACGAGCTGGATCAACGTTGTATTCGTTTACTAGAGACGATTTAACAGAGTTAGCACGAGCTAAAGATAAACGTTCGTTCAATGCACGTGGACCAGTGTTGTCTGTGTGACCTTCGATGCGAGCAGTAGCGTTTGGATATTCAACTAACTTCTCAGCAACTTTAGCGATTTCTGGCTTGTATTGGTCTTTGATATTTGATTTGTTTGTATCAAAGAACACACGAAGTTCCATGTTAAGGTCTTCAGTTAACTCTTGTGGTTCAACTGGAGCAACTGGCTCAACTGGAGCAACTTCTACTACTGGAGCAGCAGGTTTCAAGTGACCACCAAGAACTACGTTAAGACCAGCAAGCGCTGTGTAGTTCCAGAAGTCTTCATCGATGTTGTAAGTAGCACGAGCTTCAGTACGTAGAGACAAAGCATCATTCAAGCGCCAGAAAGCACCAAAACCTGCATTACCTAAAGTACCTTCATCATCTTTAAGACCAACATCACCTAAGTCATATTTGTAATGACCAGCACCTAAAAGTACGTATGGCTTAATTTTGCTATCATAGTTTTTAGTGATCAAATCAGAGGTAGCATAGAAGTTACCGTTAATTTGAGTTTGTTTGTATTCTGAGTTAGCAAAAGCCGAATCAATATCACCCTTAACTTGGTTATATTCAGCTTCAAAACCTAACCATGGAGTAAGTTCAACACCAAGTGCTGCGCCAACGAATAAATCGTCTTGTAGCTCAGGACCAGAAGTTAAATGGTCAACACCGTTGTTGTGCTGACTGTCTTGCCAAGTGTAACCAAGCATTAATGGAGTAACAGTTACGCCCGCGTTTGCAGCAGCTAAAGGAGCAGCTACGAGCATTGCTAATGCAATACGACTCATTTTCATGGATTTATCCTCCAGAGATAACAATTGTTTTTCAAGCTTAAGCTTATTTAACCATCCTGAGATAGGCTTTTTTATACCCCAGTTTTATTTTTAAGCTATTCGCAATGAATCATACAAACACTTTATTTTTTTTCCAAGTGCTTGATAACTTTAATCAAGTAAATTATTGACAAAATTACTTACAATTTCCGTTGTAATTCGGTAATTTTTTACTCAATTTTTACTTGCGAATAGCTTATTTTCACTTGTCATACATTTTAACAGCTTTTTAAACAAGTTGAGTACTACTAATTATGTATAAAATTTGTTTGATAAACAAAGCTTTAATAAATAAAAAATAGCGCCATAACAATAAAACCGGATAACCATATGTTTTTTATAAATAAAAAAGGGTTCACTTTATTTGAACTTATGATCACTATTAGCATTATTATAATCATTTGTACAGTAGCTCTTCCTCATTTTCATCAGTATATGGCAGCACAAGAGCGAACCAAGACACTGAATACACTAAGGAATAATATTCATGCAGCCAAAAACATAGCCAACTTACAACGACAAAATATCACCATTTGCCCAAGTCAAGACCTCCTTCACTGCCAAAATGATCAGTGGAACATGGGCTTTATTGTATTTATCGATAATAATAAAAACCGACGAATAGATATAAATGAAACAATTATTCGGACAGAACAGCAGCAGCTCAAATATGGCAATCTTGATTGGCGTGGCGCGCTCAATCTTCCATCCTTGAGCTTTAAAGCTGAAAATGGCCTCCCCCTTGGTTCAAATGGAACTTTCTATTATTGCTCTATGCAAAGTCAGGATCACTTTAAATTGGTCATGAGCAAAATGGGGCAGACCAGAGCTGAACCCCTCAATGCCTGTAACTAGACCCATGAGTCCATAATCACGTTTTCAGCTTTTCTCTCGAGTAAATTTGCATATACTGCTTAAGTTTCCAACAAAACAGATAAGTGATTTCGGAGAAGAAAATGACAGACATCGTGATTGTAAATGGTGCTCGTACGGCAATGGGCGGTTTTCAAGGCAGTTTAGCCAGTGTAACAGCCCCAGAACTCGGTGCAGTAACAATTAAAGAAGCAATTGCTCGTGCTGGCCTACACACAAACGATGTAGAAGAAGTAATCATGGGCTGTGTTCTACCTGCGGGTTTAAAACAAGGCCCAGCACGTCAAGCTATGCGCCAAGCAGGTTTACCTGATTCAACAGGTGCCGTGACCATCAATAAATTATGTGGTTCTGGCATGAAAGCGGTGATGCAAGCTGCGGATATGATTAAAGCAGGTTCAGCAAATATCGTGGTTGCAGGTGGCATGGAGTCGATGACTAATGCTCCTTATATTTTAACCAAAGCGCGTGCAGGCTACCGTATGGGGCATGGCGATGTTAAAGACCACATGTTCCTGGATGGTTTAGAAGATGCTGAAACAGGTCGCTTGATGGGTTCTTTTGCTCAAGATATGGCCAATACTCGTGGCTATACGCGTGAGCAAATGGATGCATTTGCAATTCGCTCCTTAGAGCGTGCACAAACAGCGGTCAACGAAGGTTACTTTACTGATGAAATCGTGCCTGTGACAGTGTCAACTCGTAAAGGTGATGTTGTCGTTGATAAAGATGAACAACCGTTCAACGCCAACATTGCAAAAATCCCAAGCCTTCGCCCTGCTTTTGCTAAAGATGGCACCATCACTGCAGCAAATGCAAGCTCTATCTCGGATGGCGCATCTGCACTGGTTTTAACGTCAGCGGAAAATGCATCGAACAAAGGTTTAGCACCGTTAGCGAAAATTGTGGCTTATGCTTCGAATTCACAACATCCATCAGAGTTTACCATTGCACCCGTCGGTGCAATTGAAAAAGTATTGAAAAAAACGGGTTGGGATGCACAAGAGGTCGACCTTTGGGAAATCAATGAAGCTTTTGCAATGGTAACCATGTGTCCAATCGATGACTTCAAACTTGATCCAGCAAAAGTGAACATCAATGGTGGAGCTTGCGCACTGGGTCACCCTGTGGGTTCAACCGGTTCACGTATTATCCTGACGTTGATTCATGCGCTTAAACGCACAGGTGGTAAAAAGGGTATTGCAGCACTCTGCATCGGTGGTGGTGAAGCAACTGCTGTAGCGATTGAATTACTTTAAAATTCAAGCAACTTTCTTTTATTGACATATTTTATACAATGAAAGATTGGCTGATTAGCTGATATAAAAGCGACATTTATAAAAATCCCTCGACTGCGAGGGATTTTTTATTACAAGATTGTATTAGGGTCGATCTTAACGACTTGTTAAAATAACGACGAAAAAAACAACAAGGATAAGACAATGCAACTGAATCACTACCTCAACTTTGATGGTCAAACTGAAGTCGCTTTTAATTTTTACAAATCTGTCTTTGGTGGAGAATTTACAACATTCATGCGTTATGGAGACTTACCTTCAGATGAAAGTTCAGTTACCCTTTCCGACGCTGACCAACAAAAAATCATGCATGTTTCACTTCCCATTAATGCCAGCACGATTCTAATGGCTTCGGATACCAATGATCAGTTTTGTACCCAAAGCAATACTGTATTTACGGTAGGTAATAACCATTATATTTCGATCAATTTGGAAGCCCATGAGCAAGCCGATGCAAAACGTTTATTTGATGCACTTTCAGTCAATGGAAAAATAGAGATGCCTCTAGAGAAAACCTTTTGGGGTGCACTCTATGGTGCATTTACCGATCAATTTGGCGTGAAGTGGATGGTCAATTGCCAATTAGAAGAAGGATAAAAGCATCTTCTTTTTAAACATCAATATTGGAAAATTGCGCAATAATTGTGAGCCCCACGGTAATAAAACCAATACCGAGCCATCCAGCCAAATCGATGTTCTGCCCTAAAAATGTCTTGGCCAGTAGTGCTGTGGCGATGACACCAATGCCAGACCACAGCACATATAAAATTCCCGCTTGCATAAATTTCAAAGCATAGGCGGCACACGCAAAAGAAATCATGTACAGCACCAGTGCAATGCCTTGATCCAATTTATTGACCAAGCCATTACCTTTTGCGGAATAAAAAGTCGAAAGCACATCCGTAGCAATAGCAATAAGTAGCCAAATGACACCGGGATTAATTTTTGCAAAAAGTGCCATCATGTCCAATTTACCTACTTCTTTTTCTTCAATTTTTTCATCAAAAATGCTGCGTATAAATACAAAAAAGCTGAACCGAAGTCCAGCTTTTTATTGCTTGCTTAAAAAATTAAGCGCCTGTTTGATAACTGGCTTGAGCAACAGCTGTTGATGCTTGATACGGATTTCTAAAATCATTTAAACCCGCTGCTGCTTCAAGAATGTCTTTGCCTTCTTTAACAACAAAGGTATCAAAGCCTGAACGTTTCATGTAGTTCAAGACATCTTTAAACACATCACCTGTTGCACGTAGTTCACCTTGGAAACCTTGACGGCGTAATAACGCTGCAAATGAATAGCCGCGACCATCGTTAAAACCAGCAAAATCAATAAAGATAGCATCTAACTGATCTAAAGGAAATTCATGCGTCTCAGGTGAAGCATCAACTGTAACCAATAGTGCTTTTTTACCTGAAACTTGAGCCAATTGATCCAACTGTTCAACCGTTAAAACCACATCACCTTGCGGTAACACACCATCTTCACCAATCACTTGGTAAGTGTTGTCGGCAATCGTGCCATCTTTAGAGAGGACTTGTAGTGCTGTATTAAGCATATGCACGCTCCTTAAAGGGTTGGATGCCCACACGGCGATAAGTTTCAATGAATTCTTCACCCTCATTTCGAAGGTCAAGATAGGTATTTAAAATTTCTTCAACGATGTCTGGTACCACTTCAGCTGCAAATGAAGGGCCTAAGATGTCACCAATTGAAGCATCATGGTCTGCATTACCACCCAAAGTGATTTGATAGAACTCAGCGCCTTTTTTGTCTACACCTAAAATACCAATGTTGCCCACATGGTGATGACCACATGCATTCATACAACCTGAAATATTCAGATCCAGCTTGCCAAGGTTATAAATGGTATCTAAGTCATCAAAACGACGTGAAATCGCTTCAGAAATAGGAATTGATTTTGCATTTGCTAATGAACAGAAGTCACCGCCTGGGCAGCAGATAATGTCTGTTAAGAAACCAATGTGCGCACGTGCTAGATTGTTTTTCTCAAGAATAGTCCATAGCTCAAACAAATCTTTCTGAGGCACATCGACCAAAGAAATATTTTGCTCATGCGTGGTCCGCAATTCACCAAAGGTATATTTGTCTGCAAGGTCTGCAATCAAATTCATTTCTTCCGTGGTCACATCACCCGGTGCAATACCTGTACGCTTCAACGAAATCGTTACAATACGGTAGCCCTTCACTTTGTGAGCATTGGTATTGATATTGAACCACTGTTTGAATTTTGGATGTGCAGCAAACTGTTCAGAAAAATCTTCATCTGCATAATCTTGATAATCAAACGGTATAAATTCTTCGTCTAATTTCTGCAAAATTTCAGGCTGAATCTTTAACGTTTTAATGGTATGCGCAAACTCAGCTTCGACTTTTTCAGCAAAGACTTGAGGCGTTAACGCTTTCACTAAAATTTTAATACGTGCTTTGTATTTGTTATCACGGCGACCGTGTAAGTTATAGACACGTAGTACGGCTTCTAAATAAGCAATCAGGTCTTCACGTGGCAAGAAATCACGAATGAAACTACCAATTACAGGGGTACGACCTAAGCCACCACCGACTTTAATTTTATAGCCGATCTCACCCGCTTCATTTTTAACGATATACACCCCAATATCATGGAATGAGGTCGCTGCACGATCGGTTTCTTCAAGTGCTGATACAGCAATCTTGAACTTACGTGGCAAGAAAGCAAATTCTGGGTGGAAGGTTGACCATTGACGGATCAATTCACACGTTGGACGTGGGTCAGCCACTTCACCAGCAACCACACCTGCATATTGGTCTGTAGTCGTGTTACGAATACAGTTACCTGAAGTTTGGATCGCATGCATTTGTACCGAAGCAAGCTCTTGAAGCATGTCTGGAACATTTTCTAGCGCAGGCCAGTTAAACTGAATATTCTGACGGGTTGAAACGTGTGCATAACCACGGTCAAACTCAGTTGCAAGTTCTGCAACTTTGCGTAATTGCGTTGAGTTCATTAAGCCATAAGGCACAGCAATACGTAACATTGGCGCATAGCGTTGTACATAGAGACCGTTTTGAAGACGTAATGGGCGGTACTCATCTTCAGTGAGTTTTCCAGCTAAATAACGTTCCGTTTGGTCACGGAACTGTGCAACACGTTCATTGATCAGTTGCTGATCGAAATCAGTATATAAATACATGGCGTACAGCTAGTAGTTTCATTATAACGGCTGACAGCATAACGAGATTTAAACTATCAACAAAATGCGTTTTTTACATATTTCATAGCTGTTTTATTGATAAGGATGAGTAGATGTGCTGTTTGTCCCTAATCCTAAAGGTTTTTTCTGATTAAAGTATTTTTTATTAGATACTTATACATTATTCAGCTAACCCCGTTCAGCCTATCACATACACACTCCCCCTCATCCATTGCTACCGCATAAATTTTAAACCCAGCTTTCTTGGCAGACCCTCAATACTTCTATGCTATCTACATCGTCACTTTGCCCTTTTAAACTGACTGCACATAAAAATAGCCTGACGAATCAGGCTATTTTAAAGTTTAAATGACTACAGAAGATTATTTTACATCTGGTAAGGCATATGCCACCAAAGCATCTCCCATCTTGGTGCCAAATGAACCATGACCACCTGCCATAATGACCACATACTGTTTGCCATTGGCTTCATAGGTCATTGGTGTGGCTTGACCGCCCGCGGGTAAACGACCTTTCCACAGTTCATCACCATTGGTCACGTTGATGGCACGGATATAATTATCCTGTGTACCACCGACAAACATCACATTCCCCGCAGTTGAGATTGAACCACCAAGCATAGGCACGCCCATTTTAAATGGTGGCAATTGAATCCCCGGCAAGCTATCGCGGATCGTACCAATACGACGTTTCCATGCAACTTCATGAGTATTTAAATCCACACCTGCCACAAAGCCCCAAGCAGGCTGTTTACATGGCAAGCCAAATGGAGACAAGAACGCACTGATTTCAACACCGTAAGGCACGCCATACATTGGTTGTACACCCGCTTCAGTGCCTGCGCCTTTGGCTGTTTTCGGACGGTTTGGATCGGCTGGAATAAGCTTAGACACAAACGGCAAACCGATTGGGTTCATCACCGCGATTTGGCGGTCAGGGTTAACAGACATACCGCCCCATTCGAATACACCCAAGTTGCCCGGGAAAACCAAAGTTCCGTTTTCTGAAGGTGGGGTATAAATACCGTCATAGTTCAGTTTGTGGAAAGACACACGGCACATCAACTGGTCAAACATGGTTGCGCCCCACATTTGCTTATCCGTCAATTTCTCTTTTGGTGCAAGATCAAAATCAGAGAAAGGTTGTGTCGCAGAATAACGCTCACCTTTGGTTTGTGGCCCACGTTTCACTGTTTGTGGTACAGGTTTTTCCGTAATTGGAACAATGGCTGCACCAGTACGACGGTCTAGAACAAAGGCATTACCTGTTTTCGTTAACACGTAAATGGCAGGAACCATTTTGCCTGACTTGTCTTTAATGTCCGTCAATGTCGGCTGTGATGGTACATCCATATCCCACAAATCATGATGCGTGGTTTGGAAATTCCACACCAACTTACCTGTTGAGGCATTCAGTGCCAGCATTGAGTTGGCATAACGCTCATGTAATTCGGTACGGTTACCCCCCCAAATATCTGGCGTACCCACACCCGTTGGAATGTAAACGATATCCAAAGCTGCATCATAGGCTAATGGTGCCCATGCATTCGGTGAGTTTTGAACATACTTTTGACCCGGAGCTGGAATCGCGTTCGGATCTTCGGCACCTGTATCAAACACCCACAACAATGCACCCGTATTCACATCATAACCACGAATCACACCTGAAGGTTCTTCAGTTGAATAGTTATCTGTGGTTGAACCCGCAATAATAATCGTCGTGCCTGTGACCACAGGTGGTGAAGTTGGGATATAACCGCCCGGATAAGGGAATGGCATATCTTTTTGTAAGTCGACTTCACCATTTTTACCAAAGTCCGTACAACGCTCACCAGTATCAGCATTGATGGCAACCAAACGACCATCATTCACTGGCAAGATCACTTTACGTGGGCACAACTCAGACGATGACTTTTTATGTTGCAAGCTGGCTTCAAAACCAACTGTATTGTTCGCATCATAATAAGACACGCCACGACAGGTTAAATGTTGGAAAGTATTGTCCGATTTCAACTTCGGGTCAAAAGTCCATTTCGCCTTACCTGTAGCTGGGTCGAGGGCAACCAATTTTTGGTGCGTGGTACAGATATACATATTGTCCCCAACTTTAATTGGGGTGACCTGATTGGTGGTTTCACCAGAGTCATTTTCTGTTTTGAAGTCACCTGTGTTATAGGTCCAAGCCACTTTTAAATCTTTTACATTCTCAGAATTAATTTGCGTTAAAGGAGAATAACGCAAACCAGACTGAGTACGGCCATAAGCAGGCCAGTCGCCATCCGCAACACCAGGAATGGACTGTGCGGTTGCAGGTTGCTTGCTGCTCAGTTCACCTCGAATTTCTTGAGGATCATTAAATACAGCATAGATCATCACTGCAATGGTAATTGCCAATGAACCTGTTAAAGCAATTTTTGCACCTTTAGCGTTGTCAAAGCCACGTGTGACCGCTGGAATGAGTAACCATAATCCAAATAAACCAAGAATATCTAGACGTGGCGCCAAGGCAAAGAAGTCAGAACCCACTTCCCATAGGCCCCACACCACTGTACCCAAGACCAACAAGGCATAAACGATTAATGCCGTACTTTTTAATTTTTGCAGTAGAACTGCAGTCGCGATGAAGAGTAAACCCGCAATGATGTAGTACCAAGACCCACCAAGCACTGCAAGATAAATCCCTCCTATCAGCAGGACTAAACCAAAGATCACAGCAATCACAGCTGTAAAAGTTTTAAGTCCTGAACCTGAAGACGGAGTACTCATATTGACCACCTTTTTCTTAGATTCTGTTAAAAGCTCATATCATTTCAACATTGATATAAGCACCTAGACAGTTTTTAGATTTTAAGTATCTGTCCAAACGACTTATTTCAAACAGTTTTATGCTTTGAATACCCATAAACGTATTTATCAACCTTGTTGGACAAATACTTATAGATCTAGAAACTAAAATGCAGTCTGGAATTTAATTCCGCCGACCCATGCATTTTCACCATTTTTATATGCGCCTACATGGCGGATATATTGGATATTGGGACGAATGGTTAACCAGTTGGCTGCATGTATACCGTAGTAAATCTCGGCATCATATTCTTCACTTTGTAAGCCACGGGCATCAACGCTGTTATTGGCAATATTCGCGTCATTGACATCATCATTGATATTAATACGGGCTAGACCAATCGCAATTTCGTCTTGAGGGCGAGCATCAAAAGCACCTTTATAGACCAAACCAATGTTCTGCATGTCGCGAACCGTATTGGTATCTGAATCATGTAGTGTGAGATTTACAAAACCTGTTAAACCACGTGTAGCATCACCGTGATGTGCTGTGAGTTGTTGCTTGGCAACGACCCAGCCGCCTTGTTTATGTGAGGTTTGCTGTGGGTTTTGAATGTCTGTGGCATCTGCCGAACTGTAGTAATATCCCGCACGATATTCGCCGGGTAACTTATTTATACCTACAGCAGGCTGCCACACCACTTCAGCAGGAAGAATAGCGCCATGCGAACCGTCTGTACTTAAGTTCCAGCCTTTGCCACGCTCTAAGTTTTCAGGGTTATATTCATATACCCCAACTTGCGCATATAGCTCAGGACGGATATTGTATTTAACCCGCGCAGCCCACTGACTGACAGGCCAGTTGTACCATTGGTCACCGACCCAGTTACCAACTTGAGAGCCACACAGCGCAAGGTTCTGGAAATCACAATCGAAACTGTTGAAGTCTTCACCTTCACCAAATCGACCGACTTTGATGTCCAACTTTTGATCCATGAACTTTTTCTTAATCCACAAATCCGTTAAACGCCACGTTTGTCCACGTCCCCACACTTCTTGAGTAGAACTTAAATGTCCATCTAAAGCGTCGGAGGTTTGAGAAAGTGAACGTCCATTACGCTCAGTAATGGTGATTTGAGCCTCAGTATCCTGCCAACCCAAAATTTTGTCTAAATCGAAGTGCGTACCAAATGCAAACTGGTCTGCATATTCAGTACCATGATTTGAAGAACGTGAAGCATCGAGCAACGTTGCCATTTCACCCGTATAGCCAAAGCTAAAGTCGTAGCCTTTTTGCTTCAATGCGCTACGCTGACCATTCCAGTCACCTAGCATCCAAGGGCTTTCTGCCTCAAAGGCATTTGCAGCATACACGCTTTGACAGAAGCAACTGAGCGCTAAGAGACTGAGATTAAAACACCAACTTCTTTTACATTTATTCATAATTGGTGACCTTTCTTACAAAATTACAACTAATCGATATGATACGCTTTATTTGTATAAAAACCCATTTTATGACGTTTTGTTGTTTTAAATCCAACCAAATTATCGCTATATGATATTCACAAAGAATCAAAACCGAGCGGTTTACCTATGAATTCATATCTTATTTTTGAACGTGAAAACTTAATTGGACAAGCCAATTGTTGTTCACTTTTTGTACTCCCCTCTTGTAAAGGTACAGATACCACCCATGCACGATCTTTTGCCAACTGCGAATCGAGTGCTTCATCTAACTTTAATACAGGCTCAACGCAGACATCTTGCTGCTGAAAAATTGCGTTCCACGTGGCAAAATCTTGAGTTTTAATTTTGTCTTTTATTGCTTGTTTCACCATCTGACGGTCTTCGGTTGCCAATGAAGCTCCTTTTTCAGCTACAATCGGCAACTCTAAAATATGGGCCAACCCATGTAAAAACTGTGGCTCTAAACTCCCAATCGATAAATAACGTCCATCTAGCGTTTCATAATAGTCATAAAAAGTCGCACCATTGAGATAGCTTTGCTCCGGCCCTTGCTTTTCCTGTCCTGCTAAGCTCGCCGCTGCAGCCATGCTACTGAGCCCCACCACACAGTCAGTCATAGAAATATCAATATACTGCCCCAAACCACTCCGCTGCCTTTCAATTACTGCGGCTAAAATCCCAATCACGCTATGCAAAGAGCCTCCTGCAATATCCGCAATTTGAATCCCCATTGGGGGTGGTCCACTGTGCTGTCGGCCGCTATGTCCTGCGATCCCTGACAAAGCTACGTAGTTGATATCGTGTCCTGCTTTATTTTGATACCCTCCTGTTTGCCCATAACCTGTAATGGAACAATAGATCAAGCGCGGATTAATTTCAGATAAGGTCTGATAATCGAGTCCCAATCTTTGCATCACGCCTGGACGAAATTGTTCAATCACAATGTCATAGTCTGAAATTTTCGATTTGATCAGTTCAATATTGGCAGGATCTTTCAAATCCAAAGCGACAGCATGCTTATTTCGGTTGAGATAACTATGTGCAGTGGCCTGCCCATTGGCATAAGGTGGCATTAAACGGATCAGATCGGGGCGGGTTGGAGACTCAATGTGGATCACTTCTGCACCTAGGTCTGCCAAGTACATTGTTGCAAAAGGTCCGGGCAAAAGTGTAGAAAAATCGAGAACTTTCAATCCTTTCAATGCCATATCCATGTTTATTTTCTCTTTTTATGTTGATTTTTTAGCTATTTTAGAAATATAAAAGCAACAAAACAATGTCATGTTCAGCCATTTACCTTGATCATTTCGGCAATTTAACATGTAAAAAGGCAAAAAACCTTAGTGTAAATTGCCTAAAATACTTTTTTTAGCGTCATTTAGGTCAAACGCAAGTGAATATAAAAGAGACTGAAGGATTAAATATGAGCCGCGATACCATTAGTATCCATTTCGTCAATGCGGCTTTAACTGGCGTAAAACGTCTCGGCATGGATGTCGAAACATTACTTTCTCACGTAGGGATTGAGGCAGAACTGCTGCGTCAACCTAAAGCCCGTATTTCTCCAGAACAATATACTCGCTTCGTTAAAATGTTATGGATGGTGACCCAAGACGAACATGTTGGCTTCGATAAGCAACCACGTCGTTTAGGTACGTTTGCCATCATGTGTCAGCTGATTATTCATGCCAAAACTTTAGGTGATGCTTTAGAACTGTCTTCACAGTTTTATAAACTGTTTGGCGATGAGTGGTCAGTAACATTAGAACGCGACAAGCACGAGGCTCGTCTTGTTCCTCAGATTCCTAAATCGATGGATCCAGATCACTTCATTACCGAAAGTATGCTGATGATTTGGCATGGTCTCGCGTCGTGGCTGATTGAACGTCGTTTACCGCTGGAGCGGGTGCACTTTGGTTATGAGCGTCCGACTCATGCAGATGAGTACGATGCTCTGTTCTTCGCACCTGTGATGCAGTTCGACATGCCGCGTACCGAAATCACTTTTGCCGCAGATTATTTGGACTTACCTATTCGGCAAAATGAAGAAACATTAGAAGAGTTCTTAAAAGCTGCTCCTGCGCAGTTATTAGTTAAATTTAAAAACACCAACTCACTCACTTCACGTATTCGTGATGTATTGAAGAGTCAAATTGGTGAGGAGATGCCAACCCTGAATGATGTGGCGTCTATGTTGTATTTATCTCCACAAACGCTGCGTCGCCGCTTAGCTGCTGAAGGTAAAAGTTACCAAGGCGTGAAAGATGCATTACGTCGTGATGCAGCGATTCACCTGTTGTTAAATCCGGGTTTGACGTTGGAAGATGTGGCGCAACAAGTAGGCTTTAGTGAAACCAGTACCTTCCACCGTGCCTTTAAAAAATGGACTGGGGTCACACCTGGTTTATATCGCCAACTACACGGCTATCACTAATTTTTTAGTTTGACGACGGTTCGGCACATTGCTAAACCCAAGATTTCGATCTTGGGTTTTTTTATGCCCAAATCTTCAGTCTATTGGCAAAAAGACTCATCTGACCTGACCCGTTCTAGTCATTGCATCACGGCCATTAATTTGTACACTCAAATGCATAACAACTTAAAAGTCATAAAAAGGAACAGCTATGAGCGAGGCTTATATCATTGACGCCATTCGCACACCACGCGGAAAAGGAAAGAAAGATGGTTCACTACATGAAGTAAAACCGATTACGTTATTAACCACATTGTTGAATGAATTGAAAGATCGTCATCATTTAGATACCTCGAAAGTGGATGATATTGTCTTGGGATGTGTCACGCCTATTGCAGACCAAGGTGGTGATATTGCAAAAACTGCGGCAATTGCAGCAGGTTGGGACAATGATGTGGCAGGTGTGCAAATTAACCGTTTTTGTGCATCAGGTTTAGAAGCTGTGAATATGGCTGCGCAAAAAGTACGTTCAGGTTGGGAAGATGTGGTGGTTGCTGGTGGTGTCGAGTCGATGTCACGTATAGCAATGGGTTCGGATGGTGGGCCGTGGGCATTAGACCCTGAAACCAATTTAAAATCACACTTTGTTCCGCAAGGCATTGGCGCGGATTTAATCGCAACCTTGGATGGTTATACACGTTCAGATGTCGATGCCTTTGCAGCAAATTCACAGCGTAAAGCTGCAGCTGCGCAAGCTGCGGGTTATTTCAATCAATCTGTGGTTGCCATCAAAGACAAAGCGGGCGTGACCATTTTAGACCAAGATGAATTTATTAAACCAACCACAACAGCAGAAGGTTTAGCAAAGCTCAATCCAAGTTTTGAAATGATGGGGGCAATGGGTTTTGATGCGATTGCATTACAACAGTATCCAGAAGCACAAAAAATTAACCATGTGCATCATGCAGGAAATTCATCGGGTATTGTCGATGGTGCAGCACTTGTATTGCTTGCTTCTGAGAAAGCGGTCAAAGAGCAAGGTTTAAAACCACGTGCCAAAGTCTTGGCGACAGCATTAGTCGGTTCAGATCCAACCATTATGCTGACTGGGCCTGCACCTGCTGCTCGTAAAGCATTGGCAAAAGCAGGTCTAAGTATTGACGATATTGATCTATTTGAAGTCAATGAAGCCTTTGCATCTGTGGTGATGCGCTTTATGACGGAATTAAAAGTACCAAGCGATAAAGTCAATGTTAATGGTGGTGCAATTGCAATGGGGCATCCATTGGGCGCGACGGGTGCGATGATTCTCGGAACGTTACTGGATGAATTAGAGCGTCAAGGTAAAAAGCGTGGTTTGGCAACATTATGTGTAGGTGGTGGCATGGGTATTGCGACCATTATTGAGTTGGTATAAGGAGAATAATAATGAGCGCAATTCAATATTTAAAAAATGACGATGGCATTATTATTCTAACTTTTGATTCTCCGAATCAATCAGCAAATACCATGAATGCAGATTTCCGTGTAGCTTTAGAAAACATTGTTTCTAAACTGAAATCTGAAACATCGATTACAGGGATTATTTTCCGTTCAGCAAAAAAAACCTTCTTTGCAGGCGGTGATTTGGATGAATTGATCCAAGCACGTTTGGAAGATGCCACCCCATTTTTTGAAATGATTCAGAAAATGAAAGCAGAGTTTCGTTATATCGAAACTTTAGGTGTTCCTGTGGTTGCAGCATTGAACGGTACAGCTTTAGGTGGCGGTTGGGAAATTGCCTTAGGTTGTCATGCACGTATTGCATTGAATGATCCTAAAACGAAGTTTGGCTTGCCGGAAGTAACGTTAGGTCTACTGCCAGGTGGTGGTGGCATTGTACGTATGGTACGCCTTTTAGGTTTACAAAATGCTTTTCCATTCTTAATGGAAGGTAAGCAGTTTGGTGTAGATAAAGCAAAATCTCTTGGTTTAATTCAAGATACTGCGGAAACAACTGAAGAGTTGATGGATAAGGCGATTGCTTGGGTTAAAGCCAATCCAAAATCACAACAACCTTTTGATGTTAAAGGCTATAAAATTCCAGGTGGCGATCCTAAAACACCTGCGGTTGCGCAAATGCTGGCGATTGCCCCAGCAATGCTCCGTGATAAAACCAAAGGTTGCTATCCTGCACCTGAAGCGATCATGGCGGCTGCGGTGGAAGGTGCGCAAGTTGATGTGGACACGGCACTGACTATTGAATCTCGTTATTTTACCTATCTAGCGACAGGTCAAATTTCAAAAAATATGATCGGTACTTTTTGGCATGGGCTGAATGCTATTAAAGCAGGTGCAAGTCGCCCTAAAGAGATTCCGAAATGGCAAACCACTAAAGTCGGTGTGCTTGGCGCAGGGATGATGGGTGCTGGGATTGCTTATTCAACAGCAATTAAAGGTATTCCCGTTGTACTCAAAGATGTTTCTGTTGAAAATGCAGAAAAAGGCAAAGCCTATAGCCAAAAATTACTAGATAAAAAGGTATCACAAGGTCGTATGACCGCTGAAAAGCGTGATCAGGTTTTAAGTTTGATTACAGCTACGGCATCTGCCGAGGATTTAAAAGGCTGTGATTTAATCATTGAAGCAGTATTTGAAAATCAAGAGCTCAAAGCGAAAGTTACTCAAGAAGCTGAAGCATTCCTTATCTCTGGTGGAGTGATGGCTTCAAACACTTCTACATTACCGATTACAGGTTTGGCAAATGCATCGAAAGATCAAGCAAACTTCATTGGTCTGCATTTCTTTAGTCCAGTCGATAAAATGCAATTGGTTGAAATCATTAAAGGTAAAAACACTTCTGCTGAAACTTTGGCTAAAGCTTATGACTATGTACAGCAAATTAGCAAAATTCCGATTGTTGTCAATGATAGTCGTGGCTTCTTTACCAGTCGTGTATTTGGCACTTTTGTTCAGGAAGGTTTACGTTTACTGCATGAAGGTGTACACCCAGCACGTATTGAAATGGCAGCACTCAAAGCAGGCATGCCCGTTGGCCCATTAGCCATTCAAGATGAAGTTGCATTAACACTTTCTGAACATGTTGCCAATGAAACGCGTAAGGCACTGCAGGCCGAAGGTAAAGACTTGCCTCATTCAGGTGCAGATGATGTGATTGAAACCATGATTCATACCTTTAACCGCAAAGGAAAAGCTGCTGGTGCAGGGTTCTACGATTATCCAGAGGATGGTAAAAAGCATCTTTGGGAGGGTTTGAACCATTGGAAAAAAGATGTAGATATTTCTGAACAAGAAATGATTGACCGTTTCCTGTTTGTGCAAGCGCTAGATACCTTGCGTTGTTATGAAGAGAACGTCCTAGAGTCGGTGATTGATGCCAATATCGGTTCGATTTTTGGGATTGGTTTTGCGCAGTGGACAGGTGGTGCAATTCAGTTTTTAAATCAATATGGTTTAGGACAAGCTGTACAACGTAGCAATGAACTTGAAGCGAAATACGGTGAGCGTTTTAAAGCACCACAACGTCTGATTGAATCGGAGCCATCGGGTCGGATTCGCTAAAACTTCAATCTTAAAAAAGGGATCAGCAAATCCCTTTTTTTACGCTCTCAGCACATAACAAAATTAACCTGCTGATTCAGCATCTAATTTTGACTTATTTTAGTGCATACTTTTCAAGCCTGACGCAGTTTTTTGTGTTATAAAGTTACATAGTTTTAGATTTATTTTTATTCAATTGGGCTGTTGCACATGACTGACAATACTTCTCCTGAAAAATCACCATGGGGTTGGAAAGCACTGATTATTGCTTTCATTTTAAGTGGAATTTTCTTAGGTATCTTCTACCTTGCGATCACCAATGAGCCTGACTATATGCCAAGTCAGCAAACACAGCAAAACTCTCAACAACATGCCTTTAAAAATGCGCCTGCGATGTCTGAAGAAGCGATGGCTAAAGCGCAAGCGGATAAAGAAGCGCGTGAAGCAAGAGCTCAAGTAGCCTCTGAAGATACGACAGAACATGCAACCACTGATGATCACGGCATGAGTGCCGATGAACATGCGAAAATGTCAACTGAACATGGTCACTAATATGTTGTGACTAATAAAGAAGCCCTGAAAAATCAGGGCTTTTTTATAGATGATAAACGCATATGGATATGCGGAATGCCACAATCTAAATACTCCTCACCCTCTTGCATAAAGCCCAGAGCCTGATAAAACGCTTGTGCATGCACTTGAGAGGATAAGACTAAAAATGGACGTTGTTGCTGTTGTGCATATGCTATCACTGCCTGCATCAGGACTTTGCCTACGCCCAAACCGCAATGGGACTCCAAAACTGCAACACGACCAATACTATGATTTTGCAAAAGTCGTGCGGTGGCGATGGCTTGATCTTGCTCATAGACCACAAAATGAACTGCGATTTCATCTTGCTCATCCCATTCATCTTCAGCAGCAATGTTTTGCTCTTGGATAAAGACCTGCTCACGAATCATCTTCGCAGCCTGTTGCAACTCATCCCATGTTCCATGCGTAATTCTCAAGCTTGGCATTTTTATTTCCCTATAAATCATCTTTGTATTGATCATTGCACTAAAAAGTGATGTTCAGATCAGCATTTACACCCTACGTCTTGCTGATCCCATTGATTATTCAACAGTAATTCCAGTGAATGCTTTTGAATACCATACATCTCTTTCAAGGCTTGAATTTGTGCCAAGACAGTAACATCGGGCGCTTGATAATCCTTACGCTTGGTTGCCAAAATCATTTTGTTCTTGCTGGTATGCTCAAGTGCTACAAACTCAAACACTTTGGTTTCATAACCATAAGCTTTGAGTAACAAGGCACGAATAGTATCTGTCAACATTTCGGCTTGCTGTCCCGCATGAATGCCAAATTGCAACATGGGTTGTAACACGATCGGCGCTTTCAGTTGTGGACGTAATTCTTTATGACAACACGGCGCGCACATGATCATTTTTGCATTTAAACGAATGCCCGTATGAATCGCAAAGTCAGTCGCGACATCACATGCATGCAGCGCAATCATCACATCGAGGCGTTCAGGTTGGTACGTCCGAACATCGCCCTGAAAAAAATCAAGCTGCTGAAAATCCGACTTGTTCGCAACCTCCTGACAGAACTCCACCATCTTGCTGTTGAGCTCAACCCCAGTCACAAAAGGGTTCAGATCTTGCTTCAGCAAATAATCATACAAAGCAAAGGTTAAGTAGCCCTTTCCAGAACCAAAGTCGACCACACGCAGTTGTTCAGGCAGTTGGATATGATTTAATGCCCCTGAGAAAATTTCTACAAATTTATTAATCTGCTTCCACTTACGCGCCATACTGGGAATGATTTGCGCTTTTGCATCGGTAATCCCCAGTGGCTGTAAGAAATAACTGTCTTGATCGACAAAACGCTGTTTGACACGGTCATGGCCTTTCTGCTCAACAGCTGTGGCTACCGTTTTATTTTTACTTTGCGTCAGCATGGCCTTTTTTTTGTTCTTTTTCAGTTGCAACTCTTGTTCAGTCGTCATCAAATTAGCTTGTTTACATTGTGCCAAAAGCGTAGTTACCGTTTCAAGTGCTGTGTCTAATGAATAATTTTTAGTGACATCTTGGGTTTTATGGCGATATAAACAGCTTAATACAGGCTGTCCTTGCAACATGACAACTCGAAAAGTCATCTTCTCGAGTTGCTCAAGTTCACCCTGATATTGACTTAGAATCATCCGATCAAAACTTTGAGATTCAAGCGCTTGCTGGAAGGCTTGAAGGAATTGCTGCTCTTGTGCAGAGGACGATACCGAAACGGTCATAATAGAAACCAAAAAAAGAATTGCGATTAAATTTTAAAGCGTCTTACGCTAAATGCAAATTTGAATTACGATACAGTTGTATATTTTATAAAAATGCACATGACTTATGAGCGCTCACCCTGTTGTAAACTACGATCCAGTTGAAGAAAGAATCAATTTTATTAGCCATGCTATTGGTGCAGCTCTTGCACTCATAGCGGGTATTTTATTGATTATCAAAGGTTCTTACTTAGAAACAGCGCAGTGGATCGGGCTGTGGGTCTATGCTTTGAGCTTATTTTTATTGTTCGCCGCATCAAGCTTATATCATTTTGCGGAATCTCCAGAGCGTCGCGGCTGGTATAAAAAATTAGATCACACTGCCATTTATTATCTGATTGCAGGCACCTACACCCCATTTTTGTCTATCGCATTACCCACGCAAAAAGCCCATTACCTACTCATTGCACTTTGGGTGATTGCGCTCATTGGTACACTATTCAAGTTAGTTTTCATTCATCGCTTTGAAAAAATTTCACTGATTGCTTATCTGCTTATGGGTTGGCTGGCTGTGCTGGTAATGGATGATATGCAACGCTTTTTATCTAAACCAGCTTTGACTTTTTTAATCATTGGTGGACTTTCCTATACCATCGGTGCATTGTTTTATGCACTAAAAAAGGTAAGATATACCCACGCTATCTGGCATATTTTTGTATTGATTGGTGCAGGATCACATTTCCTGTCCATCTATCTTTACGTGATATAACCCGCGCACACTACATTTTTTAGCAACCCTAATTCCGTAGTCTGTCCGAGGAACATTCGTATTTTTTTAAAAAATTACGCCTTTTTTAAAAAGATGACGCTTTTAAAACTCAGTTCGACTATTTTTTAAGTGTAAGGTCTACCATGGCGTCATTAAATACTGCTGTTGCTGAACAGCAGCCTGTAAACTCAAAATTCCGCGTACTTACAGCCAGTCTGGTAGGTACAACTATCGAATTCTTCGATTTTTATATTTATGCCACTGCAGCTGTCATTATTTTTCCGTACCTGTTCTTTCCAGCAAGTACCGATCCAATGACTGCAACTATTCAGTCTTTGGCAACCTTCGCCATTGCTTTTATTGCACGCCCGATTGGCGCTGCACTCTTTGGACATTTAGGTGATCGTATCGGCCGAAAGGCGACCTTGGTTGCAGCTTTGCTGACCATGGGACTTTCAACCGTATGTATCGGCTTATTGCCCACTTATGCGCAAATTGGAATTGCCGCACCCTTACTGCTTGCGCTGTGTCGTTTAGGTCAAGGTCTCGGCTTAGGTGGTGAATGGTCGGGTGCAGTATTGCTTGCCACAGAAAATGCACCTGAAGGTAAACGTGCTTGGTATGGCATGTTTCCCCAACTAGGCGCACCAATTGGCTTTATCTTGGCAACAGGTTCATTCTTAACGTTGGGTCATTTTATGACTGAAGAAGCGTTTATGACATGGGGCTGGCGTATTCCTTTTATCTCAAGTGCATTACTAGTAATTGTAGGCCTATGGATTCGTTTACAACTTCATGAAACTCCTGCGTTCCAGAAAGTTTTAGACAAGCAAAAAGAAGTTAACATTCCATTTAAAGAAGTGATCACCAAACACTGGGGCATGTTGATTTTAGGTACGATTGCAGCCATTTGTACCTTTGTGGTGTTCTACCTCACGACGGTATTTGCTTTACAATGGGGTACCAAACAGCTAGGTTATACCCGCGAACAGTTCTTACAACTTCAACTGGTCGCAACCCTCTGCTTTGCTGCATTCATCCCATTGTCAGCCGTTTTTGCGGAAAAATTTGGTCGTAAAACCACGTCTATTGCAGTCTGTGTTGCTGCGGCGTTATTTGGTTTAGTATTCTCAAGCATGTTAGAATCAGGCAGTACTCTTATTGTGTTCTTGTTCCTGTGTATTGGTTTATCCATCATGGGTTTAACCTATGGACCAATTGGCACTGTGCTCTCTGAAATTTTTCCAATATCCGTTCGCTATACGGGCTCAGCACTGACCTTTAACCTTGCTGGGATCTTCGGAGCATCATTTGCACCTCTCATTGCCACCAAGCTTGCAACCACCTACGGTTTACACGCAGTGGGTTACTACCTCACGGCGGCATCGCTTCTGTCATTATGTGCATTTTTAATGATCCGTGAAACCAAAAATGATGATGTAAACAATCAAATTTAACCCTGAATTTGATGCCTAAAAACCAGCACAATGATGCTGGTTTTTTTATACTGATTCTTTAACAAACGCTACAAAAACCATATTTAAAATCTGTCGTTTTACTTCAAAAATAGAGAGAAATACAGATGAATAGGGCCTAAAAATGGATGAAAAAATACAACAACTCACCAATGAACAACTCCTTGATGTCATCGTATTAGTTGAAGAAAATAAAATTATTCAAGCCATTCAATACATCGCCACACATACCGCTTTTCAATACGATGATGCTCAAGAAATCGTGACTGAACTCACGAAACGGCATGATGCTGCACTAAAAAGCATGTATCGCCATAAACGACATCAACAACCACGCATATCAACCGCTGAATTAAGACACCACAGCTCCCTTGTATCTGAAGGACGGAGCTTTACACAACAACAGCCTCAAAGCCCGCATAGCACAACAGTGAATGACCTCGATACCATGCAAGACTTGCAAGCACTCCATACAAAAAACCACAACCTTTGGATCATCTTGGCTGTGGTCATTTTGGTTTTAAGTTTTATTTTTTATTGGTTCTAAACCCAACTTAAATCAGTTCAATAATATCGATAGTCGGTGGTACACGAAACCGAAACGGCACCCCTACCATGCCTGTTCCAACCGTGACAAATACATCCGCATGTTCATGTCGGTACAAGCCTTTTTTGTGTCCTAATATAGACACTTTTTTCATTACATAGTCTGTGAGCCATGGCAACTCAACTTGACCACCATGCGTATGACCTGAAAGCATTAAAGGACGGCTAGGTAAAGCAGGTATCATATCGACCGTGTCTGGATTGTGCGATAGGATGACCCACGGTTTGTCCTGCGGTAAATGCGGCATAAAACGCATATCCGCCTTGCCTGCCCACAAATCCCCGACCCCAATCAAGCGAAACTCTTCAAATTCAACAATCTGACCTTCAATATCAATCACATTATTTACCTTCAGAGCATGTCTTAACAAATTTTGAATCGGTGGACCTGGATATTGTTCATCATGATTACCATTGACTGAATAGACGGGCGCATTAATTTCTTGCAATACTTTTAATTCTTCTGCCAGTGTACTTTCAGGTTCATACGTCCAATCCCCTGCAACTACCACCAAATCAGGCTTTTGTTCATTCAGCCGCTTGACGATAGTTTTCAGTTGCCGCTCATGCCCAGAAAATAGACCGATATGTAAATCGGCAATTAAGGCAACACGAACGGGTTTGAGTAATTTATAATCTTCTTGGATTTGATATTGAGTGGTTTTGACATGCACAAAATGCGGTTCAACGAAACGTGCATAACACAAAGCACCACTGACCAAAAACACAAAAAGCGCTTCATGCCATGAATAATAGCCTTGAAAACCTGCATATAAGCTAAAGAAAAACAAAGGGATGAGTAAATACGAGAGATAAAAAGCCAACAAATGCACAAAGGCCTTAAATGGATGGATGGTCTCCGTATTGGTTTGACTGATCCATGCCTGATACACCGCCCACCCAGCAAGCAAGGTCATCGCAATATAAAAATAGAACACGACGGAGTGTATATTGACCATAGACTTTTACTCACAAATTGTTCATCAAGAACTCATAATCTTCTGTTTATCTTTTCACAGCTCAGAATTATACTCAAACCAAATATATAGACTTTATGACAATGGAAAAAACTTACGGCTTAGCGAAACAAACTTCATTCCGCTCATCTTCTACTCAGCAAGGTGCCAAACTGTTGTTGCTGAGCTGTATGGTTTTGACTGTCCCAGCGTGTAATACCTTACCCAAACAGATCCCACAGACACCCGTCTATGCCTTTGATCTACCAACCGATCAAACCAGCTTGGGTAAAATTGTACTGCCTTTACGTGAACAAAATCCGGGGCTTACAGGCTTTCATATCCTCTATAATCCGCTCGAAGCTTTGGCCGCACGTATCCATCTCATTGATAAAGCAGAAAAGACATTAGATCTACAATACTATATTTGGGACAATGATCGTATTGGTTCTTTAGCCCTTTATTCTATTTTGAAAGCCGCTGATCGTGGAGTGAAAGTTCGCTTACTCATCGATGATAACAATGCCAAGAAAATGGAAGGCATTTATTTAGCGCTCGATCAACACGCCAATATCGATATCAAACTGTATAACCCCTACCGCTTCCGTCACTATCGCCCGATGGATATGGTCTTAAATCTAAAACGCATCAACCGTCGGATGCACAACAAAAGCTTCATTGCCGATAATCAAATTTCGTTGATTGGTGGGCGCAACATGAGCAATCAATATTATAACGTCAGCGACAGTTACCAATTTTCCGATGTTGATGTGATGTTGGTTGGTTCTGCCTCAGATGAAATTGTGCATTCCTTTGATGAATACTGGAATGATGACTATGCCTTTCCAGTACGTCAAATTGTCAACGCTAACCATTACACCTTGCGTTATGAGGGCTTAAAAACTCAGTTAGAACAGCACTATCAGGAAGTTACAGTACAAAATTATCTCGATCTGGCCAATCGTTCACAGGCCTTTGAACACTGGCTTAATGATAGTATCCAATTCGATTGGGTAAAAGCCGAAGTCGTGAAAGACTCACCAAGTAAAACCAAGTCTCGTGCGAAAAAAGAAGAACATTTAAACTTCCAACTGCAAACCTACTTAGAAAAGCCAATGGAAAGCATTGATATTATTTCGGCCTATTTTGTACCGGAACGTAAAGGCAAAAAACATTTGGCAAACCTAGCACAGAGTGATATTCAAGTTCGCGTACTGACCAACTCATTTAAAGCCAATGATGTGCCGTTGGTTCATGCTTTCTATGGAAAATATCGCGAGGACTTGCTGGAAAGTGGTGTCCAACTCTATGAGTTTTTAGCTACACCTGCAGCCGAAGCCTTAAATGAAAACAATGAAGAAATTTCGAAAAAAGCCAAAGTCAGTATTAAAGGACTAAGCCGCTCGAGTCTGCACGCCAAACTCATGGCTATTGATGAGAAACAGGTTTTTATTGGTTCATTTAATTTTGATCCCCGCTCTGCCAACTTAAATACAGAAATTGGGGTTTTACTGAATAGTCCACCGCTGGCCAAAGCGGTACACCACACCATGGACCAAAACCTGAGTAAATATGCCTATAAACTGGTTCTGGATGCCAACAAAAACATTAACTGGCAAATCAAACAAGCAGATGGCTCGACTAAAACCTATACCACTGAACCCAAAATGAATTGGTTCAAACGTGCTGGTCTCAAAGTCATTTCTTGGCTGCCGATTGAAGGCTTTATGTAAGCCTTCAAGCTGGTTGCATGTTGGGTTGGTACTTCAAAACGTTGTGATGTAAATCCGCCAAACCTTGCACCATTTTTTGTTGGACCAGTGCAGTTAAACTATCAACGGTATGTCCTGTGGTACAAATGGCTGGGAGCGCAACTAAATGTGCTGTCACCTGGGGCATCTCTAGTACTTTTTTAACATGCTCGACAAAATTAATGTTACCTATAAATGGCGAGACTTGGTCCAATCCCCCCTGTTGATTCACATAGCAAATCAAACAAATTTGCACATCACGCTGTGCCTCAATTGCTGCGCCTAATATACGTCCATGGACCTTTTTCACTTTAGAGCCATCTGTCGTAGTCGCTTCTGGGAAAAACAACACAGGAATATCTTGTTTTAAAAACTCCGTTATTTGCTCTCTAATTTTGATGGAATCGCCTGAACCACGTTGAATAAACAAGGTTCCACCACTTTTTGCTAGCTTGCCAAACACAGGCCATTTTTCAATTTCAGCCTTGGCCAAAAAGAAAACTCGTGCACCTGAACCTAACACTGCTACATCTAACCACGAAATATGATTGCTGACCCAAAGTGCAGGCTTACGTGGAATATCACCGTGGACATGCACATCAATGTTAAACACTTTGCACAGTCTCCGGCAGAAATACTGCACGTAACGGGTATTTTGTGGATTATTAATGTCTTTATACAAGCCATGTCGATAGACCAAATAAAACCCTTCGGACACGGCGCCAAGCCCCGAAGCCAGCTTTTTGCCATACAGAAAAAGCTTAGAGACACCTTTTATTGATGTTGTTTTTATTTCAGTATTTGATTGCATAGACGGTTCACTTGGCACAGCTTTATTCAACATTTAATCATTGATTTCGGCTCATTCTATACTGATCTTGAGCAACTTGCATTGATCATAAAAACCGAAGGACCAGATGATTATTTTCAATTTTAATCGTTTAAGCAAATTAATTAAAATAAATCAATCGAAATACCAAAACATGGTGCGTACATGAACGATCAAATGAATCCTCCAGCTCCGCCGTTAAATCCAGTTCAGGCACTGAAGTTTATTATAGGGCTCAGTATTTTATACTTTGGTACCTTGCTGCTTTTGGTTCACTTATTTCGCACCATGTAAGGCAATGGCATAACTATTTCGCTCAATCTCAGCAAATTCATCTACACTAGAGTTTTCAATGTGAGATCGAATTTAGTGGAATATTTTGAGCAGAAGCAAGGTGGCGAAAAAACCATTTTAGTCAGTGTTGCCATCCATATTCTGGAAGACCTTGATGCAGAAGAATTTCGTTTGCTTGCTAAGTCAGCAGGTGCAGAAATTCTGGAGCATGTTCACGCTCAAAGATTTAAACCCGATGCTAAATATTTCATTGGTTCAGGCAAAGCAGAAGAAATTGCTGCTCGTGTTGAGGAACTTGAAGCCACGCTGGTGATTATTGACCATGCCCTAACACCCAGTCAGGAACGTAATCTGAGTCGCATTATCAAGTGCCGCGTCATTGACCGTACACGCCTTATTCTGGATATCTTTGCACAACGTGCCCGTACCCATGAAGGGAAACTTCAAGTCGAATTGGCTCAATTAGATCACTTGTCTTCTCGACTGGTCGGTACAGGCATTAGCCTCGATAGCCAAAAAGGCGGGATTGGACTCCGTGGTCCAGGTGAAACGCAACTCGAAACTGACCGTCGTTTACTCCGTGTGCGTGTTGGACAACTTAAAGATAAATTAGAAAAAGTCCGTCAGACGCGTATTCAAGGGCGTGCTGCACGTCAAAAAGCCGCGATTCCTACCGTTTCTTTGGTTGGTTATACCAATGCAGGCAAATCAACCCTGTTTAACACCCTTGCCAAATCTGATGTTTATGCTGCAGATCAGCTATTTGCAACCTTAGATCCAACCTTAAGACGTTTGGAATGGGATGGTATTGGCCCGCTGGTCCTAGCCGACACGGTTGGTTTTGTACGTAATCTTGCGCATGCTTTAGTGGAATCGTTTAAAGCGACGCTAGAGGAAACATTAGAGGCCAGTTTGCTGCTGCATGTGATTGATTCGAGCAGTCCAGACCATCTGGAACAAATTGAAGCCGTTGAAAAAGTGCTCAAAGAAATTGGCGCAAATATTCCAATCCTAAGAGTGTATAACAAGATCGATCAAAGTGGCGAACAAGCCAAAATCATTTACGCTGAACCCAATGTACCCGAACGTGTCTATGTCTCAGCACATACAGGCGAAGGATTTGATCTACTACGCCAAGCAGTACAAGAGTGCTTGATGGGACAAATTCAAAACTTTGATGTCCGACTCAAACCAGCCTATGGTAAATTGCGTAATCAACTGTACGCCCTAAATGTAATTCAATCTGAAAATTATGATGATGAAGGCAACCTACACCTACAAGTGTATATTGCACCGCATAAACTCGAACAACTGATTAAACAAGCACATTTACCGATTGATGAAATTTTAGGTTTGAAAGCAAAACAATTTCATCGTGAACTCGAAGAATTTGAAATCAAAAACTAAATCGGTTAAAACGTGATAAGTAAAATGTTAATGACAGAATAAAATGGAATGGATAAAAACTGTTGATTGGAAAGCATGGATCGGCACTGTTGCCCTGATCATCATCTTTCGTGAAGTGGCTGTGTGGATCACTGGACGTTTTGGACATCCTGAACTGGGCAATTTAATTGGACTCATTAGTTTATTAATCGTCCTTTTAGGTTGGAGAAAATTTCATAAAATTCCAGCACGTTTGGTCGATACCAACAATAAAATCATGAAAGAAAGTGCCTTTGCTTTTCTACCTATCAGTGCAGGTTCTCTACTGATGATGACGCATTTAGGCAGTGAAATCCCAATGTTTTTAGTGGTGCTATTTGTCAGCACACTCATTCCACTGTGGGTTTACGCAAAAATGTCTAAGAAATGGCTTTAGGAGTAGGCACATGATTCCCATTATTTTCGGTTTTTTTCTAACCCTTGTTGCCTATTTACTAGCAAAGCCATTCAACAAGAAACTGCCACAAATTCCCGTGATTGTTTTTGGCATGTGTTTTGTGATTGTCCTGCTATTGTTGTTAAACATTCCGTATGAGCAATATATGGCACAAGTAAATCCAGTATTTAACCATCTGCTCGGTTATGTGACGGTCGCGTTAGCCATTCCATTAGCTGCTATGCGCTATGACGATCTCCCGCTCAAAGCAGTGGTAGGCATTTTGGTCTTTGCAAGTATTAGTGCGGTCGGACTGCCGATGGGACTGGCTTATCTACTACATTTATCCGACCCCACCATTATGGCGTTTGCTACACGTGCAGTCACAACGCCAATTGCGATTAACATTGCAACACTGCTACAAGCCCCTGTGAGTCTGGCTATTTTAATCGTAATTTTATCCGGTGTAATTGGTGCTGCATTTTCACCACTGATCCTTAAACATATTAATGACGAACGAGCATCGGGCTTAGCGCTAGGTCTTGCAGCTCATGCCATCGGTACAGCTCAAGCATGGCAACGGGGAAGTATTGCTGGACGTTATGCAGCCTTTGGAATGGCTGTCAATGCGGTGTTTACAGCAATCTGGCTACCGTTGTTTATTCTATACTTGCAAAAAATGTGATATGTTCCTCACATAAACAATTGTATTGTTTAAAAAATCGACTTAAGATGAGTTTGTCGTTGATTAAATGATAAAAGGATTTTGTTCATGAGCAAATTGACACTTGCAATCGCATTCGCTACAACCGTTATGGGTAGTACAGCTTTCGCTGAAGATATTAGCGGCACTTGGAAAAATATTGATGACAAAACTGGGTCGTCAAAAGCCATCCTTGATATTCGTAAAGAATCAAATGGGACATATACCGCTAAGGTCGTCAAAGTAACGCCTCGTCCGGGGTATACACCAAAAGAAACTTGTATTAATTGCCCTGCGCCGTATACCAATAAGCCCATTTTAGGCATGGATGTGATGAAAGGTTTGAAACACAGCGGTGATACAAATTACACGGGTGGAAAAATCATCGATCCGCTGTCTGGTAATATTTATAGCTGTAAAGCAAAACTCAGTTCGAATGGTAAACGCTTAACCTTGCGAGGATACGTGGGCATATCGGCTCTAGGTCGCAGCCAAACTTGGATTCGAGAATAATCTAAGTTCTATTATTGGACAGGCTTGGTCTACGCCATCACTTGATAGATTCTTTTAGATATTGTAGACCATCACTGAGTCACTCATACATTGCATTAAACTTAGCCTGATTGTTTCAAATTCAATGAATAAAAGAGTTTCAGCTAAGCATGTATGATTTTTCAATTTTTAAAGGCAACTGCCTAACTCATATCTAAACACAAAACAGTTTGCCTTGTGCAAACTGTTTATTTTTCTGTGTCTTGGATATCTTTTTGTGAAACTATAGAGAACCTTATATGAAAAGTAAGTTTTTTTTCGCGGGATTAACATTGTCCATGCTTTGCGGGGGAGCATTTGCACAGGACTTAACAGGAACATGGCAACAAATTGATGATAAATCAGGCTCACCAAAAGCCATTATCGAAATTCGAAAAGAATCGAATAACACTTACACTGGAAAAATTGTAAAAATTACACCACGCCCAGGTTATACACCAAAAGAAACTTGTGTGAATTGCCCTCCCCCATATACCAACAAACCAATTTTAGGTATGGATATTATTAAAGGCTTAAAGCATGTGGACGGCACCAACAACTATGAAAAAGGTCGTGTGATTGATCCATTATCAGGCAAACTCTATGATGCCAAAATGAAGCTGAATGCCACAGGAAAGCGACTTTCCCTACGTGCATACATTGGTGTTTCTGCCTTAGGTCGTAACCAAACCTGGTTAAGAATCGACTAAGAATAAAAAAGCCACGAACTTCGTGGCTTTTTTAATGCATGAGCTATTGAACTGGATTATCAACGGCAAATAAGCTTTCATCTTCTAAACGGTAAGCCATTAATTGATGTCCCCAGACACAACCGCCATCTACATTTTGAATCGAATCCGAAATGGTTTTGCCTTGTAAAGCGGCCCAGTGACCAAACACTACTTTATGGGTTTGCGCTGCTTGCGAAACGAAGTCAAACCATGGTTTGAATCCTTCAGGCATTGGGTCGCTAAGTGAGTCCTTGAAACTAAACTCCAAACGCCCAGCACTATCGGTTAAACGCATACGGGTCAAATAATTCACGATACAGCGTAAACGCGCGTTGCCCGTGAGTTCATCCGACCACAAGGTAGGTTCTTTGCCATACATGTCTTTTAAAAAGGCATCGACAACATCAAAATCATCCGCGGCAATGACCGCCTCAACTTCTGCCGCCAAAGCAGCAGCCTGTTCTGCTGTCCAGTTGGTTGGAATGCCTGCATGCGTCAGAACTGTCGTTGCATTTGGAAACACACACAAGGGTTGTTTACGCAACCAATCAATCAAATCATCACTATCAATCGCATCAATCACATCACGAATGTTATCTTTATCTTTGATGGTTTTAATGCCACGTGCAGCCGCCAGCAAAGTTAAATCATGATTGCCTAAAACTGTTGCAGCCGCCTTGCGCTCTACTAATTTTTTAATAAAGCGTAAGGCACCCAATGAGTTTTCACCACGAGCAACCAAATCCCCTGCAAACCAAATAAAATCTTGGTCAGGATCAAACTGAATGGTCTTTAGCAAGGCTTTGAGTGCTTCAAAACAACCCTGCACATCACCAATGACATAATTGTATCGAATCTCTGCACCTGCCACCTTAAGCCACCATTTGATCTGCTAATGCCACAAATTGAGCCAGTGTTAAAGTCTCTGGGCGCGCCATCGGATCAACACCTGCTTGTTCAAAGCCATCTTCAACCAACATACCTTTTAAGCTATTACGCAAAGTTTTACGGCGCTGGGTAAAGACATGCGATACCAACCGTGCCAAAGCTTTTTCATTTTTTGCCACAATCGGCTTAACTGCATACGGCTCTAAACGGAACACCGCAGAAGTCACTTTAGGTGGTGGGTTAAATGAACCCGGCGGTACTTCAAACAAGAACGTAGGTTTACAGAAATACTGAATCATCACCGACAAACGACCATACTCTTTGCTATTTGGAGCAGCCGTAATACGATCCACCACTTCTTTTTGTAGCATAAAGTGCATGTCTTTAACTTTGTCACCAAACTCCAAGAGGTGAAACAAAAGTGGCGTCGAGATGTTATACGGCAAATTACCCACAACTCGTAAAGGGCGACCATCTTCAAATAGATTAGTGAAGTCGTACTTCAGTGCATCCGTTTCAATAATGGTTAAACGTTCAGGATGTGGCACACGCCCCGGTAAACCTGCCGCCAAATCACGGTCTAATTCGACCACCGTGAGTGCGTCACATTCGCCAATCAATGGAGAAGTTAAGGCTGCCAAACCCGGGCCAATTTCCACAATGTTATCCCCTGAACGAGGTGCAACTGAACGTACAATCTTGGCAATCACACGTTGGTCATGTAAGAAGTTTTGCCCAAAACGCTTACGCGTATGGTGCCCTTCATCTTTAGGGTTTAAGGCATTAATTTGATACATAAAATTTTCCAACGTGAGTTAATCACTGAACATTAGTGACGAGCTAATTCTAACGCTAAATCAACAGCAACCTGGAGGCTTGAGCTTTTCGCAAGACCTGTGCCTGCGAGGGAGAGAGCTGTGCCATGATCAACTGAGGTACGAATAAACGGCAAGCCCAAAGTAATATTAATGGCTTCACCAAACCCTTGCGATTTTAACACAGGTAAGCCCTGATCGTGATACATCGCCAAAACAGCATCGGCATCTTTTAAGTTTTCAGGGGTAAATAAAGTGTCGGCAGGCAAACTCAGGCTCATATTTATGCCTTGAGCACGGTAGCTTTCTAGCACGGGATTAATCACCTCAATTTCCTCCATACCCAAATAGCCATCCTCTCCTGCGTGTGGGTTTAAGCCACACACTAAAATGTGCGGATGCTCTTTTTTGAATTTGCTTTTTAAATCTTGAATTAAAATATCAATCACTTGATGCAGTCGCTCTTTGGTAATTGCATCAGGCACAGCTCTCAAAGGTAAATGTGTAGTCGCTAGCGCGACACGCAACGTCTTGGTTGCAAGCATCATCACCACACGTTCCACCCCAGCAAACTCTTGGTAGTATTCGGTATGTCCACTAAAGTGAATGCCAGCATCATTGATGACTGACTTTTGTACAGGTGCAGTTGCAACACCTACACTTTTCCCAGACATGGCATAATCGGCCGAACGTCGTAACTGTTCTAAGACATAGGACGCATTGCTTGGGTTTAATTCACCTAATACCACAGCTTGGTTCAAGGGCACATGCTCAACATAGAGCTGTCTCGGAGCCGATGACGTCTTTTGCCCTACATATTCAATGAGTTCTATGTCGATTCCCAATTTCTCTGCGCGCTTAGCTAACAAGTTCAGATCAGCCAAAACAACAATGGGGCGTTCATCTACCCGCCCTGCAAGGCTCAAACAAATATCTGGACCAATTCCAGCAGGTTCGCCACTGGTGACATATAAAGGAAGCATAGCTAACTCAAATAGAAGGCATGCAATATTATACAACGTATATCAAAGCACATCATGTAACGATGAACTCAAGACCTATCTATCGGCTGACATTTTTTAAGCATGTCGATATGGCTCTTGAGCTAGAATACCCTCTGTAGAAAATGAAACAGTGAAACTTGTTTAATCGAGCGATTTCAAAATTGAAGCGGGGAATTTGGTACTTTATAAAGAAAAATCACCCATTCTTGGACAAATTTCCAACTGTCACTTTTATAAAATTCATAAGCAATATCATATCTTAGATTATAAAAATATGTTTCAAATTTGATAATAGCGACAACTCTCCGCTTTTATTTTCGATTCACTCCAATTTCCTCATGATTTAAATAAAAGAATAAACTTTAATCTCTTCCTTTATAGTGCGGAATATCGTAAAATACGGCACTTGAAATTTCATATTTTCATTTGTGATTCCGAACAACTTCGTTTAGAATCGCGTCTCCTTTTGTTTGGACAGATTCCATAGTCCAAACCAACTATAATAGGTAGTGGTTTAATGAAAACTCTCAGCGCTAAGCCTGCTGAAGTTCAACACGACTGGTACGTTGTTGATGCTTCTGGCAAAACTTTAGGTCGCCTTGCGACTGAAATCGCTCGTCGTCTACGTGGTAAGCACAAGACTTCTTATACTCCTCACGTTGACACTGGCGATTATATCGTTGTAATCAATGCTGAAGAAATTCAAGTGACTGGTAAAAAAGCACTTGATAAAAAATACTATCGCCACACTGGCTTCCCTGGTGGTATCCGTGAGACTAACTTTGAAAAGTTAATCGCTCACAAACCAGAAGCAGTTTTAGAAAAAGCTGTTAAAGGTATGTTACCAAAAGGTCCTCTTGGTTATGCAATGATCAAGAAAATGAAAGTGTATGCAGGTACTGAGCATCCACACGCTGCTCAACAGCCACAAGTTTTGGACATCTAAGGGATACAGCACATGGCTACTAATTATGGTACAGGTCGCCGTAAGACCGCAACTGCACGTGTTTTCTTGTCAGCTGGTACAGGCAAACTCGTAATTAACAACCGTACTCTTGAGCAATACTTCGGTCGTGAAACTGCTCGTATGGTTGTTCGTCAACCTTTAGAGCTTCTTGAAGCTACTGAAAAGTATGACCTTTACATCACTGTTGCTGGTGGTGGTATCGGTGGTCAAGCTGGCGCTATCCGTCACGGTATTACTCGTGCGTTGATCGCTTCTGACGAAACACTTAAACCTGCTCTTCGTCAAGCTGGTTTCGTTACTCGTGATGCTCGTGAAGTTGAACGTAAGAAACTTGGTTTACGTAAAGCTCGTAAACGTCCTCAATTCTCTAAACGTTAATTCGTTTACCGAATCGGACAAAAAGCCTTGGTTTATCCAAGGCTTTTTTTTATGTGTCATTTTCAACTTTAAAGTCCATGCATTCTGCTTTATTCGTATGATATCCCTCTAGTTACATATTTCAGCTTATTTTAAAAATTGATGATCTTTAGGAAGTGGTGCATTACACGGCTCATCCGTTTGCTCATCGACCATTTTCACAGCTCCATCATTATAAACAGTGACCTTACAGCCTTTTACCTTATATTCTTGCTGAATACCGCCATACATCTCATCCTCAGATACAGAGGTAGCGACATCACAGGTTTCATCAGTAATACAAGCGGCATATTCAGCAGTCTACTGCGCGACATCTACGTGTTCTACTACATCTTTATTTTGAGCATAACTACTTGAGATAGAAGTCATTAATATAATCACTGCAATCGATTGGGTGATTCTGAACCTAAGCAGCATGGTTCTATCCTTATTTTTGATTTCTTCCAAGTTGTTCAATTGTATAAGCATATTAAAGTTAAGATGATTTTATTGGCTATTTTTAGTATTCTAACCGATTCACTTCACCTAGTTTCTTGAAATATGTCTGTCGAAACTACTCCGCTTCAAGGAATTACGCTGTATAGCCATGCAGATGATTTTCGCTCCCATTGGATTCGTTATGTACTTGCAGAGAAGCAAATCAAATACCATTTAGTTTTAAGTGATGCAGATGATGAAGATCTCGCCAGCTTAAACCCTTATAATCAGCTACCGATGTTGATTGAAAATGATTTAAAACTATTCAATGCCAATATCATCTCTGAGTATTTAGACGATCGTTATCGTCAAAACAAGCTCTATGCCGATGCCCCCATGCCTCGTGCGGAACAGCGTCAGTATATTTGGCGCTTTGAACAAGATTGGTTAAAGCTTGCCGATATGATGTTGCGCCATCCAGATACACTTGATGAAAAAGCAAAACTAAATGCACAAAAAAAACTGAAAGATACACTCATTTCCCTAACACCATTGTTTCAGCATTTCCCCTATTTCATGTCGGAAAGCTTTAGCATTTTAGATTGCATGCTTGCCCCTATCTTTCTACGCTTAAACAGCATGGGCGTGCATCTACCTAAACAGCAATGCCGTCCAATATATTTATATTGCCAACGTATTTTTAGTCGCCCTGCATTTTTAAAGTCTTTAACTTTGCAGGAGAAAAACCATTATCAATCTGAATTTAAACAGCCGTAGAGAACATTATGTCTGATCAAGAATTAAACCTTACGCCGACTCGTCCATATTTAGCCCGCGCCATTTATGAATGGATTTGTGATAACCAACTGACACCGCATTTATTGGTCGATGCCACCCAGCCCAATACGCTTGTTCCCGAACAGTTTATTCAAGATGGGCAAATTGTCTTAAACATCACCCCTCATGCCGTACATGCACTACATATGAGCAACGATGCGATTACCTTCTCTGCACGTTTTGGTGGTGTATCTCGTGATATTTATGTACCAATTAATGCTGTGATTGGCATTTATGCCCGTGAAAATGGACAAGGCTTGTTCTTCGATCCAAGTGAATATGACAATCATACCCAAAGTGAGCAAAATGCTTTAAAATCAGACAATGAAGAAAAAACTGAACCCTCGAAGAAAAAACCAAGTTTAAGGTTATTAGATTAATAAAATGGAGTAATTATATGGCTTTTGATTTAGTACAATATTTTGCAGAGCAGATTAAAATCCAAAAGCCTGAGCTTCTGAGTCAATATTCAGATGAGGAGCGACTTCAATATCTTTTTGAGGCTAACGCCCTCTCCCTTGGAAAACTCATCACTTTGATGCGCCAAGATGGTACTAAGCTCTACCAAGAGATTCAAACCCAAGATCACTTATATATTCAAGAACTTGCAAGGCATCTCACCACATCTCCGCAAAATGAATCACAGTTAACAAAGGCAGACCTAGAGCATAGTCTGACCAGCATGTTGAGTCTTCAGTTTGCTGAACTCAAACAACTTGATGTCACAGGGAACTTTGGCGAGCATGGAATACGCGAGTTGCTTGTCGGTCAAATCGAACACCTTTCAGGTCTGGCTGATGACTGGGTTTGGACAACAAGTGAGCTAACAGAGCTAATTGGCTCTAAACCAAAACCTGAAGAAGAGCTATCATTAGAAGAGACGATGAAGGAGTTTAATCAAATGGTAAATCAGCACGCAACAGACCACTCAGATCAGCTACACACACAAATAGCAGAGCAAAATCCAACACCAACATGGGCAAAACTGATTGAACCTGCTGTCGCTATCGTCATTTTATGGGGACTTTATTGCGCAGCAAGTCAAATGTTTGTCTAACGCCCAGGGGATGCACTTATTTTGTGCATCCCTTTATTTTTTAATGAAAAATAATTATATATTTCATCTTTAAAATAAAAAAAATCTATTTATTTTTTGTTTTTATTTATCCAAACGATAAAATTTACATTTAGTTACAATAGCAAATAAATTAAACACTTTTGCAAATAATAATATACTTTCTCACAATCCTTTTTAAAATACGCAAACCCAATCACAGAATATGTAGCAAAAACTGACTAAAATACTCGGATCTAATTGCACATTTATTCATCTTTTTTTCTGTTGCATTTATTTATATTGATAATTTTTTCACGCCATCCATATAATTAAATCGACTTGTGAAACAACAAGTTAAAAGGATTTCAAAACTCATAAAATTAAAGAGAATAACTATGGCTAAAGTGTCATTGGAAGCATTAGCAAATATCGATGGATTCTATGCAGCAGCATTGGTCGATGGGGAAAGTGGTTTAGCCCTAGCAACTCAAGGCGGTGGAAGCATCGATTTAGAACTCGCGGCGGCAGGTAATACTGAAGTCGTTCGCTCAAAACGACGTGTTGCACAAGCATTGAACTTGAATGACACCATTGAAGATATTTTAATTACACTGGGCAAACAATATCACCTTATTCGCCCTCTAGAAGGCAATGACAAAATTTTCTTATATCTTGTCCTTGAACGCTCTAAAGCAAACCTAGCCATGGCTCGCCATGAACTGAAAGGATATGAAAAAGGGCTAGATTTTTCTTAATTTGAATTGCCCCTTTCTCATCCTTTTGGGAAAGGGGTCGTATGCGTTGTCCTCTTCAACCTAATTAAATTAAAGAAACACTATGAATAAGCAATATATTAATATTGCGATTACGGGCCTGAGTTCAAACCATTCAGACGAACTTAAAATACAGCTACGTAATCTCATTCCTCAAGAGTATCAAATTAACTGGAGCTCCGCTGCTGATCCAACTATTGATTGTTTATTTATCCATGAAAGTTTTTACGAAACAGAAGGGATCCAAAAGATCATTCGAAGTCGTCAGTTTCCATGGCTAAAAATCTCCAAACACCCCCATAATGAAAACAGACTCCACGAAAATACACTTTCTTTGCCAATTGCACATCTTGAAAGCTTCTCGAGTTGGATCGGTCAACATCTGCTACATCCTTCTTTTAACAGCCAACAAATCCTTCCTATTGAATCTCAGAATAAAAAAACACCGTATAAATTAGAATATTTCAGCAAAATGCTGGATGCCGAACGCAACTCAAAACTACATCTTTTTGATACTTTAGGTACCATTGCCATCATCGATATTCAGAAAAATATCGCATGGCTCAATACAGAGCGCGAACAAGCCTTTACAGATTCTGGTTTTGATTATGACATTGCCAGTACAAGTAACTTTATGAAAGTTTCACGTAAGCAGCCGCATATATTGAGCGACTGGTTATGGCAATTTTTTTGGGATTCACCCATATTTTTGAAAGAAATTGCGCCTGAAGATGGGCACTTTAAGATCCATATGTGGCCTAAGCCAGCAAGTAATTTGGATAGAAAAACCATTTTTCAACTTTCCAGCTGTTTCATTCAAGGCGGTAAAGTTTCAAAAATTGCAACGCAGTTAAACCTCCCAATTGAAGTTGTTCAACGTTTTATTGCAGCCAATATCGCGACCCATAATCTCTCAAAAATCAATATGTGGGATAAACACTTCAACCCACCAGAAATGCCTCAAGTTTCAGAAGAAGCAGGATTAATTAAAAGCTTCTTTGGAAAACTAAGAAAAAAACTAGGTATATAGGATACCAATATGATTTTACAACGCTTTAAAATTGTTTTTGCTGGTGGTATGGGTGCGGGTAAAACAGAGGCGATTCGATCACTCTCAGAGATTCCTGTACTACAAACAGAGGCTTTTAATACAGATGCACAGCGCCATACCAAATTGGCAACCACTGTTGGTATTGATTATGGTGAAATCACACTTGATGAAAACCTAACGATTGGGCTATATGGTACACCAGGGCAAAGTCGCTTTGACTTTATTTGGTCTGCCATCACTAAAGGTGCTATTGGTGCTGTGATTTTAATTGACCATCATTCAGACAACCCTATTCAGGAATTAGAAAGTTATCTGGAAACCTTTCAAAATTTTACTGACAATATTGCAATCGGCATTACACATACCGATCTTCTTTCAGAGTCAACTAAATCAACTACTATCTATAAAGACTGGTTATTACAAAATGACCTCTTTTCTCCACTATTCTTTATCGACGCAAGAAAGAAAGATGATGTTTTATTATTATTAGAAGCACTCATTACATCCATTGAGATCAACTCAAATATTGCCAATTAGTCCTTAACGAGGTCCCATATGTTTACTTTAGCGCAAAGCCGCACAGCACCAAAAGAGTTAATTGATTTTGCAAAGAATGAAATTCAAGATGTTCTCATGAATGTCCGCAGTGTCAATTATGTCATGCTGTGTAGCACAGATGGCTTCGAGTTAGCCCATGTTTATAAAAGAGATGGTTATAACAGTACTAAACTTGCGGCAGTTAGTAGCTCAATTTTAGCTATGGTTGCGGCTTTTATGAATGAAATTCATCTCGAAGGTTGTCAGTCGATTACTTTAGATGCGGACAATGGTAAAGCTATTTTAACCTCGATTCCTTCTCCAAATTACCCAATGATTATCGTGACATTAACTGAAAAAGATGTACTCTTAGGACAGCTACTGTATACCCTAAAAAATGCAAGCAACAAAATTATCCAATACTAATATCCTTGATGAAATATAAAACAAATTTTGTTTTTATTAGCAACGAAGCCTATTAAATTTTAGAGGCCCTTATGCAGCGGTCATAAGACAAGAGTCTAGCTATAGAAATTATGCTGTTTCTCCTGCTGGTGCTATTGGACTTACCCAAGTTATCCCTCGCTACTGGCAACAAACCTGCCCTGGCGATTTATTTGAAGAAATTAATAATATTAATTGTGGTACGTATATTCTTGCCCACTATAACCAGAAAACAGAAAGTTGGCCCAAAGCTTTGGCTTATTATAATGTCGGTCCAACAGGCTATCATTCGAGCTGGAAAATGAAACGTCAAGGTAAGAAATATGCCAAACAGGTTAAAGCACATCAAAAAAACTTAAAAGATGCTCTGTAACCTCTTGTAAATAAGACATAAAAGCTAGAAAATTCTGGCTATTTAACGCTTATGCCATTATAAATGGCACATTCTTCGTTTTTCTTTATTATTCTAATCATTTCATGATAAAAAAACCCCCTCTGCATTAAGCGGAGGGGGTTTTTGAATTAATGAGCTGGCGATGACTTACTCTCACATGGATAACTCCACACTACCATCAGCGCTAAGAGGTTTCACTTCTGAGTTCGGGAAGGGATCAGGTGGTTCACTCTTGCTATTGTCGCCAGCACAACTGTTTATGGATACTCGCTAGGTCTTATGATTGCCTCGCTTTCTACCAAATCTTGCACTCGTTCAAAGCAGTGCTTTGAACATCGTTCATAACAGAACATCTGAGTTAATTTAATTTGCACATTCTACTTAGCTTTATAACTAAATCAAGTTGTTTGCAGTGATTTGAACCACAACACCAACTGTTTGGGTGTTGTATAGTCAAGCCTCACGAGCAATTAGTATTGGTCAGCTTCACATATCACTATGCTTCCACATCCAACCTATCAACGTCGTAGTCTTCAACGGCTCTTTAGAGGACATAAAGTCCTAGGGAAATCTTATCTTGAGGTAGGCTTCCCGCTTAGATGCTTTCAGCGGTTATCCCTTCCGAACATAGCTACCCGGCGATGCGACTGGCGTCACAACCGGTACACCAGAGGTTCGTCCACTCTGGTCCTCTCGTACTAGGAGCAGATCCTCTCAAATTTCCAACGCCCACGGTAGATAGGGACCGAACTGTCTCACGACGTTCTAAACCCAGCTCGCGTACCTCTTTAAATGGCGAACAGCCATACCCTTGGGACCTGCTTCAGCCCCAGGATGAGATGAGCCGACATCGAGGTGCCAAACACCGCCGTCGATATGAACTCTTGGGCGGTATCAGCCTGTTATCCCCAGAGTACCTTTTATCCGTTGAGCGATGGCCCTTCCATACAGAACCACCGGATCACTAAGACCTACTTTCGTACCTGCTCGACTTGTGGGTCTCGCAGTTAAGCGCGCTTTTGCCTTTATACTCTACGCGTGATTTCCGACCACGCTGAGCGCACCTTCGTACTCCTCCGTTACTCTTTAGGAGGAGACCGCCCCAGTCAAACTACCCACCAGACATGGTCCTCGTCCCGGATAACGGGACAGAGTTAGAACCTCAATATTACCAGGGTGGTATTTCAAGATTGGCTCCACCGAAACTAGCGTCTCGGTTTCAAAGCCTCCCACCTATCCTACACAAGTAAGATCAAAGTTCAATGTCAAGCTGCAGTAAAGGTTCACGGGGTCTTTCCGTCTAGCCGCGGGTACACCGCATCTTCACGGCGAATTCGATTTCACTGAGTCTCTGCTGGAGACAGCGCCCCCATCATTATGCCATTCGTGCAGGTCGGAACTTACCCGACAAGGAATTTCGCTACCTTAGGACCGTTATAGTTACGGCCGCCGTTTACTGGGGCTTCGATCAAGAGCTTCGCTTACGCTAACCCCATCAATTAACCTTCCAGCACCGGGCAGGCATCACACCCTATACGTCCACTTTCGTGTTTGCAGAGTGCTATGTTTTTAATAAACAGTTGCAGGGGCCTGGTTTCTGTGGCTGCCAATAGCTCAAGGAGTAAATCCTATCACCGTCGGCAGCGTACCTTCTCCCGAAGTTACGGTACCATTTTGCCTAGTTCCTTCAGCAGAGTTCTCTCAAGCGCTTTGGTCTACTCGACCTGACCACCTGTGTCGGTTTCGGGTACGATTCCTATGTAACTGAAGCTTAGAGACTTTTCCTGGAAGCATGGTATCAGCCACTTCACTGTACAAGTACAGCTTGCTATCAGTTCTCAGCATAGAGTACCCCGGATTTGCCTAAGATACATGCCTACAACCTTCCACCTGGACAACCAACGCCAGGCTGACTTAACCTTCTCCGTCCTCTCATCGCATTACATAGAAGTATTGGAATATTAACCAATTTCCCATCGACTACGCCTCTCGGCCTCGCCTTAGGGGTCGACTCACCCAGCCCCGATTAACGTTGGACTGGAACCCTTGGTCTTTCAGCGTGCGAGTTTTTCACTCGCATTGTCGTTACTCACGTCAGCATTCGCACTTCTGATACCTCCAGCATACTTCTCAATACACCTTCATCGGCTTACAGAACGCTCCCCTACCACTTGCAATAAATTGCAAATCCGCAGCTTCGGCATATAGTTTTAGCCCCGTTACATCTTCCGCGCAGGCCGACTCGACTAGTGAGCTATTACGCTTTCTTTAAAGGGTGGCTGCTTCTAAGCCAACCTCCTAGCTGTCTATGCCTTCCCACATCGTTTCCCACTTAACTATAATTTTGGGGCCTTAGCTGGCGGTCTGGATTGTTTTCCTCTTGACTACGGACGTTAGCACCCGCAGTCTGTCTCCCGGATAGTACTCATTGGTATTCGGAGTTTGCATCGGTTTGGTAAGTCGGGATGACCCCCTAGCCGAAACAGTGCTCTACCCCCAATGGTATTCGTCCGAGGCGCTACCTAAATAGCTTTCGGGGAGAACCAGCTATCACCGAGTTTGATTAGCCTTTCACCCCTATCCACAAGTCATCCCCTGGCTTTTCAACGACAGTGGGTTCGGTCCTCCAGTTAGTGTTACCCAACCTTCAACCTGCTCATGGATAGATCACCCGGTTTCGGGTCTACACCCAGCAACTAAACGCCCTATTAAGACTCGATTTCTCTACGGCTCCCCTATACGGTTAACCTTGCTACTGAATGTAAGTCGCTGACCCATTATACAAAAGGTACGCAGTCACCGAACAAGTCGGCTCCCACTGCTTGTATGCATGCGGTTTCAGGATCTATTTCACTCCCCTCACAGGGGTTCTTTTCGCCTTTCCCTCACGGTACTGGTTCACTATCGGTCAGTCAGGAGTATTTAGCCTTGGAGGATGGTCCCCCCATATTCAGACAAGGTTTCACGTGCCCCGCCCTACTCGACATCATCATATAAGCCCTTTCGTGTACAGGACTATCACCCACTATGGTTGCACTTCCCAGAGCATTCCACTAGAACTTATATGACTTAATGGGCTTTTCCCCGTTCGCTCGCCGCTACTGAGGGAATCTCAATTGATTTCTTTTCCTAAGGGTACTGAGATGTTTCACTTCCCCTCGTTCGCCTCGTATGACTATGTATTCATCATACGATACCTGCCTTATGACAGGTGGGTTTCCCCATTCAGAAATCTCCGGATCACAGGATATTTGCCGCCTCCCCGGAGCTTATCGCAGGCTATTACGTCTTTCATCGCCTCTGACTGCCAAGGCATCCACCACATGCACTTAATTACTTGACTATACAACCCCAAACAGTCGTTAATCCCTACAAGTAGGATTAAGACAGTCTATGATGATTCCTCATCACTTCCTTACAGTTTGTTGCTCTGTGTACTTAAACACTGTACAGCTTCAATTCAATTCACATACCAAAACGCTTGATTCAGTTAATTTCGCTAGTAACTCATTTCTCCAACCTTCATCAATCAGTAATAAATCACTGTTAATGTCGATCTTTAAAACGAGTATGAACAAATTATTTCAACTCAAATATATTCTGTTAATGATTTTTCCAGCCTTCGTCAGGTCAGGAAACTGTGATAAATCACAGAAGTTAATAAGCTTTAACTTACTAAATTCTATAATCTATGGTGGAGACTAGGAGAGTCGAACTCCTGACCTCCTGCGTGCAAAGCAGGCGCTCTACCAACTAAGCTAAGTCCCCAGCTTATCAATAAGTCAATGTTTCTGTTTTTCTGTATTCAGCATTTAATAATACCGGTTAGTCAGATTTGGTGGGTCTGACAAGACTTGAACTTGTGACCCCACGCTTATCAAGCGTGTGCTCTAACCAACTGAGCTACAGACCCTCAGATACATCGTCATGAAGAACAACTTGTTGTGGATTCTTACCAATCGTCAATCTTTCGTTAAGGAGGTGATCCAGCCGCAGGTTCCCCTACGGCTACCTTGTTACGACTTCACCCCAGTCATCGGCCACACCGTGGTAAGCGTCCTCCTTGCGGTTAGACTACCTACTTCTGGTGCAACAAATTCCCATGGTGTGACGGGCGGTGTGTACAAGGCCCGGGAACGTATTCACCGCGGCATTCTGATCCGCGATTACTAGCGATTCCGACTTCATGGAGTCGAGTTGCAGACTCCAATCCGGACTACGATCGGCTTTTTGAGATTAGCATCCTATCGCTAGGTAGCAACCCTTTGTACCGACCATTGTAGCACGTGTGTAGCCCTGGTCGTAAGGGCCATGATGACTTGACGTCGTCCCCGCCTTCCTCCAGTTTGTCACTGGCAGTATCCTTAAAGTTCCCGGCTTAACCCGATGGCAAATAAGGAAAAGGGTTGCGCTCGTTGCGGGACTTAACCCAACATCTCACGACACGAGCTGACGACAGCCATGCAGCACCTGTATGTAAGTTCCCGAAGGCACCAATCCATCTCTGGAAAGTTCTTACTATGTCAAGACCAGGTAAGGTTCTTCGCGTTGCATCGAATTAAACCACATGCTCCACCGCTTGTGCGGGCCCCCGTCAATTCATTTGAGTTTTAGTCTTGCGACCGTACTCCCCAGGCGGTCTACTTATCGCGTTAGCTGCGCCACTAAAGCCTCAAAGGCCCCAACGGCTAGTAGACATCGTTTACGGCATGGACTACCAGGGTATCTAATCCTGTTTGCTCCCCATGCTTTCGTACCTCAGCGTCAGTATTAGGCCAGATGGCTGCCTTCGCCATCGGTATTCCTCCAGATCTCTACGCATTTCACCGCTACACCTGGAATTCTACCATCCTCTCCCATACTCTAGCTTCCCAGTATCGAATGCAATTCCTAAGTTAAGCTCAGGGATTTCACATCCGACTTAAAAAGCCGCCTACGCACGCTTTACGCCCAGTAAATCCGATTAACGCTCGCACCCTCTGTATTACCGCGGCTGCTGGCACAGAGTTAGCCGGTGCTTATTCTGCGAGTAACGTCCACTATCCAAGAGTATTAGTCTCAGTAGCCTCCTCCTCGCTTAAAGTGCTTTACAACCAAAAGGCCTTCTTCACACACGCGGCATGGCTGGATCAGGCTTCCGCCCATTGTCCAATATTCCCCACTGCTGCCTCCCGTAGGAGTCTGGGCCGTGTCTCAGTCCCAGTGTGGCGGATCATCCTCTCAGACCCGCTACAGATCGTCGCCTTGGTAGGCCTTTACCCCACCAACTAGCTAATCTGACTTAGGCTCATCTATTAGCGCAAGGTCCGAAGATCCCCTGCTTTCCCCCGTAGGGCGTATGCGGTATTAGCATTCCTTTCGGAATGTTGTCCCCCACTAATAGGCAGATTCCTAAGCATTACTCACCCGTCCGCCGCTAGGTCAGTTACCGAAGCAACATCCCCCGCTCGACTTGCATGTGTTAAGCCTGCCGCCAGCGTTCAATCTGAGCCATGATCAAACTCTTCAGTTAAAATCATTAGTAGCTTATGGCTACAAATCTTGGCTCATCAATTTTCTGACATTAATTTCTCAAATAAACTTCGAGTAATTTCTACCATTCAATCAATGAAATATTTTCGATCGATCAATCAGTAAAAATCCACACAAGTTGTTCTTCATAATCTCTTAATGATCTTCTTACTGATTCGTCATCAGCAAGCTAGGTCGGCTATACTACTCTCTTTCAAGAAGAAGTCAACTGGTAATTCAAATTATTTTAAACTCTCTTTCCAAAACCCAACTCAATCAATTTTAACTAAGTTACTGTTTTATCAGAAGTTTTAATCTTCATCACCGCCGATGGATGTGCATTCTACAGCATTTCTAACTGCTTGCAACACCTTTTTCTATTATTCCATTTCAAGAGAACACTTTTTGTTCAAAAAAGTGATTTTTGTCGATTATTAAAGCAATTTTAACCATCACTGTTTATTTTTCGTTAAAATAAGCTCACTTTCGCTGCCAAGCAAAATGAATAATGACAGCTTTTAAATACAAAATTTATTTAATCCTCTTGTCCTGTTTAATGATTTCTCAGGTACAGGCACAACCACAACTAAATCTCCCTGCAACCACATTGACGATTTTGAGCTATGTGCGTTGGAATACTCCCAACCCTATTTCTTTATGCATTTTAAACAACAGCCAATTATCCAATCAGTTCATTCAAGTGAATCAACAACTCAAAAGTGCCTATCAAATTCAAGTGGTCAGCTTGTCGGAACTAAATAAGGTTATGTGCAATGCTGTTTTTTTCTCAACCTACACACCACGTGAAGAGCAAAATATTATAAATAACCTAAAAGATGCTCCACTGACTTTTAGCTCTAACAATACTGAATGCGAATTAGGTAGCGCATTTTGCCTATATCAAAACAAAACGCGAACTTCCTTTAAGGTAAACTTGGCCAGCCTGTCTCAGTCCCAAGCGCGTGTAGATCCACGTGTTTTATTATTAGCAAAATCTACGGAGCCTTAATTCAATGTTTCGTAAAAACTCTAATACTTCGCTGCAAAAAATTTTTAGTCAGTCTCAATTGCTGATTTTTGCCCTTACCTTCGGAATTTGCAGTTTAATTTTCGTGGTGATTTCCATCTACACCATGAATACCTACGCCAAGCAGAGCCTCAATATTTTCAGCGCAACCTTAAGTGAACAAATTCAACCTGCGGTCATTTTCAATGATCATATTACGCTACAGCAAACATTGAACAATCATATTCAACAATATCCAATTCGCGCTATTCAAGTTATCAACTTGCAAGGGAAACCACTGGCCGAAGCATACAAACCTACACCAGAGTTTGCATGGATGGAAAATCTGTTTGATAAGGTCTTCTTTAAACACCCTGTGACGCGCACCATCAAACATCAAAATAACCAGTACGGGACATTGATTATTTACGGTAGTGCTACTCAACTCATGAGCTTTTTCTTTCAGCTCTTGATTTGTCTCTCCGCTGGAATTTTTGTCATCCTGCTGATTATGTTGTGGTTGGTACATTCAACATATCAAAAACTGATGCACTCGATTCAACCCATGGTCAATACTGTTGAAAGCCTTAATCTTGATACCCAATATCAAGCACGTCTTCCATCATCACCAATTTATGAATTTCGCGTCATCAGCGGCGCATTTAATAATTTATTAGATAAGGTACAGCGCACTAATGAAAAGCTACAAAGCGAAAACTCTCAGTTATCACATCAAGCATTGCATGATCAGCTAACCGAGCTACCGAATCGTCATTATTTTTACAATATTTTGTTCAATCAATTTGAACACCCTGAGAAAAACCAGACCGCTCTCTTTTTTATCGACAACAACAACTTTAAAAACATTAATGATGTTTATGGGCACTTAGCTGGTGATGCCGTCCTCAAAGAAATGGCTCAACGCTTAAAAAAGAATGTCAGAAGCCACGATGTGGTTGCTCGTTTAGGTGGTGATGAATTTGCAATTCTGCTCCGCAATATCAAACACTATGATCATTTAGAACTAATTTGCGAGCATCTAATCGAATGCAGTAAAGCACCATTATATTTTGATCAACAACAGATTCATTTTAGTTTCAGCATTGGCGTTGCTTTCTCAAAATGTTCAACAACGCCTGAAGATTTGATTGCTGAAGCAGATAATGCCATGTATAAAGCCAAAAACTTAGCTCAAGGGTGGTACATCACACCTTGCCTAAATCCGGATCAGGAACCTTCATGTTAAAACATCTTTGTAAATTTATACTTATCGCAGGTCTTATCACTGCTTTATCTGGTTGCCTGAGTTTAGGGCATCTCAACTATAAACAAGCACGCATGCTGAAGAAACAAGGTTTTACCTTAACCGAAGAAGGCTGGACGCTGAGACTGCCTGAAAAATTATTGTTCGGCTTTGACCAATCCGATATTCAAGCGGCTCAAAAACCTGCACTCGAAGCACTTTCTAAACAGTTGCAGCAATATAATTTGAATAAAATTAAAGTGGTTGGACATACAGATAATATTGGTGATCCAAGCTACAACCAAAGGCTCTCTGAGAAACGTGCATCAACGGTTAGCCAGATTTTTATCGAAACAGGGTTTAAAACTCAAAATATTCAGAGTATCGGACGCGGTGCATCACAACCTTTAGTCGAAAATAACAGTGAGGAAAACCAAGCACTGAATCGTCGTGTAAATATTATTATTATTCCTTAATCATCTCTGTTTTACGTTTTATTTTGAGCCTTCATCACGAAGGCTTTTTTATGCATTTTACTAAATTTCAGGCATAAAAAAACCGCTTAATGCGGTATCTTTATTTCGACCATTTTAAAAAATGGTCGGAGCAGTAGGATTCGAACCTACGACCCCCTGGTCCCAAACCAGGTGCACTACCAGGCTGTGCTATGCTCCGATTTCAACTTTTAAAAGTTGGGGTGAATGACGGGATTCGAACCCGCGACAACTGGAATCACAATCCAGGGCTCTACCAACTGAGCTACATCCACCATAACGTGTCGGTTCTTAATACCAAGCCACCTAATGGCGCGCCTGACAGGATTCGAACCTGTGACCATCCGCTTAGAAGGCGGATGCTCTATCCAACTGAGCTACAGGCGCATGACCAATAATACGAGGTATTATGGATAACCTTGCCTTGAAGAATTGGTCGGAGCAGTAGGATTCGAACCTACGACCCCCTGGTCCCAAACCAGGTGCACTACCAGGCTGTGCTATGCTCCGATTCATCTCAGCTTTTGTATCGAACATCTCGTTCGGTACGGTGTGCATTCTAGGCGTGACGCTTGATAACGTCAACACCTATATTTAAAAAAAATAAAAAAATCACGTCAAATGTATATTAATCAAGCGTTTCAGCCGTTTTTTATACAAATTTTAACGTTTTAGCGATGCACTGAAATCCAACATCCGATCTAAAGGTAGTTTTGCACGCTTAGCAAGTGCAGGATCAACAAAAATTTCTTGATCCCCTTTTTGTAAAACCTCCAAAATACCATCTAGCTCATTCATTGCCATCCACGGGCAGTGCGCACAAGACCGACAAGTTGCACCCTCTCCAGCTGTTGGTGCTTCAACCAAAATTTTGTTGGGCACCGCTTGTTGCATTTTGTAGAAAATACCTCGATCAGTTGCCACAATCAGTCGTTCATTAGGTAAGGTTTGCGCAGCTTTGATGAGCTGTGATGTACTTCCAACGGCATCAGCGACATCTACCACTGATTCAGGTGACTCAGGATGTACCAACACCGCAGCATCAGGATAAAGCGCCTTCATTTGCGCAATACCTCGTGCACGGAATTCTTCATGCACAATACAAGCACCATCCCAAAGTAACATGTCTGCACCTGTTTTCTTTTGGATATAACGGCCTAAATGCTGATCGGGCGCCCAAATAATCTTTTCACCTAAACTGTCTAGATGCTCAATAATTTCGACCGCGCAACTTGAGGTTACCACCCAGTCGGCACGAGCTTTAACGGCTGCTGAAGTATTGGCATAGACCACTACTGTATGGTCTGGATGGGCATCACAAAACTGACTAAATTCATCAACAGGACAACCTAAATCCAAAGAACATGTCGCTTCCAAAGTGGGCATCAGAATAGTTTTATCCGGGGATAAAATTTTTGAGGTTTCCCCCATAAATTTAACACCTGCCACCACCAAGGTCGACGCTGGATGATCACGACCAAAACGCGCCATTTCCAATGAATCGGATACACAGCCACCACTTAACTCTGCTAACTCCTGTACTTCAGGATCGCAATAGTAGTGCGCTACCAATACCGCATCTCGCTTTTTCAACTCATCCAAGATTAAAGCAAATTTTTCTTGCTTCACTTCTTCACTGAGCTTTGAGTCTTTGGTTTCACCCAAACGGTCCAAATGCGCCTGCACAATTGATTTTGCGTCATTGGCAATTAAATTGGTCGCATTGTTCATCATTCATTCATCCCTTCATGCTTGTCAGCAAGCAAGTCCCGCACTTAATTTATTGGCCAAATGGCTTCTCGGCTTTTGACCAATCATTCAAAAGTTCTTATGGTAAAAAAGCCTCCAAAGGAGGCTTTTTTAAAACTCGTTAAGATTAAGAACGATAATCCGCATTAATCTTCACATAGTCATAAGATAAGTCACAGGTATACACTGTGTCTTTCGCTGCCCCGCGTCCTAGATCTACACGAATGGTCATTTCGGCTTGTGACATTACACGGGCACCTTCCGCTTCTGTGTAATCAGCCGCCGCGCCACCATCCTTACAGATTTGCACATCATCTAACCAAACTTGGATTTTTTCAACATCTAAATTTTTAACCCCTGCATAACCAATCGCAGCCAAGATACGACCCCAATTCGGATCTGACGCGAAAATTGCAGTTTTAACCAAAGGTGAATGCGCAATACTATAAGCAATATCACAGCATTCTTGTGTGTCATACCCACCTTCAACTGCAACCGTAATAAACTTGGTTGCACCTTCACCATCACGCACAATCAGTTGTGCAAGGCGTTTCATCATACGCGTGAGTACATCTAGCACTACGGCATAGCGTGCATCTTGGGCTGAGGTGATTTCAATACCACCCGCTTGCCCCGTAGCGGCAAAGATACAGGAGTCATTGGTTGAAGTATCACCATCAATGGTAATTCGGTTAAACGAAACATTGACCGTTTCGCTCAACAGTTGCTGAACCAACTCGCGGCTGATAGGTACATCGGTTGCAACATAACCCAACATCGTTGCCATATTGGGACGAATCATGCCTGCACCCTTAGAAATACCAGTCATGGTATACGTGATGCCATCCAACTCAAATTGCTCAGATGCGCCTTTCGGAGTTGTGTCAGTCGTCATAATACCAGTAGCAGCGTCGACCCAAGCCTCAGCACTCAAACTATTTAAAGCAGGCTGTAAACCACTACACAAACGTTCTAAAGGCAATTGCTCACCAATTACCCCAGTTGAGAATGGCAGGATTTCGTTCGCCTTTACATCGGCAAGTTCAGCCAGTTTTGTGCAAGTGCTTTGGGCATTTGCTAGACCAGTTTTACCTGTACCTGCATTGGCATTACCAGTGTTAATAATGAGGTAGCGCGGATTCGCCACTTGTAAGTGCGCTTTAGACACATGCACAGGTGCTGCACAAAAAGCATTTTGGGTGAAAACACCCGCAACATTCGTTCCTTCAGCAAATTCGAAAATGACAAGATCTCGTCGGTTCTGATAGCGTACATAAGCTTCAGCCGTTCCGATTCTCACCCCTTTCACCACGTGCATTTGTGGCATTGATACGTCACCTACTGGCATTTTAAACGTCCAATTCATTTGTTAGAAAAAACACAGCTTATTAGAATTTTCAAAAAAAATCGAGCAGAAGACTTTGTTTGCTTTAACTTTTCAATGCACACTCATTTTTGACATAAAAAAACCAATCCGAAGATTGGTTTTACGCTGTAGCATTTGATTAATTTGAAGCAAGCTGTGCTGAACTAGACAAAAGCGCTTGTTTAGCATTTTCTTGACTTACAGGAGAAAGTGCTGGGTTTGAAGCCACGATACGATTCACTGTGACTGCATTCACCGGAGCAATAGCCGCTGTTTGTAATACGACAGGACGTTGATTTGGGTTAGGAAAAGTATAACGAATACCTGTACGTGGACTTTGTACCGTAATATTGCCATTGACTTGTGCCGCAGGCGCTGTGGTTGTGCCACGTGCTTGTTGGACTTTAGCTGCTGTAGTGGTGTCTGCAAGTGCAAAAGTTGGAAGCACTAAAGCTACGATCATGATTGGTTTTAATACTTTTTTCATTGTCTTTCCACTTTAGAGATTTAGATAATGAGCAACTAAATAGCATTTAATGACTAAGACTGCAATTGCTATTCACATTCTGCAACGCTTTAGCTGGCATCATAAGCAATATGTAATTTAGCTCAATGAGAATTTTTTAGCCATTCCAATAAAAAGCAGAACCAAAGTTCTGCTTTTTATTACGCCATGTTTAGATTTTACCGTGACATTGTTTGTATTTCAGACCTGAACCACATGGGCAAGGCGCATTACGACTCGCAGGTGCAGCAAATGCTTCTACTGGTTCGTACTGTGCATCTACTTCTGCAAAGTGGTTTTGATCATCGGCCAACAAACCATCAAAGTCTGCATGCGACAAATTCAATTGCATCGCTTCAGCTTGAGCTTGCTTCTGTGCTTCCATTTCAGCTAGCTCTTCAGCCGTTGGTACATGCACACGAGACAAGTCAGTTACAACGTCTGATTTGATAATCGCCAACATATTTACAAATAAGTTGTACGCTTCTTTTTTGTACTCTTGCTCAGGATTTTTCTGTGCATAACCACGCAAGTGAATACCCTGACGTAAATAATCCATTGCCGCCAAGTGATCTTTCCAATGACGATCCAGCGAGTTCAACATGAAGTGACGCTCCAGCATAACTGCTGTTTCATCCCCCATTTGCTCACGGCGACTACGGTAGCGCTGTACCACTTCATCAGTAATACGCTCAACCAAAGACTCCTCATCTAAACGACGGTCATCTTCCAACCATTGATTGATTGGCAAATCAATCGCAAGGTCTTCACGTAAGGCTTTTTCAAGCCCATCAATATCCCATTGATCATGAATTGACTCAGGTGGGATATAGTTAGAAATCACGCCTTTCATCACATCACGTTGCATTTCTTCGATGTAATCTTGCAATGTGCTTTCAGCTAAAACTTCATCACGTTGTGAGTAAATAATTTTACGCTGTTCGTTGTTGACGTCATCGTATTTTAATAAGTTCTTACGAATATCGAAGTTACGTGCTTCAACTTTACGCTGCGCATTTTCAATCGAACGTGACACCATCTTATGCTCAATCGCTTCGTCTTCTTGTAAGCCCATCGCACGCATCATGCCCACAACACGGTCACCGGCAAAGATACGCATCAAGTCATCTTCAAGAGACAAATAGAAACGCGACACACCAGGGTCACCCTGACGACCTGCACGACCACGAAGCTGGTTATCAATACGACGCGATTCGTGACGCTCAGAACCAATGATGTGTAAGCCACCAGAGCTTAATACCATTTCATGGCTTTGTTCCCATTCGGCTTTTAAGCGCGCTTCATCTTCAGGGGTTGGGTTTTCAATTTTTGCCAGTAAAGCTTTCCAGTTACCACCAAGCAAAATGTCTGTACCACGACCTGCCATGTTGGTTGCGATGGTCACTGCACGCGGTGCACCCGCTTGCGCAATAATATCCGCTTCACGTTCGTGTTGTTTCGCGTTCAACACTTCATGCTGAATGCCTGCTTCTTTCAATTTATCCGACAGAATCTCAGAAGCTTCAATCGTTGCAGTACCAATCAAAATTGGGGCTACACCAGACTCATGCACGCGTTGAATTTCTTGAATAATCGCATTGTATTTACCATTACGATTTAAATAGATTAAATCGTTTTGGTCGAGACGAATCATAGGACGGTGTGTCGGAATGATCACTACATCTAGACCATAAATTTCTTTCATTTCCGCAGCTTCAGTATCGGCAGTACCGGTCATACCCGAAAGCTTTTTGTATAGGCGGAAATAGTTCTGGAAAGTTGTGGTTGCGAGCGTTTGGTTTTCAGGCTGAATTTCCAAGCCTTCTTTTGCTTCAACTGCTTGGTGTAAACCTTCAGACCAGCGACGACCAGGCATGGTACGTCCTGTGTTTTCATCGACAATGATCACTTCACCATCATTGATGATGTAGTGCACATTGCGTTGATATAAGTAATGTGCACGAATGGCAGCAGTCACATGGTGAACCAAGTTCAGGTTGGTCGATGAATATAGACTTTCACCTTCAGCCAACAAGCCCATCTCAATCAGTTCATTTTCAACCGTTTCAAAACCAACCTCAGTCATTTCAACAGAACGTTGTTTTTCATCGATCCAGAAGTGACCACCATCCGCGACTTTTTCTTCTTTCTGCGCATGCAGTTTAGGTGGAATGCTATTGATTGCAGTATACAACTGGGAAGAGTCATCACTTTGACCCGAAATGATCAACGGCGTACGTGCTTCATCAATTAAGATCGAATCGACTTCATCAATGATGGCATAGACCAAACCACGTTGTTTTTTCTCAGCAAGCGAGAACACCATGTTGTCACGTAGATAGTCAAAGCCAAATTCGTTGTTGGTACCGTAGGTAATATCAGCACGATAGGCTTCAGCTTTCTCTGTTGGATCTTGCATGGAATAGATAATCCCGATGCTTAAACCTAAAAATTCAAAGAGCGGACGGTTTAATTCAGCATCACGCTGTGCCAAGTAGTCATTCACGGTAATGACGTGAACACCTTGAGCACTAATCGCATTTAAATAACACGCCAAGGTACCCATCAGGGTTTTACCTTCACCTGTACGCATCTCTGCAATTTTACCTTCGTGTAAGGTAATACCACCGATCAACTGTACGTCATAGTGACGCATGCCCATCACACGCTTAGCTGCTTCACGGCAGACAGCAAATGCTTCTGGGAGTAATTTATCGAGGCTTTCGCCCTTGTTATAGCGTTGTTTAAATTCTTCAGTTTTTGCAGATAAGTCTGCATCGCCAAGAGCGGATATCGTCGGCTCGAGCGCATTAATCTTGTCTACGATTTTACGCATGCGTTTGAGTTCGCGCTCATTTTTGGTACCGAAGATTCCTCCGATCAGACTTGCCAACATGAATAGACTCTCTAAATCTTGCTTGTCAAATGAATATGTTTTCTTAGTCGTTATTATGGTGCTAGAAATTTGAAGTACAAGGGCTTTACACAAAACCATTTAAAAAATCTATTCATTGTTTCTAGCCCGTCGAATCTAAGGCAAACTAATGTAACAAATTTTAAACAGCCGACATAGAGATTTCATCCGAACTCATCAGGATTCAACGGTCTTTTTTAAAGTAGCGACTTTAATTGTTTGCAGTTGTTCAAGGTTTTGCTTTCATGCGCTGGATTTTGCCGCAGCGAACCTTTCACTCCGTTGTTGGACTGACTTGGATTCATGCTCTGTAGAAAATCTAAAAGCTGCTCATCATTGACTCGCATCGCAGTGAGAATTGGAACGAGCTGTACGCAGGTAATATTGTAGACATTACTCGCATTCGTAGTCTGACCTTGAGCTAACTCTCGGTCGAGAGCCTGAGACAGTGCCACGTCCCGCTGTGTAAGGCTCTTTTAAGACGCTAAATATTGGTCTGTAATTTGTTGTGGCGTTTGACGAGCAGTACTCACTTGGGCTTGTTTTAATTACCCGCTATTCTGCGCATGAGTTGAAGCGAACCCACACAGCAACAAAGTCAGGGCGATACCTATTTTTTTCATTGTTGGAATGCTCAAGTTTTTATACTTTGTGGAATTGCTTTAAAAAACAACTATAAATCAATCATGAAAAGAATTATAGCCAATTATAAACCGATCCTATGAGCGATCAATTCTATAAAGCAATACACTGAAAAGTCTCGTCTAAATACCGTTCCAAATATGCAAATAAGTGGTCTCTAGAGCAAAAAATGAGATCATCTTTGACATACCCAAATACAGAACACCTATCCGACTAATTATGAATATTTTGTATAAATAAATAATAAAACACTATTTTTCATGCAAAAGAAATTGCGCCATAGTGATGTTCATCCCATAGACATAAAGATAATTTGAGGTTCAACATGAGTTTACGTTTAGGCGACATCGCACCCAACTTTCAACAGGCTTCGAGCGAAGGCGAAATCGATTTTTATCAATTTTTAGGCGATAGCTGGGGAGTACTGTTTTCACATCCTGCTGACTACACGCCAGTATGTACCACCGAGCTTGGCTTTACCGCAAAACTCAAAGAGGAATTTGAAAAACGTGGGGTAAAAGCCATTGCCCTCTCGGTTGATGATGTCGAGTCACATTATGGTTGGATTAAAGACATCAATGAAACGCAAAATACTACCGTGAACTTCCCGATCATTGCCGACCAAGACCGAAAAGTATCTGAGCTATATGGTTTTATCCATCCCAATGCCAGTGAAACATTAACGGTTCGCTCTTTGGTCATTATCGACCCAAACAAAAAAGTCCGTTTGATTATCACCTATCCTGCATCAACAGGTCGTAATTTCCATGAAATCTTACGCGTGATTGACTCATTGCAACTGACCGATCATCACAAAGTTGCAACCCCAGCAAACTGGCAACAGGGCGATGATGTGGTGATTGTACCATCACTCAAAGATGAAGCGGAGATCGCTCAGCGCTTTCCGAAAGGCTATAAGGCGGTGACTCCATATTTACGCCTGACTCCACAGCCTGAGCAAGGATAAAATACTCTGCTCTTGCACTAGACAAGCGAAGCCCGAAGTTTTGACCGAGCAGACCGATTGAAAACAAAAATGGGCACTAAACTGCAAGCAATCCAAAGAGGAAACTAACCCATAAAAATACGTTCTGAGTTACCGTGTATGATCGCTTCAAACTCCAATGACGAGCCGAGTTTGAACTTTTTAAAGCCTGTCAATCGACAGGCTTTTTCCGCTTAAAGCAGGCACACATGACTCTTTAACAAAATCAAACTGTTAAAACTCCAATCTTCCGCTATAACAGTCCAAACAACACGATAAAAATGACTTTATGATATATAACATTCACCATTTACATTGTGGCACTATGTGTCCAGTTTGTGCTCCGCTCTTTGGCCAAAAAGGTTTTCAAGCCAAGGTGGTGTGTCATTGTCTTTTGGTTGAAACAGATCAAGGGCTGGTGCTGATTGATACGGGCTTAGGCATACAAGACTATCTACACACCAAACAGCGTTTGGGGCAGTTAGTGGCTCGGATTGGAAAAATTGAACAAAACTTAGAATTAACTGCAATTGCACAAATCCAAAAACTTGGCTTTAACCCGAAAGATGTTAAACATATTTTGGTTTCACATCTGGATTTTGACCATGCAGGTGGCATTTCTGACTTTCCCAACGCAACGGTGCATATCCTGTCTAACGAATATAATGCTGCACAAAACCTGAAATCATTAAAAAATAAAGCGCGTTATAAAACACAACAATTTCAGCAGCATCGCCATTGGCACTTTATTGAGCCGATCCACGGTGACGCATGGTTTAATTTGACTCAAGTGCAAGGGTTTGACTTATTTCATAATGAGATTCTTTTGATTCCGCTGTTTGGGCATACTGAAGGTCACTGTGGCATTGCCATTAAAACCCAACAGGGTTGGAAACTCTTCTGCGGGGATGCCTACTACTCTCACTTAGAACTCAACCCTCAAAACAAACTTCGCAGCTTAAATGCCTTGGAAGTATTTTTTGCCGAAGATAATTCACAGCGTTTAAGCAACCTGCATAAAATTCAACAATTGGCACAGTCTGAACCCAGTATCGAAATCTTTTGTGCGCATGACCCTGTTGAACTCTCATACCATCAGAGCCTGATCCTATGACCAAATACCTTGTTATGCTTTCTCTGTGTGTCAGTATTTCTGGCTGTATGACTACACCTGCGCTGCCAGAGACAGAGCGCCCACAACACTGGGGACAGTCGATCCAACCTGCACATAACTTCTATCAAATCAGCGAAACTGTTTTTCGGAGTGAGCAACCCGATCAAGATTTAGTTCCAAGTTTAAAAGCACAGCAAATTGACGTTATTATTAATTTACGCTCGCGCAATCAAGACCTAAAAAAACTGTCCAACCAAGGGTTTGAACTGGTGCATATCCCAATTCATACATGGGCGATTGACCGAGAAGACCTGTTAAAGGTGATGCAGCAAATTCAACATGCAGAGCAAAATCAGCAAAAAGTTTTGCTGCATTGCTACCATGGTTCAGACCGTACAGGCGCCAGTGTGGCTATGTACCGCATTATTTTTCAAAACTGGTCTACCGCTGATGCCTTGGCTGAGATGAAACATGGGGGTTATGGTTTTCATCCGATTTGGCAAAATATTGAGCCTTTATTTAGCCCTGAAAATATAAAATGGATTCAACAGCAACTGTTGAATCCATTTTAGTGAAGGCAATTGGGTTAAACCCAATCTTATCGTTTGTCGAGTGGCACCCAGTCAATCACCCATGCTGACTTCATGCCAAGGCTTGCATCTGAAGTGATCTTCTTACGGGCTGCATCGGCAGTATCACGGTCTTTAGATGGCCCCACCATAATCCGCACGCCTTTAGAGGTTGGACTTTTAGTGACCTTATAGCCCTTCGCACGAAGCTTAGCAGCCAGTGCATCCGCATTGGCTTCATTGGCAGCCAATGCCACTTGTACCATCCATTGCTTATCGCCATGTTCAAGCAAATCACGCGCTTTTTCAGCTTCCGCCTTTTTCTTGGCTTCATCAGCTTTACGCTTTTCATCTGCCTTACGTTTGTCTTCCGCTTTTTTCTCAGCATCTGCTTTACGTTCGGCTTCTTTTTTCGCTTCAGCTTTACGCTCGTCTTCTGCTTTACGTTTAGCCTCTGCTTCTCGCTTAGCTTTATCTTCAAGTGCTTGCTTTTCTGCTAAGGCTTTTTGCTCAGCCAGTTTTTTTGCAGCCGCTGCTTTTTCAGCATCAGTACGTGCTTGTAGCTTTTGCTGTTCCAACTTCTTTACTTCAGCCGCTTTGTCCGCAGCAATTCGCTGTTGCTTGGCTTTTTCATCTTCAACCAATTCTGGTGGAATATTGTCTGAGCTTTGCTGTGCCGCATTACGGTGTGCATTCAACGCAGCATATTCTTCTGCTGCTTTACGTGCAGCATCTGCTTCGGCTTGCTGTTGCATTGCCAAAAATTCGGCCGCACGAGCTTCTTGTTCAGCAACCGATTTTTCACGTGCTACACGTTGTTGTTCCAGTAAACGCTTTTCTGTTTCAACATCAACCGTTAACGGCTGAAGTTGAACCAACTCACCTTCGGCATTGCGTTGCACAGATTGTGTCGCAAGCTCTGGTGTTTTAATATTATTTTGATGTATTTCTTCTTTGCCTTTGAGCAATAATGCCGCCAAAAGGACACCACCACCTAATAAAACAACGCCACCCATCCAGCGTTGTTTGTTATTCATTGACATTCTTCCAAATACTCCCATACCGCTTCTAAGGTATGAAATGAACCGCATACCAAAATCAGCTGATTATTCTTTGTTTCGTCGAGCGCTGATTTAAAAGCCAATTTCACACTGTCAAAGTGCTGCACATGTTGCCCTTGCAGCGTTTGATCCAATTGTTCAATAGGTGCTGCACGCGGAACCGTTAATGCCGCAATTTTCCACATTTGTATGGAGTCTTTCAATAACTCTGTGACAGATTTCACATCTTTATCTGCCAACATCGAGAAAACACTGACTACTTCAGTGTACTGTTTATTGTATTTTAGGAAATTTCGCAATTGATTTAATAAAAAAGCAACACCATGCGGGTTATGCCCTGCATCAAAAACCACCGTTTTGTTCTGTATTTGGCGAATTTCAAAACGACCTTGCAGTTTTGCGTTTTGAATTCCTTCGGAAATAGCTGTTTGAGTAACCGTTAAACCACTCAATAAAACAGCAGCAACAGCTGTTGAAATATTCTCAACCGCCAATGTGCCGAGCGGTAAATTTAGAGTGGTGCCACTAGATGCAAACATCCACGACTGACCATGCTCACTAAGTTGATAAAAATAGTCACGATTCACTGCATAAAGTTTTGCAGCGCATGCATCCGCTTTTTCGATAATTGCTTGAGGAATGTGTTGTAAGCCGCCAAACACCACAGGAATATTTGGACGGATGATGCCTGCCTTTTCAAAGGCAATCTTTTCAATGGTATCGCCCAGCCAGTCAGTATGGTCTAAACCAATATTGGTGATCACCGCAACATCGGGCTCTATCACATTAACCACATCTAAACGACCGCCTAGACCCACTTCAAGCACCCAAACATCACAGGCTTGGTCTTTAAAAATGACAAAAGCCGCGAGTGTCGTTGCCTCAAAGAACGAGAGGCTTAAATCACAATCACGGCGCGCTTGATCCACTTGCACAAAAGCATCGACCAAGTTTTGGTCATCAACCTCTACCCCACGCAATTTAACCCGTTCATTAAAACGGTAAATGTGTGGTGACTGATACAGTCCCACCTTATAGCCTTGCGCATTTAAAATGGCAGCTAATGTGGTGGTGGTCGAACCCTTTCCATTGGTTCCCGCTACAGTTAAAACTTTAGCATCGGGACGTGTCACACCGAGCTTTTCAGCTACTGGAATGACCCGTTCCAACCCTAAATCAATCCCCGTAACGTGAACATGGCCCCAATAATCGAGCCATGTTGCTAAAGAGTCTGTTGCAAGTGGTGCTGTGTTCAAGACAAATTCATCAGTTTCGCGACAATACGATAAACTGTATCACGTAATGCGTGACGGTGAACAATTTGATCGATTACACCGTGATCAAGCAAGTATTCCGCACGTTGGAACGGCTCTTCTAGCTTTTCACGCACAGTTTGTTCAATGACACGTTTACCAGCGAAACCAATCATCGCTTTCGGCTCTGCAATATGTACATCACCGAGCATTGCTAAAGATGCAGTTACACCACCATAAACAGGATGCGTTAACACCACTAAATATGGCAGACCCGCGTCTTTCATTTTTTGGATGGCTGCTGATGTACGCGCCATTTGCATCAAAGATAACATGCCTTCTTGCATACGTGCACCGCCTGAAGCAGCAAAGCAAATCAGAGGTTGCTTGTCCGCAATGGCTTTTTCAGCCGCTTGTACAAAACGGTCACCAACAACCGTACCCATTGACCCACCCATGAAGTCAAATTCAAAGGCACAGGCAATCATCGGAACATCTTTCAATATGCCTTGCATCACCACCAAAGCTTCGGTTTCACCCGTTTTGGTCTGCGCTTCAGTCATACGCGCTGGATATGGCTTTGAGTCGACAAATTTTAGTGGATCTTTGGCTTTAAATTCTTGTCCCAATTCTGTTTGTACTTGGTCAAAGAACCAATTCAAACGATCACGGGCTTTCATACGCAAATGTTCATCACACTGAGGGCAAACATAAGCGTTAAATGACATTGCAGTACGTGTAACAAGTGCATGGCACTCAGGGCATTCGATCGTTGGTTCTGTAAACGTCGCCTTGAGAGAGGTTTGCTCATCAGGTACTTGAATACCGGGTACACCACGTTCAGTCCATGGCGTCGATGGGCTTAGGATTTTCCCTGATTTAACATCTTGACTCATACTAACTCATCGAGCGCTGCTCGAAGCTCCTTGACTTTATTAACCGTTTCAACCACGGCTTGTTCTGGTGCTAAGCTTGCAAATTGCTTAACAAAAGCACTACCAACAATCACAGCATCAGCCACTCCGCCCATTGCTTTGGCAGATGTCGCATCACTGATCCCAAAACCAACACCGACAGGAATATCTGTTTCTGCTTTAATTTTCGCAATTCGGTTTGCAGCTTCAGCAACGTCTAAAGTTGCTGCACCTGTGACCCCTTTTAAAGACACGTAATAGATGAAACCACTCGCCTGTTTCACCACATGTTTAATGCGTTCGTCCGTCGAGGTTGGCGCTAGTAAAAAGATTTGATCCATATTAAATTGCTTCAATACAACATCAAGTTCTGCTGCTTCTTCTGGCGGTAAGTCCACCAGTAGAATGCCATCGACACCACATGCATGCGCAGTCGATACAAACTTTTCATAACCAATCACTTCAACTGGATTCAGATAGCCCATCAATACGACTGGAGTCTCTTGATCCTTTTGACGGAACTCTTTGACCATATTCAAAGCATCTAAGGTATTGGTGCCACCTGCCAATGCGCGTTCTGCTGCAAGGGCAATCACAGGACCATCAGCCATAGGGTCTGAAAATGGAAGACCGAGTTCAATCACATCTACACCCGCCTCGACCATCTGATGTAACAAAGGAACTGTTACCTGTGGATGAGGGTCACCAGCCATAACATAAGAAACCAAAGCTTTACGCTGTTGAGATTTAAGCTGTCCAAAACGAGTGGCTAAACGTGACATAGGGTTGTGCTTTCCTTAACTTGTTTAAAATTAAAACTACTGAGGAGTTGGCTTTGTAAAAATACAAGACGCTGCATTGTAACGCTATTTTTTACTCATTGAATAGAGCACATCGCGTTCGCGTTCCAATTCATTTTTCGTCAAATATTTTCAGAACAACCGTAAAGCACCATTTACTGATATTTCGGTATTTTTCTCAATGATCAAAGATGCCTAATTTTAGGAAATACCAAAATGTCTAAGTTTTAGATAAACTTATTTTTATTTGAAAAAAAATGATAAAAATAGATGGCTTAGCTTTTACATTTAAAATTTTATGAAATAGCAAAACCTGCATTATACTACGCACATTCTTTCATTTCCCTATCTCCTATGACCACCGATAACTCAGGTTTAGTGCAAGCACGTGCGCTTGCGCTGTTACCGCTTATTGTTTTTTTAGCCATTTTCTTAGGCAGTGGTATTTACCATTCTTTTATTGGAACCGAATTTGCGTTCTATCAAATGAAAGCCCCTGTTGCGGCCATTCCTGCCATTATTTTGGCGGTATTGATTTATCGCGGTAAGCTAAATCAAGGCATCGAAATCTTTCTGCGCGGTGCAAGCCACCCGAACCTCATCTTGATGTTCATGGTATTCATGCTGGCAGGCGCATTTGCCAGTACCACCAGTGCCATTGGTAGTGTAGATGCTACAGTGCAAATGGGCTTGTCTGCGATTCCACCTGCCTTTGTGCTGCCCATGCTATTTATTATTTCAGCGTTTATTGCAACAGCAATGGGCACCTCGATGGGCACGATTGCAGCCTGTGCACCCATTGCCTTTGGTTTCTCTCAAGCCACTGATATTGCTGCGGTCTATGCCATAGGTGCGGTCGTGGGCGGTGCAATGTTTGGTGATAACCTGTCGATGATTTCGGATACCACCATTGCAGCCACCACCAGTCAAAAAGTTCAACTTCGAGACAAGTTTCGCGTCAATGTCTGGATTGCAGTTCCTGCGGCTTTAGTCACAGTCTCGATTTATTTCTTTAGTATTCACCAAACCGAAACCATTCAGTCGAAAGGTTTTAACCCTTGGCTGGTGTTGCCCTATGTAGTGGTTTTTTTCCTCGCTTTCAGTCGTTTACATGTGCTTGCAGTACTTACAGTCGGCGTAGTGCTCTCAGGAGTAATGGGACTAATTACACAGCCAGAATTTACGGTCATTCAACTCAACACAACCATCTACGATGGTTTTGTCGGTATGTTTGAAGTCGCGTTACTGTCAATGTTCTTGGGTGGTCTTTCGAGTATTATGCAAAAAGAAGGTGGACTCGACTGGCTTATTCAGCGTATTTACAGCCTAACCCGTTTATTTAAAGTCGGTCGCGAGCGTGCAGGTGAAATCGGATTGAGCTTTTTAGTGGTGTTTTCCAACATTTTTGTAGCCAATAACACTGTAGCAATTATTTTATCGGGAGATATGGCACGTGAAGTCGCGAAAGAATATGGCGTAGACCCAAAACGTGCAGCCGCTTTGCTTGACATCTTTTCATGTGTGGTACAAGGACTGATTCCCTATGGCGCACAACTTCTATTGGCCTGCTCGATTGCAAAGCTTTCTCCTGTCGAACTCATCGGCAGCATTTACTACTGTTGGATACTGGCGATTTTTGCCATTCTTGCGATTGCATTCCGTTTTCCACGACTGAAATCGGTCTGATCCTTTCATACATTTCAGCGCCTCGCCAAAGGCGCTTTTTTATTCCTGCTGTTATTTCAGTTGTCGTCTCAACTGTAATAAGGTCTGTCCACTATGCTGTTTATAAGCACGCGCTAAAGCAGACTGCCCCGAGTAGCCGAGTTGAAAGGCAATATCAGTCAAACTTAAATCTTGTTGAAGCAAATGCTCACACTGCTTCATACGCTCACATTCAAGCACTTGCTTAAATGAACTGCCTAAGTCTCGTAGCTGGCGCTGTAAGGTCCGCGTAGACAAATGTAGCTCACTTGCAATGTGCTCGATTTTAGGGGCTTCCGCATGTGCTTTAAGATAATCCGCCACGGCACTATGAATCTGTTGTAATACGCTCTCATAACGAGGCTTGAGGGCAATTGCAACCTCTGCTTGTTTCAGTAAAAGCTGCGTTAAGGAAGGATCAGCAAAGCCCGATTTTAAGCTCAAACTGTCTGCACTCATCACATAGGCATAGTAGGCTTGATTAAAGCTCACTTCACAACTATAAAACTTTTGATAATGATAGAGTGCCATCTGCGCGGAATGGGCCATTTGAATTTTTAAGAACTGTAATTGATCGGGGAAAATTTGCTTAGCCAAATGCACCATCGAGGCCATGGTCATTTCATTCAACATTGCATATTTTTCATGGTGGAACGGCCATGTCAGCCATATTTCATTGCCCTGCTGTTGCATGTGCATCGGTGTTACTTCCGCCCCATCAATCACCAAGCGGCTAAAGCGCATAACATACTGTAAGGCTTCAGCCACGCTATTACTTCTAGTCGCCATATAGCCTAGCACACCAAAGTGTTCAGGCCGAATCAGCTTAGCCATTTCCATGGTTAACTGTGGACAGTCCAACTCCGTTTGCGTGAGCTGTAAAATCGTATGAAAAAAAGAAAAAGGCGACTGAGTATCGATCGGCAGTCTGAGCACGTGTTCTAAGTTCACTTTATATGGATTTAAAACATCGAGATGATGAAAATCAATACCCTGCTGTATCAGGTACATATTCCAGAGCTGAAAATAACCATTGGGGATTTGTAATTCTTGCATGACCGCCTACCCGCTATTTGACATGCGACATTTTCATATTGGCGTAAAATGTATAAAAAATGGCAATATCTGTCAAAACAAACTGTATTTTCTCCGACATACTGCAATCATCCAAGGCAAATGAAGTAAAACAAAATGAATGCCATTGTTAGTGCCCCTATTGAACCAATTGTGCGAACCCAACTTAATTTTAAGCTCGATGAAGTGCCACGTTTTTGGTTTGGCGGCGACCCATTTCGGACGCGCATGTTCGATGCACTCAGCCTCACTTTTCCCGATGGCGAACGCTATTTTATTCAAAGCGTGCGTTTATTTCGCGATCAAATTACAGACCCTGACTTAGCGCAGCGCGTAACCGATTTTATTAAACAAGAGGCGCAACATGGCATTGCTCATGACAAAATGAATCAGGTCATGCGAGAACAAGGCATGCCTGTCGATCAGTTTATTCAGCGTTTAAATAAAATTTTTAAATTTGAGCTGAGTAAACGCTCACCTCAGTACAACATTGCGATGACTGCGGCAGCAGAGCATTTAACTGCACTGATGGCGGAGACTTTTTATAGCCAGAAAGCCACGCTGGCTGAGGCCCACCCGTATGTACGTGCTTTATTTGCATGGCATGCTATTGAAGAAATGGAACACCGTGATGTGGCGTTTGATGTCATGAAACAAGTTGGACATGTTCCAGAAGTAACCCGTCTATTTGCATTGGCCTTCACCACGGTCATGATGTTTGGGTTCACCACTTATCGTGCAGATGTCATGCTCAAACATGATGGCTTTAACCGTATTCAGCGCTTGCACATGATGCGTAAAGGGTTGCCATGGTTCTTTGGGAAAAAAGGGATACTGTCTCGGATGCGTGGTCAATATCTCGATTGGTTCAAGAAAGACTTTCATCCAAATCAACATCCTGTGATTGCGCAGTATGATGTTTGGATCGACACCTTAGCACAAAGTAAAGACCCAATTTTAGCAGGTGAAGCTTTTTGGCAAGCAGGGAAATAATTCAATAAGCGCAACAAATATACACTTTGGATGAGTTTAGGTATCATACGCCCATCTTAAAACATGGGCATATGAAGTTGAATTTGTATGTCCGATTACATCCGAAGTTAAAAATGTCGTTTAAATTCAAACTCCGCGTTCTTGGTTATCTGATCATGGTCAATGCAGTGATCTCGATGCTCATTGCTTGCAGATATTTCCTGTATTTATCTGAGTTTCCAACAGATTTATTGGGATTCAGTTTTTTATTTACTGGAACATTCTCGCACATGACTGTGCTTGCGTCCCTGATTGGCTTGATCTTAATTCCGAGCTTATTTCTGCCCAACACACTACGCCATATTACACAAGCAAGTATTGCTAGCTTGGCACTCATTGCACTGATCATAGATACTTTTGTTTATGCGCAATACCGTTTCCACATCAATACCGTCATGCTGGAACTGGTGATGTCAGGTCAGGTTGTGAGTTTCTCACTTTCAACATGGCTGATGGTCATTGCTGCCATTGCCTGTATTTTTACGGCACAATTTTACGTCATCCGACTCTTAGAGAGAAAATTACCCACTTTCTCTTGGAGCATTGGTAAAAAGTTTACTGGGTTAGTGTTTGTCGCTTTACTTTTAAGTAATGGTATCCACGTTTGGGCGGCAGCACATGTGTATCAGCCTGTGACCATGACACAACGTTATTTACCGATGTTTTATCCGATGACCTCAAATAAAACCATGAAAAAATATGGCTGGATTGATGAAGAAGCGTTAGAAAAGCAAAAAGCCATGTCTTTGGAACGTAAAAGTGACCTGAATTATCCACTAACGCCGATTGTTGGAGAAGCGCCAAAGCAACCCACCAATATTATGTTTATCGTGATTGATTCTTGGCGTGCAGACACATTTAATGCAGACAACTCACCAAACCTATGGAGTTATGCGCAGAACGGAAAGATTTTTAATCAACACTATTCAACTGGTAATGCCACGCGTACAGGTATTTTCGGGATGTTCTATGGTATTCCGGGTACTTACTGGCACGGCATGATTGTGAACCGCCAAAGTCCAGTATTTATTGATCGTTTGCAAGCGCTAGATTATCAACTCGGTTTATTTGCTGCAGCCAAATTAACCAACCCTGAATTCCATGAAACCGCGTTTTCAAAAGTGCCTAATTTACGTATCGGTTCTCTTGGTAAAACTCCTGGTGGTATAGATGAGGAATTAACGCGGGATTGGTTAAAGTGGTATGAAAAAAGAGATCGTAACAAACCGACCTTTTCATTTTTATTCTATGACTCACCACACGGATATAGCTTTCCTAAAGACTATCCACACCAGTACAAACCTATGCTGGATGAGGTTAATTATCTCAAGTTAAGTAATGATTCTGATCGTTCATTAATGATGAATCGTTATAAAACCAGTGTGCATTACGTCGACAGCATTGTGAAACAGGTTTTAGATAAACTCAAAGAAACAGGTGATGCAGAAAACACGTTGGTCATCATTACTGGCGACCATGGGCAAGAAGTGAATGATAACCTTCAAAACTTCTGGGGACATAATGGTAACTTTACCGACCCTCAAGTCAAAGTTCCCTTTGCAATCATTGGTCCGAAAATTCAAGCTAATAAACTATGGAATAACCAAGTTTTAACTAGCCATCAAGATATTGTTCCAACCCTCATGAAGAACTATTTGGGTGTGACCACAAAAATTCACGACTATTCAGTGGGTGAAGATTTGTTGGGACCACAAATTCAACGTGATTGGATCTTAGCATCTAGCTATAGTAAATATGGCATTGTTACCCCTAAAAACATCTTAGAAGTGGGGGCTGTTGGGCAGTTCGAAATCTTAGACAAAAAGAATCAGCCAATGTCAGATCAAGAGCCAAACTATGCTCATGTTCAAGCAGCATTGGAACAAATTAGTCGTTTTAATAAATAAAGGCAAAAGAAAAACCGGCATGATGCCGGTTTTTTATCACAGGTCTTTTACCACTTTGCATAGTGCTGTTCGAGCAGTCCATATTCATTTAGCAATACAATCTCTTGATCATCCTGCTGAATCGTACCGCTAATCTTGGCTTGCCACTGACTAAACTGGCTGCCCACAAGCCGTAAATTTAGATTTTCAAACCGACGCCAACCCGTAGTCACGGTTAAATGCAAACGCTCATCTAACGAACGAATCGTCCAGCGACCTTCTTCTTCCATCTGAAACAAAACATCACTCACTGTGTATAATTTTCCATTTATCCACAGACAGTTTTCATTGCCAAAACTTTCATTTACACCAGAAGCTAAATTGAGCCCAATGCGTCTGCCCTCAGCATCCCAAAAATTGCATGATAACCAAAACCAAGCTGTTTCAGGTCTAAGAAAACCACAGGTATCGTCTAAAGAAGCCAATGTCCGATCATTGAATTGGATTATCTGACCTGCTTTATTGGTAAAAAATCCTTCACAAGCCAAAGTTGTGAGTTTTTGTGTATAGGTCCAACCATTGATTCCTGTTGGGCTACACATACTAAGCGGTTCTGTACTGGCACAGAAAATACGTGCACTCAGTTTAATTTCACCATACTTGGTGACTTGAACATAGCGCACCCCATTGGCATGCTGAATTTCAATTTGGAAAGGTGAATTTGCAAACACGCTTTGATTATATAAAGGCTGTTCATCCAATACGGTTTTACGTGCTAAAAAGTTCACCGCATTCCATTCAAGCACTTCATTTTTAAGATGATCATAAATATAAACAAAACCATGTCCTGCCCAAGCAATATCGGCAATTGCAAGACCAATGGTATAGTGTTCATGTTGAATGCTACAAAACTTAAATTTTTTATATTTCAGTTTCTTACGCCATCCCGTAAGCACTTCACCATACGGAGTTTTATACTGATATTTATCTAAATCAATGGTTTTTGGAAGTTCACTAAACCGACCATAATGGGGTTGTCCATTGGACTGTATCAAATCCATTGATGCTCTATCCTTAAGCAAAAGTTAATTAATATCCGTATGCTTATTATGCCTATAATTTTGGCACTGAACAGCATTTAGTTTATTTTTTCATCAGCTTCTTATGAAAAGAAATCAGATTAACATTTTGATGTCTTTATGTTTTCATCCTAGCACTGAATAGGCACTCAGCTTAACTCAACATCAAATACGTATTTTCCCATACATTCTGTGCAAACTCAGCTTCAACCAACAGCACATAACATCCATGTATGCAATCAATCGCAATACAGTCATCGACGTCTAAAACACGATCTGTATGTTGCTTTTTCCACTTTTGATCAAAATGTAGTTTGCCAAGTTGTTTGGCTTCTACTGCATTGGGGGCAACAACGAGTACATAACGATGCAACTCCCCAAATTCACGTGTGTCATAGCCACCCAAATTTATAAGCCACAATTTTTCATCTGTGACTTGAGGCTGAGCATCACTAAACTGTATTTGGTATTTTTTCCCCGCACTTTCAACACCATTTAGCCGTGCCCAAGCATCTATATGTAAGCCTTTTTGTTCGCCAAACCATGCATGTTTAAGTTGCGGGTAACTGTCTTCTAAACTGTCAGCGACAGCAAACACAACATCATGGACTTCGGTATTGGCACGTGCATGACGACCACCTAGCATAACCATAAATAGGTTGGGCATTTTCTTTCCTCTATTCAATAGTTTCTCTTACATCACAAAATGATTCATCATTTACGAGGCAGAAAACATACTTTTTCTGCAAAAGTATTCAACTAAATGATACACGCCAAACTCATCAGCAACTGTTCGAGTCAGGCTAAAATTAAATAAATCATGTTTCTGCGAGGTATAAATCACATGATGATATTCGACGAGTTTTGCTGATGAATCATATTTTGGTTACTTTTTTAAAAGTAACGTGACGAACTCCTACAATGACATAAATAAACGGTAAGACTCCGCCATGATGCAAATAATAATTGATTGTTTAATTACATGATAATGCTATGCAAAGTAAGATATTTCCTACGCGAACCCATAACAATTCATCACTTAAAATGAGGGCGTACATTTATAAATTTTCCCTCTTTTAAGTGAGCTAAGCGATTTTCATTTAAAGTAAATAAAAATCGTGCTGAGCTTTCACCCAACACGATTCTTTAAATCTAATATTTAAAGCTTCCCCTCAATAGGAAGGCTTTAAAGAAGTCATTACATCTCAACCATTTCCACGCCATCAATACGTGCCACAGTCATCAAATCTTTATCCCCACGACCAGAAACCGTCGCAATGATAATTTGATCCTTAGACATGGTTGGCGCAAGTTTAGTGACATAAGCCATCGCATGAGAACTTTCCAAAGCAGGAATAATTCCTTCAATATGAGTCAAATCACGGAAACCTTGTAAAGCTTCATTGTCATTGATTGGCACATATTCAACACGATGCATATCTTTCAGGAAACTATGCTCAGGACCTACACCAGGATAATCCAAACCTGCTGAAATTGAATGCGTTTCAATGATTTGACCTTGTTCATCCGACATCAAATAAGTACGGTTACCATGTAAAACACCGACATGACCAGCACTCAATGGTGCAGAGTGTTTACCTGTTTCAATGCCATAACCCGCAGCTTCAACGCCGTACATTTTCACATCAGCATCGTTTAAGAATGGGTAGAACAAGCCCATTGCATTTGAACCGCCACCTACACATGCCACTAAAGCATCAGGTAAACGCCCTGCTTGCTCTTGAATTTGTTTACGCGCTTCACGGCCAATAATTGACTGGAAGTCACGAACTAACTGTGGATATGGGTGTGGGCCTGCAACCGTACCAATCACATAGTAAGTTGAATCGACATTGGTCACCCAGTCACGCATCGCTTCGTTCATGGCATCTTTCAATGTTTTTGAGCCACTTTCGACAGGCACAACAGTTGCACCAAGTAAACGCATACGGTAGACATTCATGGCCTGACGTTTTACGTCCTCTGCACCCATGAATACCACACATTCAAGGCCTAAACGCGCAGCGATGGTTGCCGTTGCGACACCATGCTGACCTGCACCCGTTTCAGCAATAATACGTTTTTTACCTGATAATTTTGCTAGTAAAGCCTGACCAATGGTGTTGTTCACTTTATGTGAACCCGTATGGTTGAGGTCTTCACGTTTTAAATAGATTTGTGCACCACCCAACTCTTTCGACCATCGCTCAGCATAATATAAAGGACTAGGACGACCTACATAGTAGGCGAGGTCACGGTCGAATTCTGCCAGAAACTGCTCATCATCTTTCATACGGAAATAGAGCTTTTCTAAGTCTTCTAATGCTGCCATTAGAGTTTCTGACACAAAACGTCCGCCATGGATACCGAAATGCCCACGTTCATCTGGGTATTGGGTATAGTCAATCACATTACTTTGCTGATCCACGATGGACTCCTTGCATGAAGTTTTCTATAAGTTGTTGGTCTTTTATACCTTTAGCGGATTCGACGCCTCCGCTGACATCTACAGCATAAGCCCCAGTCGTCTTTATAGCGTCTTCAACATTAGTGGGGGTTAAACCACCCGCTAAAATTAAAGGAATATCAAGCTTAGGGAATTGTGACCAGTCAAAACTGTGTCCTGTTCCCCCTTTGAGTTCAGGATGCCACGCATCTAAGAGCACTGCGCTTGCCCCTGCTTGTTGGAAACGTTGAACTTCTGCCACCACATCCAATTCAGGTTTGACTTGAATCGCTTTATACCAGCGTCTTCCTACTTGTGTCGCAATCACCTGACAGTCTTCTGGTGTTTCATCACCATGAAACTGGATGATATCCAGTGCCACTTGTTTTAACACATCCGCAATGTCATCCGCAGTGGCATTCACAAAAAGTCCAACAGTTTGCACATAGGCAGGCACATGTTGAATCAATTCTTGGGCTTGAACTACACTGACATGGCGTGGACTGGGCGGGAAAAATACAAAACCAATGGCATCTGCCCCTGCTTTGACCACAGCTTGAACATCTTGGCTACGGGTAATCCCACAAATTTTGGCACGGGTTCGCATAGGTTATAACTCTGGCTTAACCTTATTTATAGCTGATCTATAAATAACAGGGCGAATCATTGTAATGCAATTTTTTCGCCTTGCGTAAAGTTCATCCTGAAAAATCTTTACATCGATTGTTTAATTCACATACAAACCTTATACTTCGCCCAAATGCAATAAGTCTGAGCACTATGCTTTAGGGAAGTTGGTGAGAGTCCAACACTGCCCCCGCAACGGTAAAACGAAACGTATATCTTTATAAGTGTTCGCACTTACATCACTGCACTTGTGTGGGAAGATGGATATACCAATATTGTTCGCAATATTTATATTTAAGTCCGGAGACCTGCTTGTTGCGCCATTTAACTCAATCATTCACGGGGGGTGAATGTAGGGAGCCAGCATGCCAAATTTATTTCAGCCTACAGCTTTAGTGGGCGCAATCGCTATTGCGATGGGTTTCTCCGTAACAGCATCTGCACAAGACAGTGTTAATGCATCTTTAGACACATTGGTTGTAACAGCAACTCGTTCTGAAGAAAAGATTAAAGATGTTCCTTCACGAATCTCCATTATTGAACCACAAATTGTTGAACAATCACCAATTGCATCTTTACCTGATCTATTAAAAACAGATGCCACGATCAATATGGTACAAAGCGGTGGTATGGGGCAGCTTGCAGATATCTACTTACGTGGAACTGAATCAGATCACACCTTAATTTTACGTGATGGTGTTCGTTTAAATAATGCTTCCTCAGGTACTGCAAGTCTTGCATTTTTAGATACTACTGACATTAAACAAATTGAAGTTCTCAAAGGACCAGCATCCGTTTTATATGGTACTGATGCGATTGGCGGTGTAATTCAACTTGTATCTAAAACACCTGAAAAAACAGGTGCGTTTATTACAGGAGAAATAGGTGAGCACAGCACTTATAAATCTGTAATAGGTGCAGACTTAGCAGAAAATGGTTTTTATGCACAAGTTCGTGGTCAACGCTTAGAATCAGATGCGACTAAAGTGACGAATCAAAAAACCAATAAAACTGATACTGCATCTTTCGATCAAAAAGGCTTTAGTACAAAATTAGGCGTCGAAAAAGAAGACTATGCAGTATCAGTAGATTACAGCAGTAATAAAGGTACAAGTTTATACGATGCTTACACCTTTGATGGTACGTTACTAAAACAAGATTTTGAAAATGAAATCATCAATCTGCGTAGCCGTTTAAATGTAACGGATCAATTTGAACTCAATACACGTTTATCTCAATTTAATGACGAAGTTGATCAGAAAGACTCAACGGACTACGTCCATAGTAAAACACAAGAAGCTGAACTTTATGGCAAATGGAACTTTACTCCTAGCCAATCTATTATTTCAGGCATTACCCATCGCAAACTTGAAGGCGACATCTTATCTTATGGCACACCTTATAATGAAGATGTAGATTCCACTGGTTACTATGCTCAACATCAATACAACGGTTCAAAACTAAATACTCAAGTCGGTATTCGCCTTGAAGATAACGAAAAGTATGGTTCACATACAGTAGGCCAAATGGCTGCACGTTATCAATTACTCACTAACACAAGTATTTATGCAAATGTTGGAACCGCTTTTAAATCACCAACGTTAAATGAGCTCTATAACTCATGGAATGGTAATCCTAATCTAGATCCTGAGGAAAGTACCTCTTATGAAGTTGGTCTTGATCAGGTTTTAGCTTACGGTTTCCAAACAGGTTTATCTGCTTATTACACAAAAGTAGATGACTTAATTGCATCTGGTTCAAATGGTTTATTAACCAATATTCAAGAAGCAACTTATCAAGGCGGTGAACTATATCTAGGTTGGCAACGAGATGATTTATTTACGAAAGCAACCTATAGCTATGTTAAAGCTCAAAATGAAGAAACCAATGAAGATCTAAAACGTCGACCTCGCCAAGGATTCACTTTAACGACTGGTTTACAAAACGAAATTTATGGTATTAGTGCTTCATTAGTTGCTAAATCTAAAGCTAAAGAATGGAATAAAAACTATAGCACTCCAGGTTATGCAACCATTGATATCAATGCATTTTGGAATGTAAATCCATATGTAAAACTCTTCACGAATATTCAGAATATTGGTGATGTTGAATATAAAACCGCATATCAAGACAATGGTTATTACTATATCAACGGCGGTCGCCTAGCTACCGCAGGAGTCACTTTCCGTTATTAATTTAATGTAAAGACTCAAAAAACAATTTAAAACAGCGCAGTTTATGGATAATGTTTTGACCGACATTATCCTTTTTTTCATTCTTTAAGCAGGACAAATTATGGGCCACCGTTTAAGTAAAATTTATACTCGTACTGGCGACTCAGGCACCACAGGTCTGGGCGATGGATCACGCGTGACTAAAGATGATCTAAGAATTACCGCACTGGGTGATGTTGATGAGCTCAATTCAACCATTGGGGTTCTTCGTGCTCAAATTACCGCAAGCCAAATTATAGACAAAGCAACATGGGATAAAAGCTTAAGCCTGATTCAGCATTGGCTTTTCGACTTAGGTGGTGAATTCTGTATTCCAAACTATCATTTGCTCCAACCTGTTTGCATTGAGTTTCTTGAACAAGAAATTGACCGTATGAATGAAGACTTACCCATGCTGAAAGAATTTATCTTACCTTCAGGTTCCTTAGCATGTAGCTATGCACATCAAGCGCGAGCGGTATGTCGCCGAGCTGAACGTAGCTTAATGTCGGTACACACGCGTGATCAAAATATTCAAAGCATCGCGCTACAGTTGCTCAACCGCTTGTCAGACTGGATTTTTGTTGCATCTCGTGCGTTACAGCGTGCTGAAGGCGGCTCGGAAGTACTTTGGCAAAAAAATATCAATGAAACTATTTAAAAAGTTCTAAGTATCTAGAACGAAATAGATTTTTTCAGAGTCTTGCAGTGATCAATTCACTGCAAGACTTTCTAAGCTTACTTTTCTTTCGGCAAAAGTAACCAAAGCCATTTACTAATCGCAAAACTCGTCAAATGCCATCTCTTAACCCGAATGTCGCGGAAGCATTGCATTCAATGCTCGATCCGACCTCAAACTATTACACAGGGTATTGATGTATATCTGATATTTCCACCTTAGAATCTCTCCCCCAATCCGATGTTTTAGCGCTACAATCACGCAAAAGACATATAAATCAGGTTCAATATGAGAATCATCGGACATCGTGGTGCACGTGGCGAGGCTCCAGAAAATACACTCGGCGGTTTTCAATATATTCATGATCTAGGCATTCGTGCGGTCGAATTTGATGTTCGTCAGCTCCGAGACCATGAACTGATCATTATGCATGATGACAACATGCTCCGGACCACTGGGATCGACCAAGCACTCTACCCATTAAACAGCACACAAATCGATACCTATAACCAAGCACATATTTGGTTAGACTGGGAAAAGCAAGTCACTCCAACTCTGCAACAAGCACTTCAGATTATGAAGGACTTTGAACATCTAGAAGTTGAGGTCAAAGCGGTAGCAACACAAGCAGAAGCGGAGCGACTGACACAACATCTCACGCAGCAACTGAGAGGCTTTGAGCAAAGTGCAGTCATCACCAGTTTTGATCTTAAAATCCTACAAGCACTCCAAGATCAACACTCTCCATTTAAACGAGGTTTATTGATTGAAGATGATATTCAACATCTTGCGATTGAACAGGCACTCAAATACGACTGTTGCCAAATCGGCTGGATGAATCAACTCGCAACCGATGACCTGTTAAAAGCCACACAAGAAGCGAATTTAGCCATTAGTGTTTGGACAGTGAACGACATAGAGCGCGCCAAACATTTACGTGACTGTGGCATTGATGGATTAATTACCGATTTTCCTAAAATGATGCTACAACATTTGGCAGATGTACATTGAACAGGCCGTAGATTGACTTAGGTTTTACATGGGCAGTAGCACTGAAAATGTTTATTTTTCATATTGATCGCTCTGCTACAATAACGCCTAGAAATGATTCGATAATTTCGATATCTAAACATTCTTATTCTGTTACTGTTTAGTACAATACATCTGTACAATAATGCTAGTGAATCACGGTTCGCTCATGCTAATATGCTGTAGCTTAATCCATGCAAAAAGTAATGGATTGACCTTCCATTTATACCTCCCAAGGTTTCAGGAGTGCTGTTGGAGATGAATGCTCCCCTACCCAAAGCCCCATTTAACTGGGTTGCAATTTTTGCATTGGTTTTTCTTCCCATTGTGGCTGTGATTGCAATTCCCTTATATGCCTTTCAGCATGATTTCAGCTTAGCCGCTTGGATCAGTATGTTTGTATTACTGGGTGTTAGTAGCTTAGGTATTACCGCTGGCTATCACCGCTTATGGGCACACCGTGCTTATGAAGCAAGCTTACCTTTAAAAATCATTTTGATGATTATGGGTACGTTTGCCGTGCAAAACAGTATTTTATATTGGGGTTCAGGTCACCGTACCCACCACCGCCATGTCGATGATATCGAGAAAGATCCGTACTCGATTAACAATGGTTTTTGGTATGCGCACATGGGGTGGATGCTTCGTGACTATCCATCAGCAGAGCCTGACTTTAAAAATGCACCCGATTTACTCAATGATAAATTGGTGATGTTCCAACACAAATACTATGTTCCTTTAGTGATCAGTGTCCACATGGGTATTTTATTACCGATTGGTTGGGCCGTAGGTGACTTATGGGGCGTGTTATTGTTGGGCGGATTAATGCGTTTAATCCTCAGCCACCACGTTACGTTCTTCATTAACTCTTTATGCCACATGTGGGGCAAACGTCCATACACCGACGAAAATACTGCACGTGACAACTTCTGGTTAGCGATTGCGACTTGGGGTGAGGGTTATCATAACTACCACCACATTTTCCAATACGACTACCGTAACGGGGTGAAATGGTGGCAATATGACCCAACCAAATGGTTGATTTGGTCATGTTCAAAACTGGGTTTAGCTAAAAACTTACGTCGTATTCCAAGCTTTAATATTAAAAAAGCAGAACTTGCGATGAAGTTTAAGTATGCTGAGCAAGACTTAGAAGTCCATGGTCTAAATGTCAGTGATGACATCAGCTCTGCGAAAGCTCGTATTGCACAAGAGTATGATGCTTTTACACAAACCTTAAATGACTGGGCAAAATTGAAAGAACAAGAAATTCAAGCCAAGAAAACAGCTGTGGCTGAAAAAATCCATCAAATGGATGAAAAGCTTAAAATTGAATTTCAATTGGTTGAACAGCGCTTAGGTCATCATCGTCAAACATTAACCACGCTGATGCGTAGCATTAAAAAAGCGCCTGTTTCACAATAATTGATTTCTAATAATTGTTTCAAAAGAAAGCTCCGCAAGGGGCTTTTTTTAGCAGGTCATAAAGGATAACAACATGGATATTAAGAACATCCCATTCGGTATCACCAACTGGGCCGAGATACCCACCACACGCCATACAGGTAATCAAGGTTATGCCCTATGGCGTACGCAGCAATTTGACGCGATTCGCGTGCGTATGGTGGAGTATTCGGAGAACTATTTGGCCGACCATTGGTGTTCTAAAGGGCATATTCTGTTGTGCTTAGAAGGCGAACTCCACACCGAATTAGATGATGGCCGTAGCTTTACCCTTACGGCTGGCATGAGTTACCAAGTTGCAGATCAAGCTGAAGCCCATCGCTCATCCACCTCAAAGGGTGCCAAGTTGTTTATAGTTGACTAAAACAGTTGGATATATGTCTTAACACTAAAACTTTGCTATATTGATGGGGTCATGGCTTATCCCTTGTGATCTTTCACTATGCAGTTCAACTCACGCTATTCCCTCCTTCCTTCAAAGCTTTATCACCATCAACAGCCCCTTCCACTAAAAGGGGCAAAAGCTGGTCATTTCAATGCCGCTTTAGCGGAACAGTTGCAATGGTCTGAAGCTGACAAACAGTCTTGGGTAGAGATTTGTAGCGGCCAGAAAACCTTTAGTGAATTTGAACCTTTGGCAATGGTCTATGCTGGACATCAATTTGGTCAGTGGGCAGGACAGCTTGGTGATGGTCGTGGTTTATTGATTGCGCAAATCCTTGATCAACATGAACAAACCATTGACCTGCATTTAAAGGGTGCGGGCTCTACCCCTTACTCACGTATGGGAGATGGCCGTGCGGTACTCCGCTCCGTCATTCGTGAGTACTTGGCTGGACATGCACTGAATAGTTTAGGCATAGCATCAAGTAACGCTGTCGGCTTTACCTCGTCGGCTCAAGGTGTACAACGTGAAAAATTAGAGCTGGGTGCGATGATGTTACGTACATCAGACTGCCATATTCGCTTGGGACATTTTGAGTGGATCAACCAGTACCAACCTGATTTACTTGGCGAATTTACGCAAAAATGCATCGCATGGCATTACCCCGAATGTTTAGAGGCAGAACAACCTGCTTTGGCATTTGCAACCCAAGTGATTCAACGGACTGCGGTCATGATTGCCAAATGGCAATTGGTCGGCTTCGCACACGGAGTGATGAATACCGATAATTTAAACATTACGGGTTCAACCCTCGATTTTGGCCCCTATGGTTTTATGGAACGCTTCCGTCCGAATTGGATTAACAATCACTCCGACTACCAAGGCCGCTATACCTATCAGCAGCAGCCGAGCATTGGACACTGGAACTTATGGACATGGTTGAATAACCTCATTCCGCTTTGTCCGCAAGACTATGACAAAGAACAATGGAAGCAAGACCTTGCCACTTGCCTAGAGCACTATGAACCCACGTTCTTGGAGCACTATAAACTGGGTTTAAGTCAGAAAATGGGCTTACCTCATTTCCACACTGAAAGTTTTGACTGTGCCATGACCTTCTTACGGATTCTACAAACCGAACAGCTCGACTACACACAGAGCTTTACTCGTTTGCAGAATAAACAATATGAAACAATTAAAGATGACTGCCTTGACCGCCGTCAGTTTGAAAGTTTCCTTGCGCAATATGAACAGATTCGTGCCAATCAAGACACAACAGAACTGGATGCAGCCATGCAACAAGCCAACCCTGTTTATATCCTACGCAATCACATGGCGCAAAAAGCGATTGAACTGGCTGAGCGCAATAATTTCTCAGAAGTCGAACGCTTATTTGACCTCCTCAGCCACCCATTTGAGCGGAATGTAGCCCTAGAGAAAGCGGAGGATTTAGCCCCTTTACCTACCGATGTTCCTGAAGTGATGGTGAGTTGTTCCTCTTAAACGTTTGGCTTAAACTGTGGATAAATTAAACAATATCCACAGGGCTTCGCCCATTGAGTGATAATCACCATGTCCCTACATCTTATTGCTGCAAAAGCCGCACTTGCCCTGCCAGAAGTGACGTGTAGTCAACCCTTTGGTGAAGGCTGTGATGTCTATAAAGTCATGGATAAAATGTTTTTGCTCAATTCATCATTAAGTGGGGCAACTTTAAGTAACTTAAAAGTCACGCCTGACCATGGTGCGATGCTACGTGATATTTATCCGTATATTCATGCAGGATGGCATATGAATAAAAAACATTGGATTTCAATTTATGAAGATAAAAACTTGGATTCGGATTTAGTCATTGATCTAGTACAGAGTTCTTATGAACTCGTAGTATCCAAGCTGAATAAACGACAAAGACAGCGAATCGCTGCACTTCAAGCCATCACCTAAATATGTATTGAATGAAAAGGATTTTTCCTTTTACATTTTCTAAAGCTCAGTGCTATTGCTTCATCCAACAGGTCATAGATTTGGACGCATATTGTCTCGACTCAATAGCTTTTTGACGTTTTCTACGTATTGCCCATTTGGAACCCACATTTTGAAACGAAAAGTGAAATAAGACATTTATAGATGATAAAAAAAGCCCGACATCCTGTCGGGCTTTTTTCGTATCACTTAGTTAGGTATAACTCCTGTCGTACCTCACATCCTCGTGCTGAACTTATCATTTTTGTTTTATGTTTTGGAACATCCTGTTCTCTATGACTGCATCATATAAAAAATCTTAGGGCTGACCTAGACGCAATCCGCTTGAATAGTTGTAAGCCAAAACGTACATGGAAAAATACGCTTAATTAGACTTACCCGCAAAATTATCCGCAGAAATTGTGGATAGTTTCCAGGATGACCGTAGCTGAACCTTACTCATTAAAATTAGTTTTTGAGTACTTTAAAAGCAACTTTATAGCTCAGTACTTCAATCTGTTGGATATACAACCTCTCTTTTCTCAATTTTGCCTATTTAATTATCGATACATACCCGTCCGAAAAGATGGAGTATGCAAGTCGCTCACTCTCCAATCAAATTAATCCAAAAGCTATGGTGAACCTCTTACGAAGACCCTCCGAGATGGAATGAAATCTAGGTCATTTACCTGCTCAATTGCTGATTTGAATGTATTGTGAAAAGTTTGGAGCTATCTTACAGTTCCCCCCTAAGTGACATACACATGGCTAGCAGAATGCTTCGCTGATTTGAATACAGACTCATCGACTTTGTCTAAAACAAAAATAAAAAGACAAACTAAAAACATTATTTAAAATACTGATAATTTAACAATACGTCAGAACCCTAATGATCAAAAGCCCAATAAAAAAGGACTCATATTGAGCCCTTTCAACATCATCAGCTACGCTTTAGCTTTTCTTCGCCTCCAATGTTTTAAACAAAATGAATAACACGAAAATCCAGACAGGAAGCATCAATACGGAAAGCATAAAACCCTGATTCCACATGATATATAAAATCATCAGCATAAAGACTAAAACAAAATAATTGCTAAATGGTGCAAACAACGCTGGAAACTTGGTTTGAATGCCTTGTTTTTTCATACTCTGTCTAAATTTAAGATGGATCAAACTGATCATCATCCAATTCAGCACCGCTGCACTAACCACAATATAAATCAGATAACTGAGCGCTTTTTCAGGTAAGAAGTAATTTAAAAGTACACAACCGAAAATCAGTAATGCTGAAAATAAAACAGCCGCAATCGGTGTCCCTTGTCGATTCACCTGCTTAAAAACTTGCTGGGCATTGCCCTGTTCGGCCAGACCTAATAGCATGCGACTATTGGCATACATGCCACTATTACAAACCGAAACCGATGCAGTCAGAATAATAAAATTGAGTAAATGCGCAGCCCAATCAATGCCCATTTGCTTAAAAATAAGCACGAATGGACTTTTATCTAAGCCACCCAAATCCAATTGATTCCAAGGTACCAAAGACAAAAGAATCGCCAGCGAGCAAATATAGAATAGGAAAACCCGAATCACCGTTTGATTGACGGCTTTTGGAATGTTCTTTTCAGGATCTTCGGTTTCCGCAGCCGCCATACTGATCAGCTCAATGCCACCAAAGGCAAACATCATAAAGGCCAGCATATAAAATAGGCCTTCAAAGCCATGTGGGAAAAACCCGCCATGTACCCATAAGTTCGTGATGGAGGCAGTGGAACCGACATCAGCCGTCAACAACAGATAAACCCCGAAGATGATCATGGTGATAATCGCCACAACTTTAATCATCGACAGCCAGAACTCAGACTCCGCATACAGTTTGACATTAGCGAGATTGGCCAGTGTGATCACCACAAAAAACACCAGCACCGAGACCCACGCAGGAATATGTGGCCACCAGTAATTCACATACTTACCAATCGCGGTCAGCTCAGTCATCACCACCAAGATATACAGCACCCAGTAGTTCCAGCCTGTTAAAAAGCCTGAAAACCGCCCCCAATATTTGAAGGCAAAGTAGCTGAATGAACCCGTCACAGGCTCATGCACAATCATTTCACCGAGCTGACGCATAATTAAAAATGCAATCAAACCGCCAATCATATAACCCAAAATAATCGATGGGCCAGCAGACTCAATAATATGTGCTGAACCTAAGAACAGCCCTGTACCAATTGCGCCACCCATGGCGATCAATTGAATATGGCGGTTCTTTAAACGGCGCTGAAGTTTAGGCGTCTCGCTGCTCAAAACACATGCTCATCTGATAAAAAAGTGAATTGTACCGCTTGTACAGGCGGTCAACTAGTCTTGTCCTTTAAAATCGCCGATTACTCGGTTTCATTCACCAACTGAAAATTTAAACAGACTACAAGTTTTGATTGCTGCCTTGACTCCATCCCATAAAAAAAAAGCGGATAGCCCAATACTGATCCGCTTCTTCTTTCGTTCAGAAAACTGAATTAATCTTCGGGATATTCAAAACGGTAGCCTACCCCATATACCGCCTGAACCCATTCATGACGATTGCCTGTTTCAGCTGCATCCGAAATCTTACGACGTAAGTTTTTAATATGGCTATCAATCACTCGATCCGCCACTTCAAAGCTGTCTGGATTGATATGATCTAGCAACTGCGCACGTGAATAGACTTGCCCGACATGCTCTAAAAATAGCTCCAATAAACGAAACTCGGTCGGCGTTAGGTTTAAAGGCTTTTGCTGATACCAAATGCGTTGCTGTGCTTTATCCATACGAAACAAAGACTGATCTTCAGGCTCAGCCTTACGCTCTAAACGACGTAACACGGCTTGAACACGTGCCACCAATTCTTTCGGGCTAAAGGGTTTACATACGTAATCGTCTGCACCCATGTTTAAGCCAAGCACACGATCAATTTCTTCCGTACGTGCAGTGACCATAATAATCGGCAAATCCGACTGTTCACGGACTTTACGGCAAATAGTTAAGCCATCCATACGTGGCACCATCAAGTCTAAAATCATCAGACTCGGTTTACGCTGCGTAAAGCTATCAAATGCGTCTTGACCATCGTGAAACATACTGACTTCAAAGCCCGCTGCTTCAAGATAATCGCGGACCAATTGTGCAAGTTCTACTTCATCTTCAACCAGCATAATATGTTTCATACATACTTCCTTTTGTGTTTCATTTTTTTGGGAACGTTAACTTGCAACGTAAACCACCCAAAGGCGAATGAGCAAAACTCAATTCGCCGCCTAAAGCCTGTGCCAATTTAGCCGATAAAGCCAAACCTAAACCTGTACCACCTGTGCTCCGTGTACGCGAGTCATCGACTCGATAGAAACGCTCACCGAGTCGTGCCAACTGTTCGTCACTTAAACCATATGGACTGTCATCGACATAGACCGTCCAATCTGTTGCGGACTGTTCCGTATGAACTCGAACCTGCCCCCCCGCTTCGGTATAACGAATGCTATTGCCCAACAAATTGACCATGATTTGCTTAAAGCGGTCAATATCAAGTTGTAACTCTGCGCCCTCACCTTCAACACTGATGCTTAAATGGGCCTGTTCAAATTTCGGCTTAAAGTTTTCCACTTCTTGCTCAATCACCGCCCACGGGTTCACGGTTGCAAAGTAACAGTTTAATTGCTGTGCTTCTGCTTGTGCCAAATCGGCCAAGTCATGCGTGAGTTTTTTCAAACTGGTGACTTGGCGTAACATTGATTCAAAATGCTCAGGCGTTGGTTTTCGAATACCGTCTTGCATCGCTTCGATCTGCGCTTGTAATACTGCAAGCGGAGTTTTCAACTCGTGCGAAGTATCTGACACCCACTGACGACGTGAAATTTCATGCTGATCTAAAATCACCGCCAATTGATTCAGTTCATTGGATAAATCACCCAACTCATCGTTTCGATTCACTTTAACTTGATGCTGAAAATTACCCTTGGTTAATTCACGCGTACCATTCAACAAGCGTTGAATCGGTGTCTTAAAATAAGTCGCAAGTAACAGCGCAGCAATTAAACTGGCAAAAACAGTTAAACCATAGACCAGTAATAAATAACGTTTTTGGTTACTAAAGAAGTTAATACTCAACGCATCATCTTGATCGAGGACTGGTTTCAACCCCAAGTACCCCACCACTTGGTTATTCACCACAATAGGACGGAAAGAAACCTGATCATCCGAGGGTTCACCGACCACAAACTGACGCTGCGTATCGTATAAAGACAAACGCGAACTCAGACCTAAACGGTCAGGTGTGGATATAAACTGTTTTTTGCCTGTGTTTTGTTTGCTCTCTTGTTCAATCTCTTCTTTTTTACGATCTGGGCGGAACACATTTTGATTGGCGCTGAGCGGAAACTTTAAACCTTCAAAGGGTTGAAACTCCGAAGGTAAATTTTCCTCCAAAGCTTGCAGTTCTTGTTCGGTTAAAATCTGTTTTTCATGTTTGACTTCAGTGGTAGAGACATCACTGAGTAAGGTTTTGGTATTTTCTTTAAAATAACGCTGTTGTAGAGCAATATCGTACTGGCGGCGCAACCACCAACGAGAGAGACGGTCATAATCATCTGGCGCGGCATGCCCTTCAATCTGCAAAATTTGCGCTTGAATGGCATTGCCCCAGTCATGATAGGTACTATAAACCCCTGCCAAGTTATCAATCAGATGATCGAGCTTTTGCATTTCCACGTCCGCCACATATTTGGCAAAATTCTTTTGCATGGTCCAATGCAGCACACCTAAACTCACCGTGGTAATCACCAAAGTGGTCAGCAATACAGTGAGGAATAAGCGTAAAGCAATCGGTACGCGGCGAATCTTCAAAAGCAATCTCTCGGTCGTTCTTTTGCCTTGTTATTGTATAGAACACTGCATCAAAAAACTCTCCATTGTTTCTACATCTTTATTATTTAATCTTTAATTATCCAAAATCACATGCTCTTGTATGGGGGAGTTGTAAAATGAATAAGATGACAAAAATGGCTTTAGCCATTGCCAGCGTTTTATCTGTAGGTGCGTTGACTGCCTGTCAATCGACCCAAGCACCGAAAGATATGGAGCAGTCGCAACATATGCATGGTCATTATCAAAAAGACCGTCACATGACACCTGAACAACGTGAACAGTTTGAAAAAATGCGTACTGAACGCAAACAGGTCATGCAAGACATTAAAAAAGCCTGCGATGGCAAAGCGGTGGGTTCAGCAGTCCAAGTCAAAGCAGGTGAGCAAACACTAGATGGCACATGTGCGATTTCGTTTAAACCGAACCGCGATGAAATGAAACGTGGTGAACACCGCCCAATGCGTGGAGATCAAGCCGATCGTGGTGAATTCCGTGGTATGCATATGCAACGCGGCGAACCGCTAACCGATGCGAAACGTGCTGAGTTAACCCAGCAATACGATCAACGTTTAGCTGAACGTCAAGCGCGCCAACAAGCTGCGATCAAAGCCTGCCAAGGTCAAACCGATGGTAAAGCCGTACAGTTAAAAGTTGGCACACAAACAGTAGATGGCAAATGTATCGTTCACTTCCAGCCTAAAGGCCCTGTTTCAGCACCAAATAAGGCCGCGTAAGCTACTCTAAAAAGCATAAATAGATAAAAACGGCGCAAATTGCGCCTTTTTTATTGGACATAACTTTTTACGCTTTTGACTATTTATGTCATGCCAAAAGTAGCAAAACTGTTTACACTCAGTGCACTTAGCGATTTTGAATAATATTTATTTGACTTTACAGTCACCAAGAAAAGCACCCGAACCGCTTGTACCAAATTAGAAGATGTTGCACGATTAAGTTATTCCAATCCGTGTCAAAGAAGACACGTTTTTATGTTTATTAGGATTATAAGCTGGTTAAACCAGTATTGAGGAAACCGATATGCCACAATACAAAGCGCCCTTACGTGATATGCAATTCGTACTGCATGAGCTATTAAATGCAGAAGAACACTATTCTAAATTGCCTGCATTTCAGGAAACCGTAAGCCGTGAATTGGTTGACCAATATTTAGAAGCTGCTGCAGATTTCTGTGAAAACGAATTATCTCCAATCAACCAAAGCGGCGACCGCGAAGGTTGTACTTGGAATGATGGCGTTGTTACAACTCCAACAGGCTTTAAAGAAGCGTATCAAAAATATATCGAACTTGGCTTCCCTTCTCTTTCTGCTGAAGAGCAATACGGCGGTCAAGCATTACCTGTTTCTTTAGGTAACGTAATTTCAGAAATGGTCGGTACTGCAAACTGGGCATGGGGTATGTACCCTGGTCTTTCTCACGGTGCAGTTCGTACTTTAGAACATCACGGTTCAGCTGAACAAAAAGATGCTTACTTACCAAACCTTGTTTCAGGTGTTTGGACAGGTACGATGTGCTTAACAGAATCACACGCTGGTTCTGACTTGGGTATTATCCGTACTAAAGCTGAGCCACAAGCTGACGGTAGCTATGCAATCACTGGTGAGAAAATCTTTATCTCAGCGGGTGAACATGACATGGCTGAGAACATTGTTCACATCGTCCTTGCTCGTCTTCCTGGCGCACCTAAAGGCACTAAAGGTATTTCTTTATTCATCGTACCAAAGTTTAACTTAAACGCAGATGGTACTGTGGGTGAGCGTAATGCGGTGCGTTGTGGTTCTATCGAACACAAAATGGGGATCCATGGTAACTCAACTTGCGTAATCAACTTTGATAACGCAAAAGGTTTCCTCATTGGGCCTGAAAACCGCGGCTTAAACTGCATGTTCACCTTCATGAACACTGCTCGTATTGGTACAGCAGTTCAAGGTTTATCTGCATCTGAAGGTGCATTCCAAGGTGCATTAACCTATGCAAAAGACCGTTTGGCAATGCGTTCTTTAACAGGCCCTAAAGCTCCAGAAAAAGAAGCAGACCCAATTATTGTTCACCCTGCTGTTCGTAACATGCTGTTAACTCAAAAAGCATTTGCTGAAGGCGGTCGTGCACTGGTTTACTTATTGTCTCTACATGCTGACGTGGTTGAACAAGGTGCAACTGAAGAAGAGCGTAAATACTCTGACAACATCTTGTCGTTGCTTACACCAATCGCAAAAGCATTCTTGACTGAAACAGGTTCTGAGTCTGCAAAACACGGCGTTCAAGTGTTCGGTGGTCATGGCTTTATTTCAGAGCATGGCATGGAACAAATTGTTCGTGATACACGTATTGCGTGTCTATACGAAGGAACAACTGAAATCCAAGCACTTGACTTGTTAGGTCGTAAGGTTTTGGGTACTCAAGGTGCAATGTTGAAAGACTTCACTAAGATTGTTCACAAATTTGTTGAAGCAAACAAAGACAATGCTGCAATGAAAGAGTTTGTTGAACCTCTTGCTGCTCTAAACAAAGAGTGGGGCGACTTAACCATGCAAATTGGTATGAAAGCAATGCAAAACCCAGATGAAGTGGGTGCTGCTGCGGTCGATTACCTCTACTTCTCTGGTTATGTAACGCTTGCTTACCTATGGGCACGTATGGCTCTTGTAGCTCAAGAAACATTGGCTGCAGGTACAACTGACGTTGACTTCTATAACGCGAAAGTTACTACAGCTCGCTTCTACTTCAAGAAGATTCTTCCACGTGTTCGCTCACACGTTGACGTGATTGCTGGTGGTGTAGAACCGTTACTCGCATTAGATGCAGAGCACTTTGCATTCTAAGTAGTTAATAACTAATTCGATATTCGAAATAGTTGTACTCTTGAGTACAGAAATGAAAAAGGACAGTCATAGCTTTGGCGGTCCTTTTTCATTATAAATAGAGCGTTATTTCGCTTGGGTCATCTGACAACACTCTCCATTGTTAGTTAAGCTGCCCTAAGTCTACAGAGATTCAAACAATAAACAGGTGAACGAACATGCCAATTTATAATGCCCCACTTGCGGATATGAAATTTATCCTCAATGACGTTTTCAACGCAGATCAGTTCTGGCAGTCTAATGAAAATCTAGCTCATGTAGACAGTGCGACGGCTGAAGCGATCCTCGAGGAAATGGCTAAATTTGCACAAAACGTAACCCTGCCTTTAAACCGTACAGGTGATGAAGAAGGTGCAACTTATAGCAATGGTGCAGTCACCACACCTGCTGGTTTTAAAGAAGCGTTTAAGCAATATGCAGAAGGCGGTTGGATTGGCTTAGCGGCTGATGAGGAATGGGGCGGTCAAGGCATGCCAAAAATGCTGACAGTTCTTGCAGATGAAATGCTGTTCGCAACTAACCCATCATTCATGCTCTACCCACTTCTTTCTGTCGGTGCTGGCATGGCGTTAAACAGCTATGCATCACAAGAACAAAAAGAAACCTATTTACCTAAAATATACTCAGGTGAATGGTCTGGGACCATGTGTTTAACTGAGCCACATGCAGGTACAGATTTAGGCATTATCAAAACTAAAGCTGAACGTAACGAAGACGGCACCTATAACATTACAGGAACCAAAATCTTTATTACTGGCGGTGACCACGACTTAGCAGAAAATATCATTCACTTAGTTCTAGCGAAAACACCAGATGCACCTGCGGGTTCACGTGGTATTTCATTATTCATCGTACCTAAATTCCTTGTGAATGCAGATGGTTCTGTGGGCGAGCGTAATGCAGCAGGTCCAGGTTCAATTGAACACAAAATGGGGATCAAAGCGTCTGCGACTTGTGTGATGAACTTTGACGGTGCCAAAGGTTACTTGGTCGGTAAAGAAAATGAAGGCCTTGCGGCAATGTTCGTGATGATGAACTACGAACGTTTATCGATGGGTATTCAAGGTTTAGGCGCATCTGAATTTGCTTACCAAAATGCGGCACAGTACGCGACAGACCGTCTACAAGGTCGTAGCGCGTCGGGTGTTCAATCGCCAGCTAAACCTGCGGACAGCATTTTAGTTCATGGTGATGTGCGTCGTATGTTGCTGAATGCACGTGCGAACAATGAAGCATCTCGTGCATTTGCAGTTTACGTGGGTCAGCAACTGGATATCACCAAGTTCTCAACAGACCCTGAAGCGGTGAAAGCAGCCAATGACCGTGTTGCATTGCTAACCCCTATTGCAAAAGCATATTTAACTGACACAGCATTCCAAGCAACTTTAGATGCACAAATGGTCTTCGGTGGTCATGGTTATATTCGTGAATGGGGCATGGAGCAATGTGTACGTGACTTGCGTATTGCACAAATCTATGAAGGCACCAACGGCGTTCAGTCTCAAGATTTAATCGGTCGTAAAACCATTAAATGTGGTGGTGCATTTATCGCAGACTACATTTCTGAAATCCGTGACTTTGCTAACAGCTTAGACGCTGACCTAAACTTCATTAAAGATGCAACACTCGATGCTGCAACTGAAGTGGAAGAAGTGACTAAGTATATCCTTGAACGTACTGCTGAAAGTGCAGAGTTCCCGAATGCAGCAGCAGTAGATTACTTACATGCAGTTGGCCTACTCAGCTTTGCCTATATGTTTGCAAGAATTGCCAATGCTGCAAAAGCCAAAGATGGTGATTTCTATCAAAACAAATTGGCACTTGCGGCTTACTTTACACAGCGTATTTTGCCTGAAATCGACTTACGTATTGCCAAAGTAAAAGCGGGTGCAGAAGTTATCATGAACTTCTCTGAAGACTACTTCATCAACCAAGCTTAATTAGTTCATACACGATAAAAAACGCCTGACCAGTCAGGCGTTTTTTTTACGTCAGCTTTTTATAATCAATTTCTCGTCATTTGCATGAAATTTGCATATGATTCAATATAATATCCGCAAAGTATGAGGAGGCAGCCATGACCAACCGTGACCCCAAAATAGAAAAAATAGAAACCCTCCTCGACAAACTAGGCAATACCGCAGTGGAAAGTTTTCACTATGTGGCTTTATTTATTATTGGCTGTATGGTGATTTGGTCGGCGGGACATACCGTTTATGAGATTCTGACCATTAAACAGTACGCCTCGATTGATGATATTTTGCTGTTATTCATCTACCTCGAACTGGGTGCAATGGTCGGTATCTATTTTAAAACCAACCACATGCCTGTCCGCTTTTTAATTTATATTGCGATCACTGCCCTCACCCGACTTTTAATTTCCGATATCCAGCATGACCACAAAGCCGATATGGATTTGGTGATTATTACGGGTTCAATTCTAATTATGGCGATTGCAATCTTGGTGGTGCGTTATGCATCATGGAATTATCCTTCGGTGATTCGGGATAAACATGCCGACAAGCCCTTAGCTGAAGGCAAAACACCACGCCCACAAGACGATGAACTCGCTTAATTCTTAATTCACCACAAAAACCCTCCATCTAAACAACGGAGGGTTTTCTATATCGATCAAAGATTCATTTATTTTTAATCTGGTTCTAAGGCATAGCATCCATTTTCATAAATCCAGTGCATGCCTTCAGGTGGCTCTGGTAATCCCAAACGTCGCCAATCGGTAATCAACACATAATCACGGCTTTCAATGCTGGAATCACCATCTCCATACACATAGCTACTGGTTTCCTGACTATAGGTTGAATAACTAGGGGCTCGATAAATAATACTCACCCCTGGTCGCATCGGATACCCGCCATGTGATGGATGATGCGGAGGTGGTCTGTGATGAGGGGGCTCAATTTGAGATGGTGATGTAGGTCTGGGCAATGCACCTTGATACGGCCCAGCATAGGTTGGGAAACGCTGCGTTTGTGAAGTCAGCGGTTTTCCATAATAACGCGTCGCTGGTTGTGCAAAACTCAGTGCAGGGAATAAGCTGAGTAAACTTATTCCATAGATTATTTTTAAATATTTCATCATCTTCCTCCACTGAGGTGAATATTATTATTTTAAACTCATTTTATGGATAAAAAATGTACAAATTATCAATTTTAGATCACTGGTCGTTATAACAGCTATATGGTCTGAAGCAGGATTTCTTTGAAAAGCAAAAAATCGTATGAGTTTTCAGTTTATACTTCATCTTTGTTTATAAATGTATTGGATGAACAATCGTGGCTGAATTAAGTTTTGATCGACTCTATGAATATTTTGCAAAAGTGCCCAGTATTCAAAAAAATCTGATTGATGCTTATGGCACAGATGGCAAAAGTGCATGGTGGTTTAAGTTTCAAATTGATGTAGATCATCCTTTGGCATGGCAAACGGTACAAGAGCTTGGACATGTACTGAACTATATTTCTAAAAATGAGCGCCTACCGACGCAGTTTCTACCTGTTTCACCGCCGCCATATATGAATGGTGAAGCCAAACAATTCTTGGCATGGGTCATTCAGTGTAACCATCCTGACTTTCCACCCGATGTCATTTGTGACTGGTTAGAAGCACGTCTACCGAGCCCAGTAGAAGACGTTGAAAAATGGAAAATCAAAACCGATCTACATGAACTCGATAACATGACCGATAAAGATTTGGATCAAATCATCCCGCCCAATCCTGAGCAGTAAAATTTTAAAAATTAAATCTACCTAAATCCCTCTTTAAAAAGTGGGATTTTTTATCTTGCACAATAGAAGTGCCACTTTTCATGAAACGGCAAAAAATGGCAAAAGGCATTCGAAATTAAAACGTCGACAAACCACTCCACTCCATAAAGCGGTATAGCCCATATTTGAGTTTCGACTCATCTTTATATTGCTCATAATCCACACTCATTTGACGACCATTTAAATTCGACCATGCCTCATCAAAATATTGCTGAGTATCTGTAAACACCGCTGCTTTAGACGGACCAATCACACGTAAATTGGTCTCTAAGTTATAATTTTTCAAATTTCGTGCGGTAAAATTCGCTGAACCCAAAATGAGCTCTGCTTCTTGCGCATGGCGTTTTAAAATCATTTTGCTATGACACTGCTCTCCTTGAGTATTACACCAACGTACTGTAATACCTGCATCGTTAAGCTCTGATGCGACTTGGCGGTTGGGGATTCCATTCTTTTGACGACCAAATGCATCTTTATTTGGGTCGAGTAAAATCCGAAGTTTAACGCCACGGTTATGTGCATCTTTTAAAGCATTGATAATTTGACGCTCAGACAAATAGAACATCGCCAAATCAATCTGGTCATTGGCTTTTGCAGTATTCAACAAGTTGAGGGTTGCATCTAGGATTGCTTTTTCAGTCAGCACCTGTACCTGAGGCTGTGATGGATTTCCTGCAATTTCGCCCAGAATCACCATTGGTACATCGCCCTGAGACATGTGAGCGACAGTTTGCTCTGTTTTCAACACATCTATTGCGGTATTGCCTGTTACCAACAACGCTACATTGGAATGTCGTGAACTGCCATCATGCGGATTCGCCGATGTGACCAAGGTTTTCCAACCTTCGGCGGTATCGACCACCAAAGTTTTGCGGTGATTAGCTTTGAAATTAAATAAGTTTAAATAACTACGTAGGGTAATTTTCTCATCCCCAAACGGGTTTCTTAACCAACCACCGTCGGGATTATTGCCTGCATTTTGACAACAGATATACCAAAAACCTGACCAAACAGGGTTAGAAGCACGTAGTGGACGTAAATCGGTTTCAATTACATCCACACCCGCCTGACGCAATTTACGGTAATGCTCAGGTAAGAGCCCGCCATACACCGAGTTAATTGGGTCGGTAATGACTTTGATTTCAATATTTGGATGCAAGCTTCGCTTGACAATCAACGCATCGGTCAACTGACGAGTCAACGCCCGTTGTGATGCTTGAGATGTACCCACTTCATCATTAAACAAGAACATATCCAGCACAATTGTGGTTTGTGCATCTTCAATCAACTTAAACACTGTGTCGAAGATATGGTGATCTTGTTGCTGTTTACCTTGTGCATCAATATAGGTTTGATCTGCAATAAATTTGACATCAGCATGACGTAACTTACCTGTATAGTCTAGTCCATCAGGCAGTGGTTTAACGCTATGGTAAACTGCGGAGGTTAAATAAGTCAGAGCCAATAACCCCACCACGACACCGACATAACGGGTCGATGTCCAGTTGAGCTTTTGATGTAATTTTCGAAAGATACGCATAACAAAAAACCTAATCCAATATACTCAGACTAGGTTTTATTATTTGATTTTTCAAGAGGATTTCTGTTGTCAATGTTTTGGCAACCTCTCCCGAACCCTCTCCTTAAAGGAGAAGAAGCACCTCCTCTTTACGGAAAAGGTTCGGTTGAAGCTTGAAATAGCATCTTAGAAACTAAAGTCGAGTCCGACCGTGAAGTTACGCCCCACTTGTGGAATGGTCGATAAGAAAGAGGTATGCGAATAAACTGTCTCATCTAGGAGGTTATTGGCTTTGAAATACACGCGATAATCATTGCCCTGCATATACTGACCATTATACGCCAAGCCCAAATTCACCATGTTATAGCCCTCAGTTTCTGTCTCATAGCTTGCAATTCGATCCTGTTCAAATACATGGTAGTACTCTGCCGTTCCCGACCACGTGTCACTAAAGTTTGCATTCACTTTTGTTCCTAAACGGCCAGCAGGCACCCGTGGAGCATTGTCATTGTCAATTTTGCCACGTACATAGTCACCAAAGACGCTCATTTTATACACATCATTGATGGCATAAGACGCTTCTGCTTCAGTCCCATAAAAACGCGCTTTGTCTTGCGTGTAATCCACTAGGCGGAAGTTTTTGTAACGATAAGTTGTTTGCGCATAAATGTAGTTATCATACCAGTTGTGGTAAACATGAACGTGATAATCAATTTTATCCGTATCGTAATGGAAACCTAATTCTAGATTATTGGACTTTTCGACATCGAGATTTTGATTGCCACGCTCATAGGTATTGGTTGCAAGATGCTTACCATCGGCATACAGCTCTTGCGCCAAAGGTAAACGCTCTTGATGAGATCCGACCAAAGACAGTTTATAGTCCTGTGCAAACATCCAATTCACAGCACCTGAATAGGACACGGCATAATCATCATAGTCTTTTCGATCTGACTCAATATCAATCTTCTGCTGATCGACACGTGCCCCTAACTCAAAATGGAAGTCATTCCACTGCTTATGTTCTAAACCAAATACGCTCCACTTTTGCGTCTTGGTCGGTTCTAAAATAGACTCCTCACCAGTAATATCTAATTTTTGTTGATTGTACTGTACACCAACCACCCCTTCCCAATCCGCAATCGGCTGATGCACCATTTCTAGACGTGCATCATAACCTTTACTTTTAAAGGTGGTTGCGACGCTATCACCTTCAATTTCATCATGCTGGTAGTCGGTATAACTTGCATGGGCACGTAACTTATCAAACCCTGCAATCGGATTTAAAATTTCAGTACGAAAATCATAACGTTCTGACTTTAAATCAACCCAAGGCCCTGCCTCATGTTCGTCATGCGCATGGTCGTGTCCTGAGTGATCATGTTCATCCGTATGTCCATGGTTATCGCTCCCGTCACAGTGCAAATGATCATCATGTGGATGACAGCTCTCATATTCATGACTGTGCCCAGGTAAACCATACTGATCTTGGCGGTTGGTATAGGCGATACCCGCAAAACCACGCTCACCAATCCATGAACCACCAACACTGACAGTTTCACCTTTGGCAAAGGTATTTCCGACACGACGTTCTTTTTCCAGTTCACCCTCATGCTCATGGAAATAGTTCGGCGCAATATAGTCATTCGCTTCACGCTTTGAACCTTCAACCCGTAGAGCAAACTGACTGCCCAAAGCAACCGTCGTCCCGGCACTGGCCAACTTTTCATCACTGCCAGAGTTGTAACGTAATCCCGCCGTACCTTCCAAACCTTTTTCAGGCATGCTGGTTGGAATTTTTTGATCGGTGACATTGACCAAACCACCCACAGTGCCTGCACTATATAACAGAGTTGAAGGACCACGGATGATTTCAATTTGCTTGGCCAAAATCGGATCGACCGTCACTGCATGGTCTGGCGATAAAGTAGAGACATCAGCGGTTTCTGAAGCATGTTGTAAGACTTTCACTCGTGGGCCATCTTGACCACGAATCACAGGTCGGCTTGAACCTGAACCATATTGATTCGAATACACCCCTAACTCATCTGCCAAAGCATCTCCAATGGTCGGTGCACGTTCTTTTAATGTTTTTTGCTCGATCACCTGATCGGCGACGGCAAAATCAGCAGCGGTCTGAACGAGTGGATGTGCTTGGCTGGTCAACGTTTCAAGTTGTTGTGTTGTTGTGTCATCTGCAAAAACGGCAGGTGCGACCACCGCAAAAATAGAGAGCGTTATCAAATTTTTATGGAAAGCCATGGAACTCACTCAAGCGAACAATTTTTGATTATTGTTATAATATAACATTCCAAAACCATTGCAATAAAAAACATTCCAATCGTAGAAAAAAGATAAACTGCCCTATCCATCTAAATCGATGCCAACACTAACAAATCAATGCCCTTTACCATTTCACATGCTGTTCTCGCACCTCCCTTAGCCAAACTCAGTGGTGACCGATTGCCAGTTGCAGCGATTGCCATTGGTTGCATGACCCCAGATCTTTATCGGCTGTTTACACAAGCCAATTCAAATATTACTCACTACTGGACTTCACTCATACATCCAGATCTTTGGATGGGACTCAGTTTTTGTATTTTATGGTATGTGCTATTACGGCCCTGTTTTTATCGTTTTGTGGGCATTCAGCATGAGCTTAGGCTCAACAGTGCAATGCGTATTTTTAAATTTTTAATCGGCATCATTCTGGCAGTACTTCTCGGTACAGCCACGCATTTATTCTGGGATGGACTCACTCATGCCGACTTCCGAACCTTATTTTTTCAGGACTTTTTAAGCCAGAATGTTGCTCTGCTAGGACACTCATTCCCACTACACCGTATTTTACAAATTGGGACATCGGCGTTGGCTCTGCCTTTGTTGGCATGGATGAGTTGGCGTTATTACCAAACCTATCAACAACATTTTCCAGTGAGTTTAAAAATAAAACGCTTCGCGATGGGGCTGTTCATATTCAGCCTTTTGGGCGGTTTAGTCAGTGTTTGGGACTATGCACGTTATATTCCCACGCAAGTTTGGCAGTCAGACTTGTATTATTTTACTGGGCGGAGTATCAATGAATTTAGCCAAGTCGCTTTACTGATATTGATCTTTGGCTGCATTCTGTTTTTATTTTTAGATCGTGATCACCGTTTAGGCTAAGTTTGCAGCAAGACTGGCAAGCAATTTTATACCTTTTTTAAGCTATACCTTGAGACTAGGTGTCCAAAGAGGCATAATCCTACCTTTATTTCTGGCGGTACGCTGTTTACGTATTCGCTACCTTTAGCCATATAGTTGGATTTTTAACGCCATGATGCGAACTCATTACTGCGGTTCTTTAACCGAAGCTCAAATTGATGAAACAGTAACCCTCTGCGGTTGGGTACACCGTCGCCGTGACCACGGTGGTGTCATCTTCCTTGATATGCGTGACCGTGACGGTCTTGTGCAAGTGGTTATTGACCCAGACACTCCTGATGCATTCGCAACTGCGGACAAAGTACGTTCAGAATTCGTATTAAAAATTACAGGCCGTGTGCGTCGCCGTTATGCAGGCACAGAAAATGCCAATATGGTGAGCGGTCAAATCGAAGTTTTGGGCAAAGAAATCGAAGTTCTTGCGGCATCAGAAACACCGCCATTCCCATTGAATGATGACAACACCAATATTTCTGAAGAAATTCGTTTGAAATACCGTTTCTTGGACATCCGTCGTCCTGAAATGTTAGATCGTTTACGTTTCCGTTCTAAGCTAACCAACCTCATTCGTAACTATTTCGAAGACAATGGTTTCTTAGACGTTGAAACCCCGATTTTAACCCGTGCAACACCTGAAGGTGCACGTGACTACTTAGTACCAAGCCGTGTATCTAACGGTAGCTTCTATGCACTTCCACAGTCACCACAATTATTCAAACAATTGTTGATGGTGGGTGGTATTGACCGTTACTACCAGATCGCAAAATGTTTCCGTGATGAAGACTTACGTGCAGACCGTCAGCCTGAATTCACCCAAATCGACGTTGAAACATCGTTCATGAGCGACGATGACATCATGGATTTAATGGAAACATTGACGGTTAAGATGTTCAAAGAACTTCTTGATGTTCAATTCGATAAATTCCCACGCATGACCTATACAGATGCTATGCGTGACTATGCATCGGACAAACCAGACTTACGTATTCCGTTAAAATTGGTTGACGTTGCAGACCTGATGCAAGAAGTTGAATTCAAAGTATTCGCAGGTCCTGCTAAAGATCCTAAAGGCCGTATCGTTGCATTACGTGTTCCGGGTGCAGCTTCTTTACCACGTAGCCAAATTGATGAATACACGAAATTTGTCGGCATCTACGGTGCGAAAGGTTTAGCCTACATTAAAGTAAACGAGCTTGAAAAAGGCATCGAAGGTTTACAATCTCCAATCGTGAAATTCATCGAGCCAATCGTGCTTGATCTATTGAAACGTGTAGGCGCAGAAAATGGCGACATCGTGTTCTTTGGTGCAGACAAAGCGAAAGTTGTGAACGATGCCATGGGTGCTTTACGTATTAAAGTCGGCCATGACTTGAAGATGTCAACTTGCGAGTGGGCGCCGCTTTGGGTGGTTGACTTCCCAATGTTTGAAGAAACCGATGATGGCAAATGGACCTCTGTTCACCACCCATTCACACTGCCTAAATCAAGCGTTGAAGAGGTGAAGAATAACCCTGGTGCTGCACTTTCTGTGGCTTATGACATGGTATTAAACGGTACTGAAATTGGTGGCGGTTCGCTACGTATTCATAACCTAGAAATGCAAAAAGCAATCTTTGAAGCTTTGGGCATTGGTGAAGAAGAAGCCGAAGAGAAATTCAGTTTCTTACTCAACGCATTACGTTACGGTGCTCCTCCGCATGGTGGTTTGGCATTCGGTCTAGACCGTTTAGTCATGCTCATGACAGGTGGTGCTTCTATTCGCGATGTGATTGCATTCCCGAAAACAAAAACTGCTGAATGTCCATTAACACAAGCGCCTGCACCAGTTGAATCAAATCAACTACGTGATTTAGGTATTCGTTTACGTGAAAAACCAAAAGCTGAAGAAACTAAATAATCTTTAGATTTTGATTAAAGAAACCCTGCCATGTGCAGGGTTTCTTTCTTTAAGACATACTGTGTAAAGCATAGGCATTATTTTTACTCCAAAATTTCCTTTGAACTTTTGATCTATCACACTTACAGTGAGTCACGATAGTCTATAGTTTATTGCAGTCGTTCTTGCACTAAAGCATTCTGTTGATTTATTCATTTATTTTGTTCTTAAGATGCTCATCTTTTTTTGATTTTACCTATCTTAGATTTTTAAGTCTCTTTACAAAACTTCTCTCATCTCATCTTTTCAAAAGATCACTGAGTTTAAATATGGCTATGTATTATCTACTTAAAACCATTTCAATTTTGCCATTACCCTTTCTACAATACATCGCACGCGGAATTGCATACCTGCTTTACTATAGTGACTCTTCAATTAAACGTATCACTACCATTAACCTGCAGTTGGCCTACCCTGAACTCGATATAATCGTACTAAAGAAACGTGTTCACCTTAGCATTCAAAGTCAATGTCAGACCTATATTGAATTCTTAAAATGCTGGGGCATGTCACCCCAATACAGCCTAGATTTACTCAAAAATATTCACGGAGAATCTGTCCTCACAGAGGCTTTAGCCAATAAAAAAGGCGTGATTGTGGTTGTTCCGCATTTCGCCTGTTGGGAACTGTTAAATGCATAGTTAAACGTCTATACACAACCCATGATCATGTATAAACCCTATAAAACGAAGGGAGTGAACCGCTATATTTTAGAAGCACGCCAGAAGTTTAATGCGACTCTTGTGCCTACTGATGAAACAGGGATCCGCAGTATCTTCAAATACTTAAAACAAGGTGGCCTCACCGTAATCCCACCTGATCATCTGCCAAAACCGAGTGGCGGTATTTATTCATATTTTTTCCAACAACATACATTATCCGCAACTCTTATCTCAAAAATGGCCGCCAAAACGCAATGTAATGTGATTGGATTAAGTTGTATTCGTAATACGGATGCAACGGGTTTTAATGTGTACTGTACTAAGTTATCTCAGGAGATTTTATCGAAAGACCTACAGCAGTCTGTGGACTGTTTAAACCTTGCCATGCAAGACATGATTAACCAAGCACCTGAACAATACATTTGGTCCTATAGACGTTTTAGAAATTGTTGTGGCAATATCAATCCATATAAGAAACAACTACATGTATAACTAAATTGATCACGACATGATTCAAATAGAGCAAGGAAATAAAATCAAAATTATTATTTTGAGCTTGATTAGCATACTTTTATTTATTTGAGATCAATTCTAAGCAGTGGCATAATAGCTCACTGTTTTAGATAAGTTGTGGGCAACCAAATGGCTATGCGTCCTGAAGTCCGTCGTCGCGGTATTGTGCTAATTGTTTTTGCAATCGTGCAATGGTTTTTCATGCGCTATATTCTAGACAATCAATTATTTAATTTAACCACCTATGATCGTATTGTCTTTTTCTGTGTAAGTAGCCTTGCGGGTGCTTTTGTCATTTTTGTCGGTTTAATTTATATGGTCTTGAAGGGAAATGCGGATAAGGAATAGGTTCTAAATATATGCAAACAATTTCGCCAAAAATATTTAGACAAGTTCAACTGATCAATAAGTTGTTTAAAATTTCAAAAAAACATTCTTTTTTGAGAAGATTTTCAAACTTTTTATTCCAGAAAAAAACAGATTTAATTGTTCAGGAATTAAAAAAATTACATCTCGATACATTAGAAATGTACAAAGAGAAACTATTAATAAATAATAACCCAAGCATCACTAACATTATTTGGGTATGTTGGTTTCAGGGAGAAGATCAAGCTCCTGCTCTGGTACAAAAGTGCATCTGGAATCTAAAGCAATTTAATCAAGATGAATACATAATTAAAATAGTAACATTAGATAATTATAAAGATTTTATTGACTTACCTTCTTACATTGAAGAAAAATTTAAAAAAGGCATCATCTCTTATACACAACTCTCGGATATATTAAGATTTACCTTATTAGCAACGCATGGGGGTATATGGATTGATTCAACATATTTAACCCTGTCACCACTTCCTAAATACGTAACAAATCATTCTTTTTTTAGCTTAACCAGCTCTGTTTTTCCTACGTACTCAATATCAAAAGGTCGTTGGGCTGGTAATTTTATAAAATTTGGTAAAAATGATTTAATTGCTTTACTATTTAAAGACTTATTTTTCGAATATTGGAAAAATAACAATCAACTTATAGATTACTTTTTAATCGACTATTATTTCGAACTTTTATATCGAGATATACAATCTTTCCAAGAGAACCTTAAAAAACTACCTCAATATGGTGATAATCGCCACCTTTTAAATAGCATTTTATTTAAAGAGATTAATCAAATTGATAGCTCTAAGTTAAAACAGGATATATATAAAATATATAAATTAACCTATAAATTTAAGGCCGAAAAAGCAAATAAGCAAAAAACTTATTTCAGAGAGTATTTCTAAATACTCCCTGAAATAAGCCCATTTATTTAAAAAAGTTTCTCATAACAATACTTAGCTTCAAAATTTCTTTAATAAAATTTGCGAAACGATCTTTGTGTATCACTTTATAGTTATATAAGTGATTATTTAACATTCTTTTTTTAAAATTATTTAACTGATTTTTTTCGGAAAACTGCTCAACTGTTTTAAATATTTTTTCTGATTTAGCTTCGCTAATTCTCCCATACAAATGACTTGTATCAAAAATATGTAGGCTTATCAACGTGCTCAAAATTACCTAAGTCCCCCATTCGATACCAAAGCTCTAGGTCTTGCCACATACAGAAGCTCTCATCAAAACCAGAAACTTGTCGTAACATTTTTGTTTCTGTAAAAATTTGATTACCAACATAGTTTGCAAAAAGGAGATCATCTTTCTTAAAGTATTTTTTAGAAAATAAACCATCCTTTCTTACATGATTGCTTTTTTCACTTTTTATATTTGAGGTAAATAAAGCGATTGAGTCTTCTCTCTTTCTATTTACCCAATAATCTAGAAAGAACTCAAGGCGATGTGGTAAAAAATAATCATCATCATCTAAGCCTGTAATTAACTCACCTTGTGCTAAATTAATTGCAATGTTTCGGCTTACACATGCACCACTATTTTTATCCTTAAAAAAATAGCGAATGCGTGAATCTACTTTGGCCAATCCAACTAAAAAATCTTGTGTACCATCTGATGAATTATCATCGACAATAATGATTTCAAAATTTTTATATGTTTGATCCTGTACAGACTGAACAGCTCTTTTTAAAAGCTCTAACCTATTATAAGTTGGTATATATACAGAAATTAGCGGTTCCATCATTCATCTGCACTAATCATAGTTTCAAAAAATGTATAGATCATTTTCACTACAGTTTCCTGTTGTTGAGTAGAAATACCATACCATAAAGGCAACCTTAGCAATCTCTCGCTCTCTTTAGTCGTGAATTCATCAAGACCACAAAACTCAGAGTATTTTTCACCTGCGGGAGAGCTATGCAAGGGAACATAATGAAATGTAGCCTGAACACCATTGTCTTTCAAATATTGGAGTAAACTACTTCTTTGTTTTATATCTTTAACTTTTACATAAAACATATGAGCATTATGCTTACAGTTTTCAGGAATTTGTGATAATTCTATTTTTGAGCTATATGTTAAGGAAACCAATTTTTCATAATAATAGTTCCATGCCTTTAAGCGCTCTTGATTAATATGTTCAGCACTATCCAACTGAGCAAATAAATAAGCAGCCTGAAGTTCACTTGGCAATAAACTACTACCAATATCACTCCAAGTATATTTATCCACCATACCTCTAAAAAACTGGCTACGATTAGTGCCTTTTTCTCTTATAACTTCTGCTCTTTCTATAAACTGCTGATCATTTATGAGTAATAATCCGCCCTCACCGCCACTCGTATAATTTTTTGTTTCATGAAAACTAAAAGCAGCTAAATGTCCAATTGTGCCCAATGCCTTTCCTTTGTAGCTAGACATGACACCTTGCGCAGCATCTTCAACGACATACAAATGATATTTATGGGCCAGATCCATAATTACATCCATTTCACACGCAATACCTGCATAATGCACTGGAACAATCACTTTTGTTTTTGATGTAATTGCTGCTTCTATTTTTGTTTCATCGATATTCATTGTATCCGGACGAATATCTACAAAAACAATTTTTGCACCTCGTAAAACAAATGCATTTGCCGTACTTACAAAAGTATAGCTTGGCATAATGACTTCATCCCCCTCGCAAATATCTAGCAATAATGCTGCGAGCTCAAGTGCATGTGTACAAGAAGGGGTTAATAAAGTTTTTTTACAAGCAAACGAATCTTCAAACCATTTTTGACATAACTTCGAATACTTACCATCACCTGAGAGCTTTTTAGACTCGATGGCATCTACAATCAATTTAGTTTCAGAACCTAATACTGGTGCATTATTAAAAGGAATCACTTATTTGACTCCGAATGAAATTCATCCACTAATTTTAACATTTCACGACTTCTATCTTTTACTCTTTTCCCAGGTATTCCAACATAAATCCCCCATGGTGTGGTACTTTTTAATATTAAAGTCATTGCACCAATAGAAGAACCCTCTGCAACATTTACACCAGGTAAGATTGTTGAATTTGCCCCAATTATAGAATATTTCTCAACGATTACTTCGGCTTTATATTCATTTTTATATTTGGTGGGAATAAGAGAGTTCGTCATAGTATTCCCAGAATAATCATCACTTTGGCTAAATATTTTTACACCATAAGCCACTGTCACGAAATCATGTAAAATAATACCTGGTATACCACCAGCTAATAAACACATCGGTGTTATATGACAATATTGACCTATGATTACATTTCCAGAAATCACACAAAAATCATCAATCCGTGAATGATCACCAATCGTTATTTGTTCACAATTATAAATTGAAGCTTTATCACTAATTTTTACGTTGATGCCTAAACTCTTAAAACCCATTGCATTGAGTTGTTCTTCAGATAAATATGCCATTTTTTATGACTCCAACAAACTTTTCCATTTATCTTCAAAGTTTTCTTTTGAAAAGTAATTCTTTATATTGATTTCATTTTTAACTAATTTCTCATTATTAGTTAAATTAAATTCTTCAATATCAAAAATATCAACACCCATTTCTTTCAATAGTTTCCACTGAGACGTTCCAGACCTCAAGTACACTACTTTCCCCATCCCCAAGAGACTAATAGTATTACCCATAGCCTGCTGTCGTTTGTGATTAAAAATAGCAATATCTATATTTTTAAGAAAACACTGATATTTTTCATAGGTCATGAACTCAGTCAAGGGGACAAACTTATGCTCAAATATACTCTTACCATATTCAATCACCTGATTAGCATAAGCTTGATTTCCATAAGATAAAGGTACATAAATCTTAATATTAGACTCTTTAAATTTTTCAAGTTTAACTAAAGCTTCAATGTGCTCATTTGCAGGGTCAGCAGAATTACCCAATAGAATATTGAAAACCCCGTTATGCTTTTGATCAGAATCGTGATTTAAACTAAAAATATTGCTTAAATAGCCAAGGTTTTCAACATACTTTCCTTTGGCTTCAAATCTTTTTCTCGCATATTCAACATCGCCTGGTAGATATGTGAGCAAATACCCCATATTCTTTATGACATATTTTTTATAATAAGCAGATAGGCCAGAATTTATATGAGTCTCATATAAATCCCCTCCCCACATGAGCCAATAACATTTCTTTAATAGCCAAGGATTATAAAAAAGAAGTTTTATAACTTTTGAACTAAATAATCCATGTAGTATCACTTTATCAGCGCTATACATTTCTAATAAGAGCTGAAAATAGCTGATGTTATTAGCTTTTTTTCCTAAAAAAAACACCCCTCTATCTTTTAAAAAACCATAAACACTCTCATCTCCATAAAGATAAAAAACATTACCTTCATGTGAAAATTTTTCCTGTATAAAGTCAATCAAAGGAGGTAAAAACTTATCAGCCATACCGACGTGAATTATTTTTTTTTGCACCGTTTTACCTAATCAACCAATGAGATCAAATACTGACCATAACTATTTTTACTCATAGTATGACCGATTTTTAAAATCTGCTCTTTACTTAACCAACCTTGATTAAATGCAATTTCTTCCAAACATGCCACTTTATAGCCTTGACGCTTTTCTAAAGTTTCTACAAATTGTGCAGCTTCAAGTAAACTACTATGTGTACCCGTATCAAGCCATGCAAAACCTCGTCCAAGTAGTTCCACATTTAAATCCCCACGTTCCAAATACATTTGGTTCACGGTGGTAATTTCTAATTCGCCACGCTCTGATGGTTTAACTTGTTTGGCAATTTGAATCACATCATTGTCATAGAAATACAGCCCAGTTACTGCAAAATGAGACTTTGGATGTTGAGGCTTTTCTTCTAGTGAAATTGCGCGTTTCTGCTCATCAAACTCAACGACACCAAAGCGTTCTGGGTCTTTTACTTGATAGCCAAAAACTGTTGCACCTTTTTCACGCGCAACAGCCTGTTTTAGCATTGGTGTAAAACCTTGACCATAGAAAATATTATCACCTAGCACTAAACACACATTACTATCACCAATAAACTCTTCACCAATAATAAATGCTTGTGCTAAACCATCTGGACTTGGTTGAATAGCGTACTCTAATTGAATACCGAACTGAGACCCATTGCCTAATAAACGTTTAAAGCTATCTAAGTCTTCAGGAGTTGTAATGATCAGAACATCCTGAATTCCTGCCAACATCAGTACTGACAATGGATAATAAATCATTGGTTTATCGTAAATAGGCAGTAGCTGTTTTGATACACCTTGGGTAATCGGATACAGTCGTGTGCCAGAGCCACCTGCTAAAATAATGCCTTTTGTGTTCATTGAGCATTTACACCTAATCTTTCTCGTTGGTAACTACCATCTTGAACTCGACGGGACCAATCTAAATTACTCAGATACCATTCAACCGTCTTTCGAATTCCAGTTTCAAAGGTTTCTAGGGGTTTCCAGCATAAATCTTTTTCAATTTTTCCCGCATCTATGGCATAACGCAAATCATGCCCTGGACGATCTTCGACAAATTTAATGAGAGACTCATACTTTTGACCATTGGCTTGAGGCTTTAATTCATCCAATATATTACAAATCGTTTTTACGACTTCAATATTTTGTTTTTCGTTATGTCCACCAATATTATAAGTTTGCCCTACAGCGCCTGTAGTAATAACTTGATACAGCGCACGTGCATGATCCTCTACAAAAAGCCAATCCCTAATCTGATCACCCTTACCATAAATAGGTAAAGGTTTCATATCTAGAGCATTGAGAATAACTAAAGGGATTAGTTTCTCTGGAAAATGATATGGCCCATAATTATTTGAACAATTGGTCACAATTGTTGGCAAACCATAGGTTCTGTGCCATGCGCGAACCAAATGATCTGAACTTGCCTTACTTGCCGAATATGGTGAACTCGGTGCATATGGTGTTGTTTCTTTAAAAAGGTCCGTCGTTCCCTCTAAATCACCATACACTTCATCGGTTGAAACATGATGAAAGCGAAAAGATTCTTTTACTTCTGCGGTTAGAGTTAGCCAATATTTTCGTGCAGCTTCTAATAAACTATAAGTTCCCACAATATTGGTTTGGATAAATGTAGCAGGACCATCAATTGAACGGTCGACATGTGATTCAGCAGCCAAGTGCATCACTACATTCGGTTGAAAGTTCTCAAAGATTTTTTCTAATTCAACCTGATCACAAATATCGGTTTGGGAAAATTGATAGCGTTCACTTTTTTCAATGGATTGAAGTGACTCCAGATTACCTGCATAAGTCAACTTATCTACATTTAAAACATGATGATGGGTGTTTTCAATAATATAACGTATTACTGCTGAACCAATAAATCCAGCGCCGCCAGTTACTAGAATGCGCATCTCAAGCTGTTCCTATCATTTCATCACATTTGTATTTTGATTTTTTTAAATAAGGTATCAACGTATTCAGTTTAAGTATCAAATCAACTTTTATTTAAACTCAACCCGCTTAGCCACCAACGCATATTTTATTTGTTTCAATATACGTAAAATCTCCAGTCGAACTTTAGCCCAGCCCTTCTTCTTTTGCTTTTTCATCCGAGCTTTACGCTCTGCAAGCAAGTCACTGGAAAGTATCGTTTTCTTTTCAGGAAATAACATCATTTCCTGTATACATAAAGCGGGCGTCATCTGATACACAGGATGAAATGTATGACGTATAAATTCATCAAACATCACCTGGTCTAATGGAATCAATTGAATTTTTTTAACATAATCCAAATATTTTTGAGCACCCTCAAGACTTAGGATATAACCAGCAGTACCTAAGTTTTTTCCCGTGAGCTGAACAATATGACGCATGCCATTTGCTATTTCCGACTGAGCATTACCGAGAAAAACCTGATCTGCAAAAGCTTCTGTCTTAATAATGTCCCATTGAGGATTAATCCAATCTGAGTTATTTAATAGTTCAGCTGCTGCCTCACCTAAATAAACATCATCTTCAAAAACAGCCAAATAAGGAGTGTGTTCATCCACCATTTTTTGCCAAATCGAGACATGGCTCATAAAGCAAGCCAACTCCCCTGGACTTAAAAATTCATCCTGAATATTGAGCTGCATTTTTTCTGCTAAAGGACGTGCTAGATCAGGCGTCAGCGCATCGAAAAACTCAAACCCAACATTCTGTTTGCCGAATTCTCGCACGATATGCTCACGACGCGCAGCCGCTGTTTTTAAGCTAATGACTATATTTTTCATATCGATACTACTTATTTCGATGCAACCAAATGCTTTACAGCATAAAACTTATCACGCCACATCCGCTTTTGTTTTTTAAGACCGTGAGAAAGACTACGCCCTTCTTTTTCTTTGCGGGAAATACCTTGTGCTGCCACGGTGCCCAAGATATCACTATCCAAGCCAGCAGGTTTCACTAAAGCAGGCCACACACCTAAACCCTTCCCATTTTTACTCAGCCATGTTTGAAAGAAAATATCGACAGGCATGGTCATTTTTCTTCCAGCCTGCATAAATGCTTCTGCACCTTGACGCGACCAAACTAAACCGAGACCACGAATAGGGAAATAAAAAGCGTGCCATAAACTCATGTCCTCAATGTCCGTAATATCCTTGGCTAGCTTTTTCTTTTTGCTTGCAATGTTAATCAAATACCAATCCAGCTCTTTATGCTGGTCGAGATACTCAATCATACCATCAAGCTTATTTTTAAAATCTTGGTTGATTTTCATATCGTCTTCAAGCACCACCAAATAATCAGCATCTGTACTTAAAAATTTTTCCGCGCAACCATAATGACTTAAATAGCAGCCCAATTCTGAATTCATCAGTTTACGGCCAAGTACGTCGTTCGCCCCTTGGTCATCGTAGTTTACAAAGTCAGTTAACTCTTTACCACGACCATCGACTGCAGAAAAGCGTTCAAAAGGCCAGTTGACTTGATTCAGCTGCTGGGTTGCTCTTTCAAGTCGTTCCTGACTGCCGTCCAAATTAATCAAATACGTAACAACTTTCATTATGAACCTTTAAACTAGAACCGAATGGGGCAAATAGCCTGCTAATTTTTCCTGCATAGCCGTACTGATTTTCTTCGCAGCATCACTATCCAACTGATCCAAACTCTGTATACAACCGTACTTAATTTCAGGATTATGCAGCGCTTGTATAAAACTGTTCAAACTTTCCTGATTTTTAAGATAGGCCAACTCAAGATCTGGCTTCAATTCCGCCTGCTGCTTTTGAATCTTAATGTGGTTCATTAATGAAATGGGATTCAACTGTTCTACACTACGAAACTTAAACTTAATCTGCGTTTCTAAAAGCTGTGGATGCTCCAGCAAATAATCTTTTAATGCATGACGATCTACAATATGCGGATAATGATGGATTTCAAAGAATTTCTTAAAGCCCAAAACATCCGCACCAAGCATCTGCGCAATCATATGTTTCGGCTGAATTGGTTTTCCAAATTGGCGACTCATCAACTGACGATATTTGAGCTTTGCTTTGAGTGCAAAGCTACTCTGCCAATGACCATAGATCACCAAGCTATCCGCCTTTAAAAAGTCTTCAACTTGCGCAGATGCATTAAAAAAGAAATCATCATTCAGATAGATAAAATAATCTGACAACCCTTCAATATTCCAAAGCATGCTTTCAATAGAACGGGTATTGAAGGTCGGTAAATGCTCTTCAAAACCTCTGAAAATTTCTCGGTGATCAACCACACGAATTTTATCTGTAGCACACAGGCCTTGCGCTGCAAATTCATCGATAAACTCAGGACGCTGATTATCTGCCACCACATAGATATGTCGACAGAACGGTACATATTTCAAAATTGAAGCGATGTTATAATAAATTTCGTTATTACTAGCAAAGCGCGTCGCGCTGACTGCATCAGATGCATCGTCACCAGTCAGATATTTATGGCGTTTCTTTTTGAGTTCAACATCATTGCCATCTACCCAGGCAATCACGATATCAATATTTTGCATTCACTTGATCACTTCAAAATCTGAGTCTAATAGGCACTTATTGCCACGCATCCTTAATCCACTGTGAAGGCAATACATAACGATACCATTTTCCACCACCACCATTAATCGCATCAGGTGGATTGATTTCACCATGGAAAATAATGACCTTCACCCCTTCAGGTTTTACAGGGGGTTTAAAGTATGCCAACGGAATTTTTTGCAAACAGTGATATTTGTAACTCTTGCACCAACTGTCAGGCCAGTAAGAAAGTTTTTTCTCTTGATCGACATACCAAGACAAATAAGCTTGCTCATTGCGGAATTTTTGACGAATTTCATCAAAATGCTCCCGAAAATAAGGCATCAGTCCAGGGAAAGCACCCAGTTTAAAACGGTAAACCGAGCTGTTGCCTGTAATCCGCCAAGGGCGTTTCCAGTCATGGATAATCAGGAAGTCTCCAGGATGGGTAAAAAAACTGTCAATATTATCAACAATCACCACATCCAAATCTAAAAAGAGCGCATTACCCTGTAAACCGTACAAGTCTGGCTCGAATGTAGATAATTTATTCCAACCGCGTTCCGGACTTCCCTCTGGAAGAGCTAAAGGTGGAATGGGGAAACATTCGATTGCAGGGTCAATTCTTTCCGTACGATCTGTTAGACAAACCATTTTAAAATCAACCGTGGTGTGACGCTTCACCATGTTATATAAACGATTGACGTACTCGGCTCCATATTTGGTGCCCCATTTCATGCATAACACAATGTTTTGTTCTGTTTGTGTTTCAGCCTGTTTTGACAACGAGTCGTTTACGTTTTCTAGCATGTTCTATCATCCACCAGCATTCTGTGTTGTATCATAACATTTCTTGCAATAAGTTAGTGTATGGCTTTTTCAAAGCCCTCATAATACTCAAAAATAGTTTGTGCTATGATACGAAATCGCTTAGATAAATCCTTTACAGGGTTCACTTAGCTCTCATATGAAGAATATATAATCAGGTTGATATGAAAATAGCAGTTGCAGGCACAGGTTACGTCGGCCTTTCTAATGCCATGATCTTCTCACAACACCATGAAGTGATTGCACTAGATATCATCGACACGAAAGTTGACATGTTGAATCAAAAAATCTCCCCGATTCAAGACACAGATATATCAACATTTTTAAGCGAGAAACCGCTCAATTTTCGTGCCACAACTGACAAATATGAAGCCTATCGAGGCGCTGATTTTGTCATCATTGCAACACCTACCGACTATGATGTGCAAACTAATTATTTCAACACGCAGAGTGTGGAAAGTGTTATTCGAGATGTGGTAGAGATTAATCCTCAGGCAACCATGATTATCAAATCAACCGTGCCAGTGGGCTTTACGCAAAAAGTCAAAAGCCAGTACAACACTGACAATGTGATCTTCTCCCCAGAATTTTTACGTGAAGGTAAGGCGCTACATGACAACCTTTATCCCTCTCGAATTATTGTTGGTGAAAAGTCAGAACGTGCTCAATTGTTTGCAGATATGCTGATCGAAGGTGCAATCAAAAAAGACAGTCCTGTATTGTTTACTGACTCAACTGAAGCCGAAGCGATCAAGTTATTTGCCAACACCTATCTCGCGATGCGTGTCGCTTACTTTAATGAACTCGATACTTATGCCCAGTCTTTCGGTCTAGACACTCGTCAAATTATTGAAGGCGTATGTTTAGATCAACGCATTGGCAATCATTATAACAACCCATCTTTTGGCTATGGTGGCTATTGCCTACCTAAGGACACCAAGCAACTTCTTGCTAACTACAATCAAGTGCCGAGTAACCTGATTCAGGCTATTGTAGATTCTAACAGTACCCGTAAGGACTTTATTGCAGACTCTATTATTGCAAAAAATCCTAATACCGTCGGCATTTATCGTTTAGTGATGAAAAGTGGCTCCGATAACTTCCGCGCCTCCGCAATTCAAGGTGTAATGAAACGCATCAAAGCCAAAGGTATTGATGTAATTGTTTATGAACCAACTTTAAATGAAGATGAGTTTTTCAAATCCAAAGTCATTAATGATTTAGACCAATTTAAACAACAAAGTGATGTCATCATCGCCAATCGTAAGTCACAAGATTTAAGTGATGTTGAGGATAAAATCTATACCCGGGATATTTTTGGAGGCGATGAATGAAGGTTTTAGTAACAGGCGCAGCAGGCTTTATCGGCTTTCATGTCTCTAAAAAACTACTTGAACGTGGTGATAGTGTTGTCGGTTTTGACAATATGAATGATTATTATGATCCGGCTTTAAAACAAGCACGTATCGACTTACTACATCAAACCGCTCAACAAAGCACTGGCCAATTTGACTTCATTCAAGCCAATCTTGCCGATAAAACAGCAGTTGATCAATGCTTTTTGCAACACCAGTTTGACCGTGTGATTCACTTGGCTGCTCAAGCAGGTGTGCGCTACTCACTTGAAAACCCAATGAGTTATGTAGAAAGCAATATTATTGGCTTTACTAACATTATTGAAGCATGCCGCTACGCGAAAACACCGCATCTAACCTATGCCAGCACCAGCAGTGTATATGGTGCAAATACCACCATGCCTTTTAGTGAGCAACATGGTGTAGATCATCCTGTCCAATTTTACGCGGCAACCAAACGTGCGAATGAGCTAATGGCTCATAGCTATAGCCACCTATTTCAACTGCCGACCACAGGCTTACGCTTTTTTACCGTTTATGGGCCTTGGGGTCGCCCTGATATGGCACCCTTCAAATTCACCAAAAATATTATTGAGGGTAAAACAATCCAAGTCTTCAATCATGGCAATCATAGCCGAGACTTTACTTTTATTTCAGATATTGTTGAGGGTGTGATTCGCTCAAGTGATCAAATTGCTGAAGTCAATCCAAATTGGGACAGTAATTACCCGGACCCATCAAGCAGCAATGCGCCTTTCCGCATTTTTAATATTGGTAATAATAATCCAGTTAAGCTAATAGACTTTATAAAAGCTATTGAAAATTCTACTGGTAAAAAGGCCATCACTGAATTACTCCCTCTCCAAGCAGGCGATGTGCCCGACACCCTCGCAGATAGCAGTGCTTTAGAAAAAAGTGTGGGATATAAACCCTCTGTTTCAGTTGAAGATGGTGTGAAACAATTTGTAGATTGGTATCGTGACTTTTACCAGATTTGAATGAAAGCCACTAGCTAATTAATTAAACCAATCTAAAATAAAACCCTAATTACTGTGTAATTAGGGTTTTTAAATACATCTGTATTTAAATTATAGATCGTTACACCATATAATTTTTCTTACTAAATTACTATCCAACACAAAACTATCTCCTATAACTATACAAACTCTTTGAGATATGAAAACCTACCCTTCGGTTGAAGACTGTCAACTAAATAAAAGAAGCTTATTTTTAAATAGCAACACCTTTGTAATAGGATAACTTTTATCTATGCACGGAGAAGTTTATGAAGTACCTTTTATTAAAAATCACACTATCAAAAAAATATTAAACTCATACAAAACATTGGCTTAAATTAATCAGGAAAAATACCAAAATTAAAAACCAACCGAGCCATCATAGATAATTCCATGATGACTCTATCTTTATAAAAACAATTTATTCATTTAGTTTTTTTTACATATTTATCAATATGTGATTAAGAGCGCCATAATTTTCCAAGTTTTACATCCCACTCAACAGGAGAAATAACCATACGCCCAGCATTTGGAGTCAACGTGATTTCACTAAACAAAACTTCATCTTGTGACAATAGGAAATCAATTCGACTATAACCATATTCCAAACATAACTGCTCAGACAGCTCAACCATTTTATGCATCTTGCACGGTTCTATCACCGATTCTGGCGTATTCTCTTTATAATCCACCGTAAAAGGCTGTAGCACCCAAGAGGTATCATAAATATTTGAATACTCTGTACCATCACGCCCCTGTACATCGACTTCAATATACTTAGGCTGCCCCTCAAAACAATGGACACGACATGTTGTAATGGTGGCATGCGTGTTAGCATCACGATATAAGTCAACATAATGTTCTGCCAAAATGAGCGGCGAAATATTTTTATAGTGCCACTCTCGCTTGCGGTAGTACATATTCATTTTTAAACTATTATTTAGTTTGCTTTCTGCACGATTAATATCAAATCTACTTTTATCACGGCAAACAATTGCACTTCCACTGTCATGAGTACACTTTAAAACGAATTGGTTCGGAAGTTGATCAAAATCAATATACTTAAAATCACAATATGTTCCTACAAGTGGAACCAAATGTTTTTCTCCAATCCGATCTACAACTAACTCTCTTACTGCTAATTTATCGGCTAATTTGGTATGCAATGCACTTCTTTCAAAAATCATTCGTGCAGTAACTTTCTCATTAAAACTTTCAGGTTGATTAAAATTTGGCATATACCCTAATTTATTAATAAACCTCTTCTTTAAATATCTCTCATCAGAAATAAAAAATGTTCTAAATACTTTTGCTTTATATATAAGACTGTTAATCATGGGTGAAAATTTTAAATACATCTCGTTTTTAATAAATAATAACAAATTAATTATACTATGTATGCTTTAAGAATATTATTTTTTACTAAAAGTTCAAAAAACTCTGATCCCTTATAACCAACTAAATGCGGCTTTGTTGCACAAAGCTGTTCTTAAGGGCTTCTTCAGCAATATAATTTCCAAATGAAGAAGCCTACACACAAAATCTACCGCACAACCAATTGGCCCGCATATAACCGAGCTCTCATTAATCGTGGGAATATTGCCATTTGGTTCGATCCAAAAACACAATGGTATGCAGAACCTCAAGGCAAACAAGGTCGAAGTCAAACCTACTCCGACATAGCGATTCAATGCTGTTTGATGATCAAATCTCTATTTAGACTTACTTTACGCATGGTCACTGGCTTTGTTCAAAGCTTAATTAAACTTTGTGGATTAGATTGGACAGCACCAGATTACAGTACGCTTTGTAGAAGACAAAAGCATATTGATATTGCAATTAGTTATCAGAAAAACAGTGATGGGCTTCATCTACTCGTAGACTCTACTGGCTTAAAGTTTTTGGGCGAAGGTGAATGGAAACGTAAAAAGCATCAGTCTGAATATCGTCGCCAATGGTGTAAACTTCATATTGGTATAGATGCTAGAACCCTGCAAATACGAGCCGTTCAGCTCACGACCAACAATGTAAGTGATTCACAGGTGCTTGGGGATTTACTCAATCAGATTCCATTGGATGAGCAGATTGACTCCGTATATACCGATGGCGCTTATGACACCAAGCAATGCCGACAGGTCATTGCAGATCGGCAAGCACATGCAGTGATTCCACCTAGAAAAAATGCCAAGCCTTGGAAAGATAAAAAAGTTCATTCGCTAGAGCGAAATGAATTACTTCGCACTGTTAAACGTTTAGGCAGGACACTATGGAAAAAATGGTCGGGCTACCATCAGCGAAGTCTGGTTGAAACCAAGATGCACTGCATCAAATTATTAGGCGATAAACTCAGTGCTAGGAACTTTCAAAGCCAAGTCAACGAGGTACATGCTCGTATAGCCATTTTAAATAGATTTACAGAATTAGGCCGACCTCATACCCAAGTTGTCACTTAAATTTGAGCAACTTAGGAAAGCTCTATCTTTAAGGGCTTTATGCAACAAAGCCACTAAATGCTATAAAATATAATCCATATATCTTTTTAAATAATAAAAATAAAAAAAGGCTCCGAAGAGCCTTTTTTCATCGAACCATTTATTTTACATAAGTCAACCAGTGCGCGTATTTCGGGTCTTTACCCTGCACTGCATTAAAGAATGTGGTTTGAATTTGCTCAGTGATTGGACCACGCGTACCCGAACCAATTTCACGGTCATCATATTCACGAATAGGTGTCACTTCAGCAGCAGTACCTGTAAAGAATGCTTCATCCGCAATGTAGAATTCATCACGCGTAATACGACGCTCAACCACGTCATATCCTAGGTCTTTTGCAATCGTAATAATGGTTTGACGAGTAATACCATCAAGCGCACCACCTGCGATATCTGGCGTATGTAAAACACCATCTTTCACTAAGAAGACGTTTTCGCCAGAACCTTGACATACATAACCTTGAGGGTCGAGCAGCATTGCTTCATCATACCCTGAATGCGCTACTTCTTGATGAGCTAAAATCGACAAGGTGTAGTTACCCGACGCTTTCGCTTTACACATTGTCACGTTTGGATGGTGATGGGTAAACGATGAGGTCTTCACACGAATACCTTTCGCCATTGCTTCGTCACCGAGGTACGCACCCCAGCTCCACGCAGCAACCACCGCATGAATAGTATTGTCTGTTGCAGCAATACCTAACTTTTCCGAACCAATAAAAATAATTGGACGCAAGTAGCAAGATGCTAATTTATTTTCACGAACCACATCAATTTGAGCTTGCTCTAGTGTTGCTTGATCAAATGGGACTTTCATTTGATAAATTTTTGCAGAGTTCAATAAACGCTTAGTGTGTTCTTTTAGACGGAAAATAGCCGTGCCATTCGGTGTTTCATAGGCACGGACACCTTCAAACACACCCATGCTATAGTGCAAGGTATGTGTTAATACGTGAGTTTTTGCCTCACGCCAGTCAACCAATTGTCCATCTTGCCAAATAAAACCATCACGATCAGCCAAATTCATGACACACACTCCAAATTTATATACACAGTCATGTTACCCAATGCTCACGATTGAGCTTGGATCAATTAATCTTTGCCATAATTTGCAAACGATCACTCGGGTATCGCGCCAGTCCGTAGCATTTACTTGCATGGATTGATTCGCAAGGGCTAAACGGTGGCTCTCGGCTCGTTCACTGAGATAAGCTTGAATCAATGCGGTCGCATCGTCACTGGATAAGCAACTGGCTTTTGCGGCGTCTTCAAGGATTCGTACATTGTCGGAATAATGAGCAAGATCTGGATGAGATCCGCTCCACGCCAACACAGCATACTGTGCCATAAATTCGATATCGACGATACCACCTGCATCTTGTTTTAAATGAAAAATTCCATCTTTTTGTTGTTCTTTAGAAGAACCCAAATGGTCTTTCATTTTTTGACGCATCTTCAGCACCTCTGCGCGTACATTTTCCTCATCTCGTGGCTGCGTCAAAATCCGACAGCGCAATGCTTCAAACTTATCACGCAAACTTGGCTCACCCGCAATCGAACGAGCACGTACCAATGCTTGATGCTCCCAAACCCATGCATTTTTCAACTGATATTGCTCAAAAGCCTTTAAACTGGTGACCAATACTCCCGCTTCACCCGATGGGCGTAAGCGCGTATCGATTTCATAGACCCGACCATCGAGGGTCTGCGTGGTCATCAGCGACATAAATTTCTGCGCTACACGCATCGCAAACTCAAACCCACTGATCGACTTCAACCCATCAGTATCGGCTTGCTCATCCATATAATGAATAAAGACCAAATCTAAGTCCGAGCCATAACCCAGCTCAATCCCACCAACTTTGCCATAACCTACCACAGCAAATGCCAAATGATCGATCGAACAACGCTGTCCTTCGACATCGAGCGGATAACCATGTTTCTTTGCTGTCATTTGGTAGGCTAAATTTAATGTCGTACTGACCGAAACCTCTGCAATATCCGTCAAAGCATCGGATACTTTCATCAATGGGCTTTCTGCCAAGACATCGCTAGCCGCGACTGCCAACACATTGGATTTTTTGAATAGGCGCAGTACACGCATCAAGTCTTCAACATCATCAAGCTCAATGCGAAGCAACTGTTGACGCAACGAATCTTCCAAATCTTGACGGCGTGGCAGCTCAAAGTCCATGGACAAAAATTCATCCAATAGTACTGGATAATGGGTCAATTCTTCACAAATCCATGGACTTACGGTTGCCATTTTCACTAAACGCTGTAACGCCCCTTTACTCTCAATCAACATAACCAAATATACGGTGCGTCGCATCACCGACTCGACCAAGGGCATGAGGCGTAACAACGCGGCTTGCGGCTTATCCGACTGTAAAATCGCCTCAATCAAATGTGGCCAAAACATTTTTAAACGTTGCACCGCTTTTGAAGGCAGTTTTTTCAGCGCATGGCCATTCCAAAACTCGTGTATGAGATTTTTTGCATTCGCATCTAAGACCTCATTTAAACGCACTTCTAATTGACTGAAACTTTCTACGAAAGGGTCATGCTCTTTTTCTTTAATTAAGTGCTCAAACTGATAAATAACTTTGGCGCGTTTTTGGTTTAAATGTTCAATAAACGCATCCCAATTCGCAAAACCCAGGGTATCAATTATTCTTTGTCTGAGTTCTGGTTCTGTTGGCAAAGACTGGGTCTGTTGATCATTTAAGGCTTGAATTGCATGCTCTACACGGCGCAGAAATAAATAAGCATCTTCCAGCTCACTGACCGCTTGACCATCCAGCAAACCCACTTCCCCCAAATGATGTAAGCTGACTAAACATTGACGGTCTTGTAATTCTAATTTTGCCCCACCATAAATCAGCTGAAAAACCTGCACAATAAATTCGACTTCACGAATACCACCCGCACCCAGCTTAATATCATCTTCGATATTACGGCGTAACACCTCACGCTCAATCATGGCTTTCATTTCGCGCATAGCTTCAAATGCGGTGTAATCGACATACTTACGGAACACGAAAGGACGAGTCATGTCCAACAACTCATCTCCCTCTTTGCCCCCTGTTACAATCCGCGCCTTAATCCACGCATAGCGCTCCCACTCGCGCCCATGTTGGCTTAAATACTTCTCCAGCGCCGCATGACTAATGGCCAGTGCAGAACCATCGCCCCAAGGACGCAATCGCATATCCACACGGAAGACAAAACCATCAGCGGTGATATGGTCCAACAAGTAAATGAGCTTCTGCCCCCATAAAATGCAAAATTGTTGTACATCAATGCATTTACGACCATTGGTTTCACCTTGCTCATCAAAAGCAAAGATCAAGTCAATATCACTAGACAAGTTCAATTCTTGTGCACCGAGTTTCCCCATCGCGACCACAATTAAATCTTGAATTTTATGGTTATAGCCCACAGGCTGACCATGTTTAGCCACGAATGGCGTTAAAGCAAACTCTTTTGCCACACAAATGGCTGCATCGGCAAAATCAGATAATTCCCGCGTTAGCGTCATCACATCGATCAGTTGATTGGCATCCTGCCAAATCCAGCGAAACATTAAACGCGCACGTAAAATTCGGATGGTGCGCATCCATGTGGTTTCATCACTGATTTCTTTTAAAGTGTTTTGAACGACATCGAAAATTTGTTCGGTGGTCAATGGCTGAGAAAATTGATCAATTGCATAATCTTGTTCAAGATAAACTTGATGTATAGATAGGACTTGTTCCGCATATTGACTTGCGCGCAATGTCTTTTGCAATTGCTCAGCATTCATGATCGACCCTTTCGCATTGTTTTGGTTATTTATAACAGCAGATCATGAGATTAGGCGAATTATTTTATAAGAAAAGTATGATTAGTCACTAAATTCTTGCTGAGATGTCGCGAGTGACAGCGCTTGATGTGTACTGTTCGAACGTGGCAGGCTGACGATAAAAGTTGAACCGATGCCTTCTTTCGATGTGACTGAAATTTCGCCTTTATTCAAATCAACAAACCGCTTACACAGTACTAGACCTAACCCCGTACCCTTCTCCCCGGCTGTGCCCTTAAAACTAATGGTCAGCTTAGGTTCAAATAAAGATTCGATTTGCCCCAATGTCATGCCTAGACCCGTATCTTGAATATAGATATCGATAAAGTCATCACGTTGTTTGGCATCAATCGTCACAACACCTTCGCCATGCATATGAGTAAATTTCAGTGCATTTGATACCAAGTTTTGGATTACCGAAGTCACCATATTGATATCTGCAAAAATTTTTAAATCATCGGGGACACGATCAATCAGTTGAATATTTTTATTGATAGCCAACGCATGCAACACATCAAAAACGATTTGAGAGGACTGCTTAAGCTTGTAATGAATAGGGTGATAAACAAAGCGCCCGCCTTCCGCCATAGCCCAATTCAATAAACTCTCTAACAAGCTATAGGTCGATTGTGCGGTATCATGCAGATAATCTGCAATGCTTTGCACACCAGACTCATCCAAACTTTTGCGCTCTTCCGCCAATACTTCTGAGAAACCAATTAATCCATGAAAGGGAGCCCTTAAATCATGTGCAATAATTTGGAAAAACTTGGTTTTACTAACATTCATGGCCACTTGTTGTTCATACAACTCTTTGAGCTCTGCGTTTTCCATGCGCAAATGTAGCAGATTAAGAAAACCAGAGGCCAATTCATGCACGTTTTCTACAGCATCTTGCGTAAACAAATCCAACTGCTCATCAAAGAAAATCACTTGCCCTACAGATTTATCCGATGCCTTTAAATCCAATGCGATAATCCGCTGATGTTTAAACCCTAAAGAACTGACCTGCTCAGAAACATGATGATAATGGCGATGCAGGGCATCAATCGTGATATCACCTTCAAAATGGGTAGAAAAATTGACTTCGACGGGTAACTGAAAAGCATTGAATGCATGCTTACCCGCATACCAACTATAAGGTTCATTGCTAAACGTTAAAATTGCGGCATGTGCACCTAAAATTTTTCGCGCAAATTTGAGAAAGCTCTTAATTTTATTGTCATTACTGTTCACGCCCAACAATAAAGATAAGTGACAAGCACTTAACTGTTCTGTGTCAGACCCGACATCTAGCAATTGAATACCCATTTCTGCCTCATCTTTGTGATTTTTTCGGCACAAACCTATTATTTACTTCTATTTATTAGCAAATTTTCAGCATTAAAACAATATAAAAATACAACAATACAAGCGTGGCATTTAACAAAAAAATCAATTATGTCAAAATTTTATCTTGCGACTGCTTTTGCTTTTTGAAAATTCGTTATTTATCAGAATAATTAATACAAAATTTTGATGCCATCATGAGTAAATAATCAAGTAAACCCACACTGAACATTCAATTACTTTAAGCCATCTGTAACGTTTTACTGCGATTTAATTCAAATGTTAAATTTCAGGCAATAAAAAACCCAAGACTTAATATGCTTGGGTTTTTTAGTATCTTGGTCCCGAGGGTCGGACTCGAACCGACACGTCATCTCTGACAGCGGATTTTGAGTCCGCCGCGTCTACCAATTTCACCACCTCGGGAAGGTGTTGATGCGTATATTAAACTTTTTGAAAAACTTGTCAACGTAAGTTAGTGATGATTGGCTATTTTTAAATCATATTTGATTTTTTAGCTTTATATTTATGCAATTTCAGCGTTTTTCTACAAAAACGCATATACTAAGCGCAATTTTGACCTCCCTTATTTTGACGCTGCTTTCCCATCATGCAACTTTCTGATTTTAATTTCGACCTCCCTGATGAACTCATTGCCCGTTATCCTTTAGACACGCGCAGTGCTTCTCGATTGTTACACCTTGATGCTCAAGGTCAGCATCATGACTTTCAATTCACCGACATTTTAGATTTGCTCGATGCAGGTGATTTACTGGTCTTAAATGACACTAAAGTGATGAAAGCACGTCTCAAAGGCAAACGTGCCAGCGGCGGAGCTGTCGAAGTACTGGTTGAACGCATGCAAGATGCATTTATTGCACACTGCCACATCAAAGCCAGCAATACACCCAAAGCGGGCGCAGAGCTCTTTATTGGCCCAGATGCCGTTAAAGTCACGGTGCTTGGACGTCATGAAAATTTATTTATTGTGGAGTTTTCCCAGCCAATTTTAACGGTGTTAGATTTATACGGACAACTACCCATTCCTCCGTACTTCAACCGTGAAGCTGAAGCCATTGATACCGAACGTTATCAAACAGTATTTAATGATCCAACCAAGTTAGCCAGTGTCGCAGCACCTACCGCAAGCCTACACTTCGACCAGAAGCTGTTGGATCAACTTGAAGCCAAAGGTATTCAGAAAACTTTTGTCACTTTACACGTGGGTGCTGGTACCTTTCTGCCTGTACGTACCAATGACATTGCCAATCACATTATGCACAGTGAGTGGTGTGATGTTCCAGAGCACTCCGTCGAGCTGATTCGCCAAACCAAAGCTCGCGGCAACAAAGTCATCTCTGTTGGGACAACCGCCACCCGTGCCGTAGAAAGTGCGGCTCAAGCGCATCAGGGTGAACTGACAGCGTGGACTGGAGATACTCAAATTTTTATCTATCCAGGTTATGAGTTCAAAGTGGTAGATCGCCTTATCACCAACTTCCACTTGCCTGAATCAACCCTTCTGATGTTGGTTTCAGCACTGTCAAATCGTGATAACATTTTGACGGCTTATCGACATGCGGTGGCCAACCAATATCGCTTCTTTAGTTATGGCGATGCGATGTTAGTCGACCAACTTCAACCCAAATAAGAAGCTCTTATGCCTATCGATACGATCAAACATTCTATTCATATTCGACGTAAAAAGAATAAAGTTGTGTTTGATAATATCGATAGGCTTTGGGACATCGCCCGAGGGGCAGATTCTGCACAAGATATTCTTGACCGACTGCACCCTTGGAATGCCCCGATTACACTGAAATTTGAAAATGTGCTGCCTATTCTACTTGGAATAGTTGGCATTTTTTTTATTGTGCCAGTGTTCTTTGCCGGAGAGCATATTTGGACCTTATTCAGCTTTTTATTCGGCTTAGGTTGTCTGCTTTGGGCCTATTTAAGTTATGAGCAGGATGATCCGCTTGTAGAAGTCACTGACTATCTAGAAAAGCAAATTATTCATAAAAAATACCAACTCAATGAGTTTACCCCTCCACAGCATATTGGCGTAACGGTACAGCCTGCATTTTTTATTGCCCATTTAAAGCAGCTGTTTCCAATTTTTAATCAAGGCTCTATCAGCAACGATATTCCTTACTACGCCAGTACGACTTGGCAAGACGAGGACGGACAACAGCATCAGGTTTTACTGTTCCAATATCACTTTGCTAATGAAATTCGCGTGCGTGATAAAGATGGCAATGAGTTAAAAGTTAAAGAAGTGCATAAAAACTTATGGGGATGTTTTGTCTTTGAGGTACCCACGCAAGGACTCGCAATTACCACTTACAATAAAAAGTTTTATTATCCATATAGTTTTCCATGGAATAGCAGTGATATTCAAATCAACCAGAAACTCAAATTTTTTGGAACTGACCAAATGAAGATGGCTAAACTTCTCTCCCCAGCATTTGTACTGCGTACTGCCGATTTTTTCCGTTCCCATGAAGGCGATTTGCTTTTTCATCCTGAAAAAAATATTTTGTGCTATATCAGTCCGCAAAACCTGTTTGAAATATCCAGCAAAGCAAAAAAAATCAATGACATTTCGACATTGCGTGGACACTTACGTACTTTTAAATTACCTTATCTAGAGCGCTTAGAATCTGATCTAACGCAATTTTTAAAATAATGACATTTTGCCGTTTGAGGACTATATGGGGCTATTGATCTTCTTCTTAATTATTATTGCAATCGTGTTTGGCGTAATCGTTATTCGCAATAATATTGTGCGACACCACAATGCAACCATTCGCGCATGGTCGGATGTAGCAACCTATGAACGTCAAAAAATAAAAATTTTAGATGGCTTAGAGCCTCTTGTCGAACAATACTCCAGCTTTGAAAAAGGCACCTTGGAAAAAGTTACTGAGCTCCGTCAAAATATTCTCAACCTAAATTTGAACAATACAGATGTCAATCAGTTACAGCGCATTGAAGCATTAAACCAAGAGCTGATGCGTAGCCTCAATGTTGTGGTCGAAAACTACCCTGAACTTAAAGCCAATGACATTTATCTCAAAATGATGAATGAAATTGAAGAGCAAAACGAAAATGTCGGTGCTGCGATCAGCATTTTTAACCGCAATGTCGAACTATTTAACAACCATATTCAAATCTTTCCGAACAATATTGTAAACACCATGACTGTTGGTAAAAAAGCTGTGCGTCCATTCCGTGATGCTGCTGCGCTGCAAAATTTTGATTACCGTCCCAATTTCAACTAAAAAATCGCTTTATCACAAACAACACATCCAAGGTACTCAAAATGAGTGCCTTTTTAACTTCTACGTTCACAACCTCGTCTATGCGATTAACTCTTTTGATTCTAATCACGACTTACTCGCCACCATGACATAAACTCAAACCGAAACAACCCTTACAGCACACCACCCTGTTCCGAAAAGCTTTGCTTTAAAAGTGTTACAACACTGGTGTTTATTTGCATAATCAAGGAAAATAGCCTCCTTTTAGCGGCGAACTGTTTTTTCGCTCTTGCACTGCATGCAGAGCAGTGCTTTGCTCTTGTTCAGGATATTTTATGAAGTTTGAAAAATTAGGTCAGTCGGGTCGTGCCCGTCGTGGTCGTTTAACTTTAGAGCACGGTGTGGTTGAAACCCCTGTGTTCATGCCTGTCGGTACTTATGGTACGGTGAAAGGCATGCTTCCGCGCGATATTGAAGACATCAAAGCGCAAATTATTTTAGGTAATACCTTCCATCTTTACCTACGCCCTGGGCTTGAAGTGATTAAAGAGCACGGCGGTCTGCATAAGTTCATGAAGTGGGATAAACCCATTCTGACCGATTCAGGCGGCTTCCAAGTCTTCAGTTTAGGCGCGATGCGTAAAATTAAAGAAGATGGCGTAACGTTCCGCTCTCCAATTGACGGTTCTAAAGTCTTTTTGTCCCCTGAAATTTCAATGGACATCCAACACACATTGAATTCAGACATTGTGATGATTTTTGACGAATGTACGCCTTATCCTGCAACACATGAAGAAGCGCAAAAATCGTTACAATTGTCATTGCGTTGGGCAAAGCGTTGTAAGACTCAGCATCATGATGTGCTTGAAAATAAAAATGCACTATTCGGTATTATTCAAGGCGGTATGTATGAAGACTTACGAGATGAGTCTTTAAAAGGCTTACTTGAAGTTGGTTTTGACGGCTATGCCATTGGTGGCCTATCTGTCGGTGAACCGAAAGAAGAAATGATCAAAGTGCTGGATTATCTTCCAGAGAAAATGCCAGCAGACAAACCGCGCTACCTGATGGGCGTGGGTAAACCTGAAGACATCGTAGAAGGTATCCGCCGTGGCGTCGATATGTTTGACTGTGTCATGCCTACACGTAATGCCCGAAATGGACATTATTTTGTGACCGACGGTTTAGTACGTATTCGTAATAGTAAATACCGTCACGATCAAAGTCCGCTAGATCCACACTGTGATTGTTATACCTGTACCAACTTTACCCGCGCTTACTTATTCCATTTGGAAAAATGTGGCGAGATGTTGGGCTCAATGCTGGGTACTATTCACAACTTACGTTACTACCAACGTTTCACTCAAGACATTCGTGACGCATTAGATAATGATCGCTTTGATGCCTTTGTTGAAGATTTTTATGCACGTCGTGGTTTAGAAGTTCCACCTTGCCCCCAAGATTAATTGTTCTGAGCATTTGCGCTTGGTAAAAAGACAAGGTAAATTGCAGAACAAGTCTATTTATGATCAATTCATTGGTCACCGTTTTTTTAGTTTAGGAATTTGAAATGAGCCTTTTTATTTCTACAGCTCACGCAGCGGGTGAAGCTGCACAACAACCAAGTATGGTCGCAAACTTATTGATGATTGCTGTTTTTATTGCAATCTTCTACTTCTTAATTTGGCGCCCTCAAGCAAAACGTGCCAAAGAGCACCGCTCTTTGGTTGATAGTCTTGGCGTAGGCAGCGAAGTGGTATTTGCTGGTGGCCTCATGGGTAAAATCACTAAACTCGAAGGTGACTTTGCAGTGGTTGAACTGAGCCGTGGTGTAGACGTAAAAATTCAACGCGCAAGTGTGATTTCAGTTCTTCCTGAAGGCACATTAAATAACCTTTAATCAAAAAAATTAGTCGTGCATCCGCACGACTTTTTTCATTTTAAGAAGAAAACAAATGCGTTACCCAGCATGGAAATATCTACTGATTCTCGTGGTTTTGACGATCAGTACATTATATGCCCTGCCTAGTTTGTATCCAGATGAGCCTGCGGTTCAAATTTCTGGTGCCAAAGCTGGTACCCAAATTGACCAAAGCATCGTACAAAAAGCAGAGCAGATTTTAAAATCTGAAAGTATCTCAAGCCATGACAACAGTTTTAGCAATAATGCTGCACTGTTACGTCTTGACTCTAGCGAAGCACAATTAAAAGCCAAAGAAGCGCTACGTCGTGGCCTTGGTGATGACTATGTTGTCGCGTTGAACTTGGCGCCAACCACGCCAGAATGGCTACAAAAAATTGGTGCAAAACCAATGAAGCTCGGTCTGGACTTACGTGGCGGTGTTCACTTCTTATTAGAAGTGGATATGGATAAAGCGATTGCTCAGCGCATGGAAACCTCTGCGACTGATTTACGCCGTCAGTTCCGTGACAACAAAATTAAATTTAACAGCCTTGCATTAAACAACAACACCATTACCGTTCAGTTTGCCAACAACGATGATCGTACTGCAGCTCAAGACTACTTACGTAGCAATGGTAATGAGTTTAATCAGCAAGCGGTCGCAACTACAACAGGTTCAACCTTACGTTTAACCTACACCGATGTACGCCGCCAAGAAATTCAGTCTTATGCGGTGAACCAAAACTTAACCACTTTACGTAACCGTATTAACGAGTTAGGTGTGGCCGAAGCCCTAGTACAAACACAAGGTAGTAACCGCATCGTGGTTGAGCTTCCAGGTGTTCAAGACACTGCTGAGGCAAAACGTGTCTTGGGTCGTACAGCAAACCTAGAGTTCCGTTTAGTCTCTGACCAAAATGATCAAGTCATTGACCCATATACTGGCAAGAGCAATGGTCAACCACTTCCACCAGGAACAGAGCTTTTTGCATATGAGTCGTTGGACAGTGGACGTGAATTACTTTTAAACCGTAACCGTATTTTAACGGGTGAACGTGTTCAAAACGCATCAAGTGGCTTTAGCCAAGACACTGGCGGTGCTGAGGTAAACATTACCTTAGACACAGCAGGTGGAAAACTGATGTCAGATGCAACCCGTAATGCGGTGGGTAAGCGTATGGCTGTGTTGTTCATTGAAAATAAACAACGTATTAGCTATATCACCGATCCTGCGACTGGTGCACAGACTGAAGTCCGTACACCTTATGCAGAGTCTGTAGTGATTAATGCTGCAACCATTCAAGCAGTCCTCGGTTCTCAATTCCGTATTACAGGTCTAGATTCACCTCAAGAAGCGTCTGAACTTGCCCTAATGCTACGTGCAGGTGCTCTTGCTGCGCCAATGTACTTTGTTGAAGAACGTGTAGTGGGTCCAAGCCTCGGTCAAGAAAACATTGATAAAGGTGTGCTATCGACTCAAATCGGCTTCTTATTGGTAGCAATCTGGATGGTAGTCTTTTTCCGTCTCTTTGGTTTAATTGCTAACTTTGCCTTGGTCTTCAACTTAGCCATGATTCTAACAGTCATGTCTTGGATTGGTGCTTCCCTCACCCTGCCGGGTATTGCGGGTATCGTGATTACCATTGGTATGGCGGTCGATGCCAACGTCTTGATCTGTGAGCGAATACGTGAAGAAATGAAGTGGGGAGCATCGCCCAAACAAGCCATTGTGGCGGGTTATGACCGTGCTTATAACACCATTTTCGACTCAAACTTAACCACGTTCTTGGTTGCGTTTATCCTATTTGCTATCGGTACAGGCCCAATTAAAGGCTTCGCTGTAACCTTAATGATCGGTATTATCTGTTCTATGTTTACTGCTATTACAGTAACACGTGCGATTGTACAGCTCATTTATGGCAAAAAACGTAACTTGAAAAAGTTGAGCATATAAGGAGATCGATGATGACTGATGTGACTCAACAAGATTCAAAAAAATACGGCCGTCCAGATGATGAACGTGTGATTGATTTTATGAAGATTGCGCTGCCTGCAGCCATTCTTTCTATTGTCTTAACCATCGGCAGCCTATTCTTTATTTTCACCAAGGGTCTTAACTTAGGTTTGGACTTTACTGGTGGTATTTCTGCCGAATTGAACTATAGCAAACCAGTGAAGTCAGCCGATGTCTCTGCTGCACTAACCAAAGCTGGCTTTCATGACCCTGTGGTACAAACCATTGGTTCAGATCGTGATTTGATTGTGCGTATGCCTGTACAAGAAGACACAGCCGCAGAAGACTTAACTAAAACCATTACCCAAGCGGTACAGCTACCGGGTAACTCAGCTTCGGTCAACAAGGTTGATGTGGTGGGTGGGCAAGTCGGCAATGAACTCTACATTCGTTCAGCGGGTGCTGTGGCTTTAGCGTTACTACTGATGTTGGTCTACGTAACGATTCGCTTTGAATTCAAACTGGCGATGGGTGCGGTGCTGTCTTTGTTCCATGACGTGGTGGTCACCATTGGTATTTTTGCCATGATGCAGTGGCCATTTGACTTAACTGTATTGGCTGCAATTCTGGCTCTGATTGGTTTCTCATTGAATGACAACATTGTCGTTTCGGATCGTATTCGTGAAAACTTCCGTAAGATTCGTGGGGCTTCGCCTTTAGAGATCGTTAACATCGCTTTAACTGAGACCCTACGTCGTACCATTCACACCTCAATGACTTTATTGTTGGTGGTGATCTCAATGATGATCCTCGGTGGTGATGGCCTGAAATGGTTCTCTGTTGCGATGTTTGTAGGTGTTTTTGTGGGCACATACTCTTCAATCTACATCGGTACAGCTTTTGCTTTATGGCGTGGCTTAAACCGTCAAGACTTCATTGTTCAAGTGAAGCCTGAGTTTGAAGAAGAAAATGAAATTCCATAAATACTTACCATAGTCCGAACAAAGAAAGCCTCTCAATCGAGAGGCTTTTTTATGTCGGTGTGAAGCTGTTGTACTAGCTCTATCTGAGGCAACGCATAACCACGGCAGGACTGCTCTGCCCGCCATGCCACAGTCAACATCACATCTCCCAACTCAAAATTCTGATAAGCGAAACTACCAATGAGCGGATGGTTACACATGCCACCATTATGCATTGGATGTGCTTGGGTATTCAGTTCATTTAAGTTTAAACGAATGCCTAAACCCGATGCTTTAAGCACCGCTTCTTTGGTCGTCCAAACTTTAAACCAGTAGGATTTTTCCTGCTCAACCTGTTGCCATAGCTCAAGTTCATCGCCATGAAAAGCATGTTGGGCCAAAGCGCCAAAACGCACCCTTCGACTTAACTCTTCAACATCCACGCCCAAATCAGCCACTTTTTCACTCATGGCTAAAGCATAATAATTTTGACTATGACTATGGTTGAAATGAAAAGTAGGCTGATCAACCAGATAAGGTTTGCCTGTCTCACTCAGTGCAATGGTATGATCATCCACGATCATCTGTCGTTGTTCAGATAAGCATTGATTACGATATTGATAAATGGCTTGTTTTCGCTGTGCAATTTGTTCGACACGTGACAGGCTGTGATCCACCTTCACAATGTCCTCAATCTTTTTCAGCTCAACACGTATTGTCCTTGCCACTTTGTATTCCTATCATGGTTTCATGCATCATAAAATAAAAAAGCCCAAAGATCACTTTGGGCTTTTCAGCATCAAAACCTTAATGCCTGATTAGCGTTTGAATTTCTTCTCAGCTTTCTTAAATTTTTGAACATAACGACGCTTACGCGCTGCTGTACGCTCATCCACTTGTGACTTACGTCCTTCAAATGGGTTTTCAGAAGTTTTAAACTCAATACGTACTGGCGTACCTTCCAGTTTGTATACTTTACGGAATACGTTTTCTAAATAACGACGATAATCCGCAGGAGTTTTATCAACTTTGTTCCCGTGAATCACGATGGTTGGTGGATTTTGTCCACCCATATGTGCATAACGCATCTTGATACGACGACCTTGTACCATAGGTGGTTGATGCGCATCGGTTGCATCATTTAAAATTTGTGTAATTTTCGCAGGTGAGACTTTCAAATGCGATGAGTCATAAGCACGGTGAATTGATGGATACATTTCACCAACACCCGTACCATGCAAAGCAGAAATAAGGTGGATCTTCGCCCAAGGAATAAAGTCAAAACGGCGCTCGACATCCAACTTACATTGCTTACGATCATACTCGGACATATTGTCCCATTTGTTAATCGCAATTACCATCGCTCGACCTGCTTCAAGCGCGTAGCCAATTAAGTGTAAGTCTTGCTCAACAATGCCTTCTCGCGCATCCACCACAATAACCACCACATGAGCATCTTTCATGGCTTGCAAGGTTTTCACAATTGAGAATTTCTCAATCATTTCATCAACCTTACCTTTACGACGCACACCCGCAGTATCAATTAAAGTGTACTGACGACCATCACGCTCAAACGGAATATAGATTGAATCACGAGTGGTTCCTGGTTGGTCGAATGCAACTACACGTTCTTCACCCAGCAAACGATTCACTAACGTCGATTTACCCACATTTGGACGACCAATAATCGCTAAACGTAAACCGGTGTGCTTATCATGCTCTTCTGGGTTTTCATCTTCAGGAACATCATGCAGAACTTCTTCCAGCATTTGCTGCACACCACGACCATGACTTGCAGCCACTTGTAGCGGTTCACCCATACCTAGCTTATAGAATTCAACTAATGCAGCTTCAGCATGTACACCATCAACTTTGTTAGCAACCAAATAAACTTTTTTACCAAGCGTACGCAGCTCACGGGCAATTTGCTCATCAGATGCGAGCAGGCCTGCGCGAGCATCAACAACAAACACAATGATATCGGCTTCATGGATAGCAGTTTTCGACTGTTCTGCCATGTAAGAGTCGATCCCGCCTTCATTTTCGCCAATACCACCAGTATCAACCACAATGAAGGATTTATTTTGATAAACAGCATCACCATATTTACGGTCACGGGTCAGACCGGCAAAGTCAGCAACAAGCGCATCTCGGCTTTTGGTGATCTGGTTAAATAGCGTTGATTTTCCGACGTTCGGACGACCAATGAGCGCAATTACGGGTTTCATAGATTAACCTTTATTCAAGATCAGCCAGTGAGACTGGTCTGAACATCAGAAACTGGAAGAAAAATTAGGTGAAAAACCTGAATAAAAACTCGGGGTTTTGACTAAGCAAACACCCCGAGGAATTTAAAAAAATACGAATTTCGACTAGTTTAACATAAGTCGAACAGAATTAACGATTCTGCCAAATGCTTAATGCACCCTTTCGTGTCGCAACATAGAGTTGATCATCAATCACACGTAAAGTACGCACTTCGCCAGACGTCTTAGCACGACCGATCAACTCACCTGTCGCAGGGTTCACCATGTGCAATACGCCATCCAAATCACCGACAATCAAGTCTTGACCTAACATCACTGGATTACTCAATTGGCGGTTTAGCAGGCTATCATTTTCCCAAAGCTTTTGACCGGTGCTAATTTCATAAGCCACCAACTTACCGTCAGTTTGTGCCACAAATACACCATTACCGACCACTTCAGGACGCTTCGTACTACTCGAATCTTCACTCCACACCACTTGCTGTGAAGCCAAATCCGTCATGGTCACTTGACCTTGATAGCTAGTCGTAATCAAGTACTGACCTGCCACTACAGGGTCACCATCGACATCATTCAAACGTTGAATATCCGAACGACCATCCGATACAGCCACACGGCGTTGCATACGCGGCACACCTGTGAGTACATCTAAAGCATAAACATAGGCATTCGCTGAAGAAATGAGTACTGTACGTGCATCGACAGGCACTGGTGCCGCATTACCACGTAAACTCAGTTGTACATTCGGTAAGTTATAGGTCCACACTTGCTGACCTGTGGCCAAATCATGCGCAAAAACAGTGCCATCATTACTTACAGAAATAACACGACCAGCTTGAATCAACGATGGTGCAAGAAGCGCACCCGTTAATTGTGCTGTCCATTTTTGCTCGCCAGTTGCCTGATCTAGAGCAAACAATTGACCTTTGGTGTTACCTACAATGACATGACCATCAGCAGCCTCAACACCTGAACTCAAACCAGCTTTAGATACTTCTTTCTGCCATAGTTTTTGTTTACCTTGATAGGCCGTTACTACACCTTTAGGGTCAAGCGCAAAAACTACACCGTTGTCGGCATCTAGGCGTAAACGTAAAGGATCAGCAGTCGAAGTTGAAGACACACTTTGAGAAAATACAGGCGTCAGGGTTTTCGCCTGAGTCAGTTTTGGAAGTGGATTCGGCTTAACTTCTTCCACTTTTCCGCTACTTGCACAACCCGCAAGCGCTAAAGTTAATACGGTTAATGCGCACGAAATTTTGTATTTTCTATTCATTCAGTTTCTTCCGCTGCTGTTTCTATAAGTGGACGTTCGATTTCAGGATCATCAACTAAAATACCAACACTTTCGAGTTTAATTTGTAAAATTTGGCGTTCTTGTTTACGTTCAACCAACTGATCCCATGCACTTTGGTAGGCTTTTTTCGCATTTTCTATGTCGTTTTTAGCCACATAGACATCGCCCAAAGCTTCATCGGCTGTCGCTTTAAAAGCAGGATCTTTTACCAATGTGAGGTTTTTAATCGCATCATCAAACTTCTTTTGAGCCAATTGTGCATACGCTAAACGCAATTTCACAATTTGCACTAAACCATCGTCATCTACTTTCGAATTTTCAACTTTCTTCAACGCTTTTTCAGCACTAGCATAATCCGCTTTGTCATAGGCCAATTTTGCCATCAACAATTGTGTTTGAATGGCCTGCGCCGAATCTGGTGCTTCTTTCACAATTTTGTCCGCAGTTGCAGACAAGGCTGTAAATGCATCGCCTTGCGTTGTACGTGCTTCATCCATTAATTGCTGAACTTTAGCCGTGTTCATTTGGTTCTCGGCTAAAGTTTTCTTCTGCCAGTATTGCCATCCAAAAAAGGCAATCAGCGCAATTAAAATCCCACTAATAATGGCTGAACCATATTTCTTAGTGAAAGACTTTAAACTATCAAGTTGCTCTTCATCACTTAATGCGCTCATGTGACTACCCTTTCCTTATATTTTGGCTTATTTTGAAGAAAATTTTTCAATCATAAATGGCACGATGTCATCCACCGCAACCAAAGTTTGTTCAGCTGTTGCCAACTCTTTTACGGCAAACTGCGCAGCTTCCACTTCACGCTCACCTAAAATAAGGGCAAACAATGCCCCAGACTGATCGGCTTTTTTCATCTGTGACTTCATTGAACCCTGAGAGCCTACTTTCAAACGAATCGTGCTCGATGCCGCATCCAACTGATTGCGAATTTGCTCTGCAAGGACTAAAGCTTTGCCTTGAGACGCTGGATCTGCCAACAAAAACATTTCGCAGTCACGTACAGGTGTAGCGTCTTCAACTTGTTCAAGAAGCAATAATAAACGCTCTATACCCATCGCAAAACCAACGGCTGGCACAGACTGATCTGCCTTGCCTTTGAGCTGTCCAACTAGACCGTCATAACGACCACCGGCACAGACTGTGCCTTGTGAACCCAAATGCGTAGTGGTCCATTCAAAAACGGTTTTGTTGTAATAATCCAAGCCACGCACCAATTTCTGGTTAATCACAAAGCTCACACCTGCATCGGTTAAATACTGCTGCAAGGTTGCAAAGTGATTCAACGTTTCCTCACCCATAAAGTCATGCAACTTCGGCGCATTTTCTAAAATGGCTTGAGTTTTTGCATCTTTAGAGTCAAGGATACGTAGTGGGTTGGTGGTTAAACGACGCTGTGAATCTTCATCCAAATCATTTTTATGTGATTCTAAGAACTCCACCAATGCCGCACGATAAGCTGCGCGCTCATCAGACTCACCGAGAGTATTTAGCTCAAGTTGAACTTTATCTGCCACACCCATGCGTTTCCACAGACGTGCCGTCATCAAAATCAACTCAGCATCCATATCTGGAGTTGCCACACCAAAGGTTTCCACGCCGAACTGGTGGAACTGACGATAACGACCCTTTTGCGGTTTTTCATAACGGAACATTGGCCCGATATACCAAACACGAGGCGTCGCACCACGAAGCAAGTTATGCTCAAGCATGGCGCGTACACAGCCTGCTGTTCCTTCAGGACGCAAAGTCAAAGACTCAGGCGGATTACCTTTATCCAAGAAGGTGTACATTTCTTTTTCAACGATATCCGTTGCATCCCCAATTGAACGTTTGAACAAATTGGTCTGTTCAACAATAGGTAAACGAATTTGTTGGTAGCCATAAGCATCCATCAATGATGCGAGATGCTGTTCAAGACGTCTCCATGCAGAGGTTTGCGTAGGAAGAATGTCATTAAAACCTTTGATTGCGACTATTGAACTCATGATCTACTCAGAAAAACTTGTGCGAATAATCTCTTTAGCTTTAGCGTCTTCAAGATCGCTAACACGTTGACGAACCATCGCTTCGATTTCGTCAACCAACTGATTTGTGTCAATTAAATGGCTCTTTTCACCATTACGATACACCAGTGAACGTGGACTTGCACCAACTACACCAATATCGGCTTCTTTGGCTTCACCCGGACCATTCACTTTACACCCAATCACCGACACATCCATTGGGGTACGAATATCTTCTAAACGCTCTTCTAAGGCTTGCATCACTGAAATCACGTTAAACTCTTGACGTGAACAGCTTGGACAAGCAATGAAGTTGATTCCATTTGAGCGAAGACTAAGTGATTTTAAAATATCAAAACCAATCTTAATCTCTTCTTCAGGTTCCGCTGCCAAGGAAATACGCATGGTGTCACCAATGCCATCCAACAGCAAACCGCCCAATGCAATCGCAGACTTCACCGAACCTGTTCGATAAATCCCCGCTTCTGTTACACCAAGGTGTAAAGGATTATCAATTTGCTGTGAAAGTAGGCGATAAGCGTCCATGGTTAAGAACACATTGGATGCTTTCACTGAAACTTTGAACTCGTGGAAATCTAAACGGTCTAGAATATCAATATGACGCATCGCCGACTCTAGCAATGCCTGACCAGTTGGCTCACCATATTTCTTTTGAATATCTTTTTCCAGTGAACCTGCATTCACCCCAATACGCATAGAAATATCGTTATGGCGTGCTGCGGCCACCACTTCACGGATTTTAGCTTCAGAGCCAATATTTCCGGGGTTAATCCGTAAACAGTCCGCACCCAAGTCGGCAACACGCAGTGCAATCTTGTAATCAAAATGAATGTCTGCAACCAAAGGCACTGATGAACGCTTACGAATTTCACCAAAAGCCTCTGCCGCTTCCATCGTCGGTACAGAAACACGCATGATGTCCGCACCTACATCTGCACAGCGCTGAATTTGCGCCAGCGTTGCTTCCACATCACAAGTTTCAGTATTGGTCATACTTTGAATGCTGATGGGTGCATCACCACCGACATAGACTGAACCCACACGAATTTTGCGAGTAGGCTTGCGTTTAATTGGATTTACAATCATTGCTTTTCCTTGATCCCATTAACGTGACAAGCGGAAATCTGCTTTTCCACCCACGGTATATGGTGACAATGAAATACTTTCATTATTTAAGCTGAGTGACACAGCAGCGGCATCATCGATACGAATTTGGAAAGGAGTCTCGCCAGATAGCTCAAGTGTAGAGGCTTGACGCCCTGTTGCCAGTACTTTCCCAGTTGAATCGACAATATGCACAGACGTAGGACGATTGAACTCAAGCTTCAACTGATCCCCAGTAGTTGCAGCAGCCCCACTCATATTGATGATTTGCACATCAGATTCAGTCTGCGGAGTCGCAGTCTCATCTGTACTACCTGACCAATTCTGAATTGTGCCAAACAACGCTGCCAAAATCGCAATTACAACAAGCGCAATCAGTCCACGTTTCAACCATTTACGGTTACGATCACGGTTAGAACCTGGCAATTTACCCATGATTTTAATCGGAGAATTATTCAATGCATGATTAGGCAATAGTCCCGTGTCATTGGCATAGATGTCATCAAAACGCTGAATAATCGTAGTCGCATCCACTTTGAGGAACTTCGCATAAGTACGATAGTAGCCCTTAATGAATGTTGCTTCAGGAAGTGCCGTGTATTCATCCTGCTCAAGTGCAGTTAAGGTCTTGAGTGGAATATTCAACTCTTTGGCAACGTCGCTTAATTCACGTTTTTGAGTAATACGAATTTGACGAAGATAATCACCTGGACGTTGGATATTTCCTAAAGCATTGCTAGAACCATTCGATTGTGGTGAATTAGGATTTACTTCCATACGGCCTCAGTAGTGTACTGTAATTGCAAATAACGTTTGTATTCTTGACTGTCTGGATACAACGCACGTAGCTGGTTGACCAGTACTTGCGAACCCATCGTGTCATGATTTGCCCGCGCAATTCGGATCCCAATCCAAAGCGCACGTGCATCTAAGTTTTTCTCGCCAACCGCTTGCACAAACTGTTCATAGTATTGCGTAGCTTCAGCATTTTGCTGACGTAAATATGAAATTTCCGCCATTTCGATCATGGCAAGATAGGCACCTGAGTTTACCTGTAGGGCTTGTTTAAAAGCAGCTTCTGCTTCCGTCACTCGACCGACTTGTATATACGCACGACCTAAATTTTCCAATGCTCGATAACGTTGATCATACCCTAAAGTTGAACCTGCAACTTGAAGTTGATCAATCGCGTCATTATAACGCCCAATTTGATATAAATACGTACCGTAGTTGTTACGAGCCTGTGCATTTTTTGGCTCTGCCGCAATGGCATGCTTAAAATAACGCTCTGCCTTTTCCACATTTTGTGGACTGCCTTCACGCTGTAACAACACGCCCATCATCATATTTGCAGATGCATCACGAGAGTCGATATCTAATGCCTGATCCAATGTGCGTTTCGCAGCATCGTAATCATTCGACTTAATATATTCAGCCGCCAATTGCGTTCTAACTTGTACTGCTTTACTTGGGTCACCTTTCGTATTCACGGTTTGGCAACCCACCAAGTACCACACTGACACACCCAGTGTCAGTGCAAGGTAAAGTTTAGAAACGGGTTTTTTCAATTGGCATCCCCCTTATATTATCCTTGTGAACGTAGAATCTCGTTTTTCTCTGCTACTTTCTTTTTCCACTGCTCAGCACGACGTGTTCGATCGGCCACTTGACCAACCAATTGTCCGCAAGCAGCATCAATATCATCGCCACGCGTTTGACGAATCGTACACACAAATCCAGCATCAGACAAAGTTTTTTGGAAAGAAATAATGCGGTTGCGACTTGAACGACCATAAGGCGCATGTGGAAATGGATTAAACGGAATTAAATTAATTTTACTTGGTAAGTTCTTCAACAGTTTAATCATCTGCTGCGCATGCTCAGGATGATCATTCACCCCATCCAACATCACATATTCAATCGTGACATGCTTACGTGCACTTTCATTACCGTCTTTAGCGATATAACGCTGACATGCTGCAATCAACTGTGCCAATGGATATTTTTTATTGATTGGAACCAATTCATTCCTTAGTTCATCATTTGGCGCGTGTAGGGAGATTGCCAATGCGACATCAATATCTTGTGCCAATTGGTCAATTTTCGGCACCACACCTGAAGTCGATAAAGTCACACGGCGCTTAGACATACCATAAGCAAAATCATCTAACATAATACGCATTGAGCTCAATACAGCATCATAATTGAGGAGTGGCTCACCCATCCCCATCATCACGACGTTGGTCACCGAACGCTCACGCTCAGCCACAGGCACATCTTCCATATAAGAATAGTTTGCGACCCATAACTGACCAATAATTTCATCTGGGTTCAAGTCACGCTGGAAACCTTGTTTACCGGTTGAACAGAATGAACAATCCAGTGCACAACCGACTTGAGATGAAATACATAAAGTACGGCGTAAACCACTGCGATGTTCAGCAGGAATCAATACGGTTTCGACCAAAGAGCCTTCGCCCTCACCGACACGAAACACCCACTTACGCGTGCCATCCTTAGAATAGTTTTTATGTACTACTTCAGGCGCTTTAATTTCACAGAGCTTTTCAAGTTTTTCACGCAGTTTGCCTGAGATATTGGTCATCTCAGCAAAATCAGTCACAAAAAACTGATGAATCCATTTCATCACCTGTCCCGCACGAAACTTTTTTTCTCCCATATCTTCGAAGAATTTTTCAAGCTGCGGACGTGACATGCCAAGTAAGTTCACTTTCGCAACAGAATTTTGCTGTGCAGGAGCGGATAGAGATTGTTGCTGTTCAGCCGAAACTGTAGAGACAGCGACCACTTCAGTACTCATGTGTATTACCTAAACCATGTCTAACGATGAAAGGAGAAGCTCAATAAACGAGCAGAAATTTATTCAGGGAATAAAAAAACCAGATAAGTATAATAACACTTATCTGGTTTGAATACTTCGAATTAACGAGTACGTGGAGCAATCTCAGTTTGAGCGAAGAAGTAGTTAACTTCACGATCAGCAGATGCTACAGAGTCAGAACCGTGAGCAGCATTTTCGTCGATGCTTACAGCGAAGTCAGCGCGGATAGTACCTGGAGCAGCTTCTTTAGGATTCGTTGCACCAAGGATTTCGCGGTGAGCAAGAACTGCGTTTTCGCCTTCAAGAACTGAAACAACAACTGGGCCAGAAGTCATGAACGCAACTAGGTCAGCAAAGAAACCACGTTCTTTGTGCTCTGCGTAGAAACCTTCTGCTTCAGCTTGAGTCAAGTGTTTCATTTTAGTTGCAACGATTTGAAGACCAGCTTTTTCAAAACGAGCAAAGATGTCACCGATGTGGTTTTTAGCAACTGCGTCTGGTTTTACGATAGATAAAGTACGTTCAATAGCCATGATTGGCTCCTTAAGTCAATGTAGACATGAAAATTTTGGCGCATTATACCGATATAATGCACCATTTTCTGCTTTTACTCTGTAAAAAGTTGCTTTTTTCGATGCAAGGATTATCGTGCTTCGTCAATCCATGCCATTTGAATTGCTTCAAGCAAACCTTCAGTCGACTTAGTCGGATCATCACTAAAGTCTGGTAAAGCACATACCCAAGCATGTAAGTCTGTAAAGCGAATCCACTGCGGATCGACATCTGGATGAGCTTCATACAACTCAATAGCAATATCAATAGTGTCTGACCAACGTAAGCCCATGGTGGAGTCTCATCACAATGTAGAAGATGTTGTACTGTAACAAACTCTGAAATTTAAACACTAGTTTGTTTGAGGTAAAACTGGGCTTTTTTACAACACGATATTTAAAAATGGTGCACTACAAATTAAAGTGACAGCTACTACCGCACCTATAACAGCCCCGACCAACACATCACTTGGATAATGTAGCCCTAAAATCATGCGTGATGCGGCAACCAAAACAGTAAAAGGCAACATAAGCACCAATAAAACTGGCTGTACGAAGCCCAACAAGGTGCTCACCATCACCGCATGTAAAGTATGACCTGAGGGAAAACTAAAGTGATCGAGAGGTCGCTCACCCATTCGAATCACTTGATGTACCTGATAGGGTCTTGGGCGAATGGTTTTAATTTTTAAGACTTTATAAATTAAAGTCCCGCACAAAGAACCAAGAACCAAATACACGATTTGTAAACTATAGACCAAGCCTTGCAATAACCAAGTTAAAGCCAACATGGTGTACCAGAAGATGCCATCTCCCAACCGACTGATCCGCTTAAAAAAATTGGCTACAGTATTCGAATGGGAAAAATGATTGAGATAGACACAGCCTTTTAAGTCTAAATCTAATATTCTTATTTTTGCAGTTTTAAGATTCATACCACTTCTCCTTAACAACAATGTTGAAAGTTCAGCTGGAAAATCATTGTTCTATGACGATTTAATTCATCAAAATTGCTTTTCTTTAAGCTCATATTAAAGGGTGTTTTTGACAGTTTGATGATTTAAATTAAAACCAATCAAAATCACCCAACTCATCTTTATCACTGACGCTTTTAAAACAGCTATTGTTTAATGTGCTGCCTTAATATTTGCTGCGTGATATAAGGCTTGCTCAAACTGTTTCACAGGATACTGCCAGCCTACACTTTCAATATCCTGTCGTGCTTGAATTCCCATGCATCTAAGCACCTTTTGCTCTGGTAACTGCATAATAGCCTGCATAAAGTGTGCCACCTGTCCAAAGGGACTCAACCACCCTGTCATACCTTCTTTGATATAGCGCTGTGGACTGGCATAGTTATAAGCCACCACAGGTAAGCCACTGGACATAGCTTCGAGCACCACATTACCAAAAGTCTCTATTTGACTGGCAAAAACAAAAACATCCGCACTGGCATAAACTTGAGCGAGTGACTGTCCTGTTAAGCTTCCCGTAAAAATAACATCGGAGCCATTCGCCATCTCAGTTAAACGCTTACGATCCGGACCATCTCCCACAATCACCATTTTCAACTTGCACGATTGCTGCTTCTTGATCTTCAAATAGCTCTGAATGAGTACATCTACTTCTTTTTCTGGAGATAAACGTCCCACATATAGCAACACAGAAGTATTTGCATCTGCTTGCCAACGCTGACGCAGTTGTTCTGAACGATGCTCTGGATGGAAGCGAGTTGTATCTACCCCTCGCCCAACCTCAACCAAAGGGCAAGTCACACCAAAGGCCTTAAGTTGATTTAAGGTGGTTTGACTCGGCACACAGGTGAGTACTGTATGGTTATGAAACCAGCGGAGATAGCTTTCAATTGGCTTGACCAGCAAAGCCAAATCAAAGAAGCGACTAAAGTCATGAAAAGTTGAATGGAAACCACTCGATATTGGAATCTGATGTGCTTGAGCAGCATACAGAGCCGTCAATCCCAACGGTCCTTCCGTTACAATATGGACCACATCTGGTGCGAAGCGTTCAATCGCTTTGCTGACTTTGACATACTGTGGCATGCCAAATTGCATCTCCGTATATTTCGGAATACTTTTCGCCCAGACCAAACACTCTTGTTCAGCCTGAAACTCTGTACACATGTTTTTTTGCATCGGGCGGATCAACTGAATACGGTGCCCCTGTTTTTGTAAACCCTTACATAACTGTAACAATGAATTTGCAACACCATTAATTTCTGGTGACCATGTTTCCGTCACGATGGTTATTTTTAACTTGGGTTTAAGGGTTTCTTCAAGGATAGAGAATTCTTGCTGAAAATTATGTTGATGTTGTTGTTTGAGATAAAACCGCTGTGTTTCTGGAAAATTGTGCTGTTTGAATAATTTTGTTGTCATTGAGCCGATCATGTTATTCCAAACTTTTCTTATTTTCCCTCAAGTTTAGTTAAACTATTTGACAGTTTGATGATAACCATCTTCTTAATAAAAAAGATACCTACTTTTTATAGGTATCTTCTTATCAGCCAAATGCATATAGAACCCTCATATTAGAACATCAAGTTAATATACAAATTGTCTCTATACTCCCCTGCAGGTGTATAAGCACTAGGAGGATCAACCAGCTGAACTAAAACAACAAACTTATTTCGCTCAGTTGCCGGTTGAAAAATTGGAGCATTCCAGCGAGAGGCTGTTGCCCCTGAAATATTCATTTGAGTTCTTAATCTATTGTTTCTCTCATTGATCAAGTAGCTACTCCCTGAAGCACTTGTCAAATTACGTGTATTAAATTTGATTGCGTAATTACTATCACAGGCTACTGAAAATGAAGTGGCTGCTTGACTTAAATAAGAAGCATTCAAGTTGAGTTGTGTTGCTACTAAATTCTCAATTTGACATTGTTTTGCATACAAAAAACCACTTGTCGACAATAACATGATAGCCAGCATAATGACTTTTTTCATATTATTTCTCCTCTCATTGGCACTCGAAGATGATTGTGCGAATATCTTCACTTGTTTGTGCATCTGTCACAACCAACTCAGCATTACATGTTTTAGCATCTGCTGTCTTGATTTGTAACTTATACGTTTTTGGCACTAGACCATACAAAGTAATTGTTCCATCCGAACCAACTGGATAAAGCTCTCCCTCCTCATTATTAATATATAACTCTGAACCCGCTAAAAATGCTTGATTTGATTGACCTTCAAGTGGACGAATCGTCACTTGTTTTGCATGATAAATTGGAAAATCAATGGTATATCCCCGCTGATTTAATGTAGTAATTTGTTTAGATGAGTATGGGATCTTGTCTTCAATAGGCAACTGATCCACATCAAATGAAATATCATATTTCACATAAGGAATAATCTCATGCACAAATGCATAACCTTTACTATTCGTTTTATTTGCATAAGTTAAAGAACGCAAAACATCTATATCTTTATAATCTCCTACTTTCACCAAAGCAAAAGCATTATCTACGCGTTTAGTTAAGCTAAACTTCCCATCCAAAAAGACCATTGCACCTTTATAATTAATTTGAGAGTCACTCGAGTGCTCACCTTGAACATGATATAGATTAAGGTCACCGATATTGGTTTTCACAGTAGCATTGGCATTTAATACAGTTTCACTATCACGATAATCTGCACCAAAATTGTAATCTACGCCTACCTGACTCGAATCATTTTTAACAAATTGCAAATTCGCACTTTTATCTGCAGAAGCACTAAAGTAGACCGACTTATCATCAAAGTTATAACTAAGGGACAAAATCCCACCTGAATCCTTATTATCCCCAAAATTATTAAAATAGCTTAAACCAAATGTAAACCCACTCCTAAAACTCCTATTAAATCCAACAGTAATTAACTTTTGATCTGCTGAATTATTCTGGGTATTTTTATAGTGGCGCTGCTCCGCATAGTTAATATTAAAATTACCAATATAAGGCAAATTACTAATACCAACATATGCCAAATTTTCAAACTTTGGGTAAGTAAAAGTAGATTCGAGATCATCGCCAAGAAAAATAAAATTTCGGTCATTATATTTTGTACTTAACCCTAAAGATACTCTACCAAAATCTTTACTGGCTGAAAGTCCATATGAATAATTAATATCATGAGCATCATCATGTGAAGCTAAAATCACACTATCTAACACTAGATAATTAGACACCCCTTGTGTCCAAGTAAATCCTACATTTTGAATATCTTGACTATAAGATAGATTTGTACCAAGCGTGGTTGAGTTTGAAAGACCTCTTCGATAATAAGTATTTGCAAAGAAATCGCGATAATCCCCACTATCTGTAGAATAATTATATCTTAACTTACCCAAAGCAACATTATACTCACTTAAACCAGAACGAAGTAAACGATTAGTCACCATAATAGGAAAGTTCTGTACACTTCGATTTCCTAACACATCCTCTACCACAATTTGGGCATTGCCTGCTTGCTGAATCTGGGCACCTGTTTGCAATGCATAGTCACCCGGACTAACTCTCTCACTATAGATTTTTGTTCCGTTAATATATAAATCAACTGTTGATGGTATTCGCGCACTGCCCTGTAATACAGGCAAATTCCAATAGATGAAGTCTGGTCGTTCTGTATAGTTCGTTCCCCAGCTTAGTCCTGCAAAACGAAGTGAGTTGATTAATGGATTAGATGCTGTTGTTGTATCCCCCAAGGTAAGGCGTGTCATTTTTTCTGGAAAATCAATATCTAAACTACTACTCAATCGTACAACACCATCCTCCTCTGAAGAGTTTCTATGAATCAAAGAGTTTTTTAATATCCAATAGTCTTTAAAAATCCCTAAATCAACTAAGCTATTAAATCCATCATCATGATCACTATTTGTGGTATATAAGAAGTCATAATTAATAAAACCACCAAAACTTGCTTTCTCTGGTGTTAGGCTGTTATTAATTCCACCTGTATTTTGTGCAAAATATTTTGTCGGAATATCTATTTTTATAGACTGCGAAGCTTCATCAAATTCTGAATTTACCTCACCACCAGAAACCAAACAGTAGTTATCTTTATTCGTTAGTTTTACAAATCCAATAACATCAATATTTCTTTCTTTTAAAATATTACACTCAATATAATACTGATCATCCTTTTGTATGAGGTCCACATCAATTGCATGATCAAGACCATTAATCCATAAATTTGCAATTCTTTCTTCATATTTAACTTCAACTGCCATTACATTTAATGAAATAAAAAAATTAATCAGCAAGAGTGCTTTAGTATTCGTTCTCATAAAAATTCCCCTTACCTAATTTGAGAATTTCAACTCCACTACATCATCATTTTTATCTGAATTAAATTGAATTATATAATTTGTGGATTTTTTCAGTTGAACATCCTTTAAAGCATAAGATGTACTCTTTTTAGCTAACAAATACTTCATTTGCTCACTCTTATAAATGACTTTTTTATTCGTATCTAAGACTTTCAAGTTGCTTATTCTAATATGTGAATTTGCATCATTTTTAACAATTAAACGATCGGAATCGGTACTAAAATTTAACTTTATATTTTCTTGCTGCCCTACAAATAATGGCATATTAAAACTAACTAAGAAGTTAACCACTGAACCTTTAGTCGCTTGATGCATTTCATTAATTACAATTCGCCATGTACCTTCCTGTCCTTGCGATAAAACTGAGTCAATTGGTCGATTAAAGCCTACTCTTATCACTTGCTTTGCATTTGGTTGCAAAATAAAATTTTTTGGATTAATTAATAAAGAGCTATCCACCTCATAAATATCTTCCCCCTTATCATTTTGAGTCCACTTCACTGCATTCACTTCAAAAACTTTTTTTTCTGCTTCATCTTTTGATTCCAACGTAACCGTAGTCGTTCTTTTTTGATCTTTTCCAGAAATGTAGAGTTGAACAGGATCTATCGAAACGCCCGCATGTATTTGTGAAGTACAAAACATAAAAAAACTGCAAATAACCATGATTTTATTCATATTTTATCTTCCTCATTATTTTTATACTAAATAACCCAATCCAATGTCTCCATTAGATTAGGTTATTTTATATACTATTACAAAATTAGTTTAATAAAAAACTTTAATTTTATAAGTATCAGTATAATCACCAGCACGTTGACTTGCGCTAACTGCAGCATTGTTCACGATAACATTATAGCTATCAGTTGAAACACCATCATGATTTGTGTTCCCCCAAGGTATAGGACTAGCTGAACCCACTTTATTCGTTGTAATAGAAGTGAATACTTTATAAGTTGTACTATCTGCCATCAACTTAACGTAAGTTGTAGGGTTAGTACCTGCATTCTCAGTTTCTAAATTGAGTACATATGGAGTATTTGTAGTAATTGTATAGCCAGAGCTTTTATTCCCGCCTTCATGACTCAGTACAATTGGACTTCCTCCTTTAATTTCACATTTTTTTGGTACGTTAAGTTTAATTGGAATATCTTTTTGGCAACCAAGAGAAGTACAATTAGACCATTTATCGCCGCCTCGATCTGCCTCGTCTGCCAAAACTGCCGTAGAACCAGCACCTAATAGTGTTGCAACTAGCGATGCTTGTAGTAATTTATTCATAGCTACTCTCCGAGATTTTTCTTCTAAACCAAATTAATTGTTATGGTGTTTACCCTTAATAAAGCTGGGCCTTACATGGCTACCAAGCTTTTCTTAAGTGTGTGTTTATTCTAATTGTTCTGCATAAAAATCCACCTATGCACCCTTTTTCACTCAAATAGAGAAGCAATACTCAACACTTATAAAATTAAAATTAAAATATTGTTTTTATTTTTATTTTTTAAAAAAATATATTTTTTAAATCCCTAAAATTAGTTACACTAGTTTCAGGTATGCTCTATTTTAGTGCTTTTTTATATTTTAAATAGCCCGCTGTTTTATATTAAAAATTTAGCTTTACATTTCATTACATCTTTATTTGAATAATTTCTTAAATCATTAAAAAATTCATTATTCACCTTTTTTTTACCTTATATTTCCACTAATTTTTCAATACAAGCCGATCGTCTTGCTAAAGAACAAGGTTTATTCATATGCTATTTACCTAGTTTTAGGGATTGAACAACATAACTAAAGTCACATAATCAAGCCTTAAACTTACATGAACCACTATTTTAGAAATCTAAAGTTCACATTAAGAACCCGAACGTAACTATAAGTGCACTTTTTTAAGGGTTTCATTTATTACAGTAAAGCCGATAGATACGTTATTAGTCGAATAATTTTATATAGCTTTTAGTGACATCCAATACAATTTAGTTTTTAGATTGGCATTATTGGAAGCTGCGTATACATCACACTATAAATAAATCAAAATTCTTTTGATTTATTTATACCAGTACTATTAGATTGGTAGCACTTTAGCTAAAAAATTTAAGGCACTTATTCTACCCCTCATAATACTATCTGAAAATAAATACAACATTTACGATATATCATTTGATTTCTTGTTTCATGAGCAACCAACGCTCTACATCTACGCCAACACGATAGAGAGAAATACTTTTTCGTTGACATGTAGCCTTTAGTCTTTCAATTGGATCTGACAATTCTACATCCTGTTGTGCTTTATTTTTCTGCTTCCTCATCTGGTCTCTATAACAATTCTCACCAATATAAATTTCCATAAAAGCTTCTTCTGGTATGTCGCGCAAATAGATTGGCCTTGTTTCTAATTGCAATCTATTCCAAACCAGACCGTCTATTATTTCTTCTTTTTTACTCGAATAGTGATATGTAAAATTTGCACTGCTGATATTTTTAACAATACGCACTTCTTCCTCATAAGCCCAACATACAGACTTATATAGAAAAGCATGTTTTAAAAAACGTTCATGCTTTTTCCAACTCATAACTGAAGAATCCCCTATAGCCATTAAATCCTCATCATTGATATTATTTGTAGCTTTGGGTGCCGTATTTACATATATAATTTCTCCCCGATGTGCTGGAATAATGTATTGCTCATCATTTTCAAAACCTGCTTTGACCGTATCTATTCCAATCACCATTCCTTTATAACAATCTCCATAATGAGACCACATTAGGGGATTTAGTGGTGCACGAGTAAGCGAAAGAACGGCATATTTTCTTGATAGGCGATTTCGGCATACCCCAAAGCGAACAGCTTGAGAAATACTGCCCTCCGTCAGACCTAATGCAGTAGCCTCAAATGGATCATTAAAATCCTCTAAATGCGAAAAACCTAAAGCACACGTTTCCAGAATCTTTAAGCCAGCTTCAAAACTCACATATTTATACAAAATCATTGTGCTTATCCAAATAAAAACCTGCCAAAGCCAATTTTTTATAGCATATAAATCAGCTAGACCAAAAACTTAGTCATCTCTTTATCTACGATTTTGTTTGCTTAAATCCAAAGTACAAAAAAAGATAAAAGCACTGCTTTTATCTTGTTGAGGCACCTAAGCTTAAACATAAAAAAACCCACTCAAATAGAGTGGGTCTTCGCATTCAAATCAACTGATTCAAGAAATTAGTTCTTTTCTTTATCTACGATTTTGTTTGCTTGAATCCAAGGCATCATCGCACGTAACTTACCACCTGTTACTTCAATGCCATGCGCTGCGTTTTGACGACGACGAGCAGTCATTGATGGGTAGTTCAACGCACCTTCTTGAATGAACATCTTCGCATATTCACCAGATTGGATACGTTTAAGTGCATTACGCATTGCTTCACGAGACTGTTCGTTGATCACTTCAACACCAGTTACGTACTCGCCATATTCAGCATTGTTCGATACTGAATAGTTCATGTCCGCGATACCACCTTCGAACATCAAGTCAACAATCAACTTAAGTTCGTGTAAGCATTCGAAGTAAGCCATTTCAGGCGCATAACCTGCTTCAACCAAAGTTTCGAAGCCCATTTTCACAAGTTCTACTGCACCACCACAAAGAACAGCTTGCTCACCAAATAGGTCTGTTTCAGTTTCTTCACGGAAAGAAGTTTCGATAATACCTGTACGACCACCACCTACGCCAGAAGCATAAGAAAGCGCTACGTTACGTGCATTACCAGAAGCATCTTGGTGAATCGCGATTAAGTCAGGAACACCTGAACCACGTTGGTATTCAGAACGTACTGTATGACCTGGTGCTTTTGGCGCAACCATGATCACGTCTAAATCAGCACGTGGAACCACTTGGTTATAAAGAACAGAGAAACCGTGAGCAAATGCAAGCGTTGCACCTTCTTTGATGTTTGGCTCAATCACGTCACGGTAAAGTTGTGATTGGAATTCATCTGGAGTCAAGATCATGACTACGTCAGCTTGCGCTACAGCAGCAGGAACTTCAGCAACTTTAAGACCCGAATTTTCAGCTTTTTTCCAAGAAGTAGAACCCGCGCGTAAACCTACAGTTACGTCTACACCAGAGTCTTTAAGGTTAAGCGCGTGTGCATGACCTTGTGAACCGTAACCAATGATCGCTACTTTCTTAGATTGGATGATAGATAAGTCGCAGTCTTTATCGTAAAAAATTTGCATTGCTGTCTCCGCTAAAATGCTTGGTATTCTGTAATTCCATCAAGGGGTTTATTGTTTGATGAAATCCTCCTCTTTCTCAAAAGGAGGTTGAATCGTGTTAATTAAATAGTTAAAACTTTTTCGCCGCGCGCGATGCCTGAAACACCTGAGCGCACAACTTCAAGAATGGTGTTCTCTGCGAGTGCATCAATAAAACCATCAATTTTTTCAGTTGTACCCGCGATTTGAATGGTATAGGTCGTTGGGGTGACATCCACGATTTGCGCACGGAAAATGTCCGCAGTTCGCTTGATTTCAGCACGTGCTGAACCGAGTGATTTGACTTTAATCAACATCAACTCACGCTCAATATGCGCACCTTCAGACAGATCAACCACTTTCACCACTTCAACCAATTTGTTGAGCTGTTTGGTGATTTGTTCAATTTTATGGTCATCGCCATAAGTTGTTAATGTCAGACGTGATAAGGTCGGATCTTCGGTTGGCGCAACGTTTAAAGTCTCAATGTTATAACCACGTTGAGAAAATAAACCCACCAAACGAGAAAGCGCACCAGCTTCATTCTCTACAAGTACAGAGATAATGTGTCTCATGACGTGCGCTCCCCTTTGCCTAACCACATATCTTGCATTGACTGACCTGCAATAAGCATTGGATAAACATGCTCTGTGCGGTCAACCATCACATTAATAAATACACATTTATCGTTGATTGCCATTGCTTCAGCAAGCTTCGACTCTAGCTCATCCGCATGGTCAATTTGAATGCCAACGTGACCATACGCTTCCATTAATTTAGGGAAGTCAGGCAATGAATCGATATAAGAACTCGAATGACGTCCTTCATAGTTCATATCTTGCCACTGCTTTACCATCCCTAAAGCTTGGTTATTCAAGCAGAGGATTTTTACATTTAGGCCATATTGCTTACACGTCGAAAGCTCTTGAATACACATCTGAATCGATGCTTCACCTGTGATACATACCACTTGTTGATCAGGGAAAGCCAATTTCGCCGCCATCGCATAGGGTAAACCTACACCCATGGTGCCTAGGCCACCAGAGTTCACCCATTGGCGCGGACGTTTATACTTATAATAGTTCGCAGCAAACATTTGATGCTGACCTACATCAGAAGTAATGATCGCTTCACCATTGGTGATTTTATCTAGTGCTTCCACCACTTGTTGTGGTTTCATTACACCATTTGCACCTGACTCATAACGCATGCCATGAACTTTACGCCATTCATTGATTTGCGCCCACCAAGCAGCTATGTCTTCAGGATTTGGTTTAGACACATTCATTTGTTTCAACTGTGTCAACATTTCTTGAAGGACTGGTTCTACCGCACCCACGATTGGGATATGCGCCATGATAGTTTTTGAAATCGTCGCTGGGTCGATGTCAATATGAATCACTTTAGCATTTGGACAGAATTTTGCTGGATTATTGGTTACACGGTCATCGAAACGCGCACCGATACACAAAATCACATCGGCATTGTGCATGGTCATATTGGCTTCATACGTACCATGCATACCCAACATACCAATAAATTGTGGATCATTGCCTGGAAATGCACCAAGACCCATCAATGTATTGGTGACTGGGAAGCCTAGAATATGCGCCAACTCAGTCAACTGTTCTGATGCATTACCTTGAACCACGCCACCGCCAGTATAAATTACAGGACGTTTAGCATGGATCAGCTCTTCAATGGCTTTACGAATTTGACCTGAGTGACCACGATGCGGCGGTTGATACGAACGCATCTTCACTTTTTCTGGGTATTCGTAAGCAAATTTCTCAGCAGGGTTAGTCGCATCTTTCGGAATATCGACCACAACTGGACCTGGACGACCTGAAGACGCGATATAAAAAGCTTTCTTAATAATCGAAGGAATTTCGCTGGCATGGCGCACTTGGAAACTATGCTTTACGATCGGACGAGAAATACCGACCATATCTGTTTCTTGGAATGCATCTTCACCAATTAAATGTGACGCAACCTGACCAGACAAAATCACCATTGGGATTGAGTCCATATAAGCCGTTGCGATTGGAGTCACAGTATTGGTTGCACCCGGACCTGAAGTCACGAGGACCACGCCCGTCTTACCTGTTACGCGTGAGTAAGCATCTGCCATATGACCAGCAGCTTGTTCATGGCGCACAAGGTAATGATTGATTTTGTCTTGTTGAAAGAACGCGTCGTAGATATGTAAAACTGCGCCGCCTGGGTATCCAAATACATGTTCAACGCCTTCGTCCGCCAATGCGCGAACGAGCATTTCACCACCAGATAAAAGTTCCAACGTGATTCACCCTAATCTTTATCACTGCAATGGTGGAAGGCACCAGCAGTGTTTCATTCATTGATTGTCTGCACTGTTATAGCACACATATTTCTTAGTTTTCATAGCAATAGGAAAAAATTCTGATCTGTATGCTGTTTGAGCAATATGAGATCTAAAACGTGTTGGGATAAACACATTTTTTTACTTTGTTCACGGTCTCGGCTAGAAAGCGTGTCCATTGCATGAAATGACACTTTATCGAAGGGTGATCGAGTAAAGGCATATAAAACTAAAGACAGCATTTTTAGGAGTTTCGTGACTAAAGTCAAGTTTAAAAATTAGCTTTTTTTTGTTTATTTACAGAGCGTTTATTTTTTATTCATCGCGGACAAAGGGAACTAAGCCACTTTTCCTATGTTTTTTAGTGCAAAAACAATTAGATTTCTATTCCACTGAATTTACTAATAAAAAAACATAATAAAACCCATAAATAAGTTTAATAAGATATTCACCCAAATTTAAATTCAACATCTATCTCAAGTTTTTCATTTTTAAGTATAGATCAGCATTTGTACATCAGGTTTTAGCATAACCTTCTTATTTTCATACTGTGTCATATCGCATATTTCACGCATTAAACTGAGGATTTGACCTGCAAAATATTTCAAAAAACTCAGATGAAAAACGTGTCAAACACTGCTTATTGTTCTCAAATTGGCATAAAATAACGGCAACGATAAACCCGATAAAATCCAATGACTACGGATATAAAAAGGACAATGGTAGATGAGCATTCAGTTTGCAAAAATAGCAGCATGTTTGGTGGGAATGGGGCTTGTAATGGGCAGCACACAAAGCTTCGCTAAAACTTATTATAAGTGGGTTGATAACCAAGGCTCGACACATTACACCACAACACCTCCACCAAAAACAGCAAAGAAAAAAGGCAAAGTCGATACCTATGGTTGGAAAAATCCTCCACAACCTGCATCATCGGAAGCACCACCACCTGCCAATATTCCAAATACTGTACCAGCCCCTCCCAATGCTGTACCAAGTGCTGCCCCAGCACCAGCGGTTGATTTAGAAAATCAACGACGTGAAGCGAATGAAGCACTTCAACAAGGCCAACAGGTCCGCCCTGCAGTTTAATCATTCCGCGCGATTCCAGATTTATTTTTAGCTTGTTTAATTTCCTGCGCAAAATTCACTTTTAGGTGCATTTTGCGCTATGCTGTGCAACAAACTTTTTAACCATTGTTCTACTTACGTATATGACTACTCACATTGACCCTGAATATCAAGCGAGCGCGATTGAACCTACCGTCCAACAAGACTGGGAAGCTCGTAAAGCCTTTAAAGTTGCCGACTCTGTAGAAGGTCCACGTCGTTATATCCTCTCGATGTTCCCCTATCCAAGTGGCAAACTGCATATGGGTCATGTGCGTAACTACACTATTGGTGATGTCATCAGTCGTTTCCACCGTCTCAAGGGGGAAACCGTCCTGCAACCTATGGGTTGGGATGCTTTTGGTTTACCTGCTGAAAATGCTGCGATTGCACACCAAGTTGCACCTGCAAAATGGACCTTTGAAAACATTGCATATATGCGTGACCAATTAAAAAAATTAGGTCTATCAGTCGATTGGGACCGTGAATTTGCAACGTGTACCCCTGAATATTACCGCTGGGAACAGTGGCTATTCGTACAACTTTATAAAAAAGGCCTTATTTACCGTAAGTTATCTACCGTAAATTGGGATCCTGTGGATCAAACTGTACTTGCGAACGAACAAGTTGAAAATGGCCGTGGTTGGCGTTCAGGTGCATTGGTTGAAAAACGTGATATTCCAATGTATTACTTCCGCATTACCGACTATGCGCAAGAATTATTAGACGATTTAGATACCTTAAAAGATGGTTGGCCACAGCAAGTCTTGACCATGCAACGCAACTGGATTGGTCGTTCACAAGGGATGGATATTACCTTCCCTTCTGCGAATCCTGACGTGTATGCAGACGGTTTAACAGTATTTACGACACGTGCTGACACCTTAATGGGCGTGACTTATGTTGCTGTTGCTGCTGAACATCCGATGGCGCTGAAAGCAGCGGAAAATAATGCTGAACTTCAAGCATTTATTGAAGAATGCCGTATGGGTTCTGTGGCTGAAGCTGACCTTGCCACGGCTGAAAAGAAAGGAATGGCAACGGGTCTGTCTGTGAAGCATCCTGTCACTGGTGAAGACATTCCTGTTTGGATTGCTAACTACGTGCTGATGTCTTATGGTTCTGGCGCAGTCATGGCAGTTCCTGCACATGACGAACGTGATTTTGAATTTGCCAACAAATACGGCTTAACCATCAAACAAGTCATTGATGCTCAAGGCGCAGACGATGCAGACTTTGATGCTACACAATGGCAAGAATGGTACGGTTCTAAAGAGGGTAAATTGGTCAATTCAGCAGAATTTGACGGTTTAGACTTCCAAGCTGCTTATGATGCATTCCTTGCAAAATTAGAACCAACAACTCTTGCAAGCACGAAAGTCCAGTTCCGTTTACGTGACTGGGGCGTATCGCGTCAGCGTTATTGGGGTTGCCCAATTCCAATGATCAACTGTGAAAAATGTGGTCAGGTTCCTGTACCTGAAGAGCAACTTCCAGTGGTCTTACCAACTGATGTCGTACCTGATGGCTCGGGTAACCCCCTGAACAAGATGCCTGAGTTTTATCAAACCTCGTGCCCAAGCTGTGGTGGCGAAGCACGTCGTGAAACTGATACTTTAGATACCTTTGTAGAATCATCTTGGTACTATGCACGTTATGCATCTCCTGATTTTACTGATGGTTTAGTTAAACCTGAAGCTGCTCAAACATGGCTTCCAGTAAATCAATACATTGGTGGTGTTGAACACGCGATTCTACACTTACTTTATGCACGCTTCTTCCACAAATTGATGCGTGATGAAGGTGTAGTACAAGGCAATGAACCATTTACCAACCTGTTAACTCAAGGTATGGTTTTGGCAGACACTTATTACCGTGAAGCTGAATCAGGCAAGAAAACTTGGTTTAACCCTGCGGATATCGACCTCGAACGTGATGAAAAAGGTCGTATTCTGTCTGCGAAATACCAAGGTGATGGTCAGGACGTGATTGTTGGTGGCCAAGAGAAAATGTCGAAATCAAAAAATAACGGTATCGACCCACAAGCCATCATTGATCAGTACGGTGCAGATACGGCACGTGTGTTCATGATGTTTGCTGCTCCACCAGATCAATCCCTTGAATGGTCTGATGCAGGTGTGGAGGGCGCAAATCGTTTCTTGAAACGCGTATGGCGTTTGGTTGCAAGCTTCCTTGAAAAAGGCAATTCAGCTTCTGCAATTGATACTGCTCAACTATCTACAGAAGCACAAGATTTACGTCGTAAAACGCATGAAACCATTCAAAAAGTGGGTGATGACATCGAACGCCGCCACGCCTTTAACACGGCTATTGCAGCGATGATGGAACTGTTAAATGCGAACAACAAGTTTGAAGCGAAAAATGATAATGATGTTGCGGTTGCTCGTGAATCAATTACAACGCTTTTAACTTTACTTGCGCCATTTGCACCACATTTAAGCCAAACTTTATTGGCTGAATTTGGACTGGACTTAACCAACGTGTTGTTCCCAACTGTGGATGCATCTGCTCTCACACGCAATACGCAAACAATTGTGGTTCAAGTAAACGGTAAACTGCGTGGCAAATTAGAAGTGTCTGTCGATGCATCGAAAGATGAATTGCTTGCATTAGCTAAAGCATTGCCAGAAGTTCAACAATTCTTGACGGGTCCAACCAAGAAAGAAATTGTAGTGCCCAATAAATTAGTGAATTTGGTGGTTTAAGGTCTTTGAGCCTCCCTTTTATAAAGAGAGGCTTGGTGGAATTTTATTAGAAATCTCCCTTGCAAAGCATTGCTTCTCACCTCTTTTAAAAAGAGGGGGAAATGATAAACGACAAACAAAACCCAAACAAAGCCCGTTGCCAGCCAACGGGCTTTGCACATACAATCACGACATATTATTTTTCTTTTATCAAAAAGAGCAAACAGAGGACAACACATGCATTTAGGCAAATGTTTGGCAGCTATTGTTTTAACTTGTGGCCTAAGTGCTGGCTTAGTCGGGTGTGGCTTTCATTTAAAAGGCACCAATCCAAGCGCAACGCCGATTGCTTATTCAAAAATGAATTTGGTGCTTCCGAAGAACACCGATGAACTGCATGAAAAATTAGCCATTTATTTAGGTGCATCGGGTGTACAGCTAAGCAGTGGTTCAGATGCCTATGTGCTTCGCGTGCTAGACTATAAACCGCAGCGTTTAGAGCTGAACGGTAAACTGATTGAAGTGTTATTACGCCTCAATGTCACCTTCCGTATTGAAGATGCGCAAGGCCGTGCACTGACTGAACCACGGACCGTAGTTGCAACGCGTAGTTATCAATATAACGTTGAAACCGTCAACACTGATGACCAAGAGAAAAACTATTTAAATCAAGTCATTGTGGATGATGTCGCGCAGCAAATTGTGCGTCAAATTTCACTGAACCGCCTACCACCGGCACAGCAGTAAGGTTTAACAATGAAACTTGACTATTTGCAAGCCTTAAAACGTGTCGATGAAGCTCGCGGCGCGTGGATTATGCAAGGTCAAGAACCATTGCTTGAGCAAAATTTACTGGATGCATTTCGAGCAAGTTGGCAAAAGCAAGAGATTGAACGACAACGACATGACATTAGCAATGTCAATGACTGGAAAAATGTCTTTAATGCGCTCAATAGCTTGTCCTTATTTTCAAGCCAGCTTGCCATTGAAGTTCATGGCAATATTAAGCCCGATGCTAACGCTTTAAAGTTACTAAAAAGCTATATCCAAAGCAATGAGCAAAACTTGCTTTTGGTGGTGATGCCAAAACAGGACAGCGCTAGCCTAAAAACGAGCTTTTTCCAAACCGTTGAAGCCAATGGTGTGCATGTTGCTCTGACCGCGAATTATCCGCGTGATCGTCAACAGATTTTGAGTATTGAAGCAGATAAGCTTGGGGTTAAACTGAGTCAGGATGCATGGCAGTGGTTAGAACAGCACCATGAACACAACTTACTTGCAGCTAAAAATAGCTTAATGCGTGTCAGCGATACCTTTGCTGATGTTGAGCTAATTCAAATTGATCATTTACATGCCTGCTTACAAGACCAATCCCGCTATAGCACTTTCGACTTGAGTGATGCTCTGCTCGAGGGCAATCTGGCACAATCCATTAAAATTTACCAATATCTGATTGCCTCGGGTGAAGCTCTCAGTCTGATTTTATGGAGCATTAGTAAAGAAATGCGTTTACTCATGCAACTGTTTGAGCAACCGCAAAATGCACTGCAACTGGGAATTTGGAAAAATAAAGTCAGCGTCTATCAACACGCCTTACGTCGACTGAACCCGCAGTGCTTTTTAACGTGGCCTAGTCTCTTACTTCGCATTGATGCTTCGATTAAAGGTTTGGGTCATGAAAATGCTGAACATGTCGTGATGCAAGCCATTGCGACGCTGTGTGGAAAATCACTCTTTCCCGCTTAAATTGTAGCAATCAGTCTTTTAAAAATAATAATCATTTCTATTTGTTCAAAAAATTCACGATTTATCCGTATTTCGCTTTTATACTATCTGCAATTCTGTTTACTCCCTGATTCCAATGCAAAAAATAAAAGCTGTCAAAATGGTTATTACGGTACTGTGTGTTGCCGTACTTGCTTATGTCGCGTGGACATACTTCAAACCAAAACAAGAACAACCACAGTATATTAGTGAATCGGTCACTCGTGGTGATCTTGAAAATACAGTATTGGCGACAGGTACTCTAGATGCAACCAAACTGGTGAGTGTCGGCGCACAGGTCTCAGGTCAAGTACAGAAAATGTATGTGCAACTGGGTGATGAAGTTAAACAAGGTCAATTAATTGCGCAAATTGATTCAACCACCCAAGAAAACAGCTTTAAAACAGCAGAAGCCAACATTAAAAATTTGCAAGCGCAGCGTCTACAACAGGAAGCCAATCTTAATGAGGCGCAACTGGCATATAAACGTCAACAGCAAATGTATGCACAAGATGCCACATCAAAAGCAGAATTAGAATCGGCTGAGGCTAGCTATAAAACAGCGCAAGCACAGATTAAGGCCATTGATGCACAGATTGAATCTGCAAAGGTGACTAAGTCGACTGCTCAAACCAATATCGGTTATACCCGCATTGTGGCACCGACTGATGGTACTGTGGTGGCGATCGTGACTGAAGAAGGTCAAACAGTAAACGCCAATCAAAGTGCACCGACCATTGTTAAAATTGCAAAATTGCAAAATATGACCATTAAGGCGCAGGTTAGTGAAGCGGACATCATGAAAGTTGAAAAAGGCCAACAGGTTTATTTCACCACTTTAGGTGATGACAGCAAGCGTTATGCCAGCCTACGTCAGGTTGAACCTGCGCCAGACTCGATTACCGACGAAAGTACCACCAGCACATCAACCAGCACTGCAATTTACTACAATGCGCTGTTTGATGTACCCAACCATGATGGCAAGCTACGTATTGATATGACTGCACAAGTCTACATTGTGCTCGATTCCGCAAAAAATGCCTTATTAGTCCCTTCTTCTGCAATTTCCACTCGTCCTGCAAATACAAAGCGTAACAGTGGTTCAAATACGCAAGCGGCATCGTCGCCACAAAGCAAATCGGACTCAGACCGACCTCAAGGTCCGCGACTTGAACGTCTGAATTTAAATGCAGCGCAACAACAATTGGTCAAAGAAGGTAAAGCTACGCTGAGCGTGGTTCGTGTCTTACAAGCGGACGGCTCAGCTCAACCAAAACAAATTCTGGTGGGTATCAATAACCGCGTCAATGCACAAGTGCTTGCAGGCTTAAAAGAAGGTGATCAAGTAGTGATTGCAGACAGTTCGGAGAACTCTGCAGCTTCTGCCAACAGCAGCAACCGCCGTCGTAACAGTCCACCAATGGGAATGTAAGCATGACCAAAAAAGCCTTGCTTGAAGTCAGCAATTTGGTGCGAGAGTTTCCAGCTGGTGAAAGTACTGTCCAAATTCTCAAAGGCATTGACCTGACCATTTACGAAGGTGAATTGGTTGCCATTGTCGGCCAATCGGGTTCAGGTAAATCCACCCTGATGAATATTTTGGGCTGTCTCGACCGCCCGACCTCTGGGAGTTATCAGGTCAATGGTCGCGAAACTGGTAAACTCGAACCGGATCAGTTGGCCGAATTACGTCGTGAATATTTTGGTTTTATTTTCCAGCGTTACCACCTTTTAGGCGACTTAACCGCAGAAGGTAATGTTGAAGTCCCTGCCGTTTATGCAGGTGCAACACCGTATGCGCGTAAACAACGTGCCACTGCGTTACTGACAGAATTAGGGCTGGGCAATAAAACCCAAAACCGACCAAGTCAACTTTCTGGCGGGCAGCAACAACGTGTCTCTATTGCACGTGCCTTGATGAATGGTGGTGATGTCATTCTCGCTGACGAACCAACAGGTGCCCTAGACTCGCATAGTGGCGTGGAAGTGATGCGGATTTTGCGTGAACTAAATGCCGCAGGCCATACCATTATTTTGGTGACCCATGATATGCAAGTGGCAAAAAATGCCTCACGGATTATCGAGATCAGCGATGGGCAAATCATTGCAGACCGTGTCAATCAACCTAAGCACGACACTGAACTACACAACGACCCTGATGCAGAAACTGCGATTTCAGCCCAACAAGAAAAAAATAAAAGTGTCTCCGCATGGCGTTCCCTGCTCGACCGTTTAGGTGAAGCCTTCCGTATGGCACTTTTGTCGATGAATGCACACCGCATGCGAACCTTTTTGACCATGCTCGGCATTATCATCGGAATTGCATCAGTCGTGACAGTGGTGGCTTTAGGCAATGGATCACAACAGCAGATTTTAAGTAACATCAGTAGTTTAGGCACCAATACTATTACGGTGTTCCAAGGTCGCGGTTTTGGTGATAACTCCAAAACGGCCAACTTTAAAACCCTTGTTCCTGCCGATGCTGAAGCGCTCGCCACCCAACCGTATGTGAGTGCGGTCAGTCCAATGGTGAGTTCATCCAAAACCATTCGCTATCAACAAAGTGAAGCCAATGCCACCATTAATGGCGTCGGTGGCGATTATTTCACAGTGAAAGGCCTGACCTTCAAAAATGGGCAAACCTTTGACCAGCGGAGCGTCCGTGACCGCACCCAAGACGTGGTCATTGATACCAATACACAAAAACAGTTTTTTAGTGATGGCAGTAATCCAATTGGGCAAGTCGTACTTTTGGGCAGTGTTCCTGCACGAATTATTGGTATCGTCGAACCGCAAACCAGTGCTATGGGTTCTGATGACACATTAAATGTCTATATGCCTTACACGACAGTAATGAGTCGTATGCTCGGTCAAAGTAATGTGCGCAATATCGTGGTGCAAATCAATGATAAATACTCCACGAGCGCAGCTGAAAACGCAATTGTGAACCTACTCACCTTGCGTCATGGTCAACAAGATGTGTTCACCATGAACAGTGACAGTATTCGCCAAACCATTGAAAAAACCACCAGCACCATGACCCTATTGGTTTCTGCAATTGCCGTGATTTCTTTGGTAGTAGGTGGTATCGGTGTAATGAATATTATGTTGGTTTCAGTGACCGAACGCACGCAAGAAATTGGGGTTCGGATGGCAGTGGGTGCACGTCAAAGTGATATTTTGCAACAGTTCCTGATTGAAGCCATCTTAGTCTGCCTGATTGGTGGGGTGTTAGGCGTATTGCTCTCGCTGGGTCTAGGACAAATCATTCAAAAATTTGCTGGGGGTAATTTTGGGGTTGCTTACTCAACCACCTCCATTATCGCCGCATTTGTATGCTCGACATTAATTGGTGTGGTGTTTGGTTTCTTGCCTGCAAAAAATGCAGCCAAACTCGACCCTGTTGCAGCACTTGCCAGAGAATAAGGAAAAAATATGCCTTTTTTATTTACGCGTCTTTGTACCGCGATGTTGCTTGGCAGCACTTTGGTTGGCTGTGCAGCTGTGGTTAAAACACCTTATCATGCACCAGCGGTACAGACGCCGATTCAATTTCAGTACGACAAAGTCACCGCACAACAACGCCAACAAGCGATTTATACCGACCAATGGTGGACGTTGTTTGGCGATGCACAGCTCAATCAACTGGTCGATGCCGTACTCGCAAAAAATGCCGATCTGGCCGTTGCTGGGATGACCTTAAAGCAAGCGCGCTTACAAGCAGAACTTGCAGAAAATCAGCAAAAACCACGTGTGAGCTCTACGGTATCTACAGGTCATCAGTTCGACTTAAACTCAGGAAATGACAGCTCAAGTGGCCTGTCTTTAGGAGCTGGCCTAAGTTATGAAGTCGATTTATTTGGTAAATTGGCCAGTCAAACTGAAGCAAAAAGATGGGAAGCTCTTGCCACCGAGCAAGATTTGCAAGCCACTGCTCAAAGCTTAATTGGCACTACAGCGAAGCTATATTGGCAGTTGGCCTATTATAATGAAAGCCGTACAACGGCTGAGCAAAGCCTTGCCACCTCACAGAAACTGTATGACTTGGTTAAAGTTCAGTACCAAGCTGGGGCTGTATCAGGACTGGATTTAACTCAAGCTGAACAGTCCGTACAAAGTCAAAAAGCCAGCCTGAGTCAAATTCAGCAAAGTTTGGTCGAAACCCGTACCGCAATTGCAGTGTTACTGCATATGCCTGTACAGCAGTTAAGTGTTGATGAACCTCAACGTTTACCACGTTTAGCTTTACCAAGTATCGCAGCGGGCTTACCAGCCGACATTTTGTCGCGCCGTCCAGACTTAAAAGCAGCTGAGCTACGTTTACGTGAGAGTTTAGCCACTAAAGATGCTACCACGGCGAGCTATTATCCTTCGATCAGTTTGACAGGGAATCTAGGATCAACGAGCACTTCACTAACGCAACTGCTCAAGACCCCTGCTCTAACATTAGGCGCAAGTTTAAGTCTACCGTTCTTGCAATATAACGATATGAAACGCGACCTTGCGATTAGTCAATTGGACTATGAAAAAGCCATCGTGCAATATCGTCAGACCTTGTACCAAGCCTTTGCCGATGTGGAAAATGCACTGTCTGCACGAACGGAGTTGAGTCAACAAGTACAATTGCAACAGCGGAATTTGGAACTGGCTGAAAAAGTGGAACGTTTGACCCAAGTGCGTTATCGCTATGGTGCCGTGGCTTTAAAAACCTTGTTGGATCAACAAGAAACCACACGTACTGCGCGCTTAACCTTGGTCAATACCAAACAAAGCCAATACAACGCTTATGTGACCTTGATGCAAGCACTCGGCGGTAGCCCGATTCAACAGCTTCTTCAATAAAAAGCAGAATAAAAAACGGCACATCATGTGCCGTTTTTTACATTTCAACTAAGCGATTAGTCATCGAGCATCAAGTCTGGGCTCATCCCCACAGTGTTGAAACCTGCATCAACATACATGATTTCACCCGTAATACCATTTGCCCAAGGCGAGCAAAGGAATAATGCGGCATTACCGACATCTTCAATGGTCACATTACGTTTAAGTGGTGAAATTTTTTCATTGACGTCTAACATTTTACGGAACGATTTAATACCTGATGCCGCCAAAGTACGGATTGGGCCTGCTGAAATCGCATTCACACGAATCCCTTCTGCACCCAAGCTTGAAGCCAAATAACGTACACCCGCTTCTAATGAAGCCTTCGCCATACCCATCACATTGTAGTTTGGCATCACGCGCTCAGAACCTTGGTAAGTCAAGGTCAATAAGCACCCTTGACGTGCAACCAATAATGGCTTCGCTGCGCGTGCCATCGCAATGAAACTATATGCACTGATGTCATGCGCCACTTTAAAGCCATCACGATCCGTTACATCAGTAAAGTCCCCATCTAAGGTATGTGCAGGTGCAAAACCAATCGAATGCACTACACCATCTAAACCATCCCAATGTTTTGCCAATTCAACAAAAGTCTGTTCAATTTCAGTATCAATAGCCACATCACACGGTAGAACAATCGTTGAACCAAATTGTACTGCAAATTCATCCACACGTTTTTTCAGTTTTTCATTTGGATAAGTAAACGCAAGTTCCGCACCTTCGCGGTGAAGCGCTTGAGCAATACCAAATGCAATTGATAATTTACTTGCAATACCTGCGATTAAAAAACGCTTTCCAGCCAATAGTCCTTGTGCCATGTGACTCTCACTCAAAATAATTTATCTGCATAATGCCAAGTTTAAGTTGAAACCGAAATTGCATAATGCGCCTTTTTTCAATTCATCAACATTCAATAACACATACGCCCCGATGAAGGGGCGTATGTGTTAAGAATCGAGAGATTAGTCATCGCCACGCAGCATGCTGAGTAGACGCAAGAATGAATAGTACATCCACACCAAAGTCGCCAGTAAGGCAATACCGCACAGCCACTCCATCGCTTTCGGAGCATGTTGTGCCGCAGCACTTTCAATCAAATCAAAATCTAAAATTAAGTTAAGTGATGCAATCACTGCAACAAAAGCAGCAAAACCTAAGCCTAATAAGTTGTTTTCAAATAAAAATGGAATACTTGAACCAAAAGCCAAACGCATCACCATTTGCACCACAAAGACAATTGCGATGGCAATTGAAGCCGACATCACCACAGATTTGAATTTTTCTGTGGCACGAATAATTTGAAAACAATACAAACCAAACATCACCAAAGTGGTGACAAAAGTTGCCAAGAGCGCTTGTAAAGGTACACCTGGATATTTCAATTGGAAAATGACCGATACCCCTCCCAAAAAAGCACCTTCAAACAAGGCATAAGGAATAGCAAGAGTTCGAGCGGTATTTGGTTTAAAGGTCGCAATTAAACCTAGAATCAGACCACCAATCGCACCGACTAAGGTTGCAGCATAAGCCAGCGAAATATTTAAGCTCATGAAACAGTATAAAAACAGTGCCATACCGACCACAGCCGCAATCACTGTAAGTAATACAGACTTCTGAATAGCACCTTGAACAGTCATCGGTTGACTATAATCCGCATGTGTTTCCACGCGGTTCAAAATAGGGTTATTACTTTGCATAACTCAACTCTTTGTTATAATTTAATTAATTTACTTTATCATAAAGCTTGTTTTAAACTTGTATAGCAAAAAAGTGTTTCTTTTTTCTACACAAGTACCCTCAGCTCTATTCTATTCGATTTCAATAAAAAAGAGGCTAACGCCTCTTTCTTTAGTACTTATTTATTCATAATAAAAAAGTATTCGCGATAATACTTCAGTTCCGCAATCGAATCACGAATGTCATCCATCGCTAAGTGTGAAGCATTCTTTTTCAAACCACTCATAATTTCTGGACGCCAGCGTTTAGCCAACTCTTTTACCGAAGACACGTCTAAATTACGGTAGTGGAAATACTGTTCCATTTCAGGCATTAAACGGTGTAAAAAACGACGGTCTTGGCAGATTGAATTGCCACACATTGGTGAGCTTTTTGGATTGACCCATTTTTTTAGAAACTCTAAAGTTTGCTGCTCAGCATCTTGCGCCGTCAATTTACTGCGACGTACACGTTCAATTAAGCCGGATTGACCATGTTGGCGGGTGTTCCACTCATCCATTGCATTCAGCACACGGTCTGGCTGATGCACAGCAAGCACAGGCCCTTCAGCTAAAATATTTAAGTTATCATCCGTCACAATTGTAGCAACTTCAATAATTTGGTCGTTATCTGTATCGAGACCTGTCATTTCAAGGTCAATCCAAATCAAACGCGTATCAGCGGTGCTGCTCATAAATGTGCAATCTTATTCGGCTTAAAAACGATGATAGTAGCAAATTAATTGCTTCGATGCTGTAACTGCTACCCTGCTTCGTGCTATTTTTGCCATCTTGAATTCATGGTTTTTAGGATATGAATGGCTTTAATTCGTAAACGTCGTTTAACTGAGCAGCAACAACGTCGCATTCAGAAACAACAGCAAACACGTCAAGAAGATATCGACACTTCAAATGACTTAGAAGGCTTGGTGGTACAACACTATGGCCGTCAGCTTGAAGTGCAAGCCCTTACGACTCCAGATCCACATCCCATCAAACCAACGGTACAAGCAGGCGAGCCTGAACCGTTTTGGAAACCGATAGAACTTGGCAGTATTTGGCGCTGTCATACACGTACCAACCTCGAACTATTGGTTACAGGTGATCGTGTCAAATGGCAAGCCGACCCAAACACAGGACTGGGGATCATCAATGCCATACAGCCACGTCAGTCGCTACTGACTCGTCCAGACCGTTATCATAAAGTGAAACCTGTCGCTGCCAATATCAGCCTGATTGTGATTGTGTTTGCGCCACTGCCTGAGCCTGCACCAGGTTTGATTGACCGTTATTTGGTGGCCTGTGCCGATGCCAATATTCCAGCACTGTTGGTGCTGAACAAAACCGATTTGCTTAAAGACAATGACCCGATTTTAGCGTTGATTGCGGAATATCAAGCCTTAGGCTATGAAGTGATGCAAACACAAGCTGATGGTGACTTAACTGCACTGACTCAGCGTTTAAAAAATGAAACGGTAGCCTTTGTCGGTCAGTCTGGTGTTGGTAAAAGTACGCTAATTAATGCCATCGTGCCTGACGCTGCACAGAAAACCAATGTGATTTCTGAAAACTCAGCCTTAGGGCAGCACACCACGACCTCTACCCGTTTGATTGGTTTTGGCGAAGGCGCCTCGCTGATTGATTCCCCAGGAATTCGTGAGTTTGGTTTATGGCACTTAGATGCGGACAAAGTACAACGTGGCTTTCCTGAAATTGAAAACTTATTGGGCTACTGTCAGTTCCGTAACTGCACCCATAAACATGAAAAACAATGCGCTTTACGCTTAGCTGCGGCAAATGGTGAAATTTTAACGCGCCGTTTAGACAGCTATTTACGTCTGATTGATGAAATTGCTGAAGCTCAGCAAAAAAATTAATTTTTATTCAACCTTAGCCCTTGAAGCGGTGATTTTGATCACCATATTTTATGAGCTATACTCTCTAGCAATTTTTGAATTGTAATTTAGGTGACTTGTGGAACGTTGGTTCGAGTTTATGGGGAATCACCCCTTCTTATTTGGAACACTTGCAGTATTGGTTGTTTTGTTTTTCGTACTTGAAGGACAACGCAATGGTCGCAAAATTTCACCACAATCTTTAGGTATTTTAGTGAAAGCTAAAAATGCCATGTTGATTGACTTGCGTGATGCCAAAGATTTCCGTGAAGGTCATATCAGTGGAAGTCGCAACATTCCCTACAGCCAAATTACAAAACATGCTGAAGAGTTAAAAGCTGCAGATCGTCCACTCGTGTTCATCTGTAACTTAGGTCAAGTGGCAGGCACTGCTTTACAACAAGTTGCACATACTGACAGCTATCGTTTAGATGGCGGGATTAGCAACTGGAAGGCTCAAGGCTTACCACTGGTTAAAGCTAAATAATTCGCACAAGGAGAAACTCATGGCTCAAGTCACTATTTATTCAACGACTGTATGTCCATATTGCGTTCGCGCAAAGCAGCTCCTTGAGCGTAAAGGCGTTGAATATAAAGAAATTAATTTATCTAAAGAAGCGCCAGAAGTCCGCATTGAATTGATGCAACGCACCAATCACCGTACGGTTCCACAAATTTTTATTGATGACCAATTTATTGGTGGTTTTGATCAACTTTATGCTTTAGAGCGTGAAGGAAAACTCGACCAACTATTGGCATAATTAGCTCAGCATATTAAGGATTAGAAAATGAGTGAAGCTCAACCACAACTTGCTTTAGAACGTATTTATACAAAAGATATTTCTTTTGAAGTCCCAGGGGCGCAAGTTTTTACCAAAGAATGGCAACCAGAGTTGAACATCAACTTGTCATCTTCTGCTGAAAAAGTTGATCCAACTCACTACGAAGTTTCACTTAAAGTGGTTGTACAAGCAAACAACGCAGGCGACACGGCGTTTATTGTTGATGTTACTCAAGCGGGTATTTTCCTTGTAGATGGTGTTGAAGAAGAACGTCTTCCGTACATCTTAGGTGCATATTGCCCGAACATTTTGTTCCCGTTCCTTCGTGAAGCGGTGAATGATATGGTGACTAAAGGCAGTTTCCCACAATTGTTACTTACACCAATTAACTTTGATGCTGAGTTCGAAGCAAATATGCAACGTGCTCAAGCTGCTGCTGTTGAAGGTCAAGCTTAAAAATTTAAGCCCTTCCAACATAAAAAAGACCGCTTTTGCGGTCTTTTTTATTGTACTGAATTATTTAAACGCTTTGTGGCCTTGCTGCTTAATGGCCTCAAACTTGGCTGAACTTTGTTTGGCTTCCGCAAGTTTCCCTGCCTGTACCAAATGTTGAGCATGTTCAATTTCTTGGGTTAATGCATCAAACTTTTGTTCATATTGCTTCACTTTAACACTGTCTTTTGGTTGTTTCACCAAAGTATCAGGCTTGTTTTGCTTGGCAGTTGCCGCGGCTTTTTGCATTTCAGTTAATGCGGTATTCGCCTCTGTGGCAGTCTTGGCTTGAGCAAAAGCTTTTGAGTTCTTCGCCAAAGATTTCATCGCACCTTCTAGCACTTCCGACGCTTGTGCTAGTCCTGCCAAACATAAACCACTGCTCAACAGCACAACCTTTAATAATGTTTTCATTCTTATTCCTATGAGTTTGCAAAAAAAATGCAGCCTAAGGCTGCATTAAATATGGCAAAAATGAAGACCGATGTAAATTAAAAATCATCATCACTTTCAGGGTCTCGATGTAAAGCATCGTGAATTGCTTCAACCAACTGCAAAGCAATTTCTTGTTTCGATGCTTTTTCCAAATCGCGCTTTTCCATTTTATAGCTTTCTGCAAAAAAGACCGTCATCGCATTTTCATCAGACGCAAAACCAATATCAGGACGCGACACATCATTACAAGCAATCATATCGAGCTTTTTCGCCACCAATTTACCTGCGGCATATTCCTCAACATTGCGTGTTTCTGCTGCGAAACCCACCATGAATGGGCGTTTGTCTTGCTGTGCAATGGTCGCCACAATATCAGGGTTTTTGATTAAAGAAACATTGAGCTGATCCCCTGCTTTCTTAATCTTATGCTCTGCGACTTCTGCAACACGATAGTCCGCAACAGCGGCAGTCGCGATAAACACATCACAACCTTCATCTAACATTTGCATGCTGGTATCCAACATTTTCATGGCAGATGAAACATTGATTCGGCGTACACCGTTCGGTGTGTCTAAGCTGACAGGACCTGCAATTAAAGTCACTTTGGCTCCTGCCGCATAACATGCAGCAGCAATGGCAAAGCCCATTTTTCCTGTACTATGGTTGGAAATATAACGCACAGGATCAATCGCTTCACGCGTTGGCCCAGCAGTAATGGTGACTTTTTTGCCCGCCAACATCCCAAATTTTTCAGCCATGGCACGCTGTGCTTTATGGAAGTATTCTGTCACTTGATGTGCCAAATCTTCAGGCTCAGGCATACGGCCTAACCCGACATCACCACAAGCTTGCGCTCCCGCATCTGGCATGATCACATGCACGCCATCTTCCACTAAAGTCGCTAAATTACGCTGCGTCGCTTTCGCCGCCCACATTTGTTGGTTCATAGCGGGTGCTACCCACACAGGGGCTTTGGTGGCTAAATATAAAGTAGAAAGTAAGTCATCGGCTAAACCTGCAGCAAACTTTGCAATGGTGTTACAACTGGCAGGTGCAACCAAAAGCAAGTCTGCCCAGCGTGCTAGCTCAATATGCCCCATGCCCGCTTCGGCTTCAGGATCTAACAATTCAGTATGCACAGGATTGCCTGACAAGGCTTGGAATGTTAATGGGGTAATAAAGGCTTGTGCGCCTTCGGTCATGACCACACGGACTTGAAAACCTGCGTCTTTTAAACGACGAACTAAGATGGCACTTTTATAGGCAGCAATACCGCCCGTAACAGCTAAAAGGATATTTTTATTTGGAATCACACTGAGATCAAAGCTCACGAACAGGCTACCTTTCTGTTGCAGTGGCGCTCACAATAGCATTAAATAGTCTTATACCCAATAATCGTTTGGGTCATGTTCCTCAAATTAAGAATAAAAAAGTATAAAAGAATGCACTTATCTATAAAAAAATGGCCCGAACAAGAACGACCACGTGAACGCTTATTACACCAAGGGCCAGCTAGCCTCTCCGATGCAGAACTATTGGCTATTTTTATCCGCTCGGGCTCAACACAACATTCTGCGGTCGAATTGGCGCGTCTTTTGTTGCAACATTTTGGCAGTCTGAATGCCGTTTTCGATGCTGAACTTCCCGAACTCAGCCAATTTCACGGCATTGGCCCGAGCAAGTATTCACAATTAATAGCCGTCAAAGAGTTGGGGCGACGCTACAGTAGTCAGCAGCTCAAGCAAGAAAAGTTAGAGCTCAATCATTCAGCTCAACTGCTCAAGTTTTTACAGTATGAGTTTTCAGGTGAAAACCAGGAGGTCTTTGCAGTGCTTTGCCTAGATGCACATTTAAGGAAAATAAACTTTAAAAAATTGTTCTTTGGTGCAGTCAATTCTTGTGAAATATCGATCAATCAATTGCTACGTTACTGTATTGCTCAACACGCCACTTTCATGGTGATTGCGCATAATCATCCACTTGGAAAAGCTCAGCCCTCCACGGCGGACATCGAACTGACCGAGCGCATTCTTCAAGCCAGTCAGCTCGTGGACATTCAACTGATTGATCATTTCATTTTATCGCCCGAAGGTGCTTTTTCTTTTGCTGAACACAGCCTGATCCAACCCACTTAAATATGCAGACAAATGATTGACAAATACCGCGACAAATATGAAGATCAAGCAAAATTTTAAAAGAATTCTAATCACATGATTGTGCGTGATCAGCCCAGTATTTTTAAGGTGCTTTTTTCATGGCGTGGCACCATTCTTCCCAAAGTTTTACCGCCTTTGGGTGTGGTCATGTTGGTCTCTGCCATTATTGGCATTTTGTCCTATGTCGGCTATTTCCACTTCCCCGAACTGCCCTTGGTCGGCTTCACCCTCATTGGGGTGGTACTTTCTATTTTCCTCGGCTTTAAAAATAGTGCCTGCTATGACCGTTGGTGGGAAGCACGGAAGTTATGGGGCATTTTAATTGCCAACTCACGTCACTTTGACCGCGACTGTCGTATCTTGACCCAAGGTCGTCGTGAACGTGTGATTCAACATGTGATTGTCTTTGCCAATGTCTTACGCGACCGTTTACGTCATCAAACGGCCAATCCAACAGAACTGGTGCAAACCAGTGGCTTAAGTCAAAATGCGCTGACTCAACTGTATCAACAAGCCAATGCCCCGCAGTACACGCTCAGCTTGATTCAGTGGGAGTTGATGCAGGCATTAAAAGAAGGTGAAATTAGTGACATTGTGTATGCGCAACTGAATCAGCACGTTGCTGACTTGAGTGTGGTGCAAACCGGTTGTGACCGTATTGCGACAACACCACTACCTTTTGCCTACTCTGTATTACTCAATCGTACAGTGTATTTTTTCTGCCTCATTTTACCATTTAGCTTAGGTTCAACCTTGGGTATTTTCACCCCGCTTTTGGTTGGTGTATTGGCCTATACTTTCTTAGGACTCGATGCTTTGAGCTCGGAAATTGAAGAGCCTTTCGGAACGCAAAGTAATGACTTGCCACTGGACTCGATGGTACGTACTATCGAAATTGAACTGCTTGGGACTTTAGGAAAACCGACACCTCCCCCGATTCAAGCACAAGACAATAATTTACTCTAATATGGCTCACGCTTACCTTCTTTTAAGCTATATATCGCTCATAAAGAAGGTGGGAGTCCTCAAAATATTAGACAAAACTTTCCCAAATCCCCACTTGCCCCTCTTTGACTCTGGGAATATTACCCAATTTAATCCATGGCATATTGTCACCATGGAAGTCGCTTCCAACCGAAACTTTTAAACCGTGCTCAGCAATCATCCGATCCACCATTTGACGAGTCGATGTCGGTTCGACATTGGGCGGCAATTCAACTGCATCTCCACCAAACTGTGCAAATATTTCAATCAGATAACGAATATTAGTAGCAGATAAATCATACCGTGTCGGATGCGCCAATACTGCAAAACCACCACTGGCATGAATCACTTGAATGGTTTCTTCTAAACCCAGCCCATCAAATTTCACGTAGGCTTTCTTACCTTCCTTAATATATTTATCAAACGCTTGTTGCGCACGACTCACATACTTTTTTTCAACTAAGGTCTTGGCAATATGTGTTCGAGTCACACGATCAGGCATCTGTTCAACTTTCGCCAAAACATCAGCATAAATGTCTTCACCAATCAGTGGAATCAACAAATCACAAATTTCTTTGGCGCGGCGCGCGCGGATTTGTTTTTGCTGTTCAAGACATTTTTGTAGTGGCTCTAAATCTTGCATATTCAATGCAACCACATGCACGCCATAGTTTTTCTTAGTCGAGGGTCTCGACCACTGACTGGAAATTTCTACACCTGAAATAATACGCATCGCATGCGACTTTGCAGCCAACTCTGCTAAAGCAAGGCCATCCATGGTGTCATGGTCTGTCAAAGCCAAGGTATGGATGCCTTTTTCCGCAGCAGCATCAACCAATTGCTTTGGTGTGAAAGTACCATCAGAAATATTGCTGTGAGTATGTAAATCTACGCCTTCCATCACTTATACTAGCTATTTATTTGAACAGATTTAGATACTCTAACATGAAAGCACTTTTAGACTTTGTGCCGCTGATCATTTTCTTTTATTTATATAAAACTGTAGATCCTAAAAATACTGATCACCCATTGCTCCAATTGATTGGTTCTGCAGGAGGTGTCGATAATAATAATATTCTTGTAGCCACCACAGGTTTGATTATTTCAATGCTGGTGGTTTACGGCGCACTGTTCTTCATGCAAAAGTTCCGTTTAGACAAACAACAGTGGATTGTGTTGTTTATGACGGTTATTTTCGGTGGTGTTACCTTAATGCTGTCAGATGACTTTTACATCAAACTCAAAGCGGCCTTGCTGAATATTATTTTCTCAGGCGCTTTCTTACTTTCTCCTTATTTTGGCAAAGAACGCAAACCGCTGATCAAACGTTTGTTCGGCCCAATCTTCAATTTAACCGACGCAGGTTGGAAAAATTTAAACTTTGCGTGGGCTGCTATGTTCGCCCTCATGTCCTTTTTACACGTATTTTTCGCATTTTTATTTATGGACGGAAAATATTGGGGAGAATTCACGGCTTTTGGTGACATGATCGTGATGTTTTCCTTTATCATTATTCAGTTTATTGTATTGCGTAAATACTTTAAATCTTCTGAAGAGTAATTTAGCCAGAACATACATCGAGAACTCATATGCCGCTATTCGTCGTCACATGTACCGATCAAGAAGGTACAGTCGAAAAACGTCTTGCTACACGTCCAGAACATCTTGCTCGTTTGCAAAAGCTCAATGATGAAGGTCGTTTAATTGTTGCAGGAGCGATGCCGAAAGATCCAAGCAATCCGCAAGCAGGCTTTTATGGCAGTACTATCATTGTTGATTTTGACTCACGTGAAGCACTCGATGTCTGGTTACAGGAAGAGCCATTCTTAAAAGTAGGGGTTTATCGTCAGATTGATGTTAAACCATTTAATAAAGCATTCCCTCAAGGATAAGGTCATGCGCGTTGTTGTCACAAGCTTATTGGGCTTATCTCTTCTTTCTTCTATGGCGTGGGCCGTTGAAACCGCTCCTGCCCCGAGTATAGCCCCTGCTGTACCAGCAACGACTGCCGTACCTATTCCAGTGCAAGGTAGTACAACTCAGCCAAAAATCATTCCTGCGGTGACCACAGTGAGCCCAAATGGTCAACCACAGGAAGCCAAACCGCTCACCGCTGAACAATTGGCGAAGAACAAAGCATTGCAAGATGCCAAAGTCAAAGCACTGGTCAAAGACCAAGCTTCACGTCTTACACAATTGGAGAAAGCCAATCTTGATGCTTTGGCGCAAAACCAAGAGCTGCAACTTAAAAATGACAGCCTCGGGGTACAAGTACAGGTTTTACAAAGCGAACGCAGTGCACAAATGTTTCTTTACGGTGCAGCAACCATCGCTGTGGGTGTCTTACTTGGTTTTTTAATTGCTAGTTACGTTTATACCAAACGCCGCCGTCAGTGGTAAGCTAAGCCCTATTAGAAACAATAAGGTACTGTGGCTTTGTCAAGCGCAATTCAAACTGCCGATTTAGAGTGGCAACAAGTTGATGGCATTGATGTGCCAGTTTCAAAACAATTTGGCGATGTCTATTTTTCCAAAGACAATGGTCTACTTGAAACACGCCATGTGTTTTTAAATGGCAACGATTTATCTGAGCGCCTGTCAAATCTTCAGCCCTTTGAATATTTTAGTGTGGGTGAAACAGGCTTTGGCACAGGGCTCAACATCTTGGCACTTTGGCAACTTTGGCAACAAGTACGGCCAAATAACCACAGCCATCTCCATGCCATTTCAGTTGAAAAATTTCCGCTATCTAAGGCTGATCTGATACGCGCACTCGATGCTTGGCCTGAACTCAAACACATCGCAGATCAACTAATCGCACAGTATCCGCATCCGATTGCGGGTTGTCATCGCCTGAACTTCCCTAATGAACGTTTTAGCCTAGACCTTTGGTTAGGCGATGCCCACGATGTTTTCCCTAGTATGGCAAAAACCAGTAGCGTTAACGCATGGTTCCTTGATGGGTTTGCACCTGCCTGTAACCCAGACATATGGGAAGAGCAAGTACTGAATCACATCGTTCGCTTGTCTGACATTGGAACAACATTTTCTTCATTTAGTGTCGCAGGCGTACTCAAGCGTGGTTTAACACAGCATGGTATTTCTATTTCACGTCCGCGTGGCTATAAGCATAAACGCGAAATGCTCAAAGCCATCTGGTTAACTGCTGAGCCTGAAAACACATCAGACGCTGTAGATACCAAATCAGTATTGAATCAAAATCAACCGGATCAAGTATCACACGCTTTTAAACAACGCCAGATTGCTATCGTTGGTGCAGGGATTGCAGGTTTAACTAGTGCATGGGCCTTTGCCGAGCGTGGGCACCAAGTCACGCTCTACGACCAATCTGAGCCACTCGCAGGAGGTTCAGGCAATCCGCTGGCCTTACTCAACCCCAAACTTTGTCCGATTGAACAAAGTCATGAACATCTCATGACCTTGGCTTGGCAACATGCTTTACAACACTATTCCAAATTTCAAGCTTTTCGCCCGATTCAAGTACATCAACTGGCGCTTAAAAAAGCCGAAGACTTACTCGAACTTGAACAACAATATCCTGCGGGTCTTCTGACAGCCGAAACTGCTGCTGATTCTATGATAATCACTAAATATCCCTGTCTGAATCTAACTAAAGCCGGCGCTGTCTCACCACATCAACTCAAAGATCAAATCTTAGCGCATCCGCTCATTCAGTTCGTACAAGCCAACATTACTAAAATCCATCCCGAGCACAATGAAATCGTAGGTGAACAAGCCCAATCACTAGGCCAGTTTGATCACGTGATTGTGTGCTGTGCACGCCACACAGCTGCGTTCTTTGAGCAGTACCCAGTGCTGAAGCCCATTCGCGGACAAGTCAGCTGGGTGGAGAACAGGTTACAACCTTTAGCCCTCAATCAAGCCTATAGCTATGGCGGCTATTGTATGCAGCTTGATGCACAACAACTCATCTTAGGTGCATCCTTCTATCCCAATCGAGACGACAGCGATGTTTTGCTTGAAGACCATGTGCATAACTACGAGCTTATCCACAGTGTCTTTCCAGATTATGCACAATCACTTCCTGATGTGAGGACTTGGCAAGGCCGTGCATCCGTTCGCGCGCAAAGTTTGGACTATTTTCCAGTACTTGGTAGAATGTCCGAACAGTTTGAAATTTATAGCTTTGCTGGCTTGGGTTCTAAAGGATTTTTGTTTGCGCCTTTATGTAGTGAAATTTTAGCGGCGCAGATACTGAAAGAGGCCTGCCCCGTTCCTGACTCACTGCTACAAAAGCTCAGTCCGACCCGGTTCCAGAAAAAGCCCAAAGCCAAAAAGCCTTATTTTAAAGCTCAGTCTTAGTTCTGCTTTTGACTCAAGTGCAGCGCATGGCGCTATAGAGAAAATTCATATTTCCAAGACATTAAAAAAGCGCCTTACGGCGCTTTTTACTTCTGCTTAGTGACCCTGTTCTAAGGCTAAACCAGCATCACGAGCAGCTCGGGTACCACCCATTAAAATCACATACTCACGCGCACTGTCAAAACCTTCAAGTAACTCTGCAGCACGTGGCGCTTTACTACCGCCACCACATAAAATGTAAATCGGTTGATCCGTTGACACTTGAGTAAGGCTTTGTGCTGAAAGTTCTGTGATGGGCTGATTAATCGCCCCTTTCACGTGTGCTTCAGCATAAGCACTTGAATCACGTACATCCCAGATGATCGCATCCTCTGGGAACTCAAATGTTGTAATTTCTTGTTTACGGATCATTGCGCACTCCTTTGATGTAAACAACACTTGGCAAATGAAGAAAACATCCCTAGCATCTCAGATATTCTTTCCACTTGTAAAGGTTTAATCCATGCCATCTTTTGATATTGTTTCAGAATTAGAAATTTTTGAAGTAAATCATGCTGTTCAGAACACCCAAAAGGAAATCGCAACACGTTTTGACTTCCGTGGTCAGGACGTTTCGATTGAACTCAATGAAAAAAACAAAGAAATCAAAATCTCAACTGAAAGTGATTTCCAGTGCGAACAAGTTTACACTATGTTAGAGAACCATTTCTTTAAGCGTAAAGTCGATATTCAAGCGCTTGATCCACAAAAAATGACGGCTTCAGGTAAAAATGTAGTTCAAGTGGTGAAATTAAAAGATGGACTTGACTCAGATACCGCAAAAAAAATTAACAAAGCCATTAAAGAAAGTGGCATTAAAGTGCAATCTTCAATTCAAGGCGACAAAATTCGTGTGACTGATAAAAAGCGCGATACATTACAGCAAGTAATGACCTTTTTAAAAGAACAACAATTTGGTCTGCCGTTACAGTTCAATAACTTTAAAGACTAATACTTTTGTTTGATCATTTGAGGTAACTATGCCAAAGGCCAATCGCTTATCTAAAATTGTAAAAGCCACTTCTCGCTTGCCGAAAGCGTTGCGTACGCGATTATGGAGTCAAGCTTTTGGTCGCATAGTGCCCATGGTCGGCAGTGCTCATATACGTTACTTACAAGTGAGTCATAGTGAAGTCGTCGTCAAAATCGAAAACCACCGAGCTATGCAAAACCATATTGGTCAACTACACGCCTGTGCCATGGCCTTGATTGCTGAAACGGCAACAGGTTTTGTCACAGGAATGAACGTGCCTGACCATTGCATTGTTCTGATTAAAAGCATGCATATTGACTTTAAACGTCCAAGTAAAGGTGCCATGACAGCGACAGCCACCTTAACACTAGAACAACAGCAACTGATGCAAACCACCGCCAAAGGTGAAACTTTAGTTTCTGTGACAGTAATGGATGAATCGGGTGAAGCACCCGTTCAGTGTGAAATGTTATGGGCATGGCTCGACAAAGCATCATTAAAAAAGTAAGAATGTAAATATAACTTACTGTTTGGTAAGTATAAAATTTACAACAATACGCTAAAGCCGCGACTAAAACTTACTATATCTTTGCTTCAACTCGGCTCAAAATCATGATACTTAATATGAATATTTGAGCTGACTTGATGAAAAAAAGATTAATTTTAGCGACAGTCCTATTTACTTTAGGGCTGGTGGCTTGCCAACAGCACTACCTAGCCAACACCTCAATTTCAACAATGCTGCGTCAATCTTCAGCCTCTACCCTGACTGAACAAAATAAAAAAATTGTGGTGGACTTTTATGAAGGAGTTTTTAGCAAACATCAGGTTCAAACCTATTCGGATCGCTATATTGGTACACAATACATTCAACATAATCCCTATGTTGCGGATGGAAAAACGCCGTTTGTAAACTATTTCACCCAGTATTTTAAAGAAAATCCTGATGCAAAAAACACCATCAAACGTGTCGTAGCTGAAGGTAATTTGGTGGTACTCCATGTACATTCCACCCAAAATTCACAAGATCGTGGTGAGGCCGTTGTCGATATTTTCCGTGTTGAACAAGGTAAAATTGTAGAACATTGGGATGTGATACAAACCATTCCTACTGAGTCTGCTAATCGTAATACCATGTTTTAATTCATCGAACTGCATGGAATAGCAATAAAAAAGCCAGTAATTACACTGGCTTTTTTTGCAAACTGACTCAAACCTTAGTTAGATTGGCTCGCAAGAAACTTCTCTTTAACATCCGTAGGAATCTGACGTTTATTACCTTTGACATCAACCGCAACAAAGGTAAATACACCTTCAGTTACACGTACAGGTGGGCGTGAACTATCATGACTGTCCCATACCTCAATTTCCATTTGAATCGAGGTATTGCCTACTTTTAGAATTTTAGTATAACAACTAATCACGTCCCCGACTTTGACAGGGACCAAGAACGTCATCTGATTAATTGAAATCGTTGCACAACGTCCCTTACTAAAACGCTCTGCATGAATTGCACCCGCCAAATCCATTTGTGACACAATCCAACCACCAAAAACATCTCCACTCCAGTTGGTATCGGCTGGCATTGCAATTGTCTGAAGAGACAACATCCCTTCTGGTTTCACATGAATCTCTGACACGTTGACTCCAATTTTCGTTATGACTGGGCTTGCAACTGTTGATCTAACCATTGTTGCAATTGTGGCGCACGGAGCGCGCCGCTTATTCTAGCAATTTCAGTAGTTTTATTCATTAAAACTAAGGTTGGAATACTTCGCACATTAAAGGCACTACTTAATCGTGGAGATTCTTCGGTATTAATTTTGGCAAAAATCACTTGTGGATTTTGTTTCGCCACTTCAGCAAAATGCGGTGCCATCATTTTACAAGGACCACACCACTCTGCCCATAAATCAATAAACACAGGCAAATCGCTATGGCTAATGAATTGGCTAAAATTCTGCTCATTCAACTCAATCGGTGCCGCAGGTAAAAGCGCTGCGTGGCATTGACCACAACTCGGATTGGCACTCAATTTCTCTTCAGGCACACGATTTTTGGCCAAACAAGTAGGACAGACAATAATCATTTAGTTGACTCCAATATGTTGATGTAAGAATTCTAATTGGGTCGAAATGGCTTTTTCAAACCAACTGGCATGATAAATATCAAAATGCTGCATTTCCCATTCATGATATTGAACAAAAGGTGCAATATTGGTCGCGGCTTCACGACTGGATTCAATCGGAACTAAACTATCATGCTTGGCTGCAATGAACAGTACAGGAATATTAATTTGCCGTACATTTTGAATGGGACGATAACGAATTAAATTAAAAAATAGTCGTGCGGGAATCTCACCACTCCAATAATAATCAGGATTGATAATCGAACGATACCCCAAATAAGCATCTTGCGTCGGCAAGAAACATAACTCTCGTGGATCCACCACAGGTAAAGTCGTCGGAGACATCCCCACTTTTCCACCCATATAATCTTGGCTGGACAGCTTTAATGCTTTCGGGAGTTGCTGTAACGGGTAAAGCTTGGCACTTTCAGCACCATCGACAAAAGGCACTTGCGCCATCACCGCCTGAACATTTTTGAACTCTGCAGCAATATCAAGTACATATCCACCGCTGAGTGCCGTCCCCCATAGCACAATCCGTCGATTATCAATCGACTTACGCTCTTTGAGGTGGTTAATCATGGTCCGCCAGTCTTCAAGCTGCTTCTTAATCGATACCAGTTCTCGTGGACGTCCGGTACTACCGCCCCAATAACGGTAGTCAAATAACACGACTGCATAGCCCGCTTGTGCAAAACGCTGCGCAAATTGGATCAGTTTGAATTGGCGAAGCCCAGCCAAACCATGGGCCATCAAAATCACTGCGGGCTTTTCTTCAGTTTTCGGACGATAGAAATCCGCAGCAATGACCTCTTGGCCACTTTTGACATATAGCGGTTCAACGGTATAGGCGTGCATACCTGCTCCATTGCGTTATTTTATGGTTGTAATCGCTTATAAATATTTCAACAGCATAGGCTGAGCTTTCAGCTTAATGCTATCATAAAGCATATCTCGATTAGTTTATTTTTGGAGTGACAGGATGAGCGAAAATGTAGGCTTTGCAGGTCAAATTGGCCCAGAACATTTGGTTCAAGTGGTTGAAAAAGGGTTTAAATCTGTGATCAATAACCGTCCAGATATGGAAGGTGGTCCAGAACAACCAACCAGCGCTCAAATTGAAGAAGCAGCACGTGTAGCAGGCTTGGATTATGTCTACCAACCTGTGGTTGCTGGTCAAATCACCGAAATGGATGTTCGCACTTTTGCCAACCACTTTAATGAACTTCCAAAACCTGTTCTCATGTTCTGCCGTACAGGTAATCGCTCAAATAACTTGTACCAACTTGCCAAACAAATGGATCTGTTAGATGACTAAACGGTTGTTTAAACATGTCATCTATACTGCTCTGCTTTTAGCAAGCAGTACACTTTGGGCAGCAACGAATAACCTGAGCCAAGCACTCAGCCCGCAGCTCAGCGTTTCAGGGGAAATGACTCAAGACAAGTTTGAACAGTTGATAAAACAAGGTTTTAAGTCGGTCATTGTCAACCGACCAGATCAAGAACAAGGCAATACCGTTCGCGTTGATCAACTGCGTAATATTGCGGAACAGTCCAAAGTCAGCGTAATTTACCAACCGGTTACCAGCAGTAAAATTTCTGAAACAGACGTGGTTGAATTTGCTAAATATTATAATGAGTTGCCCAAGCCTATTTTAATGGTCTGTAAGAGTGGTACTCGCTCTAGTCTGCTGTTCAATCAGGCAAAACAACGAGGATTACTCCATGAATAAGCTGTTACTCCTTTTACTCTGCTGTACCTTAATGACAGCATGCAGTTCAATGAATGTACGCCCTACCGTTGGGGTAAGCGTTGGCACTGGCTTATAAATCAAATGAGAGTAAAGACGGCATCTAGTGCCGTTTTTTACAAAATATAATCATCTACAGCCCTGAATATGTTAACTATAGAGTATGTCTCGCTTAGATAAACGTTTGCTTATGTATGATCTGATTATTATTGGGGCTGGAACCGCGGGTATTGCAGCCTACCAACAAGCCATTAAGTCCACACAAAATCTATTAATCATTAATGATGGGCCATGGGATACCACTTGTGCACGTGTCGGCTGTATGCCCTCAAAAGTCCTTATTTCTACAGCCAATCGCATGCATGATATTCAACATGCGGATCGTGTCGGATTAAAAGTAGAATCAAAAATTGACCGTAGCCAGGTCATGCAACACGTACAAGCACTCCGTGATCGCTTTACCTCTAGTACCCTTAAAACTGTAGAAAGCTGGCCTAAGGCGCATAAAGTTCAAGGCCGTGCTCACTTTGTCGATGCAAAAACGGTCGAAGTGAATGGGCAACTCTACCAAGCCAAAAGCTTTATCTTAGCTGTAGGCTCCACACCAAGTTTTGACCCAACATGGAAGAATGAACTCGATGATCGGCTCATTACCTCCGATCAAATCTTTGAACTTGATGCTTTACCCAAATCTTTAGCTGTTATTGGCAGTGGGGTCATCGCGATTGAACTGGCACAAGCCATGCAACGACTTGGCGTCAATACCACCGTCTTTGCACGTAGCCGTAAAGTCGGCGTTTTGACCAGCCCAAAATTGCAACAGTTGGCACAAACAGAAATTAGTGCTGAACTTAAAATTAAATTCGAAGTTTTACCCACAGAAGTTAAATATATAAACGATCAAGTTGAACTTAGTTTTACTGAAAATAGTCAGGCTAAAACACTCAATGTCGATTATTTACTGATTGCCACCGGCCGAAGTAGTCTTTTAAATACACTTCAACTCGGAAATATCGACACATCATTCACAGACTTAAAACATTTACCTGTTGATCCTGAGACCAAACAACTCGCTGACTACCCGATTTTTATCATTGGCGATGCATATACTGATACACCACTACAACATGAAGCCGCACACGAAGGCAAAGTTTCGGTCAAAAATGCATTGAACTTCCCCATTCTAGAATCATGCAAAACTCTAACGCCTTTAGGCATCGTGTTTAGCAACCCAGAAATGGCAACGGTTGGACAAAACTTTAAGCAACTACAAAGTGCAAATATCAATTTTGTCATCGGCGAAGTATCCTATGCAAAACAAGGACGTGCATTGGTTCTGGGTAAAAACTATGGAGCCATCGAGGTTTATGTAGATAGAAGTAGCCAAAAGCTACTTGGTGCTGAATTACTCACAGAGTCTACTGAACATTTGGCCCATTTATTGGCATGGATGATTGCAGAAGAGTTGACTGTCGATGAAATTTTGCAGAAACCGTTTTATCACCCTACCCTTGAAGAAGGTTTAAGAACGGCTTTAAAACATGCGCGTCGACAACTCAGTCCCTGAGCTACCAAATTCATGTTCTTTTACTATAAGTACTTAGACGTTTACGGTGTGTGATTAAACGATTTCATCAACCGTCTTCAATCAAAAATCAATGATAATAAATTCACCATTTCGCTAACCGCATGATAAAAAAACCCCCTCTGCATTAAGCGGAGGGGGTTTTTGAATTAATGAGCTGGCGATGACTTACTCTCACATGGATAACTCCACACTACCATCAGCGCTAAGAGGTTTCACTTCTGAGTTCGGGAAGGGATCAGGTGGTTCACTCTTGCTATTGTCGCCAGCACAACTGTTTATGGATACTCGCTAGGTCTTATGATTGCCTCGCTTTCTACCAAATCTTGCACTCGTTCAAAGCAGTGCTTTGAACATCGTTCATAACAGAACATCTGAGTTAATTTAATTTGCACATTCTACTTAGCTTTATAACTAAATCAAGTTGTTTGCAGTGATTTGAACCACAACACCAACTGTTTGGGTGTTGTATAGTCAAGCCTCACGAGCAATTAGTATTGGTCAGCTTCACATATCACTATGCTTCCACATCCAACCTATCAACGTCGTAGTCTTCAACGGCTCTTTAGAGGACATAAAGTCCTAGGGAAATCTTATCTTGAGGTAGGCTTCCCGCTTAGATGCTTTCAGCGGTTATCCCTTCCGAACATAGCTACCCGGCGATGCGACTGGCGTCACAACCGGTACACCAGAGGTTCGTCCACTCTGGTCCTCTCGTACTAGGAGCAGATCCTCTCAAATTTCCAACGCCCACGGTAGATAGGGACCGAACTGTCTCACGACGTTCTAAACCCAGCTCGCGTACCTCTTTAAATGGCGAACAGCCATACCCTTGGGACCTGCTTCAGCCCCAGGATGAGATGAGCCGACATCGAGGTGCCAAACACCGCCGTCGATATGAACTCTTGGGCGGTATCAGCCTGTTATCCCCAGAGTACCTTTTATCCGTTGAGCGATGGCCCTTCCATACAGAACCACCGGATCACTAAGACCTACTTTCGTACCTGCTCGACTTGTGGGTCTCGCAGTTAAGCGCGCTTTTGCCTTTATACTCTACGCGTGATTTCCGACCACGCTGAGCGCACCTTCGTACTCCTCCGTTACTCTTTAGGAGGAGACCGCCCCAGTCAAACTACCCACCAGACATGGTCCTCGTCCCGGATAACGGGACAGAGTTAGAACCTCAATATTACCAGGGTGGTATTTCAAGATTGGCTCCACCGAAACTAGCGTCTCGGTTTCAAAGCCTCCCACCTATCCTACACAAGTAAGATCAAAGTTCAATGTCAAGCTGCAGTAAAGGTTCACGGGGTCTTTCCGTCTAGCCGCGGGTACACCGCATCTTCACGGCGAATTCGATTTCACTGAGTCTCTGCTGGAGACAGCGCCCCCATCATTATGCCATTCGTGCAGGTCGGAACTTACCCGACAAGGAATTTCGCTACCTTAGGACCGTTATAGTTACGGCCGCCGTTTACTGGGGCTTCGATCAAGAGCTTCGCTTACGCTAACCCCATCAATTAACCTTCCAGCACCGGGCAGGCATCACACCCTATACGTCCACTTTCGTGTTTGCAGAGTGCTATGTTTTTAATAAACAGTTGCAGGGGCCTGGTTTCTGTGGCTGCCAATAGCTCAAGGAGTAAATCCTATCACCGTCGGCAGCGTACCTTCTCCCGAAGTTACGGTACCATTTTGCCTAGTTCCTTCAGCAGAGTTCTCTCAAGCGCTTTGGTCTACTCGACCTGACCACCTGTGTCGGTTTCGGGTACGATTCCTATGTAACTGAAGCTTAGAGACTTTTCCTGGAAGCATGGTATCAGCCACTTCACTGTACAAGTACAGCTTGCTATCAGTTCTCAGCATAGAGTACCCCGGATTTGCCTAAGATACATGCCTACAACCTTCCACCTGGACAACCAACGCCAGGCTGACTTAACCTTCTCCGTCCTCTCATCGCATTACATAGAAGTATTGGAATATTAACCAATTTCCCATCGACTACGCCTCTCGGCCTCGCCTTAGGGGTCGACTCACCCAGCCCCGATTAACGTTGGACTGGAACCCTTGGTCTTTCAGCGTGCGAGTTTTTCACTCGCATTGTCGTTACTCACGTCAGCATTCGCACTTCTGATACCTCCAGCATACTTCTCAATACACCTTCATCGGCTTACAGAACGCTCCCCTACCACTTGCAATAAATTGCAAATCCGCAGCTTCGGCATATAGTTTTAGCCCCGTTACATCTTCCGCGCAGGCCGACTCGACTAGTGAGCTATTACGCTTTCTTTAAAGGGTGGCTGCTTCTAAGCCAACCTCCTAGCTGTCTATGCCTTCCCACATCGTTTCCCACTTAACTATAATTTTGGGGCCTTAGCTGGCGGTCTGGATTGTTTTCCTCTTGACTACGGACGTTAGCACCCGCAGTCTGTCTCCCGGATAGTACTCATTGGTATTCGGAGTTTGCATCGGTTTGGTAAGTCGGGATGACCCCCTAGCCGAAACAGTGCTCTACCCCCAATGGTATTCGTCCGAGGCGCTACCTAAATAGCTTTCGGGGAGAACCAGCTATCACCGAGTTTGATTAGCCTTTCACCCCTATCCACAAGTCATCCCCTGGCTTTTCAACGACAGTGGGTTCGGTCCTCCAGTTAGTGTTACCCAACCTTCAACCTGCTCATGGATAGATCACCCGGTTTCGGGTCTACACCCAGCAACTAAACGCCCTATTAAGACTCGATTTCTCTACGGCTCCCCTATACGGTTAACCTTGCTACTGAATGTAAGTCGCTGACCCATTATACAAAAGGTACGCAGTCACCGAACAAGTCGGCTCCCACTGCTTGTATGCATGCGGTTTCAGGATCTATTTCACTCCCCTCACAGGGGTTCTTTTCGCCTTTCCCTCACGGTACTGGTTCACTATCGGTCAGTCAGGAGTATTTAGCCTTGGAGGATGGTCCCCCCATATTCAGACAAGGTTTCACGTGCCCCGCCCTACTCGACATCATCATATAAGCCCTTTCGTGTACAGGACTATCACCCACTATGGTTGCACTTCCCAGAGCATTCCACTAGAACTTATATGACTTAATGGGCTTTTCCCCGTTCGCTCGCCGCTACTGAGGGAATCTCAATTGATTTCTTTTCCTAAGGGTACTGAGATGTTTCACTTCCCCTCGTTCGCCTCGTATGACTATGTATTCATCATACGATACCTGCCTTATGACAGGTGGGTTTCCCCATTCAGAAATCTCCGGATCACAGGATATTTGCCGCCTCCCCGGAGCTTATCGCAGGCTATTACGTCTTTCATCGCCTCTGACTGCCAAGGCATCCACCACATGCACTTAATTACTTGACTATACAACCCCAAACAGTCGTTAATCCCTACAAGTAGGATTAAGACAGTCTATGATGATTCCTCATCACTTCCTTACAGTTTGTTGCTCTGTGTACTTAAACACTGTACAGCTTCAATTCAATTCACATACCAAAACGCTTGATTCAGTTAATTTCGCTAGTAACTCATTTCTCCAACCTTCATCAATCAGTAATAAATCACTGTTAATGTCGATCTTTAAAACGAGTATGAACAAATTATTTCAACTCAAATATATTCTGTTAATGATTTTTCCAGCCTTCGTCAGGTCAGGAAACTGTGATAAATCACAGAAGTTAATAAGCTTTAACTTACTAAATTCTATAATCTATGGTGGAGACTAGGAGAGTCGAACTCCTGACCTCCTGCGTGCAAAGCAGGCGCTCTACCAACTAAGCTAAGTCCCCAGCTTATCAATAAGTCAATGTTTCTGTTTTTCTGTATTCAGCATTTAATAATACCGGTTAGTCAGATTTGGTGGGTCTGACAAGACTTGAACTTGTGACCCCACGCTTATCAAGCGTGTGCTCTAACCAACTGAGCTACAGACCCTCAGATACATCGTCATGAAGAACAACTTGTTGTGGATTCTTACCAATCGTCAATCTTTCGTTAAGGAGGTGATCCAGCCGCAGGTTCCCCTACGGCTACCTTGTTACGACTTCACCCCAGTCATCGGCCACACCGTGGTAAGCGTCCTCCTTGCGGTTAGACTACCTACTTCTGGTGCAACAAATTCCCATGGTGTGACGGGCGGTGTGTACAAGGCCCGGGAACGTATTCACCGCGGCATTCTGATCCGCGATTACTAGCGATTCCGACTTCATGGAGTCGAGTTGCAGACTCCAATCCGGACTACGATCGGCTTTTTGAGATTAGCATCCTATCGCTAGGTAGCAACCCTTTGTACCGACCATTGTAGCACGTGTGTAGCCCTGGTCGTAAGGGCCATGATGACTTGACGTCGTCCCCGCCTTCCTCCAGTTTGTCACTGGCAGTATCCTTAAAGTTCCCGGCTTAACCCGATGGCAAATAAGGAAAAGGGTTGCGCTCGTTGCGGGACTTAACCCAACATCTCACGACACGAGCTGACGACAGCCATGCAGCACCTGTATGTAAGTTCCCGAAGGCACCAATCCATCTCTGGAAAGTTCTTACTATGTCAAGACCAGGTAAGGTTCTTCGCGTTGCATCGAATTAAACCACATGCTCCACCGCTTGTGCGGGCCCCCGTCAATTCATTTGAGTTTTAGTCTTGCGACCGTACTCCCCAGGCGGTCTACTTATCGCGTTAGCTGCGCCACTAAAGCCTCAAAGGCCCCAACGGCTAGTAGACATCGTTTACGGCATGGACTACCAGGGTATCTAATCCTGTTTGCTCCCCATGCTTTCGTACCTCAGCGTCAGTATTAGGCCAGATGGCTGCCTTCGCCATCGGTATTCCTCCAGATCTCTACGCATTTCACCGCTACACCTGGAATTCTACCATCCTCTCCCATACTCTAGCTTCCCAGTATCGAATGCAATTCCTAAGTTAAGCTCAGGGATTTCACATCCGACTTAAAAAGCCGCCTACGCACGCTTTACGCCCAGTAAATCCGATTAACGCTCGCACCCTCTGTATTACCGCGGCTGCTGGCACAGAGTTAGCCGGTGCTTATTCTGCGAGTAACGTCCACTATCCAAGAGTATTAGTCTCAGTAGCCTCCTCCTCGCTTAAAGTGCTTTACAACCAAAAGGCCTTCTTCACACACGCGGCATGGCTGGATCAGGCTTCCGCCCATTGTCCAATATTCCCCACTGCTGCCTCCCGTAGGAGTCTGGGCCGTGTCTCAGTCCCAGTGTGGCGGATCATCCTCTCAGACCCGCTACAGATCGTCGCCTTGGTAGGCCTTTACCCCACCAACTAGCTAATCTGACTTAGGCTCATCTATTAGCGCAAGGTCCGAAGATCCCCTGCTTTCCCCCGTAGGGCGTATGCGGTATTAGCATTCCTTTCGGAATGTTGTCCCCCACTAATAGGCAGATTCCTAAGCATTACTCACCCGTCCGCCGCTAGGTCAGTTACCGAAGCAACATCCCCCGCTCGACTTGCATGTGTTAAGCCTGCCGCCAGCGTTCAATCTGAGCCATGATCAAACTCTTCAGTTAAAATCATTAGTAGCTTATGGCTACAAATCTTGGCTCATCAATTTTCTGACATTAATTTCTCAAATAAACTTCGAGTAATTTCTACCATTCAATCAATGAAATATTTTCGATCGATCAATCAGTAAAAATCCACACAAGTTGTTCTTCATAATCTCTTAATGATCTTCTTACTGATTCGTCATCAGCAAGCTAGGTCGGCTATACTACTCTCTTTCAAGAAGAAGTCAACTGGTAATTCAAATTATTTTAAACTCTCTTTCCAAAACCCAACTCAATCAATTTTAACTAAGTTACTGTTTTATCAGAAGTTTTAATCTTCATCACCGCCGATGGATGTGCATTCTACAGTATTTCCAAACCAACACAACCCCTTTTCCTCAATTATTTATAAAAAATTCCTCAACTGTTTACTTATTCAGCAAAATGGCGCTTTTTCTTATTTTTTGAGTGAAAAGGGAACAATTTCTCCAATTTCATTGCGTATTTTTTCTTGCGAATTTTTCTCTTGCCACTTTAATGCACGACAATCCACATATTCACAATAACCACTTTCGCCCTGTTCCTCATAATTATCCATTTTGAGTTGATATTTAAAACTTCCCACATAACCCGCAGCCAAACCAAATTTAAAATCACCACGACTTTGCGCACAAACATGAATGTGATGTCCCTGTTCATCTTGATAATGCCATTCAAACTCTCGCGGCAAATACATTTTTTGCCCATTGGGAGTTTTCACAGCAGGATAAACACGATGGACTTGAAAGCGCACCATCTGATCAAACATATAGGTTTGTTGTTTTTGCAAGTCACGTATATAGATACGTGACTGCACAATTCGATTAAACGAATCCCGAATTTGCTCTAACAATAGTTGACGCTGATCCGCTAGATTGATGATTTGATAGGTGAAAAAGGCTAAAGGTAAATAACTAAAGTCAATACTGCGCGCATAATCAAAAGCCCCTAACTGGTCAATGTCATAACGCTGTTCTTTATATTTAACTTCCCCCTGACATCGACACAATAGAGACCAATGCTCGGCAAGACCAAAACGTAATTTGGTGAAATGTGAAATCAGCGGCGTTGTTGCAATTTCAATTTCAAAACTCAACTCTGTGTCTTTTCTTTGAATTTGAAATTTTGGGAACGTTCCCATGAGCTGTTCTTTATTAGCAAATTTAAATGTTTTTTCTTGAAATGAACATTCCGCAGAAATTGAATAACGGTTCAGCTGCCCTGCCATATGTGGACTACTACTGGCCAATACGGTAGCAGTATCCAAAGGGGTAGTTCTAATTGCACTATTATTTCTAAACATAGGCGTATTGGGCTGACCAATCATGCTCAAAAAATTTAAATAATGTAATGGCGCAGGAAGATTGGGAATGGTTAAAGCTTGATGTATAATTTTATATTTTTTATTGGGTGGATGATAAGCAGGGAGTGACCGTGAAGGAGCCTGATTAAGTTGTTTAGACTGATCGAGAAAATCTTGAAACAACCACATATCACACTCCTTCTACATATCATTAACTCATGATGGGCTGTGCTGACGTCGTGCTAAAAACGTAGTAACAAAGCCAGATAGTGCATAAATCAAGGAAATGACTAAAATACCAACAGGAATATTGTAAGTCATTGCAGCAAAAATAAAGACCGCGATAGGAAGGACAAAAAATGGAACGCGCTTACGATCTACCGTCTTAAATGAATAATATTTAATATTCGAAATCATGAGGAGTCCGACAGACACGATCACTGCTGCACTAATGGCTTGAATACCCCGCTCACGAATATCAAAAATTTCTGGGAAGTCGAGTCCAACCCAAACCAATGAAATAATAATAATGGCAGCAAGAGGACTAGCTACACCAATAAAGTAACGTTTATCGACCACACCAATTTGCACATTAAAACGTGCTAAACGGAACGCAGCACAGGCGGTGTAGACAAAGCAACACGCTAAACCAATGCGCCCGAGCGAATCCAAACTCCAGCTATACATCAAAATAGCGGGTGCAACACCGAACGCCAATAGATCCGATAAAGAGTCATACTGCTCACCAAAAGCACTTTGCGCACCAATGGCTCGTGCAACGCGGCCGTCTAAGCCATCCAACAACGCTGCCAAGAAAATGGCATAAATCGCTTGCTGGAAGTTGCCATTCATACTGGCAATGATGGAATAAAAACCTGACAACAACGCTGCCGTTGTAATCAGGTTCGGCCACAAATAAATACCTCGACGTTTTACTTTTTGACCTTCCTGTGTATGCTCTTCTTCTTCCACCTCGAAAGTAATCCCATCAAACGTAGGCGTACTGCGGGGTGAAGATTCGCTTTCAGGTTTATTTATATTTGTCATTCTCTGTCGATCCTAATGTAGCCTTTTCTCTTACTAGTCTATCTTTATTCGCCAACTAACCAACGAACAGCAGCATGACCACCATTTTCACTCATACGCAAATGCGGGAATAACCATTGTAGCGCTTCATCTGCATCTTCAGAAAACTTCCAAGGCGGGTTAATCACCAATAGACCACAGCCGTTTAAACCCACTGGAGTGTCATCTGGCCAAACACATACTTCACAGATCAACTGACGGCGAATACCGGTTTTAATCATTTTCTTTTCAAAACGTTCAATCATCGCGCGATCTTTGATTGGATACCAAATCGCAAAGACCCCTGTTGACCATTTTTTATGTGCTGCTGCAATCAGGTCAACTAACTGTGGAAAATCTTTACGTTCAACTTCATAAGGTGGGTCAATCATCACCAAACCGCGTTTTTCTTTGGGTGGAATGACACCGAGTAAGCCTTCATACGCATCGCGCTCATGCAAACCCGCGCGTTTGTCACGAACGTTGTAATACAACTGTTGGAATACATCACGCTGCATTTCAAAAATAGTGGCTTTGTCGATTTCACGCATGCCTTCCAATGCAAACCACGGCGAGCCTGGATAAGCACCTTTACCTGAACCTTCACGCATTTTTTCAACAATTTTTAAATACTGCTGAACACCCTCAGGCGCATTACGCTTAATCGAGTCATCAAGTTTTACTAAACGGTGAATACCATTTAAGAACTCACCCGACTTTTGTGCTTCTGAAGTCGATAAATCATATTTACCAGCACCGCCATGCGTATCAATATAACGATACGGTTTATCTTTTTGATTGAGGCGAGTCAAAATCTGAAGCAAAAGGACATGCTTCATGACATCTGCAAAGTTACCTGCATGGAAGTGGTGACGGTAATTCATGTTTCTATCATTCCTAAAATCAATGAGTATTTTAGCATGAAAAATAGTTTCGTTCAGACTGCTTTCATACACTAGAATAACCGTGGCTTTTCTTTGTCTTTTTTAGGTTAATGTAATGGAAGCAGTTCTTCTCCCAAAGTCTTGGAATGTTGATCAAATCCTAGATGATTTAGATCAACATGGTTTTACCATCATTGATGACGCCTACTCTAAAGACTATGTACATCAACTTATTGAAGAATGTACCTCGAACTTAAACCACTTTCGTGAAGCCGCTATTCAAAATGGTGTCATCAGTAAGATCCGTAGTGATCACATTTTATGGTTACATCCCGAACTCCACATTTCCAATCAACATGTACAGTCCCTTTTTAGCTTAGGTCAAGAGCTCAACCGTGCTTTTTATCTTGGTATTCGGGACGTCGAAGCGCATTTTGCTTGCTATAACGCTGGCGAGTTTTATGCACTACACCGTGATAATCCTCAAGGTAAAAATGGTCGTATGATTTCTGCGGTTTATTATTTACACGAAGACTGGCAAGACAGCTGGGGAGGAGAGCTTCATCTACAAGATAAAAATAACATTTGGCACGTACTGCAACCCAAACCAAATCGTATCGTACTGTTTCAAAGTGACTTGCTACATGAGGTTTTAAAAGCCAAACATCAGCGTTTATCGATTACTGGATGGTTACGGAGTGACAGTACAATTCTGTGATTCAGGCAATAAGACTTTAAATTGTAAAAAGTATCCTCATATACTGAACATCAATTGATGAGGATGTAACCGATGCGTGCCAACAGTCAACACATTATTCAGCGTATTGGTGAAACAGATCAACTCTACCTAGAAGGCAATAGCCCTGAATTAGCGCTTGAGCGTGCTGATTTGCGCTTACAGTTGGTCACACTGAGCCAGCTTCGCCAAGAGCAAGTCCACTTTTTACAAGAAGCAGTAGTATTACTTGAGCAAGGTCGAATTGAGTTTGAGGAAATGCCTTTATCTTTGTACCTCAATTTGTCTTTGCATCTAGCAAAGGCTTATATGCTGTACTTTGAAATCACCAAAGAAGATCGCTTTGCACTGATTACACAGCAAATTTTAAAACCACTAACCAGCTATGGTCAGGGCGATATTTACCTGTTTTTGGCCTATGCCTCGGTCAGTAGAAAAGAATCCGCATTGGCACGACACTGGCTTGGTAAATATGCGAAAAGCTCCGAGTTTGATTTCGTTTTACTGCGTGAACATGCCGCTTTTGTCGACCTTCATCAAGAAGATTGGTTTATCAAACTCATACAAAGTAAATTGCACTAAAATATACAAATAAAAAACGCCTGAAATCAGGCGTTTTTTATGGATCAATCCCAGTATCTAAATTGCGAAGCCATAGAATCAATTTAAGCTGTTTGAAGTTTATAAGCATCAAGATGTAGCTGTTGATTGAGCTCATCAACCATAATCGCCCAATCATCATCTTGCACCAAATGACTGATTAATAACGCACGTTGAGCGGAATTCCAAAACGCTGCGTCGTGTAAAGATTGATGCGCAGGAAGTTGATGCGTACGAATATATAACTCAATGGCAGCTGCACTGTTAGCAAGTCCCAGTTGAGAGAATAAAAGCTCTAAGGATGGTTTGTGTTGATTGAGCATCTCGCCCTCCTTATCAATACTATTGTCAATTATTATTGAATTAACTTATATGTATTTTTTAAAAAAACCTAGTCTTAAAACTAGGTTTGTTGTTTCAATTTGTGATTATAAATGACACGAACCTGAAAGTTTATTTTCTGTATGTAATTGCTCGTTTAACTGGTCAACGACCAACGACCATTCATCATCTTTTTTCCAATTGCTGATAATAAAATCATGCTGTGCTTTAGACCAAAAAGGTGCTTTATGCAATGGAACATCTGAAGTGAGTTGATGTGTGTCAATAAACTGATCTATCGCATCCGCACTTGCATCAAGCCCCAATTGCTCAAATAAAAGTTCTAAAGTCGGTTGTTGATCAAACATCATTGTTCTCCTCAAGCCCTGATCATGCCCTATTAGAATAAACCTTTGGTCATCAACGCTCAGTTGTATCTACATCACAGCATGTTATTTTTTGTTCAATACACTTCCCATAAAAAAAGCACCCCAAACGGAGTGCTTTTTCAACTTAATCAGTTCGATTAAATTATTTAACCATGTCAGCAACTGCTGCACGTTCTTCTTCTAACTCATTCAGAGTGAAGTTAATACGCTCACGGCTGAATTCATCGATTTCAAGACCTTGAACGATTTTGTATTCGCCATTTTCAGTTGTAACAGGGAAACCGAACATTACGCCTTCAGGAATACCGTAAGAACCGTCAGAAGGAATACCCATAGTTACCCATTTGCCGTTTGTGCCAAGAGCCCAATCGCGCATATGGTCGATTGCAGCATTAGCAGCAGACGCGGCAGAAGACAAACCACGTGCTTCGATGATTGCAGCACCACGTTTACCAACTGTAGGTAAGAATACGTCTTTGTTCCAAGCCGCATCGTTGATTTTGTCTTTTAAGCTTTCGCCGTTTACAGTAGCAAAACGGTAGTCAGCATACATCGTTGGAGAGTGGTTACCCCAAACAGTCATGTCTTCGATGTCAGAAACTGCAACACCTGCTTTTTGAGCAAGTTGAGTCAAGGCACGGTTGTGGTCAAGACGTAACATTGCTGTGAAGTTTTTCGCAGGAAGATCTGGAGCAGATTTCATTGCGATGTAAGCATTTGTATTTGCAGGGTTACCTACAACAAGTACTTTAACGTCACGGCTAGCAACTTCGTTTAGTGCTTGACCTTGACCGATGAAGATTTCACCGTTCACTTTCAATAAGTCAGCACGTTCCATACCAGGACCACGTGGACGTGAACCAACCAATAACGCGTAGTCAGCATCTTTAAATGCAACTTTTGGATCATCAGTACCGATCATGCCAGCCAATAATGGGAAAGCACAGTCGTCTAGTTCCATCATTACGCCTTTAAGCGCAGCTTGAGCTTTCTCAAAAGGAACTTCTAACAATTGCAGAATAACTGGTTGGTCTTTACCTAACATTTCGCCACTAGCGATACGGAATAATAGGCTATAACCGATTTGACCAGCAGCGCCAGTAACGGCAACGCGAACAGGTTGCTTCATGTACTTATCTCCATTTGAGGAACGTTATATGATTAAATAGCTGTTCTATCTAATCTTAATAATCATAAACGGCAAAGATTGTACTCCAATACTTTGGCAGATGCATGTAAAAGAGAATGAATTCCAACAAAAGTATGATAGGAAATATAAATTAATTTAGGGAAAGAGATTAGTAAGAACCCTTGATCGCAAAGGAATTTGGACAGTTTTCTTGAATATTCTCTGCACAAACTTTGTACTGACCATTGGGTTTATAACAGACCTTGACTTCGGTCAAAATATTGGTTTGACGGTGAGTACGGCAGCTAAAACGCAGCCCGCTTGCAGGCAGTCCGGGGTTCAAACGCTGAAACTGCCCTCGTAAGGTATTAAGTTGCGCGGTTTTATTTTCAGATGAAGTCAAATCTGCGGGAATTTTTAAACGTTCTGCATAATTAATTACGTTACGAAAATATTGACTAGCACTCATCGGCACACACCCACCAATCTCTGCCCACAACTGGCGACGCGCATGTTCATCGGGCATGACTCTAGCGACCACTTTGGCCTGAAGTGGTGACAGCACTGCTGAGGAATTGGTCTGACACTCTCGTGTCGTGGTTTCAGGATACAAGCCTGTGATATTGAGCGAATAGCCTTCCAAACATTTCCGTTTCTTTGAGCCTTGATTATCGAACAAACACACAGCTGGTGTCATTTGAACTTCCATCACATAGCCAAATACAGTCGGTGTTGCATGGGCTGATGTCGCAAAAAATCCCAGAGCAATGCCACTACTGATCAACAGCAGAAGCTTTTGCGTCAAGACTGATTGGGATGACATCAAAACCATAAAATGCCTAGGCCTTTATTATTGATTTCTAAAAGGAATATTTTGCATGCGCTGGGTGATCGACTGTGGCCCCTGTCCAAGCAGCACACCATAATGTGTCGCATTACTCATGACATGCTTGACGTAATCACGAGTTTCAGTCAGAGGAATACTTTCTGTGTATTGATCCGCCGCAATGGGCTGATTTTCAGGTTGCCAACGACGCGCACGATTTGGCCCTGCGTTATAACCTGCTGTGGCAAGTACAGGACTGTTGCTTAATTGGCTTTGAATCATGGACAAGTAGAACGTGCCATAACGAACATTGGTATTCATATCACTCAGTGCAGCAGGATTATAGGTTTCACCCATTTGTCTAGCGACCAGTTTCGCCGTATCTGGCATGATTTGCATCAAACCACCTGCCCCGACATGCGAACGAGCATGGGTAACAAATCGGCTTTCTTGGCGCATTAACCCATACGCCCATGCAGGATCTATGCCTGCATTGCGACTATGACTGACTACATAGCTTTGATGCGGCATGGCATAACGATAGCTATAGTTATGTTGCTTGACCGTTCGATCCGCTGCATAGATCGCGCGGTCATACCACCCCATTTCTGTGGCACGTTTGGCAGCAGCCAAAATTAAGCCATCATCTTGTTTTAAATAAGCTTGTCGTACTGCCCAGTTCCACTCACGGTTGACATAATTGTCTGGTGCGTTGACATTGCGCAATGTAAAAGCACGGCTAAAATGAATATCCTGATTCAAACGCTGTATGTCAGCATTGCTAGGTTGGGTATTCGCAGGAATGGTCTGATAACGTTGTCCAATACGATCTTTTGCCAATAAGTTATGATAATCGTCACCTACTGACAATTTTTTGAAGATCTCGCGCGCCAGTGCCTTTGATTTTGCATCACCACGTTGTTCTGAAGCACGGGCTAACCAATATTGCCAGCGGTCTTCTTGTTTCTGCGTCACACTCATGCCATCAATGGCACGAATGACACTCTCCCATGCCCCAAAGCGAATGGCTTGGCGCGCATAAATTTCGGCTTCTTCTTCACTCAGTGCTAAACCATAACTCCGATCGAAAGCTTGCAACACTTCCACATTAAAATTGTTTTTCATCACGGTTGTGCCACCAATATACCCCACAGCGCGGTACAACGCTTTTTGCACTGACTCAGGGGTACCCTCTGCAGCACGCTTTACCGAAGCCAATGCAGTATTTAGATCACTATCGGCTAAACGGCCAATGGCATAAATTAAATACGCTTGATCTGCCACCGATGCTTTCGGTGCTGACCATAGATAGTTCAGTGGATCGGCTTGGATGCTATTCAACTGTGCCAAAGACAGATTCATACCAATGGTTTGTGCGGTTGCAATCGCTTGACCTGCTTGCCCTGCACGCAGCTGTGCCCATAGACGCTGTTGTTTGTCTTGCTCCGTCATCAGTGGACTAGACAACATCATGCGCCCTAGCCCAGTACATGATTCAGGCTGTGAATTGGTTGTGAGCCAAACATCTTTGTATTCGGCAAAAACCAAAGGGTCGCCTGACTTGGCACGGACTTGCGCTATGGCACAGCTTTCTGCACGATCTGCATTGGACACATAGGTCAATACTGGCTGTGCAGAAGTAAAGTCGGCCATTTTAACTTTTTCTTCGATGTAATCTGCTGCTAACTTCTCAGCCATGGCAGATTGCGGATAGCGCTGTGCAAAATTGACAATATTCGCCGCAGGCTGTAACGCTAAATTACTGTTAAGCACCCAGTATTCAGGATAATAACCCAACACATCACCCTGCATACTGCTTTGATATTCTTGCAACAAACTCACATTGCCTGCATTGGCTGCGCGTAAAGCATCATTGAATTGTTCATCTGCTGCCTGAGTCGCTGCAGATAGACCCAAGGCAGCCACACCCAACGCAAACACTTGATAATATTTATTCTGTAATCGTTTTAACATGGGTTTGCCTTCAGTCATCTTTGGATTGCCTAGTCGCGTCTCATCATTTTCATTAGTTTAATAACTCATAACAGACTCTATTGTTCTCTTATGTAACCTTATGATTAGACAATATTAATTTTCCTGCATTTTCACTTCACAAATCAATCTTTTTAGCTTCAGATTTAAAGCTATAAGTTTATTCAGATTTCCTGCTAGAATATGTGCCTTTCGTAGTTTTCACATGGTGTTTGATCGCCCTTTTTTGTCGCTAGCTAAGCTCTACTTTCGCCGCCACAGATACCGATCAGACACAAAACCTAGATTTATCCCCCTTAGGAGCCTACATGACGGTTCAAACCTTCATTCCAAATGGTGCCCAAGCTGCCTCAGAAAACACTGTTACCCAGCCACAGCACACCCCAGCCATCGATGGATCAGTTAAAAAACTGTATATCGAGACGCAAGGGTGTCAGATGAATGAGTATGACAGTCACCGTATGGCAGACTTACTGGGCGACTCGCACGGTTATGTGCTGACCCAAGACCCGAAAGAAGCCGATATTCTACTCATGAACACCTGCTCGATTCGTGAAAAGGCCCAAGAAAAAGTTTTCTCAGAGTTAGGTCGCTGGCGCAAGCTGAAAGACAAAAACCCTGACCTAATCATTGGTGTTGGTGGTTGTGTAGCCTCTCAAGAAGGTGACAACATTCAAAAACGTGCCAACTATGTCGACATGATTTTTGGCCCGCAAACTTTGCACCGTTTGCCACAAATGCTGGATCAGCACTTTGATCAAATCGAAAAACCCAAGAAAGAAAAAATCAAATTGGTCGATATTTCTTTCCCTGATATTGAAAAATTCGACTTTTTACCTGAACCGCGTGTGGAAGGTTACAAGGCTTTTGTTTCAATTATGGAAGGTTGTTCAAAATATTGTTCATTCTGTGTAGTGCCCTACACTCGTGGTGAAGAAGTTTCTCGCCCATTGGATGATGTTTTAGCTGAAATTGCCACCTTAGCCGAAAAAGGCGTACGTGAGATTTCTTTGTTGGGTCAAAACGTCAATGGTTACCGCGGTGAAACGTTCGAAGGCAATATCTGTACTTTTGCAGACTTGTTACGTCTTGTTGCAGAAATTCCAGGAGTTGGTCGTTTGCGTTATACCACCTCACATCCACTTGAGTTTAATGATGACTTGATTGAATGCTACCGTGATCTACCACAAATGGTGTCGCATCTACATTTGCCCGTACAAAGTGGCTCAAACGATGTATTGCAAGCCATGAAGCGTAACCACACCATTGATGTGTATATCGACAAAATTGCCAAATTACGCAAAGTTCGTCCAGATATGCATTTATCCAGTGACTTTATCATTGGCTTCCCAGGTGAAACCGATGCACACTTTGAAGAAACTTATCAGTTTATCAAAGATATGGACTTTGACCACTCCTACAGTTTTGTCTATTCAAAACGCCCAGGTACACCAGCATCTGAACTTGAAGACACCACACCTGAGGATGTGAAAAAAGAGCGTCTCAGTAAAGTTCAAAAATGGATCAAACGCTCAAGTATTGACAAGACTGATGCCATGCTTGGCACGATTCAACGCGTTTTGGTCGAGAAAGTTTCGGATAAAGATCCAAATCTACTGATTGGTACGGCGGATAACACTCGCTATGTGAGTTTTATTGGTGATCCAGCATGGGTCGGACGTTTCGCCGAAATCGAAGTGACAGAGATTAAAACTTTGAATTTTGTTTATGGTGAACTCTTGAATCTTGAGCCTGACGTGGCGTAATGTAAGGGAATAGATTCTGACTACTTAAAGGAATTCTCTTGACTGCAGCGATTCGACGTACAGTAACTTTTCCTGGGGTTTCAATAGAACGTTTAAAGAGCATGCTCGGTGCTTATAACGGTCATTTGAAACAAATCGAACAGCGTTTAGATGTCACTATTTCCCATCGAGGTGATGCATTTTATGTCGATGGTGAAATGGATGCAGTTGAGAGAGCAGAAGGTCTGCTCCATCGCCTGCATGAAGAAGCAGAAAATACGGCACAAATCAGTGCTGATACCTTACACCTCATGATTCAAGGCAGTCAAACTGACCGTGAATTGCAAGAAGACTTCGACGGGCAAGAGCACACTGGTTTAGATGAAGTGTGGCTCCAAACCCGTAAAGGTCGTATCAATCCACGCGGTGCCAACCAAAAGCGTTATGTGCAGCGTATTCTACAAAGTGATATTTCTTTTGGTATTGGGCCTGCGGGTACAGGTAAAACTTATCTCGCAGTTGCAGCCGCAGTCGACATGCTAGAACGCAATGAAATTCAACGAATCTTATTGGTTCGCCCTGCTGTTGAAGCAGGTGAAAAACTGGGTTTTCTACCAGGTGATTTAAGCCAAAAAATTGATCCGTATTTACGTCCGCTTTACGATGCCTTGTATGAAATGCTTGGCTTTGAAAAAGTGGCTAAACTGATTGAACGTCAAGTGATTGAAGTGGCACCACTGGCTTATATGCGTGGGCGAACTTTGAACCACTCTTTCGTGATTTTAGACGAAGCACAAAACACCACGCCTGAACAAATGAAAATGTTCCTCACACGCTTAGGCTTCGGTTCACGTGCAGTGATTACTGGCGATATCACACAGGTCGACTTACCGCGTGGTCAGCAATCTGGTCTGGCGCATGCTTTGCGCATCATCGACAAGATCAAAGAAATTCACATCACCCGCTTTCACTCTCGTGATGTGGTCCGTCATCAATTGGTGCAAAAAATTGTTGAGGCCTATGAGGGATGGGATGCAGAACAACATCGCTTAACGGCTGAAGCGCGTGCTGAACGCAAAGCGCGTCAAGAAGCCTTAGTGGCTGAAAATGATGCTGCTGCCGATGCTCAGCATTAAGTTAAAGTCTGCGGGCATTTTAACATGCCCGCAGATGTCATTATTTAAGGATCTATTTTGAAACTGAGTCTTTCTCTACAGCAGGACTTTCAAGCCCCTGAGTTGGTCTTGAAACGTGCATATATTAAAAAGGTTGTAGAAACTGTTTTACGTCATATTGGCACACAGAGTAACTGTGAAATTGGCATTGCGTGTGTCGACCATGATGAAAGTCACAAATTGAATTTAGAATATCGTGGCAAAGATAAATCAACCAATGTGTTGTCTTTCCCTAGCGATTTACCTGATGAAATGGCGCAGATTCTTGACTCATTTCCCATTGGTGATTTGGTCATTTGTATTCCTGTGGTGTTGTCGGAAGCAAAAGAACAAAACAAAGTACCACTGACGCATTTCACTCATATGTTGGTCCATGGCACTTTGCACCTCATGGGCTATGACCATGAAACGTCAGAAGCAGATGCTGAAGAAATGGAAAGTATCGAAATTGAAATTTTGGCTAAACTCGGTTTTGAAAACCCTTATTTAGAACAGTAACTATTAGATTTGAAACAACTTACCCGATTCATTTCGATGTATCGGGTTTATTTATGCTAAAAATAAAGCAAGATGAAAAAATAGATGAAGAGATTATAAAAATGCATACACCAATTTCAAAACTACTCTGCATGATCACCCTATCCTGCACCACGCCACTTTATGCTAATAGCAATACTGAAAATCAAACATCCTGTCAGGAAGTGAAGTTTTTAGACTCGGCTCAGGCTTGGGCTGGACATTATTATTTACACGGCGTGATGGAGGTCGGTTCCGAACTTTTACTAGAGCCCAACGGTAAATTTAAATGGTACTTAGCTGTCGGCTCTTTAGACCAGTATGCCGAAGGGACATGGTGGAAAAATGGCGACTGCATTGGTTTAAAGGCACTGCCGAAATATAGCAAGCAATTAGAAATTTTTCCTAACCGCCTAGATGTGGAAGAGTCTCATTTAAGCGTGACTTGGATGGGTGGACGTCAAGACGGTACCTATATCCGCGCAACCCAATAAACTGAGTTCGCCCAAATAATCAAAGCCTGATTAGAAATGCACAGCTCAAGGCACTTCAAACTCTGCCTCTGCTGGGTCAAAGACCACATAGCATAACAACTGAAAAACAATGACACAGCCATTTAAAGTTGAAGTCTGAAACTTTGAACGTGCTGACTCAAGTCAAAACAGCATGTGAATAAGCCTAGACTTATCCACATTTACAATACAAAACGGCTGTTAATAAGCCGTTTTGTATTTCTCAAGATTTTTAGAATTGATAGCGGAAAGTGAGCGTTGCATTGCGTGGTTCACCGTATACCATACTGTTTGCACCTATACCTTCATAATACTTTTTATCAAATAGGTTATTGATATTTAATTGTGCTTTAATATTTTGATCAATATCATATGCAACCATTAAATTAGCTAAAGCATATGCATCTTGCATAATTTTTTGGCGTCCCTCACCAGTATAGAATGCACTCTTATAGTTTACTCCACCACCAACGCTCCACTTATCCAACGTATATTTGGTAAATAGATTTGCCGTTGTACGTGATGCAAGCGTTTCAACTTTTTTACCGGCTGCATCTTCTGCACTAAAGTGAGTAACACCAAAACTCAGATTCCAGTTTTTTGTAAGTTCACCATCAAGTTCAAATTCAACACCTTTGCTTTCAACCCCATCAACACTACGATAGGCTTGTTCTTTAGTTGGATCGCCATTTGCATCAGGAATAAAGACATTATCAATTGCTTCCGCAACATTGTCTTGCTGTGTTTTAAACACTGCCAAACTGGCATTCAATTGACCATCTAAAAACTCGCCTTTTAGCCCTGTCTCTAAGCTATTACCATTACGTGGATCTAGATACTCACCATTTACATTTCTTTTATCTTCTGGTTTGAAGATTTCGGTATAACTCGCATACCAAGAATAATCATCTAAGAAGTCAAAAACCAAGCCTGCATAAGGCGTAACTTCATTATTAAATTTACGGTTATTTACACCATCTTCACTTTCATACTTCCAATTTGACACGCGCACCCCTGTAATCAACTTTAAGGGGTCAAGCAAAGTAAATTTACCTGCTAAATATGCTCCAGTTTGTGTCGTTTTATTAGGTACCTGATAAAGATTTGAATTAGAAATATCACCCGCTAATGGCATATTGATATTATCAAAATCAATGGTTGCCCCTGAAAGTGTTGGCGAACCCGAATACCAAGTGTCATCTTTACTTTGGTTATACATAAAACCCGCAACGACTTCTTGCTGTAAACCACCCAACGTAAACGGTGCCGAAATAAAGGTATCAATATTATTTTCTGTGGTTTTGGTGCGATCAGACCATGTCGATAATGAACCAACACCTTGATTTGTCGCCTTATCGACTGTTCCAGTATTAGGAACCGTGCCCCCATTAGCATAGCTTGGTCCAAAATACAAAAGCGCAGTTTCTTGCTTTAGTTCTCGATAAGAGTAATTAATATTTAAATTAACATCCTTAAACAACTTTTGTTTCATTGTCGCAAAAGCTGAAATCGTATCAGTGTCCCAATAGGTCCAATCTGAAGAAACAATTTTTGATCGATCAAAATTCGTTCTTGTCCCATCACTGTAGAAAGCTGGTAAGCCGCCCCATCTCACACCATCACGTTCAAGGTTTTGATAGCTTGCCCCCACAGATACATAAGTGCTATCTGTCAAATCCGCATCAATTACACCATAAAGAACATTATTTTCTTTTTCATATCCATCCATGAATGAATCTTTATTTTCATGTTTCACAACTAACCGACCTCGAACATCGCCATCACGAGTTAAAGGCGCAGAAATATCAGCAGTAGAGCTATAATTGTCCCATGAACCAAAAGATGTACTTAAGCGCCCTGTTAATTCTTTTGAATCTGCATGTTTTCGGATCATATTAATGGCAATTGCTGGGTTTCCTGCCCCTGTCATTAAACCATTGGCACCTTTTACCAATTCAACTCGGTCATATATGGTGAGATCTGGGTCACTTGCATCCATACCCACTGTGCTAGGAACACCATCAAATAAGTAATAATCCACGTCAAAACCACGAGCAGTAGGGTATTGACGCTCATCCCAACGATTTGCAGCTAAACCTGTGACAGTATTTAGCATATCTTGGAAAGAATTAATATTTGCATCATCTAAATACTCACGAGTTAAAACTTTAACCGACTGCGGTGTTTCACGAAGTGACAAATTTAATTTGGTCGAAGTACTGGCACTCTTAGCCGTATAACTCTTTGTTCCTTCTGTTACGGCTGGATTCTCTTCCTCAGCCTGAACAGTGATGGTTTCAAGCTGGGTGCTTTCATTGTCTATTGCTGCTGCAGATACCAACGTCGGGAGAAATACTGTTGCTGCCGCCATAGCCAACATCAGTGGGCTAACTTTAAAACGATTTAATGTTGGAGAGTTGTACATAAAACTATGTCCTTATAACAGGGATCGAATATTTAAATGCATGCACGCTCTTACCCCGTCGCTTCGCTATAAAGAAAGATGCTTCTATGCTCAAAAATATTTAACAAAAAACACACTGCAAATGATAATTATTTTTATTATCAATTCAAGTTTAAGGAGGTAAATTTAATTTATTGTTTTTTATAATTTAAAATGATTAAAAAACAAAACAAGAAAATAACAAATTGTTTTTAAAAAACTTATTAATTTAAATTAATTATAATAATTTCGCATAAAGAAGTGCACAGCTCAGTGCACTTCAAATTCTGCCTCTGCTGGGTCAAAACGCCATGTGCGCACAATACGTAGCTCAGAAATATCCTTCATTTTGGCATCAAATCCACCGAATGGTGCTGCCTTACGTACCGAGGCTTTTGCAGCTTCATCGAGCATTTCATGACCTGAACTATCAATCAGGCGTATAGCGCGAATGCCTCCTGACGCATTTAGAATCACCATTAATCGTACTTCACCTGCCAGTCGCTGCTGTTTAGCTGCTTCCGGATAGTAACGATTGCCATAAAATTCTACTTTCTGACGGAACTTTTCAAGATAAGCTGCCGAAATATCTTGCTTGGCTTGAATACCATCGACAGTTTTGATTTTTTGCTGACGACTAAAGTTTTGTTGGCGTTGTAAATATTGTGCTTCAAGACTGGCCACCATTGCAGCTTTAGCTTGAAACTGACTATTCATTTCTTCCATAGCTTTTTTGCGCTGGTTATCCTCAGCTTGTTTTTGCCAACTTAAAGTCGTCATCAACAGCTTTTCTTCAAAATTCAGTTCACGTTTTTGTTGGATCTGTTCTAAAGTCTCACGCTGCTCTTCGCCTGTGCTTTGCTCAAGCATCGGTGCAGGCATATCACTCGACATGCGATGTGACTCACGAAAAGTCCCTGAACCCTGTTGATCGGCTTGTGCCAAAAAATCTGCGTTTTCAATTTTTTGATCAGAAGGGCGCAAAGTAACAGCAATTTCTTTCACTGCCGCATCATTTTCTTGAGGCATAGTAAATTGCAGAGTCAAAATCACGAGATGCAAAAATACCGCCAGTACTACGGTCGCTGTAAAAATTGGGTCTTTCCACCAATTATGAGCCAAAGGCATTACATTTATTTTTCTAAGCATCACACCAAACCGACAATTTGTCTTGTTCTCCAAAGCGCAAGCGCGCAGTATAAAATAGACACAGTCTTCATTTTATTGCGTAGAATGAGACCTTGTGCCCTTTAGATTCACTGTTTCATAAAATCATGAAAATGGTGCAATTAATTTTGCTAAACTGCAAGGTTCATGAGCAGTATTTTTCAAACATTTCGACCAGAGATCTGATCGCTCAAACACGTTGATTAGCTAGGACGCCTCTTATGCAAACGCTTATTTCCAACATTTCTAATCGTTTACGCCAAGTTTATCAAAAGGCGGAAGGATTTATTGAGGATGAGCGCGAGTTTCCAATGTCTCAAGTCTTTTTAAATGCCACTTTTCAACGTTTTGTAACCGACAACGTAAAAATGTTGAAAGACCTGCATGCCGACTTACATGATGATTGGTTGCGTTTATATGCCACGCTCGACTATAACGGACTCAAACTCACGCTTTCGGTAGATTTAAAACTGGCACAAATGGAGTTAAATAAAAAAACGCAGTTAATCGTATTTGAGCAAATCAGCGATACCAGTGTTCTAGATGCTGAATATCCGACGGTTTTTCATAAAATGGGCGTACGCTGTGCTCTATTCTTTTATCAAAAAATCCTGAACCAAGACCCTTTAGGCATTATTTTAGAAAAACTGAATGTGATTAAAGTCAAAGATGATCTACTGCATTTGGATCTGAATCGCTGGTTAGGAAAAAATCGTTCTATTATCGATACCTTAGGTAAAGTCCATGTCAATCATGCCGTGTTGCGTGAAGCAGAATTAGTAGTGATCGGTAATGTCAACTTAACAGCGTTATTTAATAAGTTTTCGCAAACCTCGATCGATGACTTGATTGAACCCAATCTAGACGAAAGCACGGTCTCGCCAATTCGACAAAAATAACTCGGGATGCTGCGACTAAATGTGTCTTAAGGTGGGTAAAAGAAACATAAAACTACAGTTTGCCCTATGTTTCGAATTTTTTCTTCATCATCAACGTGCATAATATTTCTATGCAAAAAATTTGTGCCTACAACTGAATAGGAAACTTTTTCTTATGGCTAAATCAATGTTGAAAACAGTCGCAATGGCAACAGGGGTCAGCACCTTGCTATTTGTCGGTTTCTCAAGTCAAACCTTTGCCATGAGTCCATTCCAAGCCAGTTATCAATTTAACTATAATGGCAAAAACATGGGCTCAGCGACACGCACGTTATCAAAATCGGGCAGCAACTGGAGTTATGTCTTTGTCGCCAAAGCAGGAGGTATCGCCTCTGCAACCGAAAGCAGTCGCTTTAGTTTCAATGGCAAGCAAATTCAGTCCAGCAGTTTTAGCCGTAGTAGTAAAATTTTGGTGCATAACAACACCATGAGTATTAACTTCAATCCAGCAGCAAAAACCATCAATACCAAGAAAGACAAAGAAGCGCGTTCTTTCGCTTGGAAAGCTGGCGTACTGGATGAACTGAATGCTGAATTACAACTTCGTGAAGACATCAAAAATGGCGGTTTAAAATCGACTTATTATTTGGCCGATGCCAAAGAAGTGGAAGCACGTAAATTTGTGAAGCAAGGTTCTGAGTCAATCAAAACCGATTATGGCACCTTTGACACCATTAAAGTGGTTATGAAACATGATAAACCTGGTCGCGAAACCATTTTCTGGTTAGCACCTAAATTGGACTACCTTCCAGTCAAAGTCAGCCATGTGGATAAGAAAACATCCTATGGATTGCTATTAACGAGTTATAAAGGTGCAAGCAATTAGTCATTTTGACGAATTTTACTTGCATTTTTTCAGGTGCTTCCTAAAATACGCTTTTGCTTGAAAAAGCACCTGCCCCCTAGAGGATTCTCCCGTGTACGCACTAGAACAGAAAATCTTAAGCGAAGGTATCGTTCTATCTGATGAAGTTCTGAAAGTTGATGCTTTCTTAAATCACCAAATCGATCCGGTTATGATGCAATTAATCGGTAAAGAATTTGCTGCTCGTTTTAAAGATGCAGGCATCACTAAAATCATCACGATTGAAGCATCAGGTATTGCACCTGCAATCATGGCAGGTTTAGAACTGGGCGTGCCCGTTATTTTTGCGCGTAAATACCAATCTTTAACCTTAAAAGATGACCTTTACCGTTCAAAAGTCTTTTCGTTTACCAAACAAACCGAAAGCACGATTGCGATTTCAAATAAGCACATCAGCTCAGCAGACAAAGCTCTCGTGATTGATGACTTCCTGGCCAATGGTCAAGCAGCCTTGGGTCTGATTGACTTAATTCACCAAGCGAAAGCAGAAGTTGTTGGTGTGGGGATTGTGATTGAAAAATCATTCCAACCTGGTCGTGACATTTTGCTTGAAAAAGGCTACCGCGTTGAGTCTTTGGCACGCGTAAAGTCATTGGCAAATGGTACTGTTGAATTTGTTCGCGACTAATCACGGCATTCAACCTCAAAAAAGAGCACTTTAAGTGCTCTTTTTTTGTCACTCAGATGACCCGCAGGTCATCTACATGTAAATGCCATATTTGCGTTATAAGTTATTTTTAATTTCGAGTAAAAATATATCGTTTTTTTTTCAATTTAATTACACATTGAAGTTGGAGAAATGCAATTTCTATAGCATGATCAAATCTAAAAGGTAATGTCCACTTTCTAAGAGCAAAACAAACGAAGACTAAATTGGATACTATTTTATAGAGATACCGAATTGAATGATAAACAAGAAACAATTAACTGAACGATCATTTACCCCAAGCCAACTATCCGGCTTTGATGGCGTACACTCTATTCAGCTTCCCGTAGACTTCATTCACGATTTGAGTAAAGCAGACTCCTTGCAAGCTGTTTTAGATACCATTGCTTACTGGATTTCTCACGTGTTTGATGCAGATCGGGCCAGTATTACCCTGCAAGATACTGAAGAATACCTCAAGCTATATTCAATCTCAGGCAATCATGCAATTCCAATGGATTTTAAAATTCCGATTGGTCAAACCTTTGTCGGGCGCGTCTTTGCCCAATCGCAACTGATCATTTGCGATGACCTCGCTTTGTCAGATGAACTCGATTGTAAAATGCTTTCAGAGCACGGCATGGGAACCTGCATGGATGCGCCCATGATTCACAATGGCGTGTGTATTGGTACCTTAAATGTGGCAGATCAACGTAAACATCACTACACCCTCCAACAAGCGATTCTTTTACAGAGCCTCGCCACATGGTTAGCTTTAAACATTAAATTGCATTTACAAGTGCAAGAAATGGCGGTCTTAGCGTCTACAGATGAACTCACAGGAACCTTTAATCGTCGGGTATTTGTGCAAGAAAGTAATCAAACCATGCGGCATTTCAGCCATAGTCGCGTGCCATTTACAATAGGCATCTTAGATATTGACCATTTTAAACAGCTGAATGACTGTTATGGACATACCGCAGGTGACCATGTGCTGAAAAAGATGGCCAAACAAATCCACAGCATACTGCGTGACGAAGACTTTTTAGCGCGCATTGGTGGTGAAGAATTTGCGATTATTCTACCTGCCTGCTTAGGTGATGAAGCCATGCGGGTCTTTAAACGAATCTGTTCAACCATTGAGGCGATGGAAGTCCACTATGAACAAGAAGTGCTGTGTTTCACGGTCAGTATAGGGGTCGCTGAAGTCGGTAAACATGACGCTGATGCAGAGGATGTCTTTAAACGCGCAGATAAAGCCTTGTACTGTGCCAAACAAGCAGGAAGAAACCGAATTCACTTTGCCAACTAAACCATATTTAAAAACACAGCATAAAGTCCTTAAGAAAATTACACGTTTAATAAATATTATTGCTACAAGTTCAACTAAGATCTACTCTAGATTTAGTTGTTTAGATCTTTCAAATCAAAGCGCAAAACACGGTTGTTCTGCGCAACGTGTCATCCACACCGTAAAAGGGCGACTAGCTTCAATCACTGGTCATCCGAATAGGCCAATAGACTATGGAAAATACAATTCTCTGCCCCAAATGTGGCTCTAGTGAGGTTGAAAAGCGCAATCACGAGCAGCAACTGACTAAAATTGGAGGTGTATTGCTCAGTTCAGCAGGCGCAACTGCTGGTACTGTCGGTGGTGCAGCATCTGGGGCCTCTATTGGCGCTGCCATCGGCGCAGCGGCTGGGCCTCTTGGGGTGATTATGGGTGGCACCATTGGCACTTTTGTCGGCGCAGTCAGTATTGGGGTAACTGGTGGATTTTTAGGACATCGTTTTGGTAAAAAAGCAGGTGTAATTGTCGATAAAAATGTATTTCTTGACTATAAATGTCTCAAGTGCGGTACAAAATTTAAAGAGCAACATCTGACGCCAGCTCCATAAGAAAAAGCCCATCATTGATGGGCTTTTTTATGTCTCAATGACTAGGCGTGTAGTTTCTTCACAACTTCCCCAAGACGCTTACCTTGAGCTTCACACAGCACTTTTTCATCTTGGCTTAAACTCTGATCATGTCGAGGCCCACTAACATGGCTCGCACCATACGGTGTCCCACCTGTCTTCGTATTTGACAATGCCGGAATGGCATTGTTCAATCCTAAAATCATCATGCCATGATGAAATAACGGTGGCAGCATGGTCAACAACGTGCTTTCTTGACCACCATGCATCGAACCTGATGAGGTAAACACACAAGCAGGCTTGCCATGCAGTGCTCCATTGAGCCAAAGACTGGTGGTCTGATCGAGGAAATATTTCATTTCTGAAGCCATGTTGCCAAAACGGGTCGGTGAGCCTAGCGCCAAACCAGCACAGTTTGCCAAGTCCTCTAAACTACAATAAATATCGCCTTCTGCAGGAATACTCGGCTCTGCTGCCTTCACCACGGTCGCAATATTTGGCACTGTTCGAATTTTAACTGCAACACCGCTGGCTTCAATTCCATTTGCAATCAGATGTGCCATTTCACGGGTACTGCCGTATTTGCTGTAATATAAAACTAAAACATAGGTTTGCATGAATAGAGTTCGGAGACAGAAAAAATAAAACTATACGGTATTTTTCCTATTTTTTGGTTAAGCTTAGAGTGAAAAATGTAGAAAAGATGAAGAAAACAAAAGAGATACTTTGCCTATGTTAGAACAGTACTTAAGAAAACTTCCTTTCTATGAGAAAACTTGGTTTCAGTTCGTTTTATTTGTACTGCGCCGCTTTGAGGCCGATCGATGTCGTGAACAAGCGGGGGCACTAACCTATACCACCCTGTTTGCCGTCGTTCCGATGCTGACCGTTTTTTTGGTGATCATTTCCTCAATCAAAGCGCTTGAACCTGCACGACAGCAATTACAACAACTGATCTATAGTAATTTTTTACCGAAAACCACGATTGCTTTTGATAAGGCCTTAAATGCGTTTACCGATAAATCCAGTAATTTAACCATTATTGGAATCTTATTTTTATTTGTCACCACCGTCATGATGCTGACCAGCATTGAAAAAGTCTTTAACCGTATTTGGCGAGTCCGCGAAACCCGCGGCGGCATTATTGGTTTTATGCGCTATTGGACCATTATTTCTTTGGGCCCTATTCTACTCGGTAGTGCCTTTGTTATTTCATCGACAATGGCTTCCCTCAATGTTTTGAGCAATAATTTTGCAGGCTATGAACTCAATGGCGCATTTGTCCTGTGGTTGATTTCTTTCTTCCTAACTGTTTTAGGCTTTTTTATCCTAAATTGGACTATTCCAAACCGAAGTGTCCCGATTAAATCCGCTTTGATTGCAGGCTTATTTAGTGCCATCGTGTTTGAACTCCTGAAAAATTTGTTCGGCTTTATCATGTCAAACTTCACTAGTTATGAAGTAATTTATGGTGCCTTTGCTGCGATTCCTATTTTCTTATTATGGATTTTTTTGTCGTGGAATATTGTCCTGATTGGTGTTGAAATCAGCTACGCACTCACCGCATTTACTGCCCACAAAGAACAAAAGCGCCATCCTGTGATTATGTTGCTCGACCTGATGGAACTGTTTTATAAAAAGCAACAACACGGACTAAGTGTTTCCGATGATGAAGCTTTAGATGTTTTAGGAAGAGATGAAATTGGACGTTGGCCGAGTTATGTATTGATGCTTGAACAGCAGAACTTAGTTAAACGTACCGATGACAACCAATACGTGCTGGTGCGGAATTTATCCCAAGTCGATTTTTGGAGTTTCTATACTCAGCTTCCCTATCCATTACCGAAGCGCCGCGACTTAAACAACGTGCATCATGACGATCTTTGGATCAAGAAAATTGGTCCAGCATTAGTAGAATCAGATGATTACTTGGCAGCCAAACTTGCCATTCCGCTGTCTACAATTTTTGATGATAAATCTTAATACTTCATATAAAAAAACGTGTCCAAGACACGTTTTTTTATATTCTGAATCAAAGCAGTCTGAGCTCAAGCTTACTCTGTATTTACTGCAAAGCCACTTTAAATGCCTGTACATAATGCTTAATTTTATGATGCAAACTCACCACTACTACCCCCATCAACACAAAGCATGTTCCCACCAAAAAGTTGAGTTCTAACTGCTCATTGAGTAACACCACACCAAAGCACATCCCAAAAATCGGGGTCAAAAAAGAAAAGACGCCCAACTGTGAGGCCAAATATTTTTTCAACAGCCAAAACCAAATCAGATAACTGGCAAATGACACGACAACGGTATGGAAAAGCAAACTTGAAACGGATAATACAGACCAGTGAATCGTCGCTTGTCCCATGAAAAAAGCCACAGGCAATAACACTAAAAATGCGATAAACAGCTGATAAAACAAAGTTTGGGTCGCAGGTGCTTCAGCCAATTTGGTCAGCCGAACAGCGATCGTGGTGGCTGCCCATAAAATCCCTGCTAAAAGTGCCAAGACATCCCCCCATAAAGCCGATGTGACTAAAGCTTGAGAATCAGAAGGATGAAATAAAAAGGCGATTACAATTCCAAAGAATGCTAATCCAATTCCTAACCACTGTATGACCGACAAACGCTCAGACGGCAGTTTCCAGTGTAAACCCAATGCCACAAAAATAGGGGCGGTATACAATAAAACCACGGTATGCGAAGCAGAGGTAAAACGTAAAGCTTGCGCCACTAAAAAAAATTCGGCTGCAAATAATACCCCCACCAAAATGCCTGCAGGTAAGTAGTCTCGCCCCCATAAAGATGTGCCCTTTGCCAACCTAATCATGGGGTAAACCATCAACGCTGAGAGGCCTGAGCGAAGTGCAATTTGCATCACTGCAGAAATATCGGGGGCAGCAAGCTTTAACACCACTTGTTGTAATCCCCACAAAATACACAGCCCAAACATAATCCCTGAAGCCTTACTGTCCAGCACTTGACGACTACTCACGACCTGCTCCGCTGAAAAAGATCAAAGCTCACTATAGATTTGTCTGAAATAAAACATATAATTTAAAACAGACAATAGATCTTCTTATTCAGGCAATTTCAGCCATGCCCCAACGACAACAAAAAAAGAACGCGCCACTTAAACAATTACCGACCAATGACCATATTGATAAATTATTGTGGATCAGCTTCCGCGAGGACCCTGCGCAGTCGGTTTATCCTGTGCATGGACATGCATGGGGCGAATTTGTATATGCCTTTAATGGCGTAATGGAAGTGAATATTAACCAGATTGACTATCTTACCCCACCCCCTTATGGCATTTGGCTCCCACCAAATATAGCCCATAGCGGTTTAAATCGTACCGATGTTTCGCATGGCACCTTATATATCCATGAAAGCTTATGTACTCATCTACCTCAGCAAGCAGGTATTATGCTCAGCTCACCCTTAGTCTCAGCGCTTTTTAAGCACTTGAGACAACATAGCTTGCCAGATGATGCACCTGAGCACATGCGCTTACTCTATGTCTTGCTTGACCAATTACATCATGCAGAATTGGTCAGCAGTTATTTACCCCACTCTGAACACACTGCCCTAAAAAGCATTTTAGATTTTTTACATCTACACCCTGCGGACAACAGTTCTTTACAACAACTGGCAATACAGCACAATATGACTGAACGCACACTGGCACGTTATAGCCAAAAAGAACTAGGCATGTCATTGAATGAATGGCGACAGCGCTTAAAAGTCATGAAAGCCATGAGCATGCTGACGGAAGGAAAAAAGGTCGAAAGTATCGCGCTGGATTTGGGTTATGCCAATGCGTCGGCCTTTATTAATATGTTTAAACGCTGGATGGTATATACCCCCGATCAGTTCCGCAAACTGTACCATAGTCACCAACAACGCTAAAAAAAGATCACCGAAGTGACCTTTTGAATGATGTAGGTTTGAAAGTCTGCAAATTAAGCTTTGACAAAGGTATTCCAAGAATAGTCTTGCTTTTTACCTTTTAGGGTCATTTTCAACTGCTCACCCGCCTGTAGTGCAGCCACCCCAGCAGGTGTACCTGTCATGACCACATCACCTGCTTCCAAAGTGAAGACTTGGCTAATGTCGGCCAGCAAGGTCCCAATATCAAAAATTAAGTGTGCGGTATTGCCCGCTTGACGCAGCTCGTCATTGACATGAAAACTGTAATGCACATCATCCCAGTCCTGTACCACATCGGAAACAGCAACCCAGTCTGCCAGCACACACGAACCATCAAAGGCTTTGGCACGTTCCCACGGCTGACCTTTGCCTTTCAAATCATCTTGCAAATCACGTAAGGTTAAATCTAAACCTAAAGTCACAGCACCCACAGCTTGCAGGGCTTGAGCTGAATCTGTTGCTTTGCTGAGGCGATGGTCAATACGTAAAACCAATTCACACTCATAATGGCAACTACCCCATGCAGGATTCCAAGAAATACCCGCATCTAAACTAAGTAAACTGCTCGGTGGTTTGATAAACAAAACAGGACGATCAGGAATCGCATTGCCTAATTCTTTGGCATGGTCTGCATAGCTACGACCGACACAGACAATTTTAGATGGAATTGTACTCATGATCTTCCTCTGATTTTTTGATGGTGTTATGGAGCAAAATGCTTATTTTTTGAAAGTATTTTCAAATTTTGCTTGATCCGCACTATCGGCCAATGCACGCTTAGGCACAATCACCACAGTACGGTTTTTCAGCTCAAGCATATAAGTCAACTTGCCACTAGCAAACTTTTGTACTTCATTATAATGGACCACTTGCTTGCGACCATTGGCATAAATTTCCGCATAATCTTGGTATAGATCGATGCCTTGCTCACTTTTACCAAATTGATATTTCACAAATTGGCGCTTAAACATCATAGGCAGGAACCAATAGCGCATGAGAATTTGTAAAACCAAGAAAAATATACCCAATGCCACATAGTAACGACCGACGCCTGAGAAGCCGAGCATAAAGCCCCATACAATAATCCCGAAACTAATCAACGGCGTAATAAAACGCGTCATTTGCTTTTTACCAAAAGTCGCTAAGGCAAAACCATCTTGAGATTCTTCTAAAGTAAGGAAATAACGTGTCGATAATGCAGGCTTGTTCTCTGACATAGGGTCATATCAAATAGCTAAAAATATTGTGCTCAATACTACAACACAATCGATCATTTTTTTTAGAACTTTAATAGATCGATGTTGATTCGTTGATTATCAACTCAAGCCAAAGTAATCCCCATATAGCAAAGTAACATCATCAAACAGAGACGCAAGAAACAACTGCATACATACAACAAAAGATCCATCCATGCTATGGATTTTTACTGAACAGAAAGTGCAGGCACAAAAAAACCGCAACATGTGCGGTTTTTCAATATTAATCAAGTTGGTGCGCTCAGAGAGATTCGAACTCCCGACCCCTTAGTTCGTAGCCAAGTGCTCTATCCAGCTGAGCTATGAGCGCGACGTCTTGATGGGGTGAATTATACGTGAATCTTATTTTTTGTTAAGTCTTATTTTCATAAAATCCGATCAACTGCCCAGTTATTAAGCATAGTAGATATAAAACGCTGCATAAACCAACAGATTGATCATTCCATACAAACATAGCTGGGGGAATCACTCAAGAATAGCGCTTTATTTATATCGGATTTTTCTTAAGGAATGTATTACTGAAGTGAAGTACTACATTTTTTCAGACACAAAAAAACCGCAACATGTGCGGTTGATTGTTCAAGTTGGTGCGCTCAGAGAGATTCGAACTCCCGACCCCTTAGTTCGTAGCCAAGTGCTCTATCCAGCTGAGCTATGAGCGCATTACTTGTGTGCCAATTCAGGCGATACGTTACATACAGTTTACTTATTGGTGCGCTCAGAGAGATTCGAACTCCCGACCCCTTAGTTCGTAGCCAAGTGCTCTATCCAGCTGAGCTATGAGCGCGACATAAGTAAAGTTGGCGGTGAGAGAGGGATTCGAACCCTCGGTACAGTTACCCGTACGCATCCTTAGCAGGGATGTGGTTTCAGCCACTCACCCATCTCACCGTAACGTGCGGCCATAATACAAACTTCATGCTAGCACTGCAAGCACAGACACTCAATTTTTTGCATATTTTCGTTCAATTAAATACTTTTTAAACAATTTAGGGCAGATTCATCCGAATTTCTTCTTTTCTCTATATCTGCATGTTGAATAAAACAGCAGATATTCTAAATTACCGACATAAAACACAATATTGCAATCATTTGCGTGCAGTCTGTCTTCGCATGACTTATGCTAATCCTATCTACTGACATACAGCCAAAGACATTATGAAAAATTGGGTCGATCCTGAAGCAAAAGCTGAAGCTGAACGTTATGACAACCCTATTCCGAGCCGCACGCTCATTTTAGAAACCATCGAAGAAAAAAAGACGGCTTTATCACATGCGGACTTGGTCGAATTTTTTGAAATTGCAGATCAAAAAAGCATTGAAGCACTCAGCCATCGCTTAATTGCGATGGTTCGTGATGGTCAACTGATGAAAGATGGCTTCAAGTTTCAACTTGCCGAAGAGCAACCTGAACATGAAGCAACGGTTTACATTAACAGTAAAGGCTTTGGCACGGCGAATATTGCAGGGCATGAAGACTTACTTCTACCTGAACGCGAACTGCGCCAAGTGTTTAATGGTGACCGTGTTAAAGTTCGTCAAACCTCAGTAGACCGCAAAGGAAAAGCTTGGGGCTTTATTACCGAGGTAGTACAACACCGTGTGAAGCAAATCATTGGTAAAGTGTCGATACATGACGGTGAATACTTTATTCAGCCAGCAAATCCCAATGCGCACCAACCAATTACCTTAGAAAAAGAGTTAATCGAACACGCACAAGTCAAAGTGGGTGATTCGGTTCGTGTCGCAATTGATGACTACCCAACCAAAGATGAGTTAGCGACAGGTCATATTGTGCAATCCATGGCAGACAAGGCCGACACTGAAATTATTATTCCGCAAACCATTTTAGAGTTTGGTTTACCGTATGAATTCCCAGAAGAAGTGATTAAAGAAGCAGAAAGCTTTAAAGAGCCTTCAGCGCAGGACCGTGAAGGTCGTATTGACCTACGTGATTTAGCCTTAGTCACTATTGATGGTGAAGATGCACGCGACTTTGACGATGCGGTCTATGCAGAAAAACGTCCAGGTGGCGGTTACCGTGTAGTTGTGGCCATTGCAGATGTCAGCCATTATGTCCGTTCAGGCAAACCGTTGGATGATGAAGCCCAGGAACGCGGTACATCGGTGTATTTCCCGCACTTTGTTTTACCGATGCTACCTGAAGCCCTGTCGAATGGCTTATGTTCACTCAATCCACATGTTGACCGTCTGTGTATGGTCTGTGATTTAAACCTGTCCCGTGCCGGTCGCGTCACCAAGTTTGAGTTCTATCCATCAGTCATGCATTCAAAGGCACGTTTAACCTATACCAATGTTGCTCAATACTTTGAAGGTGACAGCAGCGCCATCCCAGAAGACCGTGATGTGCGCAAATCCTTAAACACCCTGTTCCAACTTTATCAAGTCCTCAAAGGTTTACGTGCAGAACGTCATGCTATGGAATTTGAAACCGTTGAAACCTACATGACCTTTGATGAGCTAGGTGGGATTAAGGAAATTTTACCGCGTACACGTAATGATGCTCACAAGCTAATTGAAGAATGTATGTTATTGGCAAACGTGGCTGCGGCTGAATATGCACTCGAACATGACGTGCCAATGCTATACCGTATTCATGAGCCACCTGAGTTCTCACGCATTCAAAAGGTACGTGACTTTGTCAAACTACTAGGTCTACCGTTCCCAGAACAGCCGACTCAGAAAGACTATCAGGCCGTAATTGATGCAACCAAAGACCGGATTGATGCGCCTAGCATCCATGCCGTGCTATTACGTTCGATGATGCAAGCCTACTACGGTGCGAATAACGCAGGTCACTTTGGTTTGGCTTATGAAGCGTATACACACTTCACTTCTCCAATTCGTCGTTACCCAGACTTGTTGTTACATCGTGCCATTAAAGCCAAGTTAAAGCATAAACCTGCGCCTCTTTCAGGGGCTGCTTTGGATGATGCGGGTCAACATTTCTCAGCAACTGAACGTCGTGCAGATGAAGCGTCTCGTTCTGTCACCACATGGTTGAAATGTCATTATATGCAGCAGCATTTGGGTGAAGAGTTTGTCGGCACCATTTCTGCCGTAGCAGAATTTGGTCTGTTTGTAACGCTCAAAGACTTATATGTTGATGGTATGATCCATGTCAGCCAACTGGGCGATGACTACTTTGTCTATGACCAACCAAGTCAGAGCTTGATTGGGCAAGCACGCGGTCAAAGCTTTAGCTTGGGCGATGAAGTAAAAATCAAAGTTGCAGCAGTGAATTTAGAAGATCGCAAAATTGATTTTGAATTATTGCAACAACTCTCACATGGTGGTCGGCCCATACGAAGTCGAGCACCCCGTGTTGGCAAAGCCAAAACAGCACGAAGCGAAAGTAAAGAAGAAGTCTTTAGCGAGTCGACAAACACCTCTCCCAGTAACAGTGGAGACCAGCCCATACGACGCAAAAAAGATAAATCCCAACCTAGCTCCTACAGCAAAAAGTCTGGTAAAAAATCTTCATCAAAGTCTGAAACAAAGGTTAAAGATAAAGTGAAGAAAAAGTCGAAACCTAAAAAGAAAAAATCCAACGCAAAAGCGAAAACTGAGTAATGGAAATAAAAGGTGCGAGAACGCAATGTTTTCGTACCTTTTTTCATAGGGCCAACATGAATTTTTTGCGTTTATTTTTAAGCAAACCCATCAGCCAATATCATCCCCTACTTTATTTCATGGCTACACGTAGCCGACGTATGATGCGCTATTGGCAGTGGAAAACAGATGGGAAAGACTATGCACATTCATTTTCTAACATTCCTTTGGCTTTTCGCGTCAAAAAGCATCAGTCCGTTCTAATTCGTAAATTAGGCGACAGTGATCAACACTGGCAACACAATAAAGTCATCAATCTCAAAATTGCCAGTCCATGTATTTCTGGGATTTTAGTCCATCCACAACAAACGTTTTCTTTTTGTCAGTTGGTGGGACAACCAACAACTCAAAAAGGCTATGTCGAGGGAATGGAACTTAGCTTTGGGCAAGCTCGTGGTGGTATTGGTGGCGGTATTTGCCAAATTGCCAACCTCATCCACTGGCTTGTCTTGCATAGCCCGTTACAAGTGGTACAACGTTCACAGCATTCCTTTGACCCTTTTCCAGATCATGGTCGAGTACTCCCTTTTGGGAGTGGCGCTGCAATTTTTTATAACTATATTGATTATCAATTTTACAACCCCACCCCACATAGCTTTCAAATTCGGCTTTGGTTTAGTGAGAAATGCCTAGAAGGTGAACTGCGCTGTTCCTCCGATTTAGGCTATGTCTACCATGTATTTGAGCAACAGCATGCCTTCCTTAAAATCGGGACGGATTACTATCGTCAAAACGAAATATGGCGACACCGCAAAGAAAAATATAAAAGCGGTGAAATCTTAGCAACTGAATGCATGACCCGTAACTTTGCCAAAGTGCTTTATCAGCCCTCACGCATTGATCAGCACTATGTATCATGGACTGAATTTCAAGCGACACAAAACATCAAAACCAATTAAAACTTGATTTCCCACGGTATCACCCTTACATCTAGTGATAACTCAACATTTTATTTGGCTTAACAGCATGACATTAGAAAAAGCAACTTTGCCTGTTCCACAGTTTGATCAAATTACCTTAGTACAACTCCAACAACAGATTGAACAAGCCATTCAACAGGGTCAACATTTCTTAAAAGATCTGACCTTGGTTCCTGAGTTAAATGAAGAGCAACTCGCCGTCTTAGCGCAAGTCGATACTCTAGAAAACAATATGAGCGAAGTGTGGGGCGTACTGTCTCACCTCAATGCCGTGATGAACAATACTGAAACCCGCGAGCTCTATCAGTCTTTATTACCTGCATTAAGTGAGTACTATACCGAACTGGGTCAGCACACCGTACTGTATCAAACCTATCAGCACATTCATGATGCTACACAATTTGATCACCTCTCAGAAGCCCAACAAAGCGCGATTAAACTTGCACTGCGCGACTTTAAACTGTCGGGCGTAGCTTTAGAAGGTGAAGCCAAAAAACGTTATGCAGAAATCTCAGCTCGCTTATCACAACTGTCATCGGACTTTTCCAACCATGTTTTGGATGCAACACAAGCCTACTTCAAACCATTAACGGAAGATGAACTGGCAGGCCTCCCCCAAAGCAGTGTTGAACTTTTAAAACAATATGGTCAACAACGCGAACTGGATCAACCCGTTGCCACTTTAGACTTTCCGTCGTATTTGGCGATTATGACCTACGCAGAAAACCGCCCTTTACGCGAAGAGTTATATCGTGCCTATACTACACGTGCATCTGACCAGTCTGAACATGCTGAGTTTGATAATACTGCCGTGATGGAAGAAATCTTAAGCCTGCGTCAGGAAATGGCAGCACTGTTAGGTTTCAACAACTATGCCGAGCTTTCATTGGCCAGCAAGATGGCGCCAAATGTAGCCACAGTCGATCAATTCTTACGTGATTTGGCTGAACATTCACGTGCCCCTGCGCTCAAAGAAGTAGCAGAGCTAAAAGCCATTGCCGCTGAAGATGGCATTGAAGAGTTAAAACCGTGGGACAGCACGTATTATTCGGAAAAACTGAAAGTCCAACAGTTTAATTTATCTCAAGAAGCGCTCAAGCCTTACTTCCCTGCACCTAAAATTTTGCAGGGCTTATTTAGTATTGTGAACCGTCTTTATGGGATTCAAATTGTGGAGCGTGAAGCCCCAGTGTGGCACCCAGATGCGCGCTATTTTGAACTCGAAGATCAAGGCACTGTGGTCGGTGGATTTTACTTTGACCTCTACGCACGTCAGGGCAAACGTGGTGGCGCATGGATGAGTGGTTTCCGCTCTCGTACCCAAACAACGCATGGCCTACAAAAACCGATTTGCTATATGGTGTGTAACTTTACGCCACCTGTAGGGGATCAAGCAGCACTACTGACCCACGATGAAGTGATCACATTGTTCCATGAATTTGGACATGGTTTACATCATATGTTGACAGAAGTTGACAATATTGCGGTTGCAGGCACACACGGTGTGGCATGGGATGCGGTAGAGTTGCCAAGCCAATTCATGGAGTTTTGGGCATGGGATACCGAAAGCTTAGACCTGCTCAGTGCTCATATTGAGACCCAAGAAACCTTACCAGAAAACCTTCTCAAAGCCTTGCTGGACGCACGTTTCTTCCAATCAGGCATGCAAAGTTTACGTCAAATTGAGTTTGCCCTGTTTGACCTCAGCATTCATAAAGCAGCTCCTGCTTTGAAAGCGGATCAAGTCCAGGCCACCTTAAATGAGATCCGTGCACAGTATGCTGTTTTAGAAACTACCCCTTATAACCGCTTTCAACATAGCTTCAGCCATATTTTCGCAGGTGGCTATGCGGCGGGTTATTATTCTTATAAATGGGCGGAGGTTTTGGCCAGTGATGCCTTCGATCGCTTCGAAAATGAAGGAGTTTTTAACACCACCACTGGCAAAGAATTTCGCCAATTTATTCTAGCAGTTGGCGGAAAAGATACAGCGCTTGATGCATTTATCAATTTCCGTGGACGCGAGCCAAAAATAGATGCTTTACTTCGTCATCAAGGTTGGACGAACCGCTAAAAAAGTGAGTAAACTAGGCGCCTAAATTGTTCAGAAGGTAAGTCTAATGACTATTAAACGTCGTTTCATTGCAGGTGCAAAATGTCCTAAATGTCAGGCGATGGATCGCGTTGTTATGCTTACCTCGAATGACGATGAATGGATTGAATGTATCGACTGTGGTTATTCTGAAAATCGTCCAACTCATGTAGACGAGCCTCAGATCCCAGCTATCCCCGACGAAGTTGGGGTCATTCAATTTAAACCACGTCAATCCAAAGAATAAAGGTTGAATCGAATGTCGTCCGCACAACAACACAACAATCCTAAATTACTCTGGGGTATTACAGCAGGTTTGATCGCAATCATTGCGATTTTCGCACTTTATCAGTGGTTGTTTGCTGCACAAGAGCCTGCAACACCAGTGCACCAAGCAGAGTTGATTCAACCAACCGTGAAGGCTCTTCCAGAAGCTGAAAAAGCAGCTTCAACTGCTATGGCTGACAACACCATTAAATTGGTCGAAGAAGATATTTTAAAAGCACCTGTACCTGAAAATGCCACACTTGCAAAAGAAGAAGTCGCGAAACTGGATGATATTCAAAGCCAGTTGAAAGAACAGGAAAAAAGCTTACAAGCACAGCACAAAGATGCCGATGAACTCGTAAAGCTCAAAGAAGAACAAATTAAACTGTTAGAAGCCCAATTGGCTGCTCAGTAAAATACGGTTGTTATTTTTAAGGACGTTAGCCTATCGACAGATACGCTAACGTCTTTTTGCCCTGCTGTTTCAGTCATTTTTACAATCAGCACCAAGCGATTACACAACTCATTATTCTTAGCTACCTCACTCCATGAATGACATTGCATTTGTTATAGACCTACTCCTAGCTATACCAAGAGCTTCTTTTAGAAGGACTTTATGGGCCGATTAATTCGTTTCATTGAGCTTAACTGCGGGCTGATTTTTTAAGATGGGACGCTTAACAATATCGTTGTATGTTGCTTTGATATCCGTGGCATTTTGTATGGGTAACTTCTACAAAAGAAACTATTTTCCTGACCAGCATCGTCAATAAAATCTAAAGTATAAAAAAGCATCCGAAGATGCTTTTTTAATGTTCCAAGTTTATTTAAATCTTAGTGATACCAACCGAATAACTTAAAGAAGTATGGCACATAGGCAATGATCAGCATTGCTGGGAATAGTACAATTAAAGGCAAAATCCAGCGCTCATAACGATAATAGAAAGACAAATGACGCACTTCCTCATCAGCCTCATTCACCTCGGCATCACCAATGGATTGCCTTGCTAAAAGATGATTGAGTGCCACAGGCGGTGTCACATAGCCCAACTCAAAACCAATCAAGGTGATCATCCAGAAATGGACAGGATGAATACCATATTGATAAGCCACAGGTGCAACCGTCGCAGAAATCAAAATCACGGCGCCAAACGGATCCATAATCATCCCAACAAAGACCATCAACCCCAAAATCAGAGTAATAACCAAGAACGTACTGCTAATATCAGTCGGGAAGAAACTCATTGCCTCCGTACGTTCAAGCAATCCCCCCACACTTACCGACAGTGCCATTAAAATGACTAAAGCACCAATATGTCCAACGGTTTCACTGGTCGAGATATGCATCGATTTCCAAAAACCAACTTGGCGTAATACATCCATAGTGCTCGATTGAACCACCCCATGATTCACCACCTGTCCATCATCTACAGCATTGCCATGTAATCCTTCACGGTATTCTGCATGGGTAACTTGCGCACCCGCTAAGGCAGGCTCAGTACTTGAATTATAATTTGCACTGAGTGTCTCATCCCAATGACCAACAGCAGGCAAAGGTGCAGGCTGATGACGCAATTTATCAAACAACACGATCATCAATAAAATAACAGGCATCATGACTGGTGCGGTAAATTCATTTAAATTAGTGTCTAATAAGTATTTATAGAACATCCACGTGAGTACAAAAATCACGATATACGGCACAACCGCTAGAAAAGCACGCCCAGATTTAGGCGCTGCCAAACTCGGTGCCGCGATGCGAAATTTACTCTCTGCAAAGAATAGTGAAACCACTAAAAATAGCGTTGATGTTAGTAGGAACGTATACACACCATATTGATAAAGTAAGTCCGTCGTGACTTCTTTATTTAACGATGCCACTACTACAATCAATAAACACGGACGTAGCACGACACCTAGCGAACCAGACATTGCTGTTGCAGCGAGAGCAAACTGGCGACGACCACCCGCATTCCAGACTTCTTTATAAATAATCGCCCCTGCTGCAATGACAAAGATCCCTGAAGCACCTGTATATGCAGTTGGTAAAGCCGCAGCGATTAAAATCAACCATGTGAGTGTTTCAGGTGCCAAATTCCATGGACGTAAAATATTTAAAAATAAATCCACAACACGGGTTTGTTTCAGTAACATCCCCGCCCAAATAAATAATGCTAAATTTAGGAAAATACTGGAGAACTCAACCAATTGGCCCAAGTAAATTCCTTGCCCCATTGGATAGTCCATGAAGAAAATAAATGCCACACCCGTAATCACCGCCATGTAGGCATACAGAGGGACACTCAAGAAAGCAAAGCCTAGACGTCCGCCAGCTTTAGCCTCTTTCGGTGGGCTAAACAGCTGCCACACACTTATCAAGGTAAGTACCGAAAACAGAATCATCCACAGCCAATAAATCAGCTGAGTTTCCCCATTCATCGGCACACCCGAGTCTTTCACTGAGTTAAATTGACTCATGCTTGAGTAGGTTAATAGACCATTACCCAAAGTCATCAAGAGACTATAAACCCGATAATCCAGCTTGGTTGCAGGACCACGTAAACCAATATGATGGATTTTTAAGGTGGCACTAATCGCAGCTAAGACCACCATGAAAATCAATAGAATGGCGCGATTTTCTGTTCCGAATTTAAAAATACCGAAAAAGGTGGTTTCAAAGTTACGATAGGCACGAATACTTGGGTGTGCATCCATATGTTGCATGGCTTTATCATAAAACTGATACTTTTCTTCACACTGCTGCACACCCGCCAAAATGGACGCACGCACATCCGCTTCCGAAGCCGTACCAAAAAAGTCTGCGAACTCATCTGCAGCGTTGGCTTGCATTTGGGTTTTGACCATAGCATCCACATTAGGCTGACGATTACACTCTGGCTTGGCAGGCTCTGCCCTTAAAAAAGAATACTGCATACCTGTGGCTGGATCGCCATATAAGCGTTCACCCATACGCAACAATTGGCCATGGATCATTTCACCTGTACCAATTAAAAGCGTAAGTAACAGTAAAATCAGAATGACAAAAGTAGAAATCCACTCGGTCCATATATACTTCAGCAGATCGAGTCCTGATCTGCGCTGTCCATGATTCTGCATGTTGTTTCCTATTTTTATTACAGTTCTGTCTAGCGTATACACCGTAGAACATGTCGTATTAATCGGCTCGAGCTTGTCCTTACTCTATGCCTTTAGATTTTTGTTTTGTTTATCTTTGCATCAAATTTATATTTTTGAATATGACAATCTAGATTTTCTTTTTAGAATTTAGGTCAATCCTCTATTCATCAAATAGATTCACCCCGATTAAATATAAAGCTGCAATCACAATCCCCCAGATCACGCCCAACAAATGCGCTTCGACCAAAACAGGACTACCGATCAGTTCAGCCGTCGTGCTCCCACCAAAGGTGTTTTCCCAAATCAGTTTGCCCAAAATGAGAAACAGCACCAAACTCGCAAACATCCGTTCCTTACGGTACAGCAAATGGACAATGGCTATCACAGTAAACATCCCATGCAACACACCAGACAGTCCTGCATAGGCTTCAATATCCGCCAAAAAATAATAAAAACTAAGACTGATCAACGGCGGTAAAATCAGCAATAGCGCCACAAAATGCCAGACGCGTGCGCGTGGAAAAATAAAAGGCAAACACATAAAAGCCAGCATATTGAGTGCAAAATGGATCCATCCCACATGCACCCAGTGCGCTGTCCACAAGCGCCAAATTTCAGGAAAAATATCAACCCGCCAATAAATAAATTGATCTTTAAAAATCTGTAGGCATGCCGAGAGCGACACGACAAACGCAATCAAAATAATTTTTCGAGTCAGAAATTGATCATGCATCACATATCCTTATTGTGTTGCTCATTCATTATTGTTATTTTTTCTGCACTTCAGCTCAGTTTAAAAATGGTTAACTTTCACTAAACAGCTCATCTAGCTCAGAGCGGTCTTCTTTTTCATCCCAGAAATGCGCCATACCACCATCCCCAGTTCGTGTTCCCGTGTGTTCAGTCCAATAACGATCTGAAATCCCTTGGACCATACTCGAGGCCATACTATCAATCAGTTTAAATTGAGGATTGCTCTGCTTTTCCTCGCTATAGGAAGTCGCATAGCTTTTCAATGCATCACGGATTTTGGCATCGTCACCACTGGCTTGAGCCGCTACAGCATACATTGCATGAGATAAACGAACCCCTTTTTGCTCTCCGATTTGCATCGATTGTTTCAAGGTCTGATACGGATCAGGTTTACCCTCACCCGCACCTGGTAATAAGGTCCAAATCACCGCACGTGTTGCATTCGGCGCACCCCAAAATTTTTCATTGTCTAGACATACCATCCCACGCTCAACAATAGCCGCAATGTCTTTAGGAACATTGACTGCACCACCTGAGTTAATATCATTGGTCATAGCTTGTAGCCCACTCAACATTCCCAGCAGATACACAGTCTGATCCAGATCGCTGTTCATTCTTGGACAGCCTTCACCCAATGGTTTCTTATATTTCTTTTCCCAGCGGTTTTGAAAAAGCTGATAGCCAGTATATTGGCGTTGTGCTGCAGTCGCCGCCCAACGCTTTTGTTCAATCCGAGCATCCTGTGCTTCAGAGACATTGCCCGCTTTCGAGGCACGTAAATAACGTAACTCAGCCTCAAGCGCCTGATTTTCCGCACAAATACCTGATGCTGAATAAAGTAGAACGGCAACACGCGTTGGATCTGCCCCCATATCTTTGGTCGACATAATCGCAGGCGTCAAAGCATTGCCTGAGTTACACACCATCTCAGCATCTTCCATGGCTAAGATAGGCGGTACAATATGTTTTTCACTAAACCCGAGCGCAACATTGGCGCCTGTTTTAACCACTTGTGAACAACCCGAAAATAATAAACTTGTAAGCGCTACAACAGCCACACCTTGGCCTATTTTTTGGACTTGCGACATTTTCCTGTCCTCTATTTGTATAATTGTATGTGTCCATGCTGACAAACATAGCAGAAGCATTTTCCGAAGAAAAGAGTATTTACTCTAAATCAGACCACTACTCTGCCATGAAATAAAAAGCGGAAAATTGACTAAAATGACGCCTCAACTTTTTTTTAGGCAAAAAAAAGTAGCATAGCGACGGTTCGGCACATGCTACTTATCAACTGGGAAGCCTAGCTAGGCTTTGTTTGGTGCAAATCGTTCCTTCAGCACAGTTCCTAATCGTCCTATAACAATCGCTAACACAATTGCTACCACTAGAAACATCCAAGTTGGGATCATCATACGATTTTCCTTGTTTGCTGTTGGTGATTTGAATGTACATTTTAAGATCAAAAATCTGTAGAAAAGTTGTCTGACAATCCTAAAAAGCACATCAATTTCTTCAGATATGTCAGACAAAGTGAGATGAGATACGTATATATGTATTATTTTTCAATTAATTAAATAAATTGTGAAAGTTGAAATTGTCCAACAATTATTGCATTTTGGTGAGTATTTTCAGGGCTTTCCATTGTGGGATTGGTAGCTGATCACACCAAACCAACATCGGTTTTGCTCTAAAGTGTTGAAAATAAATCACAATATAAGCGCGATGATCCACAATATGACTGATCTGTACCCGCTGTACATTGGTTTGTTTCTGATGTGACAAAGACCAATCACGACCATCTAAATGCTGAAGCTGAAAATGTTGCGGCCCACGTAGAAAAAACAAATACAGCACAAAGCCAGCAACTAAAGCGATCAGCCACACTCCTAAAGGAAGTAGCTGATACAGGACAAACATTAGAACGGCATAAATCGACAACTGAAACACATAAGCCACACGACTGGGTTTAAGTTGAAAATAACGATGTTCCATTGCACTTATCCGTGTACATAGTGTTTTAATTTTTGAATCAAAGTTTTCATTTCAGAATGCGGTGGCTCAGAGACTTCCATAAACCAATCCAGCAAATCTGGATCTTCCTGTTCAACCAAAGCAGCAAACATGGCCTTTTCCGCAGGATCCGCCTGAAGATAATAATTCTTCACATAAGGGTCAAAATACACATCAATTTCTTTTAAACCACGACGTGCGCGATAGATTACTTTACGTTCTTCCAAGCTCATTTCTTCAGTCATTACATTCCCCAGATGAATTGAAACAGCTTAGTTTAACCGATCACACCTCACTCGCCACTAGTTAAATGTCGCAATTTTAACAACTGGCAAAACTCATCAAAAAATCAAATAGATTTGAGCATTCAGTCCATTGTCGCATGTCCTACTTTTCACTAATCTGTTATCAAAATAACAACATCAGGATGAGCTTCCATGCAATCAGGCGCAATTCGCCCTTTAAACAATATGCTGCCGCGCAACTTATTTAATGCTGAACATGAGGCATTTCGAGAAACAGTTAGAAAGTTTTATGCCAAGGAAGTCGTTCCAAATATTGAAAAATATGAACAACAGCAGCATGTCGATCGTGAGCTATGGAATAAAGCAGGCGCCATGGGTCTACTGTGTGCCACCATGCCTGAAGCTTATGGTGGCTCGGGTGTAGACCGTTTGTACAGTATGATTTTGATTGAGGAACAAGCCTATGCCATGGATTCCTCGACAGGGTTTTCACTACACTCGGACATTGTCGCAAACTATATCAATAACTTTGGCAGTGAAGCACAAAAAAATTATTGGTTAACACGGATGGCTTCAGGTGAAACCGTCACCGCCATTGCGATGACTGAACCTGGCACAGGCTCAGACTTGCAAGCGGTACGCACAACAGCTGTTTTAGACGGGGATGACTATATCATTAATGGTTCTAAAATCTTCATTACCAATGGCTATCTGTGCGATATGGCAATTGTGGTGTGTAAGACGGGCGACAGTGAAAAAGGTTCAGCCAACCTCTCATTAATCATCGTTGAAGCTGATCGTGCAGGCTTCAGTAAAGGAAAACCACTTAATAAAATTGGTATGAAAGGACAAGACACCTGCGAATTATTTTTTGATCATGTCCGAGTTCCCAAAGAAAATTTACTGGGCATGGAAGGCATGGGCTTTATGATGCTGATGAAAGAGCTGGCTTGGGAGCGTATGTTGGTGGCAATTATCTGCCAAGCCGGTGCAGAAGCAGCACTAGCGCATACGGTTCAATATACCAAAGAGCGCAAAGCTTTTGGAAAAACGATTTCAAGTTTTCAAAATACCCGTTTTAAACTGGCGGAGTTACGTACAGAAATCGATTTTTGCCGCACTTACCTCGACCGTTGTATGCAATTACAACTGGAAGATAGTCTCGGTATTGATGCCGCGGCAGCAGCCAAATATAAAATTTCCGAAATGTTTTCTAAAGTTGTCGATGAATGTCTACAACTGCATGGTGGTTATGGCTATATGATGGAATATCCGATTGCACGAGCCTATCTAGATAATCGTGCCAATCGTATTTATGCAGGAACCAATGAAATTATGAAAGAGTTAATTTCCCGTTCACTCTAAGACCAAAAAGCCTATCTAACGATGGGCTTATACTTTTAACACTGTGTTTGATGAAATTCAGCAATCAGAGCAACCACCAATTCTGGCTGCTCCTTATGTGGCATATGATGTAGACCTTCTAAAATATGCAATTCAGCCTGCCCAGACACCCCTTCAAAAATCTGCTGAGGTTGTGCAGTACTGCCGTACTCATCCAGTTCTCCATGAATAACCAACGTCGGACAACGGACACCGCTTATTATCTCAGCCAGATTCCAATCCTGAAAAGCGGGAGCCAACCATGTTTCAGTCCATGCATCAAGCACCCACTGCGCCTTGTCAGGGTGATATTTATCTAAACGTTCCATCTGTCCCGCTTGTTGAAAGCCAGCTTTTGCCTCTCGAATGCCTGCTAGAGCCAGTGCTTCAACCGCATATTGTGCAGAGATTGAAATTAATCTTTGGCAACGCTCTGGATACGCCGCAGCAATCGCAACAGACATCCCCCACCCACGCTATGTCCTAGGATGACAAAGTTCTGAATCGAAAAATAATCCAATACAGATTTAAAGGTCTGCTCTGCTTCAGTGATGACAAAACTATACGCCAGTGGCTGTGTACTCGTATCCGATAAACCAAAACCTAGTCGATCATAGGCATAGACCACGCGCGCAGTCGCTTGTGCCAGACGGGCAGGAAAATCCCGCCACAAAGCCACACAACATAATGAATCGTGCATTAAAATAATCGGAGCTAAAGCATGATCTGTTGCAGCCGTGTGCCATTTTTTGGCATGAATCATATTTGATGCAGATGGGACTTGGTAACTTTGTTCTAAGAAATTCAAAATATTCCCTATTCATTATTTTTTAAGTTTTCAAAATCATCCAATAGTCCTACAGTTTAAGAAAGTAAAAATAGAACACCCTAAAGTCATTTCCTTAAAAAAAGGAGCATTACGCTCCTTTTAAATCAACCCTTCAACCTAAGACACCAGTTTAGGTTTCTGATCCAATGCTGCATCACGTTTAGCAAATTTCAGTACGCCATCCTCAAAAGAAGCACTTTTCAATGTCTTCCGATCCGCAAGATAATTATTGCTCACTTTCCATGGCGCATGTTTCCCCTGTTTTGGCATTACATTGGCAGCACGTGCAATATAACCCGAACTTAAACTGCCCATGACCGTATCTTGCATAAGCTCTGTCGCATCCCCTTGCGGGATTACTTCAGCCCACTGCTTTTGATCCATATAGTTGAGTAAGCGGCAAATGTACTCAGCTGCAATATCCACCTTCAAAGTCCATGACGCATTAATATAGCCAATAATCATCGCCATATTCGGTACATCACTGACCATCACCCCCTGATACAACATATGTTTAGAGGTATCTAACGGTTTTCCATCAATGGTTGCTTGAATGCCGCCCAAAATTTGAATTTCTAAACCTGTCGCTGAGACAACAATATCCGCCTCCAAATGCTGACCAGACTTTAATTGAATACCCGTCTCAGTAAAGCGTTCAATCTGATCTGTTTCAACACTCGCTTGCCCTGAACGAAGAATTTTAAATAAATCACCGTCAGGCACCACACATAAACGTTGATCCCATGGATTATAGTCTGGGGTGAAGTGTTTCATGTCCACTTTACCTTTGAGCTGCATCTTAATCGACTGTAGCAGCAGTCGGCGGAGTAATTTCGGTTGCTTCTGCGCAAGTGCATAAATCCCACGTTGCATCCCAATATTACGTGCACGGGTCAGTTTATAAGCCACATCTTCAGGTAACACTTTACGCATTTTGTCATATACAAAATCGATCGATGGCACTGAAGCAATATAAGTTGGAGAGCGTTGTAACATAGTGACATGCGCCGCCCCACCTTTGGCCATCGCTGGCACAAGTGTAATCGCTGTCGCACCACTACCAATGATCACCACTTTTTTCCCCCGGTAATCTAAACTTTCAGGCCATAGCTGTGGATGAATAAACTCCCCTTGAAAAGCGTGCTGATCTGGAAAATTCGGCTGGAAACCATGGTCATAGTTATAATAGCCTGTACAGCCAAATACAAAATTTGCAATCCAGTTTTCTTTTTTACCTTTTGCATTCTCAATTACCACCTGCCACTTTTTCTGAGCAGAATCATAGTTGGCACTCAGCACTCGATGCTTAAAATGAATTTTTTCTTTGAGTTTCTGTTCTTCAATGACTTCCGCCAAATAGCCCTTAATCGAAGAACCATCTGCCAAAACGCTGGCTTGTTGCCACGGTTTAAAATTAAAACCAAAGGTCGACATATCTGAATCAGAACGAATCCCTGGGTATTTAAATAAATCCCATGTTCCACCAAAGCTGTCACGACGTTCAATGATTTCAAACGAACGTTGTCGGCAATGCTTGATTAAATGTGCCGCAAGACCAATGCCAGAAATACCAGCACCCACAATGAGCAGATCGACGTGCTTATCCATGTTGTTTTTATCCTGTCTTATATTCTGTTCTTATTAAACCATAAAACTGACAATACACAATGTCAAGTTTAAGCAGATATTTTCTAAAATATGTCACTACAGGCCAAAATACAAAGATTGTCGAACAAAACCCATAAAAAAAGACCAGTGAAACACTGGTCTTTTTCTAAGAACAACTGAATAGTTCTACGAAATTATTTAACTTCGCGATCTACTAGTTCAACGTAAGCCATCGGCGCAGCATCACCTGCACGGAAGCCCGCTTTAAGAACACGTAGATAACCGCCGTTACGTTCTTTGTAACGAGGGCCAAGAACGGTAAATAATTTACCAACAGTTGCTGCTGAACGAGTACGAGCAAACGCTAAGCGACGGTTTGCAACAGTATCGTTTTTAGCTAAAGTGATTAAAGGCTCAGCTACACGACGTAACTCTTTTGCTTTAGGCACAGTTGTTTTGATCAACTCGTGCTCAAACAAAGAGTTAGCCATGTTTTGAAACATCGCTTTACGATGGCTGCTTGTACGGCCTAATTTCACACCACTATTACGATGACGCATGGTGATAGTCCTACTTAATTAACGGCTACGATAGGCGAAACGATCGTCCATACGGAGACTAGCTGGTGGCCAGTTCTCTAAACGCATGCCGAGTTGTAAGCCTTTTGAAGCCAGAACATCTTTGATCTCAGTAAGCGATTTTTTACCAAGGTTAGGAGTTTTGAGTAACTCAACCTCAGTGCGCTGTACAAGATCACCAATGTAGTAAATGTTTTCTGCTTTCAAACAGTTAGCAGAACGAACAGTAAGCTCTAGATCATCTACTGGACGAAGCAAAATCGGATCAACTTCTTCACGAGGTTCTTGAGCAACAGGAGCTTGATCTTTCTGAAGGTCAACAAAAATTGCAATTTGTTGTTGCAAGATTGTCGCCGCTTTGCGGATCGCTTCTTCAGGATCAACTGTACCGTTGGTCTCAAGATCAATGACCAATTTATCAAGGTCTGTACGTTGTTCTACACGAGCATTTTCTACTGTATAAGACACACGTTTGATAGGGCTATAAGAAGCATCTAACTGTAAGCGACCTACAGGGCGAGTTTCGCCTTCTGGGAAACGCGAGTCAGAAGTTTCATAACCACGACCTTGAGAAACTTTCAAGCGCATTTTTAATGAGCCTGAAGCACTTAAAGTACCGATCAAATGTTCAGGGTTAACCACTTCAACATTATGAGGTAAACGAAGGTCAGCGGCAGTTACGTCGCCAGGACCTTGCTTCTCTAATGTCAAATAAGCTTCATTTTGATCGAACAGCTTAATAGACAATCCTTTTAGGTTCAGCAAGAGCTCGACGATGTCCTGCTGCAAGCCTTCCAAAGTACTGTACTCGTGCTCGACACCTTCAATCTCAACTTCAACCACAGCAGCGCCAGGTAAAGAAGAAAGAAGGATGCGACGTAAAGCATTGCCCAGAGTATGACCAAAGCCACGCTCTAAGGGTTCTAGAATAACTTTTGCCGAGGTCCCGCTAACCGCTTCGACCTTGATCGCTTGCGGAGTTAGAAACTCATTTGCAGTACGCGTCATATTGCTACCTCAAGGATTATTTAGAATACAATTCTACAATCAAGCTTTCGTTGATTTCAGCAGGTAAATCTGAACGATCTGGTGCAGCTTTAAACGTACCTTCCAGCTTAGAATGGTCGATTTCCATCCAAGAAGGAATACCACGTTGTGCAGCTAATTCAACTGCGTTTTTAATACGCAATTGTTGTTTAGCACCTTCATGCACAGCAATTACATCACCAGCTTTAACTTGGATTGACGCGATGTTAACACGACGGCCATTCAAAGTGATCGAGCGGTGAGATACAAGCTGACGAGCTTCTGCACGTGTAGAACCAAAACCCATGCGATAAACGACGTTATCAAGACGGCTTTCAAGCAGTTTCAACAAGTTTTCACCAGTTGCGCCTTTCACACGAGCAGCTTCTTTATAGTAATTACTAAATTGACGTTCTAAAACACCGTACATACGACGTACTTTTTGTTTTTCACGTAATTGTAGTGAGTACTCAGATTGTTTGCCACCACGCGCTCCGCCATGTTGGCCAGGAGCTTTAGCAGCTTTTTTAGTTTTGACGTCAAATGGTTTAACGCCAGATTTTAATTGCAGGTCTGTCCCTTCGCGGCGAGAGAGTTTGCATTTTGGACCAATATAACGAGCCATGAATGTTTCTCCTTACACGCGACGTTTTTTAGGTGGACGGCAACCGTTGTGCGGGATTGGCGTCACATCGGTAATGCTGTTAATTTTATAACCCACTGCACCTAAAGCACGAACCGCAGATTCACGACCAGGACCAGGACCTTTTACAAGGACGTCCAAGTTTTTCAAACCGTAATCCAAAGCAGCTTTACCAGCAACTTCAGCAGCTACCTGAGCAGCAAACGGTGTTGATTTACGTGATCCACGGAAGCCTTGTCCACCAGAGGTAGCCCAAGCCAGTGCATTACCTTGACGATCGGTAATAGTCACAATGGTGTTATTAAAAGAAGCGTGAATGTGTGCAACACCTTCAGAGACGGTACGAGTGACCTTCTTGCGTGTGCGAGTATCTTTAGCCATCTTTTAGCTTCCAGAAATCTTATTTCTTAATAGGTTTGCGCGGACCTTTACGGGTACGTGCGTTAGTTTTGGTGCGTTGTCCACGGACAGGCAAGCTGCGACGATGACGAAGACCGCGGTAGCAGCCTAAATCCATTAAACGTTTAATGTTCATGGAAATTTCGCGACGTAAATCACCTTCGGTCGGAACCTTAGCAACTTCTGCACGAATCGCATCAAGCTGAGCGTCATCTAATTCACGGATCTTTGTAGTCGGCGCGATACCAACAGTAGCCAAGATATTCTTAGCAGTGTGGCGACCTACACCAAAGATGTACGTTAGAGAGATAACAGCATGCTTGTTATCCGGAATGTTTACACCGGCAATACGAGCCATTCAATTTTCTCCAAAAAGGCAGTTAAGACAATCAACCGCCCCACAAAAATCTTGAGGGGCGGATAATAACCTAATTAGCCTACTGAAATCAACAGGTCTTGATCAGATTAACCTTGACGCTGCTTATGACGAGGTTCTGCGCTACAAATTACGCGAATAACCCCATTACGACGGATAACTTTACAGCTACCACAAATTTTCTTTACAGAAGCTTGTACTTTCATGATGAAACCTCAAGTGCGCTTATCCCTTAGGATGAGCAGTCGTTTTTCTCATTAACGTTTGATTATCGTACTGATGCGAGGTCAGATGAGCTTGCAGCTGAGCCATAAAGTCCATCACTACCACCACAACAATAAGCAAAGATGTTCCACCTAAAGAGAATGGAATACCAAATGAGCTTTGTAAAATCATCGGCATTAAGCAAATGATGGTGATATAAATCGCGCCAATAAATGTCAAACGGTTAAGAATATGATCTAAGTAACGAGCAGTTTGCTCACCTGGACGAATACCAGGTACATAAGCCCCGCTGCGTTTCAAGTTTTCCGATACTTCTTTCGGGCTAAATACAAGCGCTGTATAAAAGTAACAGAAAAAGATAATTAACGCACCAAAGAGCACCAAATACAACGGCTGACCAGGCGAAAGCACCAATGCCAAATCTTGCAAACTACGTTTGATAATACCCGCATTCGGATCTGCACTACCCACCCATTGCCCTAAGCTCGCAGGGAATAAAAGCAATGAACTTGCGAAAATCGCTGGGATCACACCAGCCATATTAATTTTTAATGGCAGATGCGACTGTTGTGCAGTAAATACACGACGTCCTTGTTGTTTTTGAGCATAGTTTACTGGAATACGACGTTGCGCCTTCTCAATAAACACAATTGCAGCTAATACAGCCAGAGACAACACGCCAAAAATAACCAAGCCGATTAGACTGGTTTGACCATTATCTACTGATGATATTGATTGCAGAATTAAATTCGGCAAACCTGCAACGATACCGGCGAAGATGATCATGGAAATACCATTACCCACCCCACGTTCGGTAATTTGTTCACCTAACCACATCAAGAACATTGTACCTGCAACCAAAGAGGTTACAGCTGGTACGTAGAAAGCCAGACCTGCAGTTAAGGTAATCCCTTGACTGATCAGACCAGCACACATCCCAATTGCCTGCACGAGTGCAAGGAACAATGTACCCTGTCGCGTATATTGATTAATCTTACGCTTGCCTTGTTCGCCTTCTTTCTTTAAAGCTTCCAGCGAAGGAATAACTGTAGACATTAATTGCACGATAATCGATGCAGAAATGTACGGCATAATCCCAAGAGCAAGAATGGACATACGCTCTAATGCACCACCTGAAAACATGTTAAACAAACCAAGGATCGTGCCTTGGTTTGCATTAAAAAGATTTTCAAGTGCGGCATTATTAATGCCTGGTACTGGAATATGTGCTCCTAGTCGAAAAACCAATAATGCACCGATGAGAAACATCATGCGGCGAATAATTTCACGGTATTTCACATGAAATGGCTGGCCTTTCATCATATTGACATGACCTGAAGAACTAGGAGACATAGACACTAGCGATTACTCCTCGACTTTACCGCCAGCAGCTTCAACAGCAGCTTTAGCGCCTTTAGTCACAGCAACACCTTGAACAGTGAATGCACGAGTAATTTCACCAGAAAGTACGATACGAGCACGTAACATATCTTTACGTACAACGTTTGCAGCTTTTAAAGTTTCTAGGCTAACGATGTCGCCGTCCACTTTAGTAAGCTCAGATAAACGTACTTCAGCAGTTTTTAAAGCGATTTGGCTAGTGAAACCGAATTTAGGTAAACGACGATATAACGCTGTTTGACCGCCTTCAAAGCCTGGACGAGTACCACCGCTCTTACGTGAATTCTGACCTTTGACACCACGGCCACCAGTCTTACCAACGCCAGAACCGATACCACGGCCTAGACGACGATTTTCACGTTTTGCACCTTCAGCAGGTGCAAGCTCATTTAAACGCAGAGTCATGGCTTATTCCTCTACACTAACCATATAGTAGACTTGGTTGATCATACCACGGTTAGAAGGCGTATCTTGCACTTCTACAGTATGACCAATACGACGCAGACCTAAACCTTGTAGGCTAAGCTTGTGATTTTTCAAGCGATGCGCAGAAGATTTAGTCTGGGTAACTTTAATCGTTTTCATGATTGATTACCCTTGAATTTGTTCTACTGTAAGACCACGTTTCGCAGCAACCTTCTCAGGAGAAGTCATATCACGCAGACCGTTAAAAGTCGCGTTTACTACGTTCGCAGCGTTAGTAGAACCATAACATTTTGTTAATACGTTACGTACGCCTACAGCTTCTAGAACTGCACGCATAGCACCACCAGCGATTACACCAGTACCCTCAGAAGCAGGCTGCATGTAAACACGGCTTGCACCGTGACGCGCGTTAATAGGGTGCTGTACAGTACCGTTAACAAGGTCAACAGTAATCATGTTGCGACGAGCAGCTTCAAGTGCTTTAGAAATAGCAGCTGGAACTTCACGTGCTTTACCACGACCAAAACCTACACGACCATTACCATCACCAACCACAGTCAATGCTGTGAAAGAGAAGATACGACCACCCTTAACAACTTTGGCTACACGATCAACGGCAACCAGCTTTTCAACAAGACCTTCGTTTTGTTCAACTTTAGCCATGATTAGAACTCCAAGCCGTTTTCACGAGCAGCATCAGCCAAGGCTTTGATACGACCATGATATTTGAAACCAGAACGGTCAAATGCAACTTTAGTAACACCAGCTGCTTTAGCGCGTTCTGCGATTAAAGCACCTACTTTAGTAGCTGCTTCAACGTTACCAGTTGTACCAGCACGTAAAGTAGCATCTAAAGTTGAAGCTTGCGCTAAAACTTTGCCACCATCTGCTGAAATAACTTGAGCATAGATGTGACGCGGAGTGCGGTTTACACACAAACGAGTCGCACCCAACGCACGGATGTGCAAGCGTGTGCTTTTCGCACGACGCAAACGGGATTGTTTCTTTTCGTTCATAAGAACCTCGCGCCTTATTTCTTCTTAGCTTCTTTACGAAGAACAACTTCGTCAGAATAACGAACACCTTTACCTTTATAAGGCTCTGGTGGACGGTAACCACGGATATCTGCAGCAACCTGACCTAAACGTGCTTTATCAGCAGATTTAAGAACAATTTCAGTTGCTGTAGGAGTTTCAGCAGTTACACCTTCAGGAAGCGTATAGTCGATCGGGTGAGAGAAACCAAGGTTAAGGTTAACAATGTTACCTTTAACCGCAGCTTTATAACCAACACCGATAAGTTGTAACTTACGTTCGAAGCCTTCGCTCACACCTTTTACAAGGTTGTTAAGCACAGCGCGAGCAGTACCAGCTTGCATCCAAGCGTCTTTCGACTCAGCTTTTGGAGCAATTGCTAAAATACCGTCTTCCTGTTTAAGCTCGACCAGCGCATGCAGGGTGAAAGACAAAGTACCTTTGCTACCTTTCACTTCGACCTGCCGGCCGTTCTGAGTAACTGTTACACCGTTAGGTACAGTTACTGGGGCTTTAGCCACACGAGACATGAGGAATCACCTATTAAGAAACAAAAGCAATAACTTCACCACCGATACCTGCAGCACGTGCAGCGCGATCAGTCATGATGCCTTTGCTTGTAGAAACAATTGCAATACCTAAACCTTGCTTAACGCTCGGAAGTGCATCTTTACCGCGATACTGACGTAGACCTGGACGGCTTACGCGTTTCACAGTTTCGATAACTGGCTTGCCTTCGAAATACTTTAAAGTCAAAGTAAGAGTTGCTTTACCTTCAGCATCAGCAACTTCTACATTTGAAATGTAACCTTCTTGTTGAAGAACGTTTGCAATAGCAACCTTCAACTTAGAGTTAGGCATAGAAACTGTTTGTTTCTTTGCCATTTGCGCGTTACGAACACGAGTTAACATGTCGGCAACGGTATCTTGCATACTCATCTATAGCGCTCCTTACCAGCTTGCCTTAACAACGCCCGGTACATCACCTTGCATTACTGTATCGCGTAATTTGTTACGGCTTAAACCGAACTTACGGAAGTAACCATGAGGACGACCAGTTAAACCACAACGGTTACGTAAACGTACTGGAGACGCATTACGTGGTAATGCTTGGAATTTCATCATCGCTTCGAAACGCTCTTCGTCGCTAGCATTTACGTTTGCAATAATAGCTTTTAATTCAGCACGTTTTGCAGCGTATTTAGCAACAGTAGCTTCGCGTTTCAATTCGCGATTAATCATACTTTTCTTAGCCATATCGACCTCTTATTTGAACGGGAAGCCGAATGCACGCATAAGCGCACGGCCTTCGTCATCGGTGCGAGCAGTCGTAGTGATGGTAATATCCATACCACGAATACGATCAATCTTATCAAAATCGATTTCAGGGAACATGATTTGTTCCTTAAGACCCATTGAGTAGTTGCCACGACCGTCAAATGATTTCGCAGAGAAACCACGGAAGTCACGGATACGAGGGATCGCGATTGAGATCAAACGGTCTAAGAATTCGTACATACGTTCGCCGCGTAAAGTAACTTTACAACCTATCGGCCAACCATCACGGATTTTGAAACCAGCGATTGATTTGCGAGCTAATGTAAGCACTGGTTTTTGACCAGCGATTGCTTGCATATCAGCAAGAGCACCATCAAGGAGTTTTTTGTCAGCAGCAGCTGCACCAACACCCATGTTGATCGTGATTTTAGTAATGCGAGGGATATCCATCACATTTTTAACGCCTAAAGTCTCTTGTAATTGAGCTTTAAGTTCGTCATTGTAACGCGTTTTAAGTCTGGCCATTGCCTTCTCAACCTATTACTTCGCTACCGCCACTGATTCACCATTTGATTTGTAAACGCGAGTTTTCACGCCTTCAGTCACTTGGTAACCAACACGGTCAGCCTTTTGGGTTGTAGCATTAAAAATTGCCACGTTAGAGATATGAAGCGAAGCTTCTTGTGTAACTACAGCGCCTTCAGCACCTGTTGCACGGTTCGGCTTTTGATGCTTCTTAACCAAGTTAAGGCCTTCAACCATAACACGGTCATTTGAAACAGACAGAACAGTACCCTGTTTGCCTTTTTCTTTACCTGCGATCACAATAACTTGATCGCCTTTTTTAATCTTAGCCATGATTGCCTCTTATAGAACTTCAGGAGCCAGTGAAATAATTTTCATGAACTGTTCAGTACGAAGTTCACGAGTCACTGGTCCGAAAATACGAGTTGCAATCGGCGCTTTGTTGTTGTTCAAAATCACAGCAGCATTATCGTCGAAACGAATTACTGAACCGTCTGGACGACGGATACCGAATTTTGTACGAACTACAACAGCATTCATCACGTCACCTTTTTTAACACGTGCGCGTGGAATAGCTTCTTTTACAGTAACTTTAATAATGTCGCCAACAGAAGCATAACGACGGTGTGAACCACCAAGTACTTTAATACATTGTACGCGGCGAGCACCACTATTGTCTGCTACGTCTAGCATACTTTCGGTTTGAATCATTGCCCTACTCCAAAACCGAGCATCACCGGTCACAATTTCGAAAGGCTCAAAGAGTACTCGAAATTAACCGATGATGCAACAGATACGTCTAATTACTCAGCAGCAGCTTCAACAACTTCAACTAGAGTCCAAGACTTAGTTTTAGAAATTGGGCGGCTTTCTTTGATAGTCACAACGTCGCCAGTTTTAGCTGTGTTGTTCTCATCGTGAGCATGTAATTTAGTTGAACGGCGGATTGATTTGCCATACAACGGGTGTTGAACGCGGCGTTCGATAAGTACGACAATAGACTTGTCCATTTTGTCGCTTACTACTTTGCCGGTTAACGTGCGAACTGTTTGTTCACTCATTGTCCGTTCCCCTGTTTTTCGGTAAGGAGTGTCTTAATACGAGCAATTGTCTTACGAGTAAGCGCAACTTCGTGCGATTTACCCAATTGACCAGTTGCTTTTGCCATACGAAGACGGAATTGGTTAAGCTGTTGCTCATCAAGCAAAGCTGTCAACTCTTCTACCGACTTTTCACGTAGATCTTTAGTTTTCATTACATTACCGTCCGAGTCACGATAGTGGTTTTAAACGGAAGTTTAGCAGCTGCAAGCGTAAACGCTTCGCGAGCCAATTCTTCGTTAACACCATCAATTTCGTACAAGACTTTACCTGGTTTGATTTGACAAACCCAGTATTCCACAGAACCTTTACCTTTACCCATACGCACTTCAAGAGGCTTAGAAGTAATTGGCTTGTCTGGGAAAACACGGATAAAGATCTTACCACCACGTTTAATACGACGGCTGATTGTACGACGCGCTGCTTCAATTTGACGAGCAGTCATTTGACCACGCTCAACAGATTTAAGTGCGATTGTACCAAAAGATACCGAGCTACCGCGGTGAGCTAGACCAGTGTTACGGCCTTTCTGCACTTTACGGAATTTAGTACGTTTAGGTTGTAACATGGATTATTCTCCTTTTTCAGCAGAACGATCATTGCGACGACCACGACGCTCTTGACCTTCACCACGACCACGACCGCGTTTAGCTGGACGTTCTTCAGCTGGAGCTGGGTTCATGACTTGTTTCATGCCACCCAAGATCTCACCACGGAAGATCCAAACTTTAACACCAATCGTACCGTAAGTCGTTTCAGCACGCATAGTTGAATAATCGATGTCTGCACGAAGTGTATGCAAAGGTACGCGACCTTCACGATACCATTCAGTACGAGCAATCTCAGCACCACCTAAACGGCCTGATACTTCAACTTTGATACCTTTAGCACCAGCACGCATTGTGTTTTGAACCGCACGCTTCATAGCACGACGGAACATTACACGTTTTTCTAATTGAGAAGCGATAGCTTCAGCAACTAAACGAGCGTCTAAGTCTGGGCGATCGATTTCATTGATACTTACTTGCGCTGGAGTACCCATAATTTGAGTAAGTTCACGCTGTAGTTTCTCAATGTCTTCGCCTTTTTTACCGATAACGATACCAGGACGTGCAGTGCTAATAGTTACTTTAGCAGCGCCCGTAGGACGTTCGATAAGAATATTGCTGATCATTGCATTCTTAAGTTTTTTAGTTAAAAACTCACGAACTTGAAGATCTTTAAGCAAGTATTCAGCGTATTGTTTCGGACTCGCATACCAGTTGGCGTTATGACGTTTTACAACACCAAGGCGGATACCGATTGGATGAACCTTCTGACCCATATCAAACCCCTACCTTAACGGTAATGTGACAAGTACGCTTAGTAATACGATCTGCACGGCCTTTAGCACGTGGCATAATACGTTTAAGGCTCATACCTTCATCAACGTAAATCGTAGTAACCTTAAGGTCGTCTACATCTAAACTGTTATTGTGTTCAGCGTTTGCAATTGCAGATTCCAATGCTTTTTTAACCAAAACTGCAGCTTTTTTGTTGCTGAAGTTAAGAATATTAAGCGCGTGAGCAACAGATTTGCCACGGATTAGGTCTGCAACCAAACGAGTTTTTTGTGCCGAGATAGCGGCACCGCGTAATTTAGCAGTAACTTCCATCATAGCACCTTAACGTTTAGATTTCTTGTCAACACCGTGACCACGATAGGTACGAGTTGGCGCGAATTCACCAAGTTTGTGACCAACCATATGTTCAGATACGATCACTGGAACATGGTTACGGCCATTATGTACAGAAATTGTTAAACCAACAAAATCTGGGAGGATCATCGAACGACGCGACCAAGTTTTGATCGGCTTACGGTTATTAGCCGCGATAGCCGCTTCAACCTTAGCGAACAAGTGCGCATCGACGAATGGGCCTTTTTTCAGAGAACGAGGCATTGTCAGATTCCTTTACTTGTTACTTAACGCGACGGTCGCGAATAATCATCTTAGTCGTACGCTTATTGGTACGTGTCTTGTACCCTTTAGCTTTTTGACCCCATGGGCTTACAGGTTGAATACCTTTGCTACGACCTTCACCACCACCATGCGGGTGATCTACTGGGTTCATCGCCATACCACGAACGGTAGGACGAACGCCACGCCAGCGCGCTGCACCTGCTTTACCAAGTGAACGAAGGTTGCTTTCTTGGTTAGAAACTTCACCAAGAACTGCACGGCACTCAACGTGAATTTTACGCATTTCACCAGAACGTAAACGAACGATAGCGTAAGAACCGTCACGACCCAACAACTGAACTGAAGTACCAGCAGAACGAGCTAATTGCGCGCCCTTACCGATTTTAAGTTCGATGTTGTGAAGAGTAGAACCGATAGGCATGTTGCGAAGCGGCAAACAGTTACCTGGACGAATTGGAGCATCGTTACCAGATTGAACTTTATCGCCAGCGCGAAGGCCTTTAGGCGCAATGATGTAGCGACGCTCACCATCAGCATACAATACTAGTGCAATGTGTGCTGTACGGTTAGGATCGTATTCAATACGCTCTACAGTTGCAGGAATACCATCTTTGTTACGTTTAAAGTCAACTAAACGGTAGTGCTGCTTGTGACCGCCACCAACGTGACGAGTCGTGATGTGACCGTTATTATTACGACCACCAGTACGTTTTTTAGCTTCAACCAACGGAGCATAAGGCGCGCCTTTGTGAAGATGGTCGTGAACGACTTTCTCTACAAAGCGACGTCCAGGAGACGTTGGCTTACATTTTTGAATTGGCATAATTCTCGTCCTTATTCCGCTGCGCTTTCAGCGGTATCGCCCAAGTCAGCCATTTCAACATCTTGGCCAGCTTTCAGGGTGACGTATGCTTTTTTAACATCAGAACGGCGTCCTAATGTTTTACCAAAGCGTTTAGTCTTACCTTTAGTGATCGTTGTGTTAACTTTAACAACCTGAACACCAAACAATTGCTCAACTGCTTTTTTGATTTCAAGTTTGTTTGCATCAAGTGCAACTTTAAAAACTTGAACACCAGCAGTTTCGCCTAAAACTTGTGCTTTTTCTGAGAATACAGGTCCTTGTAGGACTTGATAGATACGTTCGTTGTTCATCCGAGTTCTACCTCAATTTTCTTAGCAGCAGCTACAGACATAACAACTTTATCGAACGCAATCAAGCTAACAGGATCGATAGCAGCAGCATCAACCACATCAACGTGTGGAATGTTGCGCGCTGCAAGGTATAGATTCTCATCTACAGATTCTGTAACGATCAATGCACGAGTAGCATTCAAGTCGTTAAGTTTTGCAAGCAACTCTTTAGTTTTTGGAGCAGCAACAGCAAACTCTTCAACCAATACAAGACGATCTTGGCGAACAAGTTCAGCTAAGATACATTGCATTGCACCGCGATACATTTTGCGGTTAACTTTTTGAGACCAATCTTGTGGGCGAGCAGCAAAAGTTTTACCACCACCTACCCAGATTGGGCTACGAATAGAACCAGCACGAGCGCGACCAGTACCTTTTTGACGGAATGGCTTTTTGCCACCGCCAGAAACGTCTGCACGTGATTTCTGAGCTTTTGAACCTTGACGGCCACCAGCTAAATAAGCTGTAACAACCTGATGTACAAGAGCTTCATTGAATTCACGACCGAACGCAACTTCTGATAATTCAACAGCAGAGCCGGAAACAGTATTTAAATTCACGTTATTTCCCCTCAGGCCTTGATCGTAGGACGAACAGTTACGTCACCACCAGTAGCGCCAGGAATCGCACCCTTCACTACTAAAACTGAACGTTCTGCGTCGATAGATACAATTTCTAGACCCTGTACAGTTACGCGTTCAGCACCTAAATGGCCAGCCATTTTTTTGCCTTTGAACACGCGACCAGGAGTCTGGTTTTGACCTGTAGAACCTAGAACACGGTGAGAAACTGAGTTACCGTGAGTAGCATCTTGCGTACGGAAGTTCCAACGCTTAACACCACCTTGGAAACCTTTACCTTTCGACTGACCAGTTACGTCAACTACTTGACCAACTGTGAACATGTCTACACCGATAGTTCCACCAACTTCACGACCTTCAAGATCAGCTTCTGTTGCACGGAATTCTTGAACTAGACGACCAGCAGCAACACCCGCTTTCGCAAAGTGACCTTTCTGAGCGTTAGTTACGCGAGATTCGCGACGTTCACCAGTAGTGATTTGAATCGCTTGATAACCATCAGTTTCAAGCGTTTTGATTTGAGTGATGCGGTTAGGATCAACCTCAATCACTGTAACAGGCACAGAAACACCAGCATCTGTAAAGATACGTGTCATACCGCACTTGCGACCGACTAAACCAATAGCCATGTGCATAAACCTCTAAAAAAGCGGCCTAATTAACTTAGAGCGTTAATTAACCCGAAAGCCTTAACCCAATGCGATCTGAACATCAACACCAGCTGCAAGATCTAACTTCATCAATGCATCTACAGTTTTGTCTGTAGGTTGAACGATGTCGATCAAACGTTTATAAGTGCGGATCTCGTATTGGTCACGCGCATCTTTGTTAACGTGTGGTGATGTTAAAACGTTAAAACGTTCAATGCGTGTAGGCATTGGAATTGGACCACAAACTTGTGCGCCAGTACGTTTTGCTGTTTCTACGATTTCTTGAGCTGATTGATCAATTAAACGGTGATCAAAAGACTTCAAACGGATACGAATTCTCTGGTTAGACATACCAGTTAACTCCAAGCCAAATATATAAAGAATCACTCCTGACGCATCTCACCCCACTATAAAGGTAAGTGTCAAGAGCAGTGAAATATCACTAAGGTCATGATCGATGCCACGACTGTCACGATGTTAACTACTTTATTCGCAGTTAACCCCCTTTCATTAAAGGGTCGCTCATTATAGCCATTGTTTAATGCATAAGCAAATCCATTTTTGATTTTTTACAATATATTCAATTTGTTTGGATTATCAGTAGCTTAAAAAATCATCGACAGACTGTTTGCCGCAACACATAATCAATTGCACTATTAAGAATCTGATTTCCCTCAATAAAATTTAATTTCGATGATTTTTTCAATTCGGTTTCCGTTGCCACGTATTGACCTGAAAACTTATTCAATTCATCATCATTTTCTAAAAAGAGTGCCAAGGTTTCTGGCACCATCTCTGGGTGAAATTGAAAACCCAATACATTCTTTCCAATTTGGTACATTTGATTACGACAGACTGTATTTTCAGCCAAATGCACCGCACCTTTTGGAATTTCAAAGGTCTCGCTATGCCATTGCATCACATTAAACTGTTCAGGTAACTCAAAGCATTCTGTTGGGACGTGCTGGATTTTACGTACTGTCGCCCAACCCAACTCCTGTTGTTCATTACGACTGACCGCAGCACCGAGTGCATTGGCAATCAGTTGCCCACCCAAGCATAAACCAATCGCAGGTTTTCCTGCAGCCAAGTAACGTCTTAACCAACGCTTCTCAATCTTTAACCATGGAAAATTCGCTTCGTCATTCACACTCATTGTGCCCCCCATAATGATGAGTAAGTCCACATCCTCAATACTCGGTAAGGCTTCTATCTCTAAAGCTTGGTCTACAGGTAAAGCAAAAAACTCTGTTGCACTGATCACTGCACCTTGTTGTTTTAAATACGTATAGCAACTGCCGAACCCTTCACCAGCAATATGCTGAAAATAATGTACTTTTAAATGCGACGTCATGCGCTTATGCCTTCTTTTTACTATCCTTATAGATGATTTAGCAAAATTGAAGCCAACTTTTTATTTTGCTTACCTTTATTCACATTTACTCAATTTTCTCGCCTATTTAGAAACTTTCTCTTAAGCTAAAAACAATTTATCGCTTTATGATGAGTCGATTCGTGAAAAAAAATCCGCAAACCACCTTGGTTCATGCACCAAGACAAGCGCCTCAGTACATTTCAACAGTTCAACCTCCCTTGTATCGTGCATCGACAATTATTTTTGAAGATACCAATGCACTGTTTAATCGCCATTGGACCGATGACTATGACTATAGTTATGGCACCCATGGCACCCCTACAACTTTTACATTGAGCGATAACATTGCACAAATTGAGGGTGGAACCTACTGCTTACTGGCGCCGAGTGGATTATCTGCCATCAATCTGGTGAACTCATGTTTTTTAAGTCATGGTGATGAAGTCTGGGTGGCGGATAATATTTACGGGCCAAACATGGAGCATCTTCGTAATCTAGAAAAACGCTACGGCATTGGTGTTCGTATTTATAACCCTATTGATGTGTCTTCTTTCCAACCGACGAAAAAAGCAAAACTGATTTGGCTAGAAGCCGCAGGATCGGTCACACTAGAGTTTCCAGATTTGGTCGGATTGGTGAAAAAAGCACAAGCGCATCATGTGCTCACTGCTCTAGACAACACTTGGGGCGCAGGCCTTGCCTTTAATGCTTTCGATTTTAGTGATGCGCACTTAAGTGTAGATGTGACGGTACATGCTTTAACCAAGTACCCAAGTGGCGGTGGAGATATTTTAATGGGCTCAGTCGTGACACGCGAGCGTGCTTTACATCATCAACTCTTTCGTACGCATGCCATTCAAGGCATTAGTGTCTCTGGGGATGATGTTGCTCAAGTCCAACGCAGTCTAGCCTCAATGCGCATTCGTTATGCTGCCCAGTCTGAAAGTGCACTACAACTCCTAACATGGCTAAAACAACAACCGGAAATTGTGCAGGTCTTACACCCTGCTGATTTGAGTTCTGCGGGTCATTCATATTGGAGAGACATTTGTGTCGATCAACACAGTGCAGGTTTAGTCAGTGTCATTTTCAAGCCCGAATTTGATCTACAGGATATTCGTCAATTTTGTGATGCCCTGTCACTCTTCAAACTCGGCTTTAGTTGGGGTGGTCCTGTCAGTTTGGTGATGCTGTATGACCTCAAAGACATGCGTACACTTGAGCATACACATTTACAACAAGGTTTATTGGTTCGCTTTTGTATAGGACTAGAACATCCTGTCGATTTAATTCAAGATATAGAAAATGCACTAAAACAACTGAATAACCATCACAAAAAAATTGAATAGGAAGAAGTATGAGCACCCCGATCACCATTGCTAAGAAAACCACGAATACCCAACAAGATATTGTTCTACACTCAAAGTTTGCCAACCGTCATGGCTTAATTGCAGGAGCAACAGGGACGGGTAAAACCGTAACCCTGAAGGTGTTGGCTGAAAGTTTTTCCAGACTCGGGGTGCCCGTATTTTTAGCCGATGCCAAAGGCGATGTATCCAGTATCGCTAAAGCTGGTTCGACCAGCACAAAGTTTGAAGAACGTCTGAAACTTCTTGGTATTGATAGCGTACCATTTGCCGCCTCACCAACTGTTTTTTGGGATTTGTTTGGTGAACAAGGTCACCCGATTCGCACCACCGTATCTGAGATTGGTCCGATTCTATTGGCACAAATGCTCAATCTGAATGATACACAGGAAGGTGTATTATCGGCTGTCTTTCGTGTTGCTGACGATCAAGGCATGCTACTGATTGACTTTAAAGACTTAAAATCCATGCTGACCTATGTCAGTGAAAATGCATCCGAACTCAAAGCAGAATACGGCAACCTCTCTCCTGCCAGTCTCGGGGCGATTCAACGCAATCTACTCGCACTTGGCGATCAAGGTGGCGATGATTTCTTTGGCGAACCAAGCTTAAATATTTTAGATTTTATTCAAACTGATGCTAATGGCTTAGGTTACATCAATCTGCTCGCTGCAGATAAGCTGATGAATACGCCAAAGCTGTATGCCACATTCTTACTATGGATGCTTTCAGAACTGTTTGAACAACTACCTGAAGTTGGCGATATGGAGAAACCAAAACTGGTGTTCTTCTTTGATGAAGCGCACTTATTATTTGACAACGCTAGCCCTGCCTTGCAGGAAAAAATCGAACAAGTGGTTCGTCTCATCCGCTCCAAAGGCGTCGGGATTTACTTCGTCACCCAAAGCCCATTAGATATTCCTGAAAGTGTATTAGGTCAACTGGGTAATCGTGTGCAACATGCCCTACGTGCATTTACACCCAAAGATCAAAAAGCCGTAAAAACCGCAGCGGATACCTTCCGTGCCAACCCTGAGTTTAGTGTCGCTGATGCGATTACCCAGCTTGGTGTTGGTGAAGCATTAATTAGTTGTCTCGATGCACAAGGCACACCGCAGATCGTAGAGCGTGGTTGGATCATGCCACCATATTCAGCATTTAGTCCAATCACACCTGAAGAACGCAAGGCATTCATCGCAAATAGCATCGTTGCAGGCGTTTACGAACAGGTCGTCGACCGTAATAGTGCTTATGAAATGCTCAATAAAAAAATGGCTAAACTCGAACAACAAAAAGCCGCTGATGCAAAAGCTACTGAAAACGCCAAAGCACAAGCTGAACTGGCTAAGCAACAAGCCAAAGAAGCGGAAGCAATTGCCAAACAGCAAGCGCGTGAACAGGAGCGTGTTGCCAAAGAACAGCAAAAAGAAGCTGAACGCTCAGCTAAACAACGGGATAAGCTGATTCAAGACACAGTCGGAACTTTTGCCAAAAGTGCGGCACGTAGTCTTGGTGGCAGTACTGGACAGAAAATTATGCGTGGGATTCTCGGGTCTATTTTCGGTAAGTAATACTCGCCTATCCACTTCAAACCATCATCGAACGTCACCAACTTTTGGTGACGTTTTTTATGTACGACGATTAAATACTCTATTACAACATGACGTCATCCGCATATAACTTGGCACGATCGGATGTCAGAAATCTGGTCTCAATTACTAAAATTCAATCATCAAGTTAGATCAACAAAGTATTGAGGACAGCCAAATGAATAAAGCCCAAGAACAAGTGGTATTAATTACAGGTGCATCATCAGGCATGGGTAAAGCTTTTACACACGCCTTATTACAACAAGGCGCCATCGTATATGCTGTAGCACGTCGTCTTGAAGCAATGAATGAGCTAAAAATGCTCGGCGCTCGCACATTAAAAATGGATATCAGCCGATCTGAAGACATTCATCACGTCATCCAACAGATTGAACAAGAAACCCAAAGTGTCGACATCCTGATTAACTGTGCAGGATTTGGCTTATACGGTGCTATGGAAGATACGTCGATTGCAGACGCCCGCTATCAATTTGAAGTGAATCTGTTTGGCATGGCTGAATTGACACAACAAGTTTTGCCCGCCATGCGCCAAAAAAATAAAGGGCGCATCATCAACATTTCCTCAATGGGTGGAAAAATTTATACGCCGCTCGGTAGTTGGTATCATGCCAGTAAACATGCTGTTGAAGGCTGGTCAGATTGCCTACGTCTAGAACTGAAAGCTTTTAATATTGATGTGGTGGTAATCGAACCCGGTGCGATTAATACTGAATTTGCCGATGTCATGGTCCAACCCATGCTTTCACGTTCAGGTACAGGTGCTTATGCCCACATGGCGCAATCGGTTGCCCATGCTACCAATGAATCGGTGCGTAAAGGTGAGCTCTCAGATGTACAAATCGTGGTGGATATGTTGATAAAAGCCGTTAATGCAAACCAACCAAAGACCCGATATGTGGGTGGCAAGTATGCCAAACTCATGATTTTTGTGCGCAAATGGTTTGGGGATCGTATTTTCGATATGATGGTCATGTCAGTCGTTAAATAAACCCAGCGACTCATTCACATAAAATCGTAATATCTAATGCAGGGGTTGCCACCATGAAATATACAACAAAGTTTGTACTGCAACCTAACTGGAGGCTTTTTTTGATTGATTTAGGCATCCGACCTGAAGATGTAGTGCGACAAGCTGCCCTGCCATTAGATGCGTTTAACCGTGAAAAAATGGAACTTACGCCACAACATTATTTTCAATTTTGGGAAGCTGTTGAACATATTGCAAATATTGAGCATTTACCACTTAAAATCGGGCAAATGCTCTCAGTAGAGCTCTTCGATCCCGCCATTTTTGCGTGTATATGCAGCCCCAATTTAAGCGTTGCTTTGGAACGCATAGCGCTGTTTAAAAAATTGATTGGCCCTATTCATCTAAATACAGCAACCGATGCTCAGCAAATGCGCTTAGAGATTGAATTATATCAAGTCAGTGAAGCCATTCCCCAAAGTCTGATACTGACAGAATTGGTCTTTTTTACGCAGTTAGCACGATTATGCCTGCGTAGTCATATTGTGCCACTAGCAATCACTTTACCCAAACTCCCCGAACAACTCGCACCCTATCAAGACTACTTTGGCATCACTCCAAAGAAAGGCTCAAAAATTTCGATCAGTTTTTCACACGTAGACTGCACCAAACCCTTCTTAACAGCAAACCCAACCATGTGGGCATTTTTTGAGCCCAATCTCAGACAAAATCTGCTGAATTTAAACAATGCGGTGCAAACACAAGAAAAAGTTAAAACGATTTTACTGGAGAATTTACCTGTTGGGTTGAGCCGAATTGAGGATGTCGCAGAAAAACTGGCGCTCAGTAAACGTAGCTTACAACGACTTTTAGAGGAGGAGCAGACCAACTTTCAAAGCATTTTGGATAATACGCGACAAGCTCTCGCCGAACACTATCTCACCCGCTCCTCAATTAGCCCCAGTGAGGTGTCCTATCTACTCGGCTTTCAAGAAGTGAACTCTTTTGCACGTGCATTCAAAAAGTGGACAGGCGAAACGCCCAATGCTTTTCGACATCGCTATTCGTAATCAAATGTTAAAAAGACCTCTTGATAAATTAATACCTCAAGCTTCACAACCACTCAACAATAAAAAAAATCTATTTAAGCCGTTAAAGAAACACTAAATGAAACAGCAATTCCATATAATGTTTCTTTGAAATATAAAAATATCCCTATAGCCGCAATAAGAACGATCTAAAAGGAGAAAATCAACATACTAAAAATATTAAATAATTCATAAACATACCGAAATTTTTTATTATATACCTGAAAATATTTTATCCTTTACTTTAAAGATGTATTTACATTACATCTTTAAAGGTGTATTTTTAATACATCTTATAAATGATAGCCAAGAGAGATCAAAAATGACTCCGCAGCAAATTGAACTTGTAAAAGCAACTGTTCCCGTCCTTCGTGAAAACGGTGTCGCACTCACAGGTTATTTCTATAACCGTATGTTAGGCAATAATCCTGATTTAAAAGAAACTTTCAATATGGGCCATCAACGCAGTGGTGCTCAAGCACAAGCTTTGGCGGGTGCAGTGTTGGCCTATGCAGAAAACATTGAAGACCCTTCAGTATTGCTTCCTGTGGTTGAGCTAATTGCTCACAAACATGTCAGCTTGAATATTCAAGCACCCGACTACAATATTGTTGGGGAAAACCTCCTTCATTCGATTAGTGAAGTTTTAAGTATTTCAATGGAAGATCCGTTGATTGATGCTTGGGCTGCGGCGTATGGTCAATTGGCGGATTTATTCATTAACACTGAAAAAGCGATTTATGAGCAACATCAACAAACCAAAGGGAGCTGGTTAGGCTGGCGCAACTTTAAAATCGCGAAAAAAGTGCTTGAAAGTGAAGAAATCACGTCGTTCTACCTTGCCCCTGTTGATGGTGGTGATTTACCAAAATATGAAGCGGGTCAGTACATTTCAGTACGTGTATTTGTTGAGGAACTTGGTTTAAAACAACCACGCCAATACACCCTTTCAACTAGCCCTCAAGCAGATTATTTACGTATTTCGGTCAAACGCGAAGACGAAAAAGGCGATTTGGCAGGAGGCTGGGTGTCAAATACCCTGCATGGTTTAGCTGAAGGTGCTGAAATTGAAGTATCTGCACCAACAGGTAACTTCTACCTGATTGATCCAAACAAGCGCAATGTCTTTATTAGTGGTGGTGTTGGCCTCACACCTATGGTAGCGATGCTGAATCAGTTAGTGACTTTGGATATGCCAGAGCCTGTGACTTTTATACACGCCTGCCGCAGCAAGCAAGTGCATGCTATGAAACAACACATTCATGACTTAAAAGCCAAATACCCACGTTTAAGCACCTATACTGCATACGAGTTCCCACATCAAAGCGATGTATTGGGTCAAGATTATGATGCGAAGGGTCGCCTTGATTTAAATACTATCGATAGCGCGATTCTACCTGTAGAAGCGGATTACTACTTATGCGGCCCAATGCCATTTATGGCAGAGCAACAAAAAGCCCTGATTGCACGTGGTGTTCCTGCCGAAAATATTCACAGTGAAGCTTTTGGCACAGGTGGTGTCCATCACTAACCCATGCCAGTGGCATAAAATAGAGAGGGTTAGTCAGGTTATGCTAGACTAGCCCTTTGTTTTTTGCTTATCAACGATTAATACCCTCATGCAGCTCAATAAATTTACAGATTATGCTTTGCGAATTCTGATGTATGTCTCTCAGCCGAAAGCGCTGCCACATACCATTGCAGAACTGGCACAAGCACTTCAAGTGTCTGAAAATCACTTGATGAAAATCGTGCATTTTATGGCAAAGCAGCAATGGATTATTACCGCACGCGGTCGTGGTGGTGGGATTCGACTCAACCCAGAAACCCTACATTTAAGACTAGGACAGATTGTGCGGGTTTTACAAGCCGATCAAAACATTGTTGAGTGTAATAGCCCGCCCTGTGTACTCCGCTCTAACTGTGGTCTGAAAGGTATTTTAGATAATGCCTTAGATGAGTTTTACAACAGCTTAGACCAATACACCCTAGCTGATGTGCTTGGTACCTCTTCGCAGAATAAGTTTGCAACACACTCCCCGATTAGCCTAATCAATCTTGTAGATTAAAATCTTTTCTCGACAAGATTGCCGACTTTATGTTGCAAAGGTCGATTGCCTGCCCGACTTCTATTATAATGGCTGATTGTAGATCATAAATTGAAGTTGAGTTATGCACCACAGCCGAGGAAAATCCAAAAACAGTAAGATTGCTGCTGCCCCAAAGCAAAAAATTAGCTATGAAAAAAAGGTAGATTCTGCAGTTACTGAATATGCTGTGCGCGCTCTCAACTGGTTGCGTAAAGCAGAGTTTTTAATGAGTGCTCCGAAGCTCAATCTTTGCGTTGAAGATACAGGCTATGAAATTGCCTTTGCAGGTCGTTCAAATGCAGGTAAGTCTAGTGCTATCAATGCCTTAACTAACCAAAAGCAATTGGCTCGTGCCTCGAAAAAACCAGGTCGCACGCAGATGATTAACTTTTTCAGTCTAGGTAATCCTGACCAGCGTCTGGTCGACTTACCTGGCTATGGTTATGCAGCTGTGCCTGAAGCAATGAAAATCGTATGGCAAAAAGAGTTAGAAAACTATCTGATTCACCGTAAAAGCTTACAAGGCTTAGTCTTATTGATGGATATTCGTCATCCGCTACAACACTTTGACGTGATGATGTTGGAGTGGGCATATTCACGTAAATTGTTTGTGCATGTGCTACTGACCAAGTCCGACAAACTCAACCGTGGCCCTGCCTCTAAAGCATTACAAGAAGTTAAAGCCCAATTGAAAAAGATGAAACTTGATTTCTCAATTCAATTGTTCTCCTCCCTCAACAAGCAAGGCCTAGAAGAACTGGCAAGTGTGATGGGTGGACGCCTGAATTTTACTTTAGATCAAGCCCAACACTTTGACTTAAGCAGCATTCCAGATGCAACAGCCGATGAGCTAGATGCAGAAGAATTCGATGAAGATACTGAAGCCGATATGAATATTGACGCTGAAGACAATGCTCAGGCCAAACCACAGCCCGAGGCATAACTTTTAAACGCCACTCGATAAAAGCATCATCTATTGCTGTATACGTGTCCTCTATTGCTAATTGCGATCGGGGACTTTTTTTTATACTGACTTTATTCAGCTCGTGAAAAAGTTCAACACATATAAAAATAGGTCAGTATATGAAATTATGGTCTCGATTGAAAAAAAACAAAATTCGTTCCTCTATTGCCTACACCATTAAGCCCCGCAAAGTTAAGTTTGAGTGGCAAGACAGTCCGATTGATTGGATTCCCAACCAACCTTTTGCCAGCTATTTCATCAATGAAATTAATATGATCCTGCCTGCAGGCGAGTTCTGGTTCTGCCGCCTCTATAACAAAGTCTTACCGCAAATTAGTGATGAAAAGCTGAAGCAGGATGTACAAGCCTTTATCCGCCAAGAAGCCATGCATGCGCAAGCACACAACTCAGCCAATAAAGAGTATCTCAGCCAAAGAAAGATTGATGTCTCCCGTAATCTAGAATTGATGGATTTCTTATTTGGAAAATTACTGGCCGATAAACCCCTTGATCTAACTGTACCCAAAGCACTTGAACACCAGTGGGATCTGTTTCGACTTGGCATTATTGCGACGGTGGAACACATGACCTGCGTGCTTGGCAAATATGCACTATATAACACTGAATGGGAGAAAATGGGCGCAGACCCTGCCATGCTAGACTTAGTGAAATGGCACGGCGCAGAAGAAATTGAACACCGTACTGTCGCATTTGATTTGTACAGACATTTAGGCGGTGGCTATATTGCACGTTATTATTTGAGTCTCGTCGTAATTGCTGCCGTTCTCGGTTTATGGGTCGATGGTGCAGCCCAGATTATGAAACAAGATGATCGTTTTAAGTCGATTCAACCCAGTCTGTTTAAACCTTGGATTTGGCGTGAATGGTTCTCTATTTCCAAGCGGAATCATCAAGTACTACCAAGCCCGCTCTGGTTAGTGTCACAACAGTTCGGCTATTTGGTGCCATGGTATGACCCTGTACACGAAGCCAAAACAGAAGATGCGATTACCTACTTAGACCAATCCCCAGCAGCTAAACGTGCCATGCTCAAAGTCGCTTAAATTCCAAAATAAAAAAAGCAGCTCAATCGGCTGCTTTTTTATTCTAGAGCAAGACTTAAGATGAATTTGATAAATTCGGTAAAGGTGCATCCATATCTTGGGTATGTCGATCGACCACCACACTAATCATCATGTCACCTTGTACATTCACCACAGTACGCACGGTATCCAGTAAACGATCAATCGGCAATAAAATCGCAATCGCTTCAGCAGGAAGCCCGACAGACTGTAATACCATAATCATGGTGACCATGCCTGCACTCGGAATCCCCGGAGCACCTAAAGAAGCAATCATCGCCGTCAAACACACCACCAACTGTTGACTCAAGGTCAAATCGAGTCCCATCAAGTTGGCAATAAACAAAGCCGCTGCCGCCTCATACAGCGCAGTACCATCCATATTGAGCTGCGTCCCCAATGGAATCACAAAACCCGCCGTTTGCGGACGTACACCGAGATTTTCTTGCGCACATTTCAATGATAAAGGCATAGTCGCCGAGCTTGAACTGGTGGCAAAAGCAGTAATTAACGCCACACGCGTGCCTTTAAAAAAGGTGATCGGATTCATCTTGCCAAAAATCCACAGCAATAGTGGCAAAACCACCAGACCATGAAAAATGGTGGTGCCCGTTACCACAGCCGCAAACTCAGCCAAACGGCTCAATACCGAAATGTCTTCAGTGGCAATCAATTTGGCGAGTAAGGCAAAAATTCCCAGTGGTGCCAGTTTCATCACCCACCCAATCATCAGCATCATGATGTCAAAGAACTGTTGACTGAGCTTACGCACCGTACGAAATTTTTCTCCCCCTTTGACGAGCGCTACACCTATGAACAATGCAAAAACCACCACCGCTAAAACATTACCTTCGGCAAAAGCTTTGAACGGGTTAATCAGCGTATTTTGAATAAAGTTGGTGAAGAAAGAAGATGGCGTGAGGGTATCGGGAGTTTGATGAGAGGCCATGGCATCTTGAAACATGGCAATATCAACCCCTTTGCCGACTTCAAATAAATGCGCGCAACTTAAACCCAATATCAAAGCCAAAGTCGTGGTGGTGACACAGCATGCCAGCGTAATTTTCCAAACACGGGAGAGCTGGCCGCCTGCTTGTAAGTTGGATACTCCCACCACAATTGAGCTAAAAATGAGGGGAATCAGGAGCATTTTTAATAGACCAATAAAAACACTGCTGATCACCCCGATTCCATACAAACTCATTTCTAAAAAAGCGGTTTCAGGAAATAGATTTAAAACAAACCCGAAGATGACCCCGAAGATCGCTGCAATTAGAATTTGCGTGTTTAAGCTCATAGCTTCATGCTTTTCAAAGATTTCTTTGAGAAACTATGCCATGTGAATTGGCTAGAATCGAGGATTTTTTTGTCACAAGTACTGCACATTTCCCCATATGCCTATCACCAAAGGTGAGACCATGACAATGTAGCTCAGCTCTGACCACCTTTCAGTCATAAAAAAAGCTGAGTCATTTCACTCAGCTTTTTCTTATACTCAAGCTTTATTGGGCTTCGATTTCACGGAGCCGAATCAAACCTTCTTGCGTAGTACTACACACCAGCTCACCGTTTTGCCACATCCGACCAAAGTTTAAACCACGTGAACTGGCACTCACTGTGGCGTCCATGTCATATAGCATAAACTCATCTACACGAAATGGTTTATGGAAATACATAGCATGGTCGATACTTGCACACTGCAAACTTGGAGACAAATAGCTTAAACCATGCGGACGCAGTGCCGTAGTCATTAAGGTAAAGTCTGAATAGAATGCCGCAATCGCTTGATGTAACGAAACCTCATCCACCTCAGTTGCAATGCGATCATGCGTACGAATATAGTGTGCATAGACAGGCGCTTCAGGCTGTGGTTGATATGGATTTTGTGGATTGACGGGACGAATTTCCACGTGACGATCCCGCATAAAACTTGCGCGCACATTTTCGGGCACAAATTCTACCATCATCTTTTTCAGTTCTGCCTCAGACTTTAAAGACTCTGGTGCTGGATACTCAGGCTCACCGATTTGATAATTTAGCCCTTCTTCATTGTCAGCAAAAGACACCATGCACATAAAAATGGTTTTACCATGCTGAATCGCGCGTACTTGGCGACTGACAAAACTACGCCCATCTCGAATCCGATCGACTTCATAGATAATCGGTGCGTTCACATCGCCACCAAACAAAAAGTACGCATGTAAAGAATGGGCCGGGCGGTCTGTGGTATATGATGCCGCACGCAGGGCCTGACCTAAGACTTGTCCACCAAAAACACGCTTCCCAACCAAATTACGGCTTTGTCCACGAAAGATATTTTCCTCAATTCTTTCGAGGCTCAGTAATTCAACCAACTCTTGGGTTAAAGCATTCATAAACAACCTACTTAATGGTGAGATACCCAATATTTATGTAAAGTGACAGGTATCATATATAGAGCATAAATTCTATTTTGCCATAAATTCAGACTAAAACCCTATAGATTACTTGACTGAGTTGTCATCAGTTTTTTTCGTTATTTCCGACTAAAAATACGATTTTTAACGATAAAATTCACCATATAAAACAAATTTGTCAGGAAATGACATACGGTTTATGTTTACAATTACGCAAAATAAATACCCCTTCAGACAAACTGCGGGATTGGTCATTTAAGCAGGAGTGTATATGTCCAAAAGTGGCTTTGGTCAAATGTATAGAAAGCTTTCAAGTAAGCTTCTTGACCTCATCGTAACCCCACATGTATTGGGTGAGGTTCCAACAGAACCGACAGCAACCGATGCTGACTCTGCAGCTTCAGGCCATCCAAAAAAAATTGTCTGTTATGTGCTTCAAAATCACTCACGCAGCAATGCGCTGTTGGTGGATGGTGAAACGCGTCGTTTAAAGCTCGCTCCTGCACTAGACCCTTTAGTCTTGGGTACACATCAAGAAAAAGCATCAATCGTGTTTCTACAACATAACGATGAAAATAATTTACTTAACGCTCCATCCCACACCTTTCCACCACGTCTTTTACGTTTGGTGGAAGCTTTAGAAAAACAACCCGACTTAGACGTTGAACTTGTCCCCGTGACAGTGCTTTGGGGGCGTTCACCAGATAAAGAAGACTCTTGGTTTAAATTGTTATTTACTGACACTTGGGCGACACCAAGTACAGTGAAACAGCTGATGAATATTGGTTTACATGGTCGCCAGTCATTTTTAGAGTTCCATGAAAGTCAGTCTTTACGTGCTTTAATTGACTTTGCAAAAACCACCTATCCGAACTTATCGCCTGCAACGTATATTCTAAATACCCTAAATAATCAGCTCGATGCACACCGTGAAGCAGTACTCGGCCCTGACCTTTCAGATCGCCGCAACGTGATGCATTCTTTGATTAAAGCCAATGATGTACAAGATGCCATTCGTCGTGAAAGTATCCGCGGCAAAATTAGCATGTTGGATGCAGAGCGTCGTGCCATTGGTTATGTCAATGAAATCGTATCGGACTATTCACATTCCACCATCCGTTTTGCTGAAATGGCGCTAGCACGTTTATGGACGCAGCTCTATGACGGGGTTGAAGTCCATAACTTCAATACGGTTCGTGAGTTGGCAAAAGATTATGAAATTGTGTATACCCCATGTCACCGCAGCCATATCGACTATTTACTGCTGTCTTATGTTGTGTATAACCGTGGTTTGATGGTGCCTTATATTGCCGCGGGCGATAACCTGAATATGCCATTTGTTGGGCAAATTTTACGTGGTGGCGGTGCATTCTTTATTCGCCGTACCTTCCGCGGTAACGCACTCTATACTTCGGTCTTTAAAGAATACCTATACAGTATTTTGTCGCGTAACACGCCTTTAGAATACTTCATCGAAGGTGGTCGTTCACGTACAGGTCGTCTGCTACCACCGAAGACAGGCATGTTGGCCATGACAGTGCACAGTCACTTGCGTGGTCGTGCCAAACCGATTGTCTTTGTTCCGACCTATATCGGCTATGAACGCTTGATGGAAGGTGCAACCTACGTTGGTGAGATGAACGGTAAACCGAAAGAAGCTGAATCTGTCTTTGGGATTCTGCAAACTTTACGCAAAATTGAACGTATTTTTGGGAAAGTCCATCTCAACTTTGGCGAACCAGTCTTCTTAGATGACATGCTGAAAAAGCATGGCGCTGAGAATGTACAAATTGCTAAAAATGATGATCCGATTCCGCAAGAAGTCTCTGATGCTGTAAATAGTTCTGCACATGCGATTTTAGAAAATATTAACCGTGCCGCTGTGGTGAACCCTGTTTCATTACTGTCTTTGGTTCTATTGGCCACTGAGAAGCATACGCTTGATGAAGAAATCTGTATCAAACAGCTTGATACCTATCGCAAGTTGTTGACCACACTTCCTTATGATGAGCGCCTCTTGGTCACACCATTATCAGGTAAAGAAATCATTGCTTATGGTTTAAAGCTGAAACTGATCAAACGTGTCAATCACGTACTGGGCGACATTATTGCAATTGCGGACAATCAAGCGGTACTGCTAACCTACTTCCGTAATAACATTTTGCATGCCTTTGTATTGCCATCACTCGTTGCCGCTTTGGTTGAACACAATGGAACCATTGGCCGAGGTGATTTAATCAATGTGATTCGCACGCTCTATCCATTCTTAAAAGCAGAATTGTTTTTAAAATGGGAAGATGCTGAACTCAAAGATCAAATCTGTGCCTATGTAGATGGTTTGATTCAAGCCAAACTGATTTCTGAAGATGCCGAAGGCCACTTGATTTCCCCTGCTCCAAACAGTGAAGATCATAACCAGTTGGTGGTATTGGCAGCGCCAGTCATGCAGAGTCTTGAGCGTTACTACATGACGCTTGCGTTAATTACACAGCGTGGTTCTGGGAATATTTCAGCGCGTCAAGTGGAAGAGCTCAGTCATTTGGTGGGTCAGCGTTTGTCTGTCCTATATGAGTTCAATTCACCAGAATTCTTTGATAAAGCCTTGTTCCAGAGCTTTATTAAAGTGCTCACGCAACAGGGTTATATCAGCACCAACTCAGACAACGCGATTGTGTTTGATGAGAACTTCCAAAACGTTGCACAATATGCCAACTTGGTACTAGATGATGTCACACTACAAATGTTGCAACACATCACCACTTTCAGCGATGAAGAGCTGAAAGACACGCTAGACAAAGTGGCTGCTGAACAAGCGAAGAAGCGTTTGAAACGTAAGAAGAAGTAATTTCTTTTTAAAAGCATAGGTATCTACAAAATGTAGGTGCCTATGCTGTAAGTCTATGAATAAAACCTATTTCGCATAAGAGATTTTATGTTAAATGCATAAAAAATAAGAAGCCTAGAAAATCTAGGCTTCTTATTTTATTGAATGAGGAGCCTGTAAATTACTTTTTTAAAGCTTCTTTAAACATAGGTACTAATAATTTATTGCCATACTCACTTAGATGATCCCCATCCCGATAAATAGGTCTGTTTTTATATGTGAAAATGCATTCACCATTTTTACATAAAATTTTAGAAGGATCTAAAACTTGTACATTACATTGATTAGCACTTCTATTAATAATTTTCCGCACTTCTTCAGATCTGCTCAAATAACTATCATATGAGATAGATGTTTTTTTCTTTATCCCCCCAAAAGAATCTTTTACAATTTTTTTCGGAGCATTAAAGCCTAGTTCTGGAACAGGTTGAATAATATAAAGTGGATTATTTATAGAAACTTCACACAAAGTTTTCCTTAGATTCTTCTCAAAAGTATTTAATCTTTTACTTTGAGTCATTTCAGTATTATTTTCAAAATAAATTAAAGGCTTAGGGCCCTCAGGCGGTATGCGGTCTGGATCGTTTTCTCCTATTAGATAGCTAGAGTACCTTCCAGCTAAGATAATCGGAATATTTTGATATTTTTTAGATTTTATGAGATCTAATCTTTGTTGGTTAATTTTAGGACACAGTTGTTTTTTATCATAGTATTGTAAATTTTCAATTAAAGGACATGAAGATGTAGATAAAGCAATAATTCCTTCAGAGTTTAAATTAAAAATAGATGCCAGAGATGTTGTTAGTGACTCAGCATGACTATCTCCTATAATGATTGCTTTAATATTAGATGAATTTCCTATAACACATTCATATAATTCATTTCTTATACATTTATAAGGGTTTGAATTGGATCTTTCTTTCTCTGCTATTTTTGATATTTCCGAAAGACGTGATTCTATTCCATCAGTTTTGCTTATAGTATATCCACAGCATAAAATAACTAAAAACATATATAAAGGTTTAACTTTATATATGTTTTTCCATGATGAATATCTTGGAAAATTAATCATTTCAATGAATTGATAGCTTAAGAATCCAAGTAAGATGGATAGTGGAATGCCATATAACCACCAATTTTCAAATGAAAAATAGAATCCTAAAACGACTAAAGGCCAATGCCATACATAAATAGAATAAGACCATTTCCCTATATAATTAAAAGCGGGGTTATTGATGATGGGATTATTTTTGAAGTTACTTACAATAATTAAATATGCACCAAGTACAGGTATTAGTGCCATATAACCGGGCCATAATGTATCTTTTGACATTAAGAAATATGAAACAAGAATAAGTGTAATGCCTAACAATTGAATTGTAACTTGCTTAATTTTCTTTCGAATATGCCAAGGATATAGGAAAGCCAATCCACCGAGTAGCATCTCCCAAGCTCGGCTTGTTAGTAAGAAATAAGCAGTTTTACTATCTTTGTAGGTTGCATAAAAACAGTAGATAAAACTTGCTAGAAATAAACTTATAACGACACGTTTTAAATTGTTGAGGCTTAAATATTTTTTAAGAGCAATAATTATTATTGGAAAAAAAATATAGAATTGCCATTCAACAGATAAAGACCAAGTGTGAAGAAGCCACTTAGTATGCTCTGCAGTATCAAAATAACCTCCACCTTTTGCAAACAAAAGGTTTGATATAAATAAAGAGCTTTTTTCAACTTGATGGCCTAAGTCACTATAGTCACTTGGAATTAAATAGAACCACCCAAATACGAGTAAAATAGCTGACATTGCAGCTAATACAGGAACTATTCGGTTTGCTCGAGCATTATAAAATTTGAATAAACTAAAAGTCTTTTTTTCTACACCATTAAAAATAATGGATGTCATTAAAAAACCTGAAATAACAAAAAAAACATCAACCCCAGCAAATCCACCCGGTAACCATTGTGGGCTAAAGTGAAAAACAACAACAGCAAGAACGGCTATTGCTCTAAGCCCATTTATATCGTATCTAAATTTCATATAAAACAAGTGGTAAAGTTATAATTTTCACATTTTATTACTTAATGAAATTGAAATCAGAATTAATGATTATTTTAAAAGTTTTCTAAAATTAACATAATACACCCCATACGAAACTATTGAAATTTTTACATAATAATCAATATCTTAGTAAAATCCATTCTAGCATTCAGCGCACTAGAACGGATTTGTCATGAATATTCACGTTCCACAGCCATTTCCCAAACGATGCTTCACATTTTTTATGAGTGAAAGTAAAAAATTATTTTGACTCACGCTCTTCTAACAATGCCAAATAATCATCAAAACAATGTGGATGCTGTAATTCAAAATTCATCTGCTGCATCCGCGTAGCATAAATTTGCTTGCCTGATGGAACATCACTTTTCAAAACCAAAGCTGGTAGTCCTAACTGCTGTTGAAACCATTGAATAATTTCATGCAAAGGCAGTGGTTGGCTATTGCTACAAAGATAAGACTTTTCAGTATGTTCCACGTGAAGCAAGTGCGCTAGAAAACCCACCAAATCCTCAATATGAATTCGGTTTGACCAATGTAGTTTAGGATAAGTTTTTGTGATTTCTGCAAGTTTTATCATACGACTAACTGAGGTTCCATAAATGCCTGTTGGACGTACAATCACACATTCAGATGGATAAGCCTGTTGCCACAAAGTTTCCATATTCAATAACACCTGCCCTTGCGCATCGCTCGGCTGGGGACATGTGTCATCATCAACTCGCTCACCTGCACTTTCACCATAAACGCGTGTGGAAGAAACCACGATCACTTTTTTTAAAGGATGACTTTTTAAGGCGTGTAGCATGGGTGCAATCGAGTCTACAAAAGTTCGCTGATACGCCTCCACCGTACTGCCCTCAGGCGAGAGTAAGACATACACAGCATCAACCGGTGCGATTTGGGACAGATCCAACTGATGAATATCTTGAGTCAAATGCTCAGCCCAATCATCGGATTTCGGACTTCGGCTAATTGTGGTAATTTGGTGGCCTTGCTGAAATAACTGTTTAGCAACACGCTGAGATGTTTTACCATAACCGATAAATAAAATATGCATTTAGCACCAAATCACAGACAAAGTTGAGGGGACATGGCTGCAGTCCATCAGTTGCAGGGGGTCGGAGCTGCCTCTGCTGTACTACTTGAAAAGTTGAATCTCTTCACTACAGATGATCTGTTGTTTCATCTGCCACGAGACTATGAAGATCGTAGCACGATCATCCCCATGAACCAATTGACTGTGGGGCGTAGCTACTTACTCGAAGGCACGATTCAAGGTGTGGACTTTCCACCAGGTAAACGAAAATCAATGGCGATTGGACTGCAAGACGACTTTGGCAAAGTGACTTTACGCTTTTACCATATTTATAAAGGCTTAACGGATCGCGCAAAGGTTGGCAACCGTCTGCGTATTTTTGGTGAAGTCCGTGTGGGCGCGCGTGGTCTGGAAATGTATCACCCTGAAATTCAACTCATTACAGAACATACGCCGCTTCCACAAACTCAACTGACTGCGATTTATCCCAGTACAGAAGGGCTGACTCAACCGAAGTTTCGTGAATACATCAAACAGGCTCTCGCCAAGCACAGTGATGATTTACCTGAACTACTGCCCGCAAAATTTACCAATGGCTATGCACTTAAACAGGCATTGGATTACATTCACCATCCCCCAGTCGATGCCAATATGCTGCAATTGAGTCAAGGTTCGCATCCAGCCCAGCAACGTTTGATTTTTGAAGAGTTGGTTGCGCATCAGGTCAGTCTATTAAGCCGTCGTGCCTATATCCAACAGATTGAAGCCCCACGTATTTCTGCCAGTCGTCAGTTTGCCAAACAACTGCTCAGTAGCCTGCCTTTTGACATGACCAATGCACAAAAGCGCGTCTCCAAAGAAATTGTACACGACTTAAAACTCAATAAACCGATGCTACGTTTGGTTCAAGGCGATGTCGGTGCTGGCAAAACCTTGGTCGCAGGCGTCGCAGCCTGTCATGCTTTAGAAGAAGGTTGGCAAGTGGCGTTAATGGCACCGACTGAAATTTTGGCTGAACAGCATTATCTCAATTTTAAAAAATGGTTTGAGCCTTTGGGACTCAGTGTATCTTGGCTCTCAGGTAAACAAAAAGGCAAAGCCCGTGCCATAGCCGAACAAGCGATTGTCGACGGCACAGCGCATCTGGTGGTGGGTACACATGCCCTGTTTCAAGACAATGTCCGCTTTGCCAAACTCGGGCTCGTGATTATTGATGAGCAGCACCGCTTCGGGGTCGATCAGCGCTTAGCCCTGCGTAATAAAGGTGCGCAGAATATGACCCCACATCAATTGGTCATGACCGCAACGCCGATTCCACGAACTTTAGCCATGTCCGCCTATGGAGACTTAGATACGTCCATGATTGATGAACTTCCACCTGGACGAACGCCGATTCAAACCGTGACCATTCCACTCGACCGCCGTGAAGAAGTCCTGCAACGCATTGCGACCAATTGTACTGAAGGTAAACAGGCCTATTGGGTCTGCACACTGGTCGAACAATCGGAAACACTGGATGCACAAGCCGCAGAAGCCACCTTTCAAGAAATTCGGGAGCGCTTTCCCGAGCTGAATATTGGCTTAGTGCATGGAAAAATGAAAGCCGATGAAAAGCAAGCGGTGATGCAACAGTTCAAAGACAACCAATTACAACTGCTGATTGCCACCACGGTGATTGAAGTGGGGGTTGATGTACCGAATGCCTCGATCATGGTAATTGAAAATGCGGAACGTTTAGGACTGTCTCAATTACATCAATTACGTGGCCGTGTCGGTCGAGGTGCCAAAGCCAGTTTTTGCGCTCTGCTATATAAAAGTCCACTGTCCCAAAATGGGCAAGAACGCTTGCGCATCATGCGTGAAACCAATGATGGCTTTTTAATTGCCGAAAAAGATTTGGAAATCCGTGGCCCGGGTGAATTACTCGGCACCAAACAAACGGGGGATATGGGCTTTCGTGTAGCGAAACTAGAACGCGATGATCATTTGCTCAATCAAGCCCACTTTGTCGCAGCTCAGATTTTAAAAGACTATCCACAAAATGCTGAAGCCTTACTGAAACGCTGGCTGCCTGAAGCACCACGCTATGCCTATGTTTAGTCATTTACTGCACACCGCCAAACAGTTGCTACACAGAGCACAGCCCTGTCAGTTGTGTGGCATTGTCCGTGCAGATCTGCATGCGGTCTGTCTGGACTGCTGGCAACAGCTTCCTCTGCATCCACAAACCATTGAAAAGCAAGCGTTGAGTATTCATGTCGCAGGACAGTATCAATATCCTTTAGATCACCTGATTCAGCAGTTCAAATATGAACAACAACTGCATTGGCAACCTTTACTTTCAGGCATTCTTCAGCAAATACGCTTACCTAAAGTGCAAGCAATTGTTCCGATGCCGATTTCGAGCCAACGTTTAGCGGAACGTGGCTACAACCAATCAATGATCCTCGCCAAAGACTTAGCCAAGCAGCTAAATGTTCCCATTTGGCAACCTGTGATTCGACTGCATCAACATTCGCAAAAAGGACTCAGTCGACTAGAACGCTTAGATCAAATTCAACAACAGTTTAAAATTGATCCACAGCAACGCCAATATGCAAAACGTTACCGACGTGTTTTGATTTTGGATGATGTCGTGACCACAGGCAGCTCGATTCAGGCCCTGACTTTAGAACTTGAACACTTAGGTTGTCATAAAGTCAGCGCCGCGTGTATTGCCTACGCACAGGAATAGTTAAACGACTTCAATCAGCAAATGTTCTCGCACCCAAGGGATGACCACCTCTGTAGTTAACGGTGCAAGTGCAGTCTGTTGATCATCCAAGTTCAGCCACTTCATTTCCGCAATTTCAGCCGCAATCTGTGGCACTTGCTGAAGCTGAACATGGTAAACATAACTGACCAATTTAAAATCAGGCTCGTTAGCTGTGGCTGTTTCAAAACGACCGACAAACTGTTTAATAACCGCATCTGTGCCTATTTCTTCCTCAATCTCACGCAGCATGGTTTGCTCAGGTGCTTCATTTGGCTCAAGCTTACCGCCAACTTGCATAAAACACGTGGTATTTTGCTTGCGCACCAATAAAAGCTGCTGTTGTGCATTTACGATAATGGCTGCAGCAACCGTAATCACCTTCATGCTTTGACATCCAACAACTCAGGATCAACCATGCCCCACTTCGGTTCAGGCGCTTGGAATTGATCCATTTGCTTTAAAATTGTTTTCACTGAGTCTGATACAATCAGGCTGTCGGTAAAACGTGTATGGGTAAAACCTTTGCTGGTTGTCATTTTTAGAAACTTGATTAAATCATCATAAAAGCCATTTACATTCAAAAAGGCATTTGGCTTAAGGTGGATCCCGAGCTGAGCCCAGGTCCATTGTTCAAAGATTTCTTCTAAAGTCCCAGCACCGCCTGGCATTGCAATAAATCCATCCGACAAGGCTGACATTTTCAGTTTACGCTCTTGCATGTCTTTGACTACATATAACTCGGTGAGGCCTTGATGTGCCAATTCACGATCCACCAGCACGTGTGGAATCACACCAATCACTTGACCACCCGCTTCTAAAGCACTATCAGCCACGATACCCATTAAGCCTGAGCGACCACCACCATAGACCAAGGTTTTGCCTTGTTCAGCGATGGTGTGTCCAACCTGACGAGCTGTTTCTGAAAAGATTTGATCTGAACCTAATGCGGAACCACAAAAGATCGCAATTGAATTTGTCATTTTTTACTCTGATATTTAATTGTCATGCAACTTCACTAAAATGAATGGATATTTTTTAGCAATTTAACCATTCGATCAGTGTTTTTATTGCAATCCTTGTCTAAAATACACCCATCCACCTCAACCATTACTGCGCAAAGGAGAAAGACGGCATGCTTGAAGCCTTTTACGCCACAGAGCGCGGTAGCTTAGAAGACATCACCATTAATGGCGATTTCGATCTTCAGCCCGATTTGGTCTGGCTTGACCTCATTGCTCCCTCACAAGAAGAACAACAGTGGATTTTAGATGCATATGAACAAAATTTACCTACGCTAAAATCACTCGAAGACATTTCATCTTCAGCTCGATTCTACCGTGATGATGATGGTATTTTGCATATCAGTACGTATTTTTTAACGAAAAATAAAAATTACCAAGTCGATGGCGAAACTGAAGAAAGCAACGGAGCGCTTGCCACAGTACAAACCGTGGCTTTCATTTTGCATAAAGAACGACTCTTTACTCTTCGTGGTGAAAAATTGGTCGCATTTCGGGCATTTCGTGCGCGTGCACGCCGCAATGACTACGAAATCGACTATAAAGACCCGACATGGATCTTGCTTGGTTTACTTGAAGCCAAATTGGATGAGCTTGCGGATATCTTAGAAGATATCCACAAGGACTTGGAAAAGTATTCCACAGAAGTACTGAATAACCGACATCGTGAGATGATTCTCGACTTAGATGATATGATTACCCGTCTTGCACACTTGGAAGATATGCTTGGAAAAGCACAGCTGTGCTTGATTGACTTACGTCGTGTACTGACCTTTTTATCACGTCCACGTGCTTTGGGCAGTCATATTTATGATGCGGATATTCGAGAGCTCAGCGAAGACGTCCGCTCGCTGGTTGAACACGATGCCTTCTTGTTCCAAAAAGTACGATTCTTGCTCGACACCACCTCGGGCTTCATTAACACCGAGCAGAATGACACAATCCGTCGCTTCTCCATCTTACCGAGTATGCTTGCTCCACCAATGCTGATTGCCAGTATTTATGGGATGAACACCGATGTGTTGCCTTTTGCAAGAGGAACGACCAGTTTTGTGATTGTCAGCTTAATTTTGGTAGCTTTCTTGATTGGCCCGCTGATTTACTTCCGTTGGAAGAAATGGATTTGAACACGTTTTAATACTTTGCTAAAGCTATATACAAAGCAAATATCCTTTCACAAGCTACATTTCTTGAGTCATAAAAAAAGCACCTTAAGGTGCTTTTTTTATTTAAGGGATTAACTTGAGATCATCCTGTAAATGACAGGCTTGAATGATTTTCATCATTTTTTCAGGCACAGCTTTAAAATGCAAACTGTGCGCATTTGGTGTTTGACGCAACCAACGTACTAAAACCGCCAGTGCCAATGTACTACCATGCTCAAGCTGGGCCAAATTCACCACCACAGGATAAGACTGTGACTGCATCACCTTCAAACCTTGTTGATAGTAGCTTTCAGCATTGTCATAGGTAATCTGACCTGAAAGCTGCATTTCCTGATTGCTAAAGTTAATCACCTTTCACCTACTTATTTTTTCTTTTCAACCGCTGCTTCTGCATCAGGTTGGAAGTTTGCAATCGCTTTATCTAGGTCGCCGCCATTACGTTTAACCGTTGCCGCGAACTGATTACGGAACTGTAAACCAAGGTCGATACCCGACACATTGATATTACGGATTTTCCATTGGTTGCCTTTATCCGCCAACTGGAAAGATACAGGAATCTTCTCGCCTTTGTTATTAAAGTCGATCGTCACCACAGGGTTCTTGCTATTGGTTTCTTTATACGGACGGATGGTATATGTCTGATTACTAAACTTCGCAAATGCAGAACCGTAGTTTTCAATTAGTGTTTCACGGAAATTGTTTTCAAATTTCGCGCGTTGTGCTGCTGTACTGTATTGGTTGGTTGCATAAGTCCCCATCACAATACGAGAAAATGCTTGTGAATCCACATATGGGTCTAAGTTTTGACGAACAATCGTTTTCACTGCAGCTGGGTTGTTTTGGAGCTTGGCATGATCTGCTTTTAAACGGGCAATCAAGCCATCTGCCACTTTTTTAACAAAAGCAGGTGGTGCTTCACTTGGTGCTGCAAAAGCAGTACCCGCAAACATTGTAGTTAAAATGCTAGCTGTCAGTGTTTGTTTCAATAAAGTATTCACTACAATTGGTCCTCTTCAAATCATTCAACAAATGACACGTTGGCATCTGCTGTTTCAGCGGTTTCAGGTTGCTCAGTTGTTGCTGAGGTATCTTTCGATTTACCTGCACCGCCCGTAATAAATTTAGTAATTAAGTCTTCTAGGTCCATTGTGCCTTGGGTATTGCCAATGCTTTCACCACGTTTAACGTAGTTCAAACCGCCCCCTGGAACAATTTTCAAGTACTTCTCACCGAGTAGACCATTGGTTGCCACCATAATATAAGCATCTTCATCAATGCTGGTGATGGACTTCATGTTCGCAATAAGTTGCTTTTCCATTTCTTTTTGTTGCGCAGCATCCGCAGCGCTATAGTCACTACTATAACGAAGCTCTTCAAGTGCATTCTTTTCAACTTCTTTGAGTTGTGCTGCATTAAAGGTCGTTAATTTACCATCTAAAGAAAAAGAAACCGTCGCTAAACGTGTCACAGGGTCTAAGCTTATTTGATCGACTTGACCAATTTTCACCCCACTCATCGTCACTTTCGCACGTGGTTTTAAACCATTTACATTATCAAAGGTTGCACTCATTTCATAACGATCACTGAGATTTGATCCCACCAAGCCACTCACTCGCATCGCAATAAAAAACAAAGCGATACCGAATAGAATGACAAATATGCCGACTGCCAGCTCACTTGCACGTGATTTCATTAAACACCTCCAAACATGACCGCAGTCAACACAAAATCAAAACCTAAAACACAAAGCGATGAATACACCACAGTGCGTGTGGTTGATGTCGCAATACCTTCAGATGTCGGTTCACAGGCATAGCCTTGATATACCGCAATCCATGTACAAATTAAAGCAAAAACAAAACTTTTAATGATGGTGCCATTCAGGACATCTTTATAGAACTGTACGCTACTTTGAATGCCACTCCAGTAAGAGCCTTCATCTGCACCCAAGAAGTCCACACCCACCATTTTACCGCCCATAATCCCGACCGCAGCAAAGATGACAGACAGCATCGGCAAACTAAAAATACCTGCCCAAAGTCGCGGTGAGATTACTCGTTTAAGTGGATCAACCCCGATCATTTCCATACTGGACAACTGCTCAGTGGCTTTCATTAAGCCAATCTCAGCCGTCAATGCAGAACCGGCACGACCTGCAAACAGCAATGCCGCAACCACAGGTGCTAACTCACGAAGCAAGGTTAAGGCAACCGCTGTACCCAGCATCGCCTCACTACCAAAGGTCACCAAGATGCTATACATCTGTAACCCGAGTACGGCACCAATAAATAGCCCTGACACCACAATAATGAGCAGCGATAAGACCCCAACACGGTACATTTGGTAAACAAATAACCGAACACCTAAAGCAGTGGGCATCGAAAATAAAATTTGTAATAACATCAGGCTGGCAACACCAATGCCGCGAACCCGTTCAATCACGCGTCGACCTAAGAGGGCTATCGCATTCATGCTTGCACCTCAGTACTTAGATATGCCTTTTGGCTAAATTGATAATCGACAGGCCCTTCAACTGCACCTGTTAAAAACTGTTTAACAAATGGAGAGGCATTCGCTTGTAGTTGTTCAGGTGTGCCTTCACCTTGCACCTTGCCTTCAGCAACAACATAGATATAGTCTGCAATCGATAAAGTTTCAGCCACATCATGTGAAACAATAATTGTTGTTAAATCAAGTGCTTCTCGCAACGATCGAATCAAACGTGTAAGTACACCTTTCACAATTGGATCTTGTCCTGCAAATGGCTCATCGTACATGATCAGCTCAGGATCCAGTGCAATTGCACGTGCCAAAGCTACGCGACGGTTCATTCCGCCTGAGAGCTCAGAAGGCATCATCTGTTCTGCGCCACGCAAGCCGACAGACTCTAACTTTAAAGATATAATTTCTGACAGTAAATGCTCAGGCAGCTTGGTATGTGCTCTTATTGGAAAGGCCACATTTTCATAAACCGACATATCGGTAAACAATGCGCCACTTTGAAAAAGCATACCCATACGCGCACGCGCAGCGAATAACTCTTTGCGTGACATTTTCGCAATATTTTGCCCATCAAAAAGCACTTCACCTTGGTCGGGAGTCAATTGACCGCCAATTAAACGCAGTAAAGTGGTTTTACCTGTACCCGATGGTCCCATAATGCCCGTAATTTGACCCTGTCGAATTTTTAAATTGACCTGATCATAAATGACACGTTCCCCTCGTTTAAAGCTCAGGTCTTTGACCTCAATGAGGGCTTGAGCAGTCAGAGGCGCTTGATTATTCATAGCTGTGCGTTTTCCTGCATTTTTTCAGCATGCATACTATAAAGGATTAAAAAACGATATGTTAGCGTATTCCGTGTCTAATTTTGTGCACGAATTGATTCCAGTTGGTTGTATTTATATTTATTTGAACGGCGAAAACAAGCTACATAAGATGAATTACTTCATCCATAACGACTATAAACAAAGAAAAGGATATTACAAATCAATAAAAAAAAACCGAGATAATGTGCCATATTGACCTCTTTCACGTCAGGGAGTGTGACGATTGGTTCAACCTCATTATTGTGCATCACTATTATCAATACAATTAAAATATGACTCAGTATACATTTTAATTTATTTTTTTACAGCTGTAGACAAAAAAAAACCAGCGTTTCCACTGGTTTTTTTATTTATTCAGAATTAGTCGTTAAACTTACGACGTGGACGGTCAAAACCACCTTCAGTGCGTGGACGATCTGAGTTAAATTCACGCTTAGGACGGTCTTCGCCACCAAAAGTACGCTTAGGACGGTCATCACCGAAAGAACGTTGTGGACGATCACCAAAATCACGCTTTGGACGGTCGCCAAAACCACCTTCGCGACGTTGTGGACGATCACCAAAATCACGTTTTGGACGGTCACCAAAAGAACCTTCACGACGTGGTTTGTAGTCTACACGATTACCGCGGTTGTCATCATTTGAGTCAAAACGCGGCTTATCGTTGAAACCACCTTCGCGACGCGGGCGATCGTTGTTAAATTCGCGACGTGGACGGTCTTCGAAACCACCTTCACGACGTGGACGATCATTGTTAAATTCGCGACGTGGACGATCTTCAAAACCACCTTCACGACGTGGACGATCGTTGTTAAATTCGCGACGTGGACGGTCTTCAAAACCACCTTCACGACGTGGACGATCATTGTTAAATTCGCGACGTGGACGATCTTCACCACCGAATGAACGGCGTTCGCCATCACGACTACCTTCACGACGTTTAAAGTTGCTTTCGCCTTCAAAACGACGACCGCCACCAAACCCGCCACGACCGCCATCACGACGACCACCGCCATTGCGACCACGACCACCATCACGACCAGAACGTGCTGGAGGTGGAGATGGCTCTAAACCTTCAATTTCAGATACTTCTAAACGTGCATCTAAGTAGTCTTCTAAAGCACGGATTTTACCGCGTTCACGGTAAGTTGCTAAAGTAATTGCTTTACCAGTACGACCCGCACGACCTGTACGACCAATACGGTGTACATAGTCCTCATTCTTCATTGGAAGCCCGAAGTTAATGACGTGTGAAATTGTTGGTACGTCTAAACCACGTGCAGCAACATCAGTTGCAACCAAGATTTTTGCACGACCTTCGCGGATGCTACGTAAACGACGGTTACGTACGGTTTGTGGCATTGCACCGTGAAGTGCAACCACTGAGTGACCTGCTTCAGCTAATTCTTCAGCAAGCATGTCTGTGTCTTCTTGTGTAGACGCGAAAACAACTGCTTGATCAAGATCTTCTTCGCTCAACCAGTGAGTTAAAAGTTTTTTCTTGTGCTCGAAACCATCAGTCCAGTGTAAAGTCTGAGTGATGTCTGTATTTGTAGAATGACCTGTTTCAATTGCAATACGTTCAGGATCATTCATCATGCGTTCAGCAAGTGTGATGATACGTGGTGCAAATGTTGCAGAGAACATTAAAGTTTGTTTACGGTTTGCAGCAAGGTCACTAATCGCTTCTAAGTCTTCAGAGAAACCTAGGTCAAGCATACGGTCTGCTTCGTCCACAATTAAAGCATCAACCAAATCAAGTTTGATTTGACGACGGTTCACAAGGTCAAGTAAACGACCTGGTGTTGCAACAACAACTTGCGCGCCCTTTAACTGTTGGATTTGTTTACCAAATGGCATACCACCCATGATCGCTGCAATACGTGCGCCTTTCATGTGGCGAACAAATCCAATTGCGTCTTGGCTGACCTGTTGTGCCAACTCACGTGTTGGGCAAAGAACCAGAATATTCGGTTGAGTAATTGCTTTCATACGTTCTTTGAACGGAACGAAAGTTTCTTGACCTGCAAGTGCATTTAACGTTGGTAATAAAAACGCTGCAGTTTTACCTGAACCAGTTTGGCTCGATACTAAAAGGTCTTTACCGTCTAAAGCTGCAGGAATAGATTGTTCCTGAACTGGCGTAGGGGACGTAAATCCTAGGCTTTGTAGAGCTTGTTGTAACGATTCGTGTAAAGGAAATTCAGCAAAAGTCTTGCTCATAGAGTATTTCACCCGAAAAATGGGTGCTCCATTAAAAATAAAATCAGATGGACATCGGCAAAAAGCGGCACAGCAATAATCGCTGAAAATATAGAATCAGCGGCGATCCGAGAACGACGATGCGTATAACGCACATTTGATTACAGCCGCAACCTGAAGGAATCGCTTAAGCGATTGGGTGGGGCGCGAAATAATGTCCTCTCTTTGGACCGGACGCGCATACACAATGATAGAAGAGAATGTTCAGGTAATGAACGAAATTTAGTGCGTGGGCGGATTATAGCAGGATATTTTCAAAAGTCACCTCTTTTCTTAAAATTGATACAATATTTTTATCAAACATTGAATAAATACAGGTTTTCACTTCAATTTTTTTGACCATCTAGAAAAATATTGAATAGTATTCTTTGCTATTTCCTCAACTTGACTAGCATGAGCTGCAATTCATTTTACGAACACTTATTCTAGTACTATCACGATGTGGCAAGGTAACACAGGTCAGTAATACTGCCTTAAAGAGCAAACTTAATAGGTGCCTTTGGCTGATTCTAAGCTACTTTATTTATAGCGTGATCTCGATTAAGCGCAGATCAGAATTTGGTACTGCCCATGATTTATCATCTAACAGCGGTTAAAGCCATAAAGTAAATCACTACAAAGGCCTTTATTTTTTTCATCCTTATCAAAGAAAAAGCCCTCTTATGAGGGCTTTTTCATGTCTTAAAACACGATCTGCATGCTATTACTTAGCAGCCTCACCCCAAGCAGGTACAACTGCTTTCATTAGAGGCTTCAACAGCTTCATAGAACATGCCAATACTTGGCCATTTTCCATAGATTCGCTACCACCACGTGCATCAACCACGGTACCGCCCGCTTCTTTCACGATCAACTCACCAGCTGCGATATCCCAAGGCTTTAAGCCAAGTTCGAAATATGCATCGAAACGACCCGCTGCCACATATGCCAAATCTAATGCCGCTGAACCTGTACGACGGTATTGCGCACCAGCTTCAGTCACATTTAACAATGATTCAAAATGATTTTTTGCATAAGAAATCACTTCACCATTACGTTTTGCACGATAAGCATGCCCCACAGACATGAATGTATTTTCAAGGCTGTCTTTCACATTTACACGAATACGGCGTTGGTTCATCATGGCACCACGACCACGACTCGCAGAGAACAACTCATCTTTCACAGGGTCATAAATTACACCGTGTTGAGTAATGCCTTTATGTTGAACTGCAATAGAGATACAGAAGTGAGGAACACCGTTAATGAAGTTTAAAGTGCCATCAAGTGGGTCAATAATCCAACACCAATCTGCGTCGTGACCTTTACCTTCTTGGAAACCAAACTCTTCACCAAGGAAGCTGTGATTTTTATAGCTTTTACGTAGGGTATCGATAGCCAATTGTTCCAAATAACGGTCTACACGCGTTACAGGACCATCAATTCCTTTTTCTTCGACTTGTAGATCGAGCTTATGACGATTTTGATGCGCTTTTAAAAGCTCTTGACCGACTAATTGAGCCGCACGCGCAGCCATCACCACCATAGGTTCCATTGAACACCCACTACAATTTGAAGATATTGATAAAGAATAATGCATAAAAGCCCGCGTATCTTACCAAAGATCGGGGCTTTTAGGTAAAAAATGTTTCTAAAATTTAAAAACGGCGCTTAAACCACATGTACAAGTTTCGACCAAGCTTGGCGCACCGAGCTTTCAATGCCTTCCGCATCTAGTCCCGCCTGATGCAACATTTGCGCATGCGTGGCTTGATGCATGAAGGTATCCTCTAAACCGAGATTTAACATTGGTTTCACGATTTGAGCCTGTGCCAAATATTCATTGACTGCACTGCCCGCACCCGCCATCACCGCATGTTCTTCAACTGTGACAAATAAAGCTGTTGATGGTGCTAAAGTCGCTATCATCTTTTCATCAAGCGGTTTCACAAAGCGCATATTCACCACACGAACCGCTAAATCTTGTTCAGCCAATTTCTGTGCTGCCTCTACTGCGGCCTGAACACGACTACCAAAGGCAAGAATGCTAATAACGTCATCTTGGGCATCATTAAAACTCGCGACAATTTCAGCCTGACCAATTTCCATTGGGGTCATCTGTTGTTGAATCTCCACTCCGAGACCATTACCACGTGGGTAACGCACTGCGGCAGGACCATTGTATAAATAAGCAGTATGCAACATTTGACGACATTCATTTTCGTCTTTAGGTGCCATAAGCACCAAATTCGGTACGGTGCGCATGAAGGCATAGTCATAGGCCCCAGCATGAGTCGGCCCATCTTCACCCACTAAGCCTGCACGGTCGATACCAAAAGTGACATCTAGGTTTTGTAGGGCCACATCATGAATCAATTGATCATAGCCACGTTGCAAGAAAGTCGAGTAGATTGCAACCACAGGTTTTAGGCCTTCACACGCCATGCCCGCTGCCAAAGTTACAGCATGCTGTTCTGCAATCGCGACATCAAAAAAGCGCTCTGGATACTGTTTCGCAAAACCTACCATACCTGAGCCTTCGCACATGGCAGGGGTAATCGCTAACAAACGCTCATCTTGTGCGGCTTCATCACATAACCACTGACCAAAGACATCTGAATACTTCGGTGCAGTATTGCTAGATGCTGTAGCATTTATTTTTGTAATTGCATGATATTTAATTTGGTCAGCTTCAGCTGGGGCAAAGCCTTTGCCTTTTTTGGTATAGACATGAATTAAACGTGGCCCTTTACGTTTTTTTAATGCGGTAAAGACTTGTGTCAACTGCTCGACATCGTGCCCATCGAAAGGCCCAAAGTAATCAAAACCAATCGCTTTAAAAACGTTGTCGGCCGCATCTGTGGCTGCACTATGCAGACGCGAGTTATAAGTCCATTCAGGATGTGGCTGCACATAAGCTTCGCCATCATCTGAGATATTAATGGACTGTCCACTTTCCCAAATCGAAGCCAGATGTTTTGCAAAACCACCAGTGCTGCACGAAATCGACATATCGTTGTCATTCAGCACCACCATCACGTCGGCATCATGTGCGACTGCATCGTTCATGGCTTCAAAAGCCATACCTGCAGTCATCGCCCCATCGCCAATGATTGCGACCACTTCACATGGATCATTTTGATAACGACGTGCCAGTGCCATCCCCAAACCTGCTGAAATCGCGGTCGAAGAATGTCCAACACCAAAAGTATCAAATACCGATTCATCACGTGCAGGAAAGGCAGCTAAACCATCTTTGGCACGAATCGTCGTCAGCTGTTCACGACGCCCAGTCAAAGCTTTATGCGGATAGGCTTGATGACCGACATCCCAAATTAAGCGGTCATTTGGTGTGTTAAAACAATAATGCAATGCCACGGTGAGCTCGACCACACCAAGGTTTGCACCAAAGTGTCCCCCACTTTGTCCTGCGGCATACAGAATAAATTGACGTAGCTCGTCTGCCACTTGTGCTAATTGACTTTGCTCAAGCAAGCGAAGTTGTTGAGGATGATCAATCGTATCCAACAACGGTGTTACAGGGCGATGAGCTGGTATTTCTGTATACAACATAATATGGCAAAGCCTTCTAAAGCCTGGCAAATCTAGCTAGGTCAAATGGGTAATTCGATCATATCGTCGAATGCTATCACCTTCAATCAGCCATATTTCTAGCGATGCAGTTTTGAGCAGTGCTCTCACTGGGTGTTCGTTTAGTGCAGGTGATTATCCTGAATAATCTTACTATTTATCAACTATTATCGTTCGCTTTATACAAAAAAGAAAATCTTCTGCATAAATTCATGGATGCAATTCTACCAATGTCGATGCATTACGCTATACTTTAGCCAATTTCTGAACTATTTACAGGTTTAGCTGTGCCGATTGAATTTGTTGCTACATCCCGTTTACCGACTGCTTTTGGTGAGTTTAACATCACCGTATTTCAAGATCCTAAGACCGGTGAAGAACATGTTGCACTCTCAAAAGGTCTCGATCAGCCGATCACAGAACCCGTTTTAGTCCGTGTTCATTCAGAATGTCTCACAGGCGATGCCTTTGCGTCCTTAAAGTGTGACTGTGGCCCACAATTGCAGGCCACTCAAAAACTGATTAATGAAGCTGGACAAGGGGTGATTCTGTATTTGCGTCAAGAAGGTCGTGGCATTGGTCTCACCAATAAAATTCGTGCTTATGCGCTACAAGACCAAGGGCATGACACTGTTGATGCCAATCTCATGCTCAACTTACCTGCCGATGCGCGTCGTTATGACATGGTCAGCATTATGCTGAATCATCTGAAGATTCAACAGGTGCGCTTGATTACCAATAATCCACTGAAGATTGCAGCACTGCAAGAACAAGGGATCAATGTGGTGGATCGTGTACCATTGACGGTTGGTTTAAATCCCTTCAATGAAGAATATTTAAAGACCAAACATGAGCGCATGGCGCACTTGTACAAGAAAGATGATTTTTAAACGTTGAAAACATGCTCTAAGCCTGCTTTTTTAAAGGGCGACTTAGAGCACTCCAATCATATTAGATGGTCATGGAGAAAATACGACTCTCGGGTCGGCGGCGTTTTAAATGCAAATCAAACGCCATACAAATATTGCGTACAAAGGCTTTGCCTTGCTCAGTCACCCGTATACTTTGTGGCTTAATCTCTAATAAACCATCGTCCTGCATTTCTTCCAGTTGTCCCAAGACCTCAACCAATTCTGGAAATTGCATCTCTGGTTCTGCCCACGACGTTTGAAAGCCACACATCAAATTTAAAATATGACGACGAATCATCAGATCTTCGGCACTTAAAATATGCCCACGATAGACAGGAATTTCATTGTTTTCGAGTCTCGCATAATAATCTTCGAGTTTTTTTTCATTTTGCGCAAAGCTATACCAACTGTCGCTGATTGAGGAAAGCCCTAAACCAATCATCACTTGGGTTTTCGAAGCGGTGTAGCCCATAAAATTGCGATGCAAAGTGCCTGCCTGAAATGATTGGTACATCGCATCACTTTCTAAAGCAAAGTGATCCATGCCAATTTCATGATATCCCTGTGCCAGTAATTTATTCTTTCCTTCTTCATAGCACTGGCGTTTTATTTCGTCTTTCGGCACATCATGGTCTTTAAAACCACGCTGTCCATTGCCCTTAATCCAAGGCACATGCGCATAACTATAAAAGGCCAAACGGTCTGGACGTAAACGATTGGTTTGATCAATGGTGTTGAGGACATCATCTAAGTTTTGAAAAGGTAAACCAAAGACCAAATCATGTGAAATTGAGCTATAGCCTATTTCACGTGCCCACTGCGTCACTTGCTCGACATGTTCAAAAGGCTGTATCCGATGAATGGCTTTTTGAACCGTTTCATTATAATCCTGCACCCCATAACTGACACGGCGAAAGCCTAGGTCATACAAGGCTTGCAAATGCGCCCGTGTGGTATTGTTGGGATGCCCTTCAAAGCTAAACTCATATTGTTCAGCAATCTCTGCTTGCGCAAGAATACCTTCAATCAATTGAGTTAAATGCGCTGGAGAAAAGAAAGTGGGCGTCCCTCCACCCAAATGAATTTCTTTAATGCGCGGTTTGTCTTCAAGCAAGTCACAATACAGCGACCATTCCTTTAAAACCGCCTGAATATAAGGCTGCTCCATCTCATGCTTTTTAGTCACACGTTTATGGCAGCCACAAAAAGTACAGAGACTTTCGCAAAAAGGCAGATGAATATACAGACTGATGCCTTCAGTCGAATTCGATTCAACAAACGATGTTTTCAGCGTCTGTTTCCATTGCTCTAAGGAAAACTGCGCCTCTTCCCAATACGGCACCGTTGGATAACTGGTATAACGTGGACCAGGAACATTGTATTTTTGAATCAATGAATCGCGCATATTTACCATCAGCTTTTCCGCATTCAGAAGATGCAGCCCATTCTGCATCGCCAAACTCGGGTCTGTACTTGGGTTATTCTGCTGAGCTTAGAATCAGAATTCAACCTAGCGAATTAGTCAGGTTATTTTTCACATAGCAACATTTCATTTTAAAATGCTTCACGACATCGAATACTGCGGTAGGACTCTTCGGAAAATATTCTTAATCTTTTTGCTATTTTATGTTTTGATGTAGGCAGTTTTCATCTCTTCCCTTGAGGCTTTTCATGCAGCACCCAACGTCTGCGGATATCCAATGTGTTCGCGAATTTCTCCTCGACTTACAGGCTCGTATTTGCTCTGCACTTGAGCTGCAAGAACATACTGGCGGTGGAACAGCGCAATTTGAAATAGATGACTGGGAACGTCCTGAAGGCGGTGGCGGTCGTTCACGTGTTTTACAAAATGGCACAGTGATTGAAAAAGGCGGAGTGATGTTCTCACACATCAACATTTCTAAACTCCCCGCTTCAGCGACTGAACGCCATCCGCAAATTGCAGGTGCTAAAGCACAAGCCATGGGTGTGTCCTTGGTGATCCATCCGAAAAATCCGAATGTCCCGACTTCACATGCCAATGTGCGCTTATTCGTGGCTGAAAAAGAAGGGCAAGATCCGATTTGGTGGTTTGGGGGAGGCTTCGATCTTACCCCATTTTATCCCAACGATGAAGATGTACTGTCATGGCATCAGACGGCGCATGACTTATGTGCGCCCTTTGGCGCTGAAGTCTATGCCGAACATAAACAATGGTGCGATGACTATTTTTACCTAAAACATCGTGATGAACAGCGTGGTGTCGGTGGATTGTTCTTTGACGATCTCAATCAATGGGACTTTGAAACCTGTTTCCAATATATTCAAGCCGTGGGCAATGGCTACCTAGAAGCTATTCTTCCGATCTTCCAACGTAACCAAGACAAGCCCTATAGCGAAGCACAGCGCGACTTTCAAATCTATCGTCGCGGTCGTTATGTCGAATATAATTTGGTTTATGACCGCGGTACACTTTTTGGTTTACAAACGGGTGGTCGAATTGAATCAATTTTAGTGAGCTTGCCAAATTTGGCGGGTTGGTCATATCGACCTGAATGGGAGCTTGATTCTGCTGAGAAAAAACTGACTGACTTTTACCTCAAACCTCAAGATTGGCTCAAGCTGCTCAAATAGACACACAGACTTACAATTCTAAATCCCCCACGCATGCCCTTTTCACCAGATTAGGGCAGCTTATCCATTAAATTTTATATATTTCCTGATCAATTCCCCGTAGAATAACGACTACACAAAGCGTCATTTCTTTGCATTTATTAAAGCATTGTCACAGGTTTAACACAGCTATTGGGTTCTTTTGAATTCACGAAAACCGTAAGCTAAATTAAGTCATTTGCAATACATTCATTTTAATGACATCAATATTTAATATCCTCCTTTGTGTTCTATGAGGCCCCAAACATGTTCGCAAAAAGAGTTAGCTCGACCACCATGGTTCTTTTCTGCTTTGCTATTGTGTTGCTAAGCTCGATCAGTACCACGATTTTTTCGGAAAGTGCGTTTAATGACAATGCATCCATCAGCATCACCGTCCTTGCAGGTATCGGCTTAACCCTGACCGCAGCAAAATTATTGTTTGATACGATTCACAGCATCTGTAATCCGTAAGCCGCTTTTCTTTTCTCTGTTGATAAAAAAACCACTGATTGCTTTAGCCTGCATGTAATTTGCCGTATATTGAACAGCATTTCTCACATGGATTTGGTGCGATGAGCAAACAATTCGCTGTCATTGGCAACCCAATTGAGCAGTCTCGCTCACCTGAACTTCACCATGCCTTTGCACAAAAAATGGGGCTCGACCTCAACTACAGTAAACGTCTTGCACCACTGGATGGCTTCCTTGCCAACATCCAAGAATTCTTCTCGCAGGATGGCATTGGTCTTAATGTCACTGTGCCATTTAAAGAACAAGCCTTTGCCGCCTGCGCAGTCCTCACTGAACGCGCTAAAATTGCAAAAGCTGTGAATACTTTATGGATGGTCGATGGTCAACTGCATGGAGACAACACCGATGGACAGGGCTTAGTCGATGCCATTCATGCTTTAGACTGGAACTTAGAGCAAACTGATGTATTGATCATCGGTGCAGGTGGTGCAACTCGCGGTGTTATTTATCCACTGGTGCAAGCAGGGGTGAAAAAAATTGTGATTGCCAATCGTACCCTTGCCCGTGCAGAACAACTGGTGAGTGACTTAGCGTCGACTGTCCCACAAGCTGAACTCCAAGCCATCGGCTTAGATGCACTCGAAGGTCTGTTTGATTTGGTGATTAATGCAACCTCAGCCAGCCTAAGTGGCGATGTCTTAGTTCTGCCTGAAGCTTTGCAATTTCAACATGCTTATGAAATGGCCTATGGCAAACCTTCGACCTTTTTAGATCAAGCCAAAGCTCGCGGTGTACCCACTTCTGAAGGCTATGGCATGCTCGTTGGTCAGGCGATTGAATCTTTTTCGATTTGGAATGGCGTCAAACCTAATCTTAAAGATTTTTTATAAACGCAAATAAAAAAGAACCTCCGTAGAGGTTCTTTTTTTCAGATTAGTTCATGTGTTTCTGTACAGCCTTATAGGTCTCGTAATAAATCGAGTCGCTAAAGAAGTCATCATGTTCAAGCTTCAAACCTTGCAACGATTTTTCTGTCAATTGACCTTTTAAATCATCTGCAAATGCTTTAGCAAGGACTTGTGCAGTCTGAGTCAAATATGCGCTCTGCTCTTGGTCAATTTCATAAGTATCGGTAAATTTGTCTTGATAAACATGTGCGAAGAGTGCCTGCTTGGTCTTGTATTTTTTAACCAAGTCTTTCCATTGCTGACTTTCTTGTGCTTCGTCTAGGGCATCTTCAACAATATTCGCGACACGTTCGCCCAACTCGTCAAAGTCTTGTTCATATTGTAAAGCATGTTTTTGACGTAACTGATTCAGACGTTTAAGTGCTGCACCCTTCAGCTCTGCAATATCCATGAACTCGTAGGCATACACTTCTGAAATTTCATTGATGGTCGCTGAGCTATAGTAACGAATATATTCTGGACGCTGTGCAGCAAACATCAAAGCAAATACCGCTTGGTACGCTTTGACTTCAGAATGCTGACGTGCATAGCTTTGCTGTGCTGCCTGCTGATAATAATCTGAAATAGACTTAGGTAATTCTGTTATGCTTGATGATGCGCTCTCTGTACTTGATGAATCTGCCCCTAACGGACCCAGCATGCCTTTCACTACATTTTCCAGCAGTGAACCTTTAGACACTTCCTCAATCGATTTCGCATTTCTTAATGCTTGACGGTCAATCGTTGTCGCACTGCCATAATTAAACACCTGATTGGTGCTCTTAATTTGTAGCTTACCAATTTGCTCATCGCTAATCACAATGTTGTAATCCATGTTCTGTGCACGACCTTTTTGATCGAGTCCAACATCCATCACAAACGGTGAACGCTCGCTACCCAGTTGTGCCATTATCGGTGTAATTTCAGCCTGATGTTTTTGCCAAAGCTGTCTAAAGCTTTGTGCATCTACCAGTTGTTCTGTTTGATACGCAGTAAAGAGTGGCTTCAACGCTTCCAAAACATTGGTCGCCGCTTGTCCAAAGCTCTCTTCATCTACAGATTCATTGGTTACTTTAGGTGCAAGTACATCAATATCTTGATAATCACGGCATGCGGTCACTTTACCAATAGGAATGTTCTTGCTGTTGATGAGAGCATCGCAAGCTTCTTCAGACAGTGTATTGGGTGCTGCAGAAGTAGACACTTCAGTTGCTGTATCATCAGCATCTTCTGTCGTGGCTTGCGCATAAGCCACATCTGCTGCTGCATCAACCGTAGCATCGGCGGTGACACCTACAACAATTTCTTGTTCATCACTATGCCCATAACCACTCAGTTTCTGCATTTTTTGGTTTACCAAATGACTAACACGTTCGAGTGAATCATAGGCTGGGTCTTCACTTGCACTACTTGCAGCCATCTCGGCTGCATCAGCCGCTTCTGCTGCCACATCCGCTGCGCTTGGCGTTTTAGCAGCGTCTTCGATCAGACTCTCAGCATCAAAAGCTTGTATCTGTTGGGTATAGTGCAGTTTATTGACGTATTCAAATAAGCCCAATTGTACTTGTGCTGTTTCTAAGTCACCCATATAGCGAATTTTTTTGCTTAGCCCCGCTTCTTTTTCTGACTTGCTTAAATCCACACTATGCACCTGATTTGGCTCTGCCAATGCATAAGGTAAGGCATTCATTTGCTTTAAATATTCTGCAAATTTCTTAAAATCAATATGGCCAAATGCATCTTTATGCTTAGAAAAGTCAATGTAGGCAAAACGATCCTGACTTTCACGGTTCACCATGAACGGCATAAAAGCAAAGTAGTTGGTGTAAAACTTATAATCATTAAAATCAACCACCATCGGCAACTGTGCTTGCACTTGTAGGGTTGGTTTTTGATAACTTAACTGTAAAGTTAATGCCGCCAATTTTTGACGGAAATGCACAGAGCCTTGATAACTAAACTGTAAATCATTGAGTAAATTCACCAATGATTCTGCAATTTGCGTGCGAGCTGAACGTGATTCACCACTGCCATACAGCGATGCATACGGATTTTGTTCACGCGCAAGAGCATCATACAAAGCTTGTTTTTCTTTGGCTGTAAACGAAATCTTTTGATTTTTTAATAATTGATCTAACTGCTTTTTCAACTCTGGGTCTAAATTAGCCCCATTTGACTGAGTATTCGACTTAGAATTTGTCTTGGGTTCATTAAAATTAAAGTCAGATTGAATAGAAAACTGACCTTTAAAATCATAGCTAGCATTTTCAAACATGGCATTAAGGCCATGCGTAGCTTGTTGCCCCAACTGCTGATCTGAAGAGGCATTGGATTTAATGACATGCTGAGTACACCCACTGATACTCAAACCCAATAAACAAAGTGTTATATATTTTAAGCGCATAATACTTGCTGAAAACCTGAGTTAATTATAGTTTATTAAAAAAGTACATGATCAAAAGACCATCGAGTCAGTGTAACAGAACTGTCTTTTTAGATTGATGATTTTATCTACCAATTCGCTTTTCTGACATTTTCTCAAGTCGGATCTATCAATGTATTTTGATACGATGTATGAATAATGAAATGATCGATTTAAATAATCCAATACTATTTCTAAATTAGGATTACACACATGCCTGCATATAAAGCTCCCTTACATGATATTCGCTTCTTAATGAATGAAGTGCTGGACTATCCTGCACATTATCAAACCCTATCGAATGGTGAGGCTGCCGACGCTGATACGGTAGATATGATCTTAGAAGGCGCAGCAGATTTTTGTGAAAATATTTTATCTCCTTTAAACCAATCAGGTGATGAAGAAGGTTGTACCTTCGACAATGGTGAAGTAAAAACACCAAAAGGCTTCAAAGACGCTTATGACCAGTTTGTCCAAGGTGGCTGGCAAGGTTTGTCTTTCCCTGAAGAATTTGGCGGTCAGAACCTACCGCAATCATTAAACCTGATTAAATCGGAAATGATGGGCACAGCAAACTGGTCTTTCCAAATGTATCCAGGTTTAAGCATCGGCTGTATGAACACCATTTTACAGTTTGGTACAGACGAACAGAAAAATCTGTATATGCCGAACTTGGTAGCAGGTACATGGTCAGGCACCATGTGTTTAACTGAGCCACAGTGTGGTACAGACTTAGGGCAAGTGAAGACCAAAGCAGAACCAAATGCTGATGGCACTTATAACATCTCAGGCACTAAAATCTTCATCTCTGCGGGTGAGCAAGATTTAACTGAAAACATCATTCACATCGTACTTGCGCGTCTTCCAGATGCACCTGCAGGCACCAAAGGAATTTCACTGTTCATTGTGCCTAAATTCTTAGTCAATGCAGACAGCAGCCTCGGTGAACGTAACCCTGTGACCTGTGGTTCAATTGAACATAAAATGGGGATTCGTGCTTCTGCAACCGCAGTATTGAACTTTGATAATGCTGTCGGTTACTTGATTGGTGAGCCAAACAAAGGCTTACATGCCATGTTCACCTTCATGAACACCGCACGTATTGGTACAGCAATTCAAGGCATTGCGCATGCTGAGCTTTCTTTCCAAGGTGCACTGCCATATGCCAAAGAACGTATGTCAATGCGTGCACTTTCTGGCAAGAAAGACCCTGAAAAAGTCGCTGATGCCATCATTCACCATGCTGACGTTCGCCGTATGTTGCTCACACAAAAAGCGATTGCTGAAGGCGGTCGTTCAATGATTTATTATGCAGCACAAATTGCCGACAAAATGGCGGATGCGCTTGAGCGTGGCGATACTGCTGCATTTGAAGCACATGATGATCACTTAGGTTTCTATACCCCAATTTTAAAAGGCTTCTTAACTGAATTAGGCTTGGAAGCTGCAAACCACGGTATGCAAGTCTATGGTGGTCATGGCTACATTAAAGAATGGGGCATGGAGCAAATTGCACGTGATGCACGTATTGCAACACTGTATGAAGGCACCACAGGAGTTCAAGCGCTGGACTTAATTGGTCGTAAAGTACTGCTAACCTCTAAAGGTAAAGTGATTCGCGACTACACTGCTGAAATTCTGAAATTCTGTGGTCAACATGCTCGCAACAAATACATGCGTCGTTTTGCTTGGGATTTAACTAAGCTTTGCGCGCAATGGAATGCTTTAACTGTTCGCATCATGCTGGCGGCTCGTAAAGACCGTGACATTGTGTCATCTGCATCTGTGGATTTCTTGATGTTCTCGGGCTATGTAATGATGGCTTACTTCTGGGCTCAACAAGCGGCTGTAGCTTCTGCTAAATTGGCATCAGGTGAAGGCCAAGAAACACCTGAATTCTATAAAGCAAAAATTAAAGTTGCAGACTTCTATTTCGAACGTTTATTACCACGTACCCAAGGACATGCTGAAGCAATGGTCAATCCTTCAAAAACCATGACGTCATTGGCTGCTGAACACTTTAGCTTTGATTACTAATTAACAGTATCAGACCGATAAAAAAGAGCGCCTAGGCGCTCTTTTTTATGAAGCATATAATTTTACTGAACTTCAGCCAAAAGTGCTTGAGCAGCCATTTTACCCAAAGTATTTGAGGCCAAAGGACTATCTCCCGTAATTAACTTACGGTCTTGAATACACTGTCCCGACATCTCTTTATTGACCACTTCAACACCCAACTTTTCTAAGCGATCTGCCAGTAACCACGGTAACTCCCCCGGCATATAACCAATGTCTAGGTTTGCCCCTTGATCGAGTGCATCGGGGAAAACACACATTTTATACCCTTTAAAAATATAGTTCTCGGGGGCTTCATTAACCGCGGCTGCCAATAAGCCGGCTGGCCCATGACACAACGAAATAACAAATTTATCTTTTGCCACCGCCCACTTCAATAAGGTTTTTAAGTCTTCACTGTCAGGTAGACCAATTAAAGCACCATGCCCACCGGGAATAAGAACAGCCAAATAGGGAGAGTCATCACCCAAACTGTTTTTCAGTACATCTACCAGTTTTAAAGGTTTCTTAAATTGGGCTAAGTATTTTTGGAATGTTGCAGGTACGACAGCATCTTCATGGGGCATCGCCCACATTTCAAGTTTAACGGGATTGCCCGAGAGTGTGGCAATATCAATATCAAAGCCCGCACGGTCTAAATGATACATCGGCAGTAAAGTCTCTACAGGGTGGTTGCCTGTGGAGAAGAATTTGCCATTTTTCATCAGTAGATAACGCTCATCGCTTGCGACCATCAAAATTTTTTTATGCCCAATATAGGGTGTTGGATAGTCGGTTCCATCAAAGTCCGTTTTACTGGCGGTGTATTGGGAAAGTGAATAAGGTGATGGAAAAAACGCATTATCTTCAGCTAAATCAGGGCTTGGATTACGGTCTTGGTTGGTCTGTGCCATGCTGATTCTCCTTTATTATTGCTTGGTTATTTTCAGTTTTACAAACCTATAGTTCTGTACTACAGCTCATTTATTCAGCATAACAAAGTTTCAAAATGGCTCTGTTTTAAGATGTAAATATAAACTTGTGCTTATGGCAAGACAAAAAGTCGGACAATAAAAAACCCCGACATCCTGTCGAGGTTTTTCGTATTAAGTGCTGAGGTATAACTCCTGTCCTACCTTCATCCTTGAGCTGATCTTTATTGTTATTCTATTGGAGCATCCTGCTCTCTATGGTTGTATTTTAGAAAACTGACAGGCAGACGTATATACGCAAAAAGCGGGAATTGATGTAAGCCAATTCATACAAATGAATCAAAAATAGTTGACCATTTAACAACTGATGATTACTAACTTACTTAATTCCACACGCAGGTATTCTTTAGCCTTTATGTTTTAATTCATTTCTCTGTACACGACAAATTTCACAGAACCCTTATCCTATCAGGATTCTGCTTTCTTAAAATTGCCAAAATTTCCTTAAACTCTTCTTTTTTCCCAAAACCAATTAAACGCTGAATCGCCATTTGAACATAGTCTAAACCATAGCGAAATAAACTCATTGAGAGTCGTCCATGCTTCTTTATTTTTATCGCTTTTTTTTGATTATGTTGCCATTCACCCGTTAAGTAACACCAACAGAAGCTTATAGCTAACACCGCAATCAATTTTTTCACTCGTCTAGGGTCTGTCAAGCGCGTATTTTCAAGATTAAACCCGCGTCCTTTGAGACAACTGAATAAGGTTTCAATTTCCCAGCGTAATGCATAATCCTGAATAGCATTGGCATTAAACTGAGGAGAAACGACGAGTAAAAGCTCTCCATTTTCTAACTGTAGTGCACTTATATATAGTTTCACCCGACCAACCAAAATCCGTCGTTTACGACATTCAATTTGACCAACTTTAAGATGGCGAAATAAATCACTAATTTTATGATTCTTTCCTAAATGATTGGTGACAATGAAGTTTTTTTAACACGAATGCAGAAGTTGATGTCTTGTTCAATTAACCATGTAAACCACTGCTCACCGATAAACTCTCTGTCTGCGAACACATTCACAATACGGTCTTTACCAAAAATGGCTATAAAGCGTTGAATCAAAGCAATACGCTCTTTCGTATCTGAATTTCCACGTTTATTAAGCAATGTCCAAAGGATAGGTATCGCTATTCCACGATAAACGATTGCGAGCATCAGGATATTAATATTTCGTTTTCCCCATTTCCAATTGGTTCTATCTAAAGTCAGTTGCACTTGGTCGAATGAAAACATATTGAAAATCAACTGAGAAATTTGACGATAATCAAAATACTGACCTGCAAAGAAGCGCTGCATACGTCGATAAAATGATTGTGGTAAACACTTGATGGGCAAGGCTTTAGATGCAGAAGAAAGATTACATGTTTGCTTTAAAATAATCACAAGCATGATGAGCGCAAAGCACTTTAAATGTGACTTGTTCCATTTTAGAGATTTGTTTAAGATAAGATATAACTCATTGAGATGTGTCATAGTATTCGTCGTTAGAAAACAATTATTGTGACATTATTTCAATGAGTTATCTATTTTTGTCGTGTACAGAGAATTCATTTGAATATTTAGCTGGGTTTAAACCTGATGAGAAAGCAATATCATTTTTAAAAAATTTGAAAACGATATTCATATTTGAGATATCAATCGCTTGATCGAACTCGCTCAACCCGTTCAAGTCAAACAAGTTCCGCTATCAAACATCTGGGATAGAAGAAGCTTATTGGTATCCAGATGTCACCCAACCACTCAAGACATTATTGCGCATATGTAACTTCTAGAGGCAGATTTAGCTTACCTCGTCATTTTATGTGCTCAAGGCCGATTAATGGGTGGCACGCATAGAGTGGGAAAAGCAAAATTTTAGGCAAGAAGTATTTTTTTGCGGTTCAATTTGATACAAATCCGTAGCCTGACTTTATCAATATCCATGAAGATGATCTGATCTATGATGATTTAATGAATTAAAAATAGTTGGAATTAATACAAGATTAAAAAAAGCCCAGAACTAAAGTCTGAGCTTTTTAAAAGATTATTAAATAAAAGTCTTATTTCACCACTTGGATGACTGGCATTGGGTACTTACCATCTTTAATGTCTTTATCAGGACCGTACATACGTAAAATGATATAGCTGTCTTTATTCGGAATTGGTAAGTAGTTCGGATTATTGGCATTGGCTTTTTCATCTGAACTTAAATCAATGGTGTACATACCATCTGCACCTGGTTTAAGGGTACGGTCACCACGGCTATGACGGTTCATTTCATTGTGTGCCATGAGTCGGTCATCCGAGCCATAGACAGTGAATGACCAGAACTGGCTCACGTTTGGTGCTTTGAAATGGATTTTGTATTTCTTACCATTTGAGCCATTAATTTTTTTACCATCTGAACCAAGTTCAGTTTTTAAGTAAACGGTTTCATCTGGTGGTAAGCCCCATTGACCTAAATACGTACCTTCAGCAAATAGATCGCGTTGCATATCACTCAATTGTGCACGCGTACCAAGTAATTTACCTGAGTTGGTCATTTTCGGTGCAAGATCCACAATATGCTTCATACCCAACTTTTCACCGACTTTGGCAGCTGCCAGTTGCTCTTGAGTAAACTTATAATTACATGGCGCAATCCCCATCGCCTTGTATTGGCTAACCCATTTCTTGTCGGCTTCTGCCATGGTGCCTTCACATAACATGAAGTTAACACGCTCTAACCATGAAGTTTTGGCAGGGTCTGGATAGGTTCTGACTTTTTGCTCTGGTCCAGCTACACCTAAATACTCAGATAAGGTACGGATGTTCCATTGATCCATGTAGTTAAGGGCTTTTTTCTCATCTTCTTTGTTGGTCGCCATAATACGACCCATCATTTTTTGTAAATCAGATTCAACATAAATCACTTCATCTACGCTGTCTGGTACAGTGCCTTTCCAGTTTTTAAGCGCAAACATGAAACGACCACCTTTGGTACCGCGTGTACGTGCACCAATCATGGCTGTGGTGTAGTGCCCCATATCCATGGTATGTAGAATCCAGTAACGGCCTTTATCAAAATCAGGAATACTCACAATGACAGGTTCTGCACCAACGTCCAACCAGCCCATTAAATGCAGAGTGTCGTTATTAATGGTTGGATGTGCTTTATAGGTATCATCGGCAAGATGGCGAATGTTTTGGAAACGGTTTAATGGTGTTTTGGTTTCAACTGCTGTTTCATAGAAAAATTTATAGGCTTCATCAATTGAGTAACCATATAAATAAGCATCTTCTGCTAATTTGTCAGGAATTGCTGCATTGGACATAGAACTTACCGCTCCAAGCATCATAAGGGAAAGAAGTGCTGTTTTTTTCATGTTATCACCTTTGTTTTATAAATTTTATAGTCAGCTTATCACTTTTTTTTTCTGCTTCACTATCCAAACGAATGGTTTTAAATCTAAATGAAAAGTTTTTCATCCAAGATTTTATGATTTTTCTAAACGTAGTCTTTGCCATTTTCTTCTGTTAAAAGTTCGTATTAAACTTTTGATTAAATGAAAAACGGCATATGTATTCCCTCCATATATGGATGAATAAATATGCCTCATTAAAAAGTAGACTACTTTAAAACTCCTATCATCGTAGATTTGAGTTTTTGGCATGTATAAGGCTTAGATAAATTCTTCCAATATTGAGTTTAAAAATACATGCCCCTGCTCGGTGCACGCTAAACGCGTCACATCATCCACCATTAATTTTCGACTGCGCAGTGCGTCTAACGTTTCAGCCAAACTATCCACATTCAAACCTGTCCGCTGCGCATAATTTTCAACTGCAACCCCATCATTTAAACGCAAAGCATTCATCATAAATTCAAACGGTAATTCATCTGCTTCGATCCTTTTCCACTGCACATGCTCCGCAGGGACTTTAGCCAAATAATCTTTAGGCAAACGAGTTTTTTGGAAACGATAGACCCCATCTGGCCGGGTCACTTTAGCATGTGCACCTGCACCAATCGCCAAATAGTCGCCAAACTGCCAGTAATTCAGGTTATGTGCAGAAGGTAATTCCTTACGCCATGCCGAAACTTCATAGTTGATAAATCCCTGCGCTTTTAAATAAGTTTCACCCTGGGTCTGAATCTCTTCAAGCACGTCATCCGCTGGTAAAATCGGTTGGGTTCTAAAAAACACCGTATTCGGCTCAATTGTGAGTTGATACCACGAAATATGGGTTGCACCATTGTCCACGGCAAGCTTCAAATCAAGTAGAGCTTGCTCTAAAGTCTGCTCAGGTAAGCCATGCATCAGGTCGACATTAATACGTTTAAAACCAGCATCACGCGCTAAACCAATGGCTGAAATAGCATCACTATTGCTATGAATACGCCCCAATTTTTTTAAGTGTTCCGTGTTAAAACTTTGCACCCCAATCGAAAGCCGATTAATGCCTGCTGCCAAATAATCTGCAAAAGGGTCATGTTCCACTGTACCCGGATTGGCTTCTAAGGTAATTTCACAGTTCGTCTCAAACGGCAGTAATGCTTTGAGCTGAGCAAATAACCATTGATACCCTTGCGCTGAAATGAGGGACGGTGTTCCGCCGCCAATGAACACACTATGAATGTGACGCCCTTGAGCAAACTCAAGCTGAGTTTTAAAGTCCTCAACCAAAGCATATAAATATTCTTGCTCTAGATCTAAAGACAGTTTGCCATCTGGGACTGCGTGCGAGTTAAAGTCGCAATAAGGACACTTACGCACACACCACGGCATATGAATGTATAAAGACAACGGAATATTTGCAGGATATAAATCAGTCAAGGAAGGGACTCTAAAGCACAGCGGTAATCTTGCATATTTTAACATGACTGCATCAAGACACTTATGAAATCTGTGTAGATTTGGATTAGACTGATAAAAAGACAAGAAGAATGAATGGTTTAAAATGATGAAAATATCGAGCCAATTGCTGTTTATGTTACCACTGGCCTTTGGTATTGGCATTGCTATGACTTTTCAAACGGCGCTAAATACACAACTCCGAGAATATTTATACTCCCCGCTGCAAGCCGCATTATTATCTTTCTTCATTGGTACCTGCGTTTTAGCGGTTTTGGTTGCACTCCAACCCGTCGATAAACCACAGTTACATGATTTTTCCAATATTCCTTGGTACTTATGGCTAGGTGGTTGTTTAGGGGTTTATGCCATCAGTATAAGCATCTATACTGCGCCTAAATTAGGCTTTCTCACGTTTTCAGGTTTGGTTATTTTTGGACAAATCCTGACTTCGATGATTTTTGACCATTATGGTCTACTGGGTACCGAAAAAACGCCTGTAAATTGGCAGCGTTTACTTGGTGGCGTCGTAATTTTTATTGGTGTGCTTCTCACTTTACAACGCTGAATTTATTTAGACCAAGCACATGATGAATATGAGTAATTTTTGTGTCGACTACAAATAAAATCACCTCCCATCGTTTCGAATTAAAAAAGTTATTGGTGTTAATGCTTCCCATCCTGATCACGCAGTTTTCTCAAGCGGGTCTCGGATTGATTGATACCATCATGGCAGGGCATTTATCTCCGACCGATTTAGCCTCAATTGCTGTCGGGGTCGGTTTATGGATCCCCGTAATGTTGCTGTTCAGCGGCATCATGATTGCCACCACACCATTGGTCGCCGAAGCCAATGGCGCACGTACCCCTGAAAAAATCGCCACTATTGCCCGTCAGTCACTTTGGGTGGCCTTTATTTTGGGAAGTATTGCAGGTTTAATTTTACAAAGCATGCCACTGTTACTGCCCCTCATGGGTGTACCTGCAAACTTACTGCCTAAAGCCAGCCTATTTTTACATGCCATTGGCTTTGGCATGCCTGCGGTAACGATGTATGCAGCACTGCGTGGATACTCAGAAGCACTCGGCCACCCACGTCCTGTGACCGTCATTAGTTTAGCCGCTTTGGTTCTTTTGGTTCCGCTGAACTTTGTGTTTATGTATGGGTTCGGCCCGATTCCAGCGCTGGGTTCGGCAGGCTGTGGATTTGCCACTGCCATTTTACAGTGGATCATGTTTTTCACCTTGGCCACTTACATTTTTAAAGCCTCAGCGTACCAAAAAACTCAAGTATTTAGCACTTGGGAGAAGATGGATCGTTATTGGATCGAGCGTATTTTAAAACTCGGTTTACCCATTGGTTTAGCTATTTTCTTCGAAGTCAGTATTTTTAGTACCGCTGCAATTATTCTCAGTCCACTGGGGGAAACCATTGTAGCCGCGCATCAGATTGCAATGTCAGTCACCTCTCAACTGTTTATGATTCCGATGTCCCTTGCCATCGCCCTGACCATTCGTGTTGGGACTTACTATGGCGAAAAAAACTGGATCGCAATGCGAAAGGTGCAAAAACTCGGACTCGCTACGGGTACAGTTTTGGCGCTGATGACCATGTTGCTGATTGCACTGTTTCGTCCTGAAATTGTGGCAATTTATACCTCTGATCATGAAGTATCAGAAGTTGCGATGTATTTACTGCTGTTTGCACTTGCCTACCAGCTAATGGATGCTTGGCAAATTAGTGCCGCAGGTTGTTTGCGTGGTATGCAAGACACCAAAGGCCCAATGTGGATCACCATGATTGCCTATTGGATTGTGGCTTTTCCAGTCAGCATTTATTTGGCACGTTATACCAACATAGGTGCAGCAGGCGTATGGATTGGGTTGATTGTGGGTTTAAGCGTAGCATGTGCCCTACTCTTGCTTCGACTTTATAACAACAATAAACGTCTCAGTCAGGACTATCACTAAAACCTTGATTTGAATAGGAGGGTTAAATACTCTCCTATTCATCTCTTACAGTTGTGCCAAAGCATCTTTCAGCCCCTGTGGTACTTCACTTTCATTCTCTACTTCTTTGACCACCACCTGCCCTACGATTACCTCATTGCCATTAAAGGTCATGGTGGGTGAACCATACAAACTATAGCCTTCATTCAATGCTTTGGTCACGCGCGCACAAAACTGCACATCATCCTTACCTGTAAAATAACGATAAACTTTCATTTATTTCATACTCAAAATTCTTCGCACAGTGTAACGCGATTTTTAAATATAAAGGCATCCTGTGTACAATTCACTCAACTGACCACTATTATTTAAATAGAAACATCAGCTTAACAATTTAAAGTAGGCAGTTTAGCATTTGTCGCCTATGATCAAATCTGAGATGTAATGAAAATGCCCCGAGGAATATCGCATGGCAAATACGACTCGTACGCCCAGTCGTCGCTTTATGAAACTTGCCAGCATGACGGCAAGTATTGCAACCAAGACTGTGACCAATTCAATTAGAAACTTCAATGCCGATGAAGATAAAAAAAATGCGGCGCGCAGTCAGCTTTTTCAGGACATTGGACTTCAAATTGCAGATACCTTAGGTGAAATGAAAGGTGCTGTAATGAAAGTTGGGCAAATTGCATCTCAGTACAAAGACATTTTCCCACCTGAAGTGGCACGCGCGATTAGTAAATTACAACGCCAAGCGCCAGCGATGCCTTTTAGCGAAATCAAAGCGCAGGTAGAAAAAGAACTGGGTAAACCGCTTAATCAAATTTTTACAGCCTTTGAAGAACAACCCTTTGCCGCAGCCTCAATAGGCCAAGTGCACAAGGCCACTTTGCCGAGTGGTGAACAGGTCGTGGTTAAAGTTCAGTATCCAGGTGTAGAAGAAGCCTGTGAAAGCGACTTAAAACAAGTCCGTTTAGCGCTCCGCTTAATGGGTGTACTCAAAATTGACCGTAAGCTACAAGATCAACTCTTTAAAGAAATTCAGGACAGTTTAGACAACGAACTAAACTATCAAATAGAAGCGCAAAACTTAGAGGTCGCACGCACCTTTCATCAGGCCCTAGACCATAAGATTATTATTCCTCAAGTCTATAAAGATTATTCGAGTCGGCATATTTTGACCTTAAGCTTGGAACAAGGCGAAAGCATTGAAACTGCCAGTACCTGGTCACAAGACACCCGGAATGAACTGGGACGTCGTTTATTCCGTGCCATTGGTCGTGAGATTTTCTTTTTAAAGCGCTTTCACTGTGATCCACATCCGGGCAACTTTGCCTTTCGTGAGGATGGTAGCGTGATCGTGTATGACTACGGCGGTGTCAAAACCCTATCGACTGAAATCGTGATGCATTTTAAACAGCTGATTCAAGCAGCGCGTGACAGTAATATCTTGGCCATGGAACAACAACTGACCGCTTTGCACTCCATGTCTGAACAAGGAAAATTTCCTGCCGAACTGTATGAAGCATGGTTAGAGGTATTGATGCGTCCCCTTACGACCATGTATGACTTTGCTGAGAACTCCGCGCATCATGATGGTATTGAACTGGTCAAACCATCGCTGAAATATTGGGATGTATTTAAACCTTCCCCCGATACGCTGATGGTCAATCGTACGGTGTCTGGACATTACTGGAACCTGATTCATCTCAAAGTCCACGACAACCTTAATGATCTATTCGAAGAGTTGGTACCGCCCACAGCTTAAATAATGACGATAGCTGAGAACAAAGCCAATGCAACTCCAATAAACCCAGTTACATAAAGTCATTGGGTTTATTTTGACTTTAATATTGTTATATTATAACATTTCAAAAATAATAGATTTAAGGAGATGCCGTATGCGTGCCAATATTCATCCAGAGTACCGCGAAGTGCTATTTCACGACACCAATGCCGATGCATTTTTCATTATCGGTAGTACATTACAAAGTAACCAAACCCGTGAGCATGAAGGTAAAACGTATCCTTATGTCAGTTTGGATATTTCAAGTGCTTCACATCCGTTTTATACCGGTGAACAACGTCAAACCAGTAATGAAGGTCGGGTTGCAAGCTTCAATAAACGTTTCGCGCGTTTCAAACGCTCACAATAATTTCATTTTTCTTTAAGCTATACGCGTTATAGTAAAGATATCAAGAAGCCTAAGACCTCCTCCAGCTTAGGCTTCTTTTTTTATGCCTTCAATTGCGACAATGACGGTCTAAAATATTTAAGGCTTAAAAAGGCTGTCGAGTAAATAGAATCCTATTCCAAGTACAATCACGCCCACCACTAAACTTGATAATGCATAACTCAAAGCGAGTAGCATTTGCCCCTGTCTCAGTAATTGAAACGTTTCGAGGCCAAAACTCGAAAATGTCGTAAAACCACCCAATATGCCCACCATCAAAAATAAACGCACTTCTTGTTGAAGTACTGGATATTTTTGACTGAGTGCAAAAAATAGTCCCGCAGTAAAACAACCGATAATATTGATCCACCACGTCGGCCATGGAAAGCTCATATTCGGTTTGAAGAGCAATAAGCCTGCACCATAGCGTAAACAGGCCCCTATTCCTCCCCCCATTGCCACCAAGATCCAATTCATTTAATTGCCCTATTTTTCGCAAAAGCTGTATGGATAAGTCCAAAGTTATCCACAGTTCATCAATACTAGACCTATTAAACCCGAATCAATCTACCAACATCAAGGCTTTTCAAGCTTAAGCCGATTCTTAAAATAAGCTCAAAAGTTTTCTCAAATGCAAAACTCCCAAACATGCAATTTTTGGGTATGATGTGGCCATAAATTTAGTCGGAAATAGACGTATGGCACAGGTATTATTGGCTCAGCTTGCAGCGGGCGAAGCAAAATTTTCAGATGTATTGGCTTTTATTGAAGCAGCCTATACACATACACCAACTGCATTTAAAAATGGTTTGCAGCACAATGCGGCAACTGAAAACCAAGGCAGCGCAAAAGTGTTTTCGTTTGCACAGCTTCACGGTCTCGATCAAGCGCAAACTTTAAGCCTATTTGCAGAACACTATGTTTCTGTTTTAGCGACACCTGATGCAACAGATCATCAAAATATTCGTCAGTTCATGTTGAATGGGTGGGATGGTATTGAGTTTGACGGTACGGCTTTGACTGCAAAATAAAGATGAAAAACCACGTTCAAGCAACTTGAACGTGGTTAAAAAAATATAAAATTAATTTTATTATCAGTTATTTATAAAAACCATTAACATTGATACATCTATAAGCATCCACAGATTTGACAAATAAGTTTCACGTGGAGCAATAATTCTATGGTTATTAATTGCCTAAAAATTAAAACAGCACGATGAAGTAACTCAGCACTACTTCCACATTACCCCTTTACCCGTTCGATCCATTGGATTGAGCTAACCCGAAATACTTCACATGCACCATCGCCCGTATCGGTCGGGGTTAAGGATGAAGTCCAAACCATATCTTTGTCTTTAATTTCAACCAACTCACCTTTTAAACGAACCAAGTCACCACGTTTTACATCCTTAATTTGTTTCGCAATTTCAGGATTGGCTGGAATGATGTGCATATTCGAAACCATCTGCATCGCTTGCTCAGCAGGGACAGGCAGACGATCAATTTTCCAATTGAGATAACGGTCGTATTGATTCACAGTAATATGTCGTGCAATTTCAGGCTCAGCAAATAACCCCCAACTCACGGCATAGTCAATTGGGGAGAACTTCGCTTGCTCATCTTCCGAATAGGTCTTTGAACCCAAAATTCGAAAATCCCCTTTAAACGGTTTCAATACAGAAATAGATTGATCCTTTGATGCTGGTGCAAGACCTTTAGCAATGTTGTAATCTACAGTGGCACTGGCACTAATCGGCAACAGTAAACTTGAGAGTAAACTGAGTAAGATAAATTTAGATTTCATTGCACACCTCATTCCTATCAACCTAGGAAAATACGAACCTATTTTCATCTTAGTCGAGTTTCCTGAAAAGAAGCTTATGAACTTAGTAACATTGTGAACGAATTATGCAGTCTACTTTGAGCCACGGCATTTTTAAGTTAGGCTAGAGCTGAAGACCAGCACTCCAAAATAATCATGCTTTATAAATATTATCAACAACACATTTTTCCACATATATTAAATCAGGTCATGCAAGTGCCCAGTTTAATGGACAAGCGTCGTGAACTACTTTTACCAATTCAAGGAGAGGTATTGGAAATTGGTTTTGGTACAGGGCTGAATCTGCCTTTTTATCAAAATATCGATACGGTCTTTGCCCTTGAACCCAGTCCTGAAATTTATCATTTGGCTTTAGCGCGAGTACAAGCAACAGCCTTTGAAGTACACCATGTACAAGCCCGTGCGGAAAAACTACCTTTTGCTGACCATAGCCTTGAACATGTAGTCAGTACGTGGACGTTGTGTAGTATTGCTGAGCTTGAACAAGCTTTGGCCGAAATATATCGGGTACTGAAACCGGGTGGCACCTTACATGTGGTTGAGCACGTATTAAACACCAATAATCTGTATATTCAGCGCCTACAACAGTTACTCACGCCTGTGCAAAAGCATTTAGCCGATGGCTGCCATCTCAATCGAAATATTGAACAGGCCTTAAAAGCAGCAGGATTTAATATAATAGAACAGCACTACTTTTATGCCAAAGGTATTCCGAAACTCGGACAACTGATGTTTTTTGCACGTGCGCAAAAGCCACATTCAAGCAATAAACTATCTTAGCTATGTAAAAAAGCATCTGCTCTCTCTCAAGCAAGATGCTTTCATTGATAGTCATCACGAAGCTTATTCGACTGTATCGAAGTCAATGCGGACCGTTTCAAAACGAACCCGTCCTGCTTGAATCGCTTGTGCAATGGCCACTTGTCCTTTGGTTAGCCTCGCCCCACCGCTTTTAATATCAATGAGAACAATTTCAATATCCTCTGGTCGCCCCTCACCATCACGTAGGTCGGTATAGCCATCAAACACCACATAGTCGACAGGATCACCCAAAAACTTGGCATCGCTGGGTAAGTATTCAAACTGCGGCATAATCGGTGCCAATTGCTCCGCCATTTTGCCTTTAAGCACCGCACGACTGGTATTGACACTGCGCTTTTGTGCCTGAGCCAAAGCCTGCTGATGCTCTAATTCTAATTCAGCTATGTAGCGCTCATATTCTGCTTTGATGCGTCCATTTCGGCTGTGACTTAAAACAAGGGTGGTCAAAACCACACCAATTACTGCACCGATCAACATTGCCATCCATATGGACATGGTTCTTTCCTAACTTTGTGCTACAGGTAGCAAGATTTAAACTTACGACTTTGGTTTGGTGCCATATGCGACACACAAAAGAATGATATGCTAGGGGTGAGCAGAATAAAATCATTTAAGGTCATGAAAACGATATTAATTGCAAACCAAAAAGGTGGCTGTGGCAAAACGATAACCGCAATTAATTTAGCGTCAGCACTTGCACAGAAAGGTTATAAAGTCGCTTTGGCTGATGCGGATAATCAAAAATCTGCTCGTCAGTGGTTAAAACAACGCCCAGAGCAAGTGGCACATATTCAAAGTTTAGATTGGCGCCATGAAAAATCCATTGGTGAAGTGCCTAAAAATATTGAATATTTAATTATTGATGCGCCAGGCGCACTGTCTGGTGAACATGCCGAACAACTGGTGAGTGAAGCACATGCGATTGTGACGCCACTGCAACCCTCGTTTTTTGATATTGACAGTACCCGTCGGTTTTTAAAGCATTTACAAGACATTAAACGCATTCGTAAAGGCAAAGTGCAAATTTTGCTTTTGGCCAATCGGGTTAAAGCCAACAGCGCCAGTGCCAAAGACATTCAGGACTTTTTTGCAAAAATTGAACAGCAACCTGTTGCATGGATTTCAGAGCGTACTGCGTATGGCCAATTGGCAATGCAAGGTTTAAGTGTATTTGATAAAACACAAAAGAATTACCTCTCTATTCAAAGCCAATGGCAGCCGCTGCTCAACGCCATTGTCGATGACCCAAGTGCTTGGTTCTAAAATATTTTGCTATAGATAAAGCAGAACTATTTCCTATTTAAAGTCGGTTATTCACGAGAACTTACTAAGGGTACGTTCTCGTGCGCATTTTTTTCAGTTAATATGACTTTGACCTTAGAGATATAGCAGTGAATACCGTGCAACGATACGCACCAGCCTTACAAAAAGTATTATTATTTGGACTGATTTTTATTCTGTTCTATTTGAGCTTCCAAGTCCTGAAATACTTTATTGTACCTGTGCTTTGGGCTACGATTATTGCCTACATCACATGGCCTTTATATCACTCAGTACAGAAACTTTGTGGACCACGTCCAACCTTAAGTGCCACCATTATGATCAGTATGGTGGTATTGGTTGTTGGTATCCCACTGACCTTTGCTATCTTTATGTTACAGCATGAAGGCCGTAACCTGTTTTATGAACTACAAAGACAAGTATTCTCAGGTCATTTAGATGTCCCGCAATTTATTCGGGACTTGCCGATTATTGGTAAAGAGGTCACTCGTACTTTAAAAGAAATTAATACCGATCCAAACAGTATTATACAGAATGTCTCAGGCTGGTTCCAAAGCCACTTAAGCTATGGACGTTTGGTGTTGAGTGAAATCAGTAAAAATATTTTTAAACTCTGTTTTGCAGTAATGTCGTTGTTCTTCTTCTATCGTGATGGACAAACCATTTTAAATCAGGTCAGTAAAGCACTCGAAATGGTGATTGGACCACGTATACACCACTATTTAGATACTATTTCCGAAACTACACGTGCTGTAGTCTATGGGGTTGGCCTAACTGCAATTGCGCAAGCACTTTTGGCAGGCATCAGTTACTTTGTTGCAGGCGTTCCCAATCCAATGGTACTGACCATTGTCACCTTCTTATTTGCACTGATTCCATTTGGCCCTCCTGTCGCTTATAGTGCCGTATCACTGTGGTTGTTCTCACAAGGCCAGACCATTGAAGCGATTGGGGTGATGGTGTGGGGAGTTTGTGTCGTCAGCACAGCAGACAATGTGATTCGTCCTTTGGTGATCTCAGGTGCAACGCAAATTCCATTCTTACTCATTATGTTTGGTGTGTTGGGTGGTTTAGCCAGTTTTGGTATGGTCGGCCTATTTGTCGGACCCGTGATTCTAGCGGTACTGTTAGCCATTTGGCGCGAATGGTTACATGAACAAGTCAATGAACCGCTGATGATGCCAAAAGCGACCTTGGCTTATGATCCACCTGAAGAGCCTTTAGATACACCCAAAAAATAAGTGCAGTGAAATGACTTGAACGCATGCTTTTCTCGAAAGTATGCGTTTTTTTATGTCAGATACAAAAACACTCTACGGACAACATTGAACCGAAGCCCTGCCTTTGTTTGAATGGTTCTGAATTTTAAGGAAAAAAGGATCCAACATGTTGTCTTCTGCTTTCAAACTCAGCGCACTTATGACTTTAATCGGTTTAGGGACTGTGGCATGTACGACTACACCCACTGAAACCAACACCATGGTCAAAGACGTCGATGTACACGCCGTTTCAACTGCGGGTGTGGGACAAAAAATTGGTACTATTCGTTTTACTGACAGCCCTGCTGGCCTAGTTATTCAAACCAATTTAAGCCAGCTTCCGCCGGGCCCACATGGTTTTCACATCCATGAAAAAGGCTCATGTGATGTGGCTGAAAAAGAAGGGAAACCAGTTGCAGCTTTAGCTGCTGGCGGACATTTTAACCCCGAAAAAGCACCCAATCACGGTACACCGCTCAACGGTCATATGGGTGATTTACCCATCTTGAATGTCAACTCAGCAGGTAATGCAAAAGTTAATTTACTCGCTCCTCGCTTAAGTTTAGCTGACATTGAGGGCTTGGCTGTGATGGTACATGCGGGTGGCGATAACTATTCAGACACCCCTAAACCACTTGGCGGCGGCGGTGACCGTATCGCATGTGGCGTGATTAAATAAATCTATTGTTCCATGCACTGTGAAAAAAGCAGTGTTTTTCCCTCGTACCTGTGGATAAGTTTCGACTTATACGCAATGCAGCGGAGCCATGCTCTGCTGCATTTTTATTGTCATAGGTGAGTTTTTGATGCAATGGACCACAGCATTAAATTGACAGTGCCCTGAAAAAAGTTCAGGCTAAAACCAAAATAAAACTAAGCCTAGACTATTACATCGTGAACAATCTTCGTCAGTGGTTTCAGTCCTTTCAGTCCAATGCAATTTTTATGTATTGCTTGCAAATCTTGATTGTGCTGAGTGGTACAACCTTAGGGCTCTACTTTTTAGGACTGGGACAACTGATCGTACCGACGACGTTAGGTGCGATTGCAACTGCCTTAACTGACTTCGATGACCGACTTAGTATTCGTCTCAGAAACCTAGTCTATGTCTGCGTGCTGTTCTTTAGTGTCAGCAGTATTTTAGATTTCCTGCATCCCTATAAATTCATATTCATCATTTACTTATCGCTTTCTAGTGCCTGTTTTATCTTACTGGGGGCACTTGGACAACGCTATGCAGCGATGAGCTTTGGCACCATTTTACTCTCCTTATACAGCATGTTTGGCTTAGGAGAATATTCAGTTTGGTACTTTCAACCCAGTTGTTTTGTCTTGGGCGCATTGTGGTATGGCTGTACCGCCATTGTGTTTTATCTGCTAAAACCAACTTTGGCCGTTCAGGACAATCTAGCACGCTGTTTTAATCAAATTGCCGATTTGCTCAACGCAAAAGCACGTTTGTTTGACCCTGATAATCAAAACAATGTTGAAGCATTACTCTACGACTTATCCTTACAAAACAGCACAATTATTCAAAGCTTTAATAGCACCAAAAGTTCGCTGCTCACTCGACTAAAGGCCTCACGTGCCAACCAAAAGACGATTTATTGGCTGAATTTATACTTTCTGGCTCAAGACATTCATGAGCAAGCCAGCTCTAATTATTTACACTATGAACAGCTACATCAGAACTTCAGCCGTACAGATCTTATTTTCCGTATTCAAAAAAATATTCGGCTGCAGGCCCTTGCCTGTCAGGCATTGGCACGCTGTATTCTCAGCAATCAAATCTATGTGTCAGATCCCAATACGAATCAAGCATTGCTGAATTTACACAGTTCCATGCAAGACTGGATTCGAGACAATCCACATAATATTGAAGTCAAAAATCTACAACTGATTTTAAATAACTTAGACAGTGTGCATGAACGCTTTCAACACTTAAATGAACTGCAATTACGCCAAGAGCAACGCTATCAAGAACACATCGACAACCTCAACTTATACGATGATGATATTCATGGTTGGCATGATCTGTGGCTCAAACTCAGCCAACATCTCACCCCGCAGTCGGCACTGTTTCGACATGGGGTACGTATCGCCTTTGTCTTTACTGTAGGTTATGGCATTTCTCTTCTGCCTTTTGCCCAACATGGCTATTGGATTTTGCTCACCAGCTTATTTGTTTGCCAAATGCGTTACTTTGCCACCAAAAGTCGCTTAAAAATGCGAACCTTGGGCACCATTTTAGGGGTGATGTTAGGTATTCCTCTGCTGTATTTCGTCCCAAGTATTGAAGGGCAATTACTGCTGACCATCATTTTTGGGGTGTGCTTTTTCTATCTCAGTTCCAAGAAATATGCTATGGCAACTCTAATGGCAACACTCATGGTACTGCTGATTTTTAATTTAAAAGGTGCAGGTTATGCCATTATTTTACCGCGTATTATAGATACCCTCATAGGCTGTGCCATAGCTTGGTTCGCAGTGAGTTTTATTTGGCCCGATTGGGACTTCCGCAATATTTCCAACACCATTAAAAAAGCATCTGATGCAACCCTCAACTATTTCGATGCCATCTGTGAGCAATATCAACACGGCAAAAATAATAGTCTGGCTTACCGCAGTGCGCGTCGTACTGCGCATAATACCCAAACCGAACTGGCAAATATGATCTCCAGTCTCAGTACTGAACCGAATCCAAACCCAGAACTGATACACCATGCTTTTCGCTACTTGGTATATAGCCACAGTCAACTCAGCTATATTTCTGCTTTGGGCAGCCATCGTGAACTGGTACAAGACAACCAAGTACTGGAACTCATGCTCTGGTGTAAAAACACGCTGAATGACGTACTACTTCAGCATAAGACCTTACCTGAACTCGATATCCAGCAAAAACTGGCAGAGATTAAACACTTAAATACACAAGAAACAATGAGTCAGCACTTGCACTTGGTCCTCAAACAAATCAGCCTACTACTGGAAACCCTACCAGAATTGCTCAAATTGAAAACCGAACTACTCACCCGAGATATTAAATGAGTCATTAAATAATCCATCTCATACGAAGCCCTCAAAATGTTTCAATTTGGCCCAAATGGCTCAGCGTCTTAAATAGTTCATTTTTATTTCATTCTTGAGTACACTCGAGCTTCATTCTCATAGATTTTTGACCATGAACATTCAGACATTACGTGTTGTAGGATTTTTAGAAGGGATTTCTTTTTTACTGTTGTTATTTATTGCGATGCCAATGAAATACATCTTTGATAACCCGATCCTTGTCAAATACGTGGGTATGGGGCATGGCGTTTTATTTATCCTGTTTCTCATCGTGCTGTTTGTAGTCTGTGAAAAGCAAAAATGGTCTTTGAAGATGTTTATTTTAGGTCTGATCGCTTCGATTTTACCTTTTGGGCCTTTCGTGTTTGATGCCAAAATTAAAAAATTAGAACCTGAGCAAGCTGAAGCCTAAGTTTAAAAATACTGGCTTTAAAAGGATTATTTAAAGCCGTAATAAAAAAGCGCCCATTCAAATGAATGTGCGCTTTTTTGATGTGAACTTCGCTAAATTCAGCGAATAAAATCTTAGTAAACACCACTTTCAAGACGGCTTTGCATCACTTTTTTCACGGTCACACATGGAAAGCTAAACCATAACGCAATCAAAATGAAGCAGACCAAACTGTAGGCCCAAAGACCAAATGCCACATACGCCATACGCACCAGTTCAATCACGAAGAAAAACGTAAACATCATCAGTACCGAAACGGCTGCGGCAACTGTTCCTTTAGATACTTCAGATGACATCAACGCAAAGCGGTATAACACTGAAAAACTAATACCTTCACCAAAGCTCACCAAAGTCATCCCTACAATCAGTAACGGCAAGAAATAGCTTTGGAAAATCGTGCCGAGCACCACCAACAGCGTACCGATGAACATCAAGGGCAAACCGAGTAACACGGTTTTACCCAGTGCCATTTTGTCGATGACTTTAATCAGCACAATATTACCTAGAATTAGACCACCCAAGACAGGGAACTGCGCCAAGCCGTATTGCATACTGCTCAAGCCAAGTTCCTCGACCAAGATTACGGGTGACAGTGCAATCCACAACATCAATGGCATGGCCACCATAGGCAAACCAAAGGTGAGCGCCAAAAAAGTCTTATTTTTATAGACCGTTTTATAATCATCCCATATATAACGTAGTGGCTTTTTAGGAATACTGTGCTGTGCCGCAGGCATTTTGGCTTTTAAACCAAACCAACTTAAAAAAGCCAAAAAGGCGATGCCAATAAAACCCCAATGCCATGACACATGGTCAATCATAAACGCCCCGACCACAGGACCAAGTAACGGTGCTAGCAAAGAAATATTCGCCATAAGTGCCATGACTTTAATAGCATCACGCTCTTCAAAACTTTCCTGTACTGCGGCATAACCCACCGCAGAAATCATCGACAGCCCAACACCTTGTAAAAAGCGGAGTGCCAAAAAAGACTCAATATTTTGAGTGAGTAAAATTGCAAGGCAGGTCAGCACAAAAAATGCCACACCCGAGAGCAGCACTTTTTTACGGCCTAAACGGTCTGAAAGTGGCCCAAGCAGCCATGCGACACAGGCACCGCCCAGTAAATAAAAGGACATAGACGATGGTGCCCATGCACTGCTGACCCCAAAATCTTGGGCAATGGCGAGCATGGCAGGTTGGACTAAATCATTACCGATATAGACCGAAAATTCGAATAAAACCAATGCCAAAGGAAACATCAATGTGGCACGGCTTAACTTTAAAGTTTGTACGTTTTGCATTGTTATCTACATATAAAATGCGTACAAGCCTGAGCGAAGTCCGTTGGAGGGAGAGACGACTAAGCCCAATGGCAAGCACTGAGAAATTTATTAAATTACGTTTTTTGAATGCGCTGAGATTTCGCGGCTTAATACACCGTATTCACAAGGTGTCTAAGATAGATCAAACGATTTCAGTTGTGAGATTTTTATAACTCAAACTAATACACCCACTAGTTTAAGTGGGTGTATTTTAGCAGTTTATAACTTGAGAAATTGTAATTTTTCTTACAGTCGCTAAGCTGAGATTTCAGTTTTGACTTTTATCGTGTTTGGTTTACGAGTGAGATGATCTGGCTTCATAAAGAAAGAACAAATGATTGCAAATACAGCCATCCCCACAATATAACCAATGATTAAATGCGGGCTACCATCGCCAATACTCAAAAGTTTAGTGGCAATAAGTGGAGCTAAGCCTCCTCCTAGTACACCTGCAAATTGCACAGAAATGGAAATACCACTATAACGAATCTCGGCGGGAAATTGACGGGCAAATAGCTGAGCTTGTGGCGCATACATAATGGGGAAAACCACCCCAATACCTAACACAATTGCCGTCCAAACCAATATTGGGTCTTTGGTCCCCAACATGGTGAAAAATGGATAGCAATATAATGCCAAGATCAAGAGACCAAACATAAACATATTTCGTTGCCCGACTTTATCCGATAAGTGACCACACAATGGCGTCATCACCATAATTAAGCCTGCACCACAAATCGTTGCAAATAAAATATCCTGACGGGGAATTCCTAACTTGGTGGTGGTATAAGCTAGGGCAAATGTAGAAGCAATGTAAAACCAAGCATTTTCTGCTGCGCGGGCAAAAATAATCGTCAACAACTCACGTGGATGATTTTTAAAAACTTGCATAGCAGGTACTTTAATTTCGTGCGCCTGCTCTTTCACTTTTTCGAAGTCAGGTGATTCAGGCACCTTGACACGAATATACCAACCAACTCCTAATAGCAAAATACTGGCAAGGAATGGTAAACGCCATCCCCAACTAAATAAGCTAGCTTCAGGCAATAGAGAAACAGCGCCTAAAGCAAGAGAAGCCAGTAATAAGCCTCCTCCTGCACTGGCCTGAGGCAAACTTCCCCAGAAACCTTTGCCACCTTCGGGTGCATGCTCAACTGCCATCAAAACAGCACCGCCCCACTCCCCCCCCATCGCCATACCTTGAATAAATCGAAGAATGACCAAACAGAAGGTTGCCCAATAACCAATACTTTCATAAGTCGGTAACAGCCCAATCAAAACAGTTGGAATTCCCATCATAATCAAGGTGGTTAACAACATGGTTTTACGACCAATCTTGTCGCCAAAGTGTCCAAAAACAATCCCACCCAGCGGTCGTCCGATAAATCCCACCGCATAAGTGGCGAAAGCTGCTAATACCCCAGTTAAAGGGTCTAAATTGGGGAAAAACAATTTATTAAAAATCAGCGCCGCAGCGGCACCATAAATAAAAAAATCGTACCATTCTATAGTCGTTCCCACCATGCTAGAGATTCCAGCCAAACGGTGAGAAGACTTTTTATGTGGAAGACCCGATCCTTGTATCTGCTCCATATCCACCTCTTGCAATTCTTAGTATTGTCTGCTTTCTGTCACGTTAAAAATCTGTCCTGATTTTTAAACCACGTGACTATAACGATATTGGTTATGATTTCATGCGCTTTAAAGCTATGACGACTCATAACTTTAAGAAAAATATTATAAAAGTGAACTAAAATTCACTAATTTATTAATGTGGATTAATCTTGAAATAGAGTCAATCTACTTAATTACTTAAGTAGTTTTTATGAACTATTTTCTATTTAAATTACATTCACTTAAAAATAAATTGCTGCTTTTTAAGTGCTGATGAAGCACTTAGCCACCCCAATATTTGAATCAGAAACGCATCATTGAAAACAATAGAAAGGATAAAAAGGTCATTTTTTACAATTGCTAATTCAGCACAATTTACTATATTGCTTCATATACTAAGTATGGATACTTATTATGATTCACTATAATAAATTGGCTTTTGATTTTAGCCCTGCACCTATCGTGGTGCTCAGTAATAGGCATATGGTCGAAATGAATCACGCCTTTACTCAGATGTTTGGTTATGAGCGTGAAGAACTTCTTCATCACTCCATTATTAAAATTTTCCCCAGCATTGAAGACTATGAGAAAGTCGGAAATGATGCTTTGCAAAGCCTATTGCAAAAAAATAGCCTGCATTATTCGGATCAACGCTTTATGCAGCATAAAAGTGGAGAAATTTTCTGGACACATACCCATGGACGTACACTCACCCCTGAAGACCCTTTTCAATTGATGGTGTGGCATTTTGAACGTAAAGAACAGCATCCGCTGACCAGTAAACAGAAGTTAACCAAACGCGAGTCTGAGATTACGCAACTCATTGTAAATGGATTAACCTGTAAAGAAATTGCACGAAAACTTTCCTTGTCACATCGTACAGTCGAGGTTCATAAAGCCAATTTAATGAAGAAGCTAGGTGCTCATTCTAAAAGTGAGCTCAGCTCTAAAATTATTATTCAGAATCGACTGACCCATTTTTAAGACGCCATCTTTGCTTGAATAATTCAACATGACCATATGAAAAGGCGTAAACCGAATACGCCTTTCTATCAACAGTAAAAGAAGTATCTATTTCAATCAAGAACACTTTGCTGTTTGGAAGTTTTTGGTGTTTTTACCGCGCGCACATTGGTAAGAGGTTTTCGTCGCGGTTTTTTCCCAGTCGCCACCAACCAATTTAAAGTTATACACAGTACGCACCGACTTCACTGAGTCATCCAACAAACCTGTTTCTGTCACTTTAACTTCTGCCGCAGTCGGGGACTCAACTGTATTAAAGTATTGACGGATCTCAACCGTAGCTAACTCATTGCGCAAATCTGGACGCTCTTTGAGTACCTGAGCCAACGGTGTATCTGACGAACCGACTTTATTTACTAACTCTTTGGTCGTCGCACAGCCTGACAATAATCCCACACATACGGCTGAAGCTAAAATAAGACGCAACATAAAATCCACCCAAAATTCATTATTTATCAGTCCATCATGCCTTTTTTGTGACCATTACACTATTTAGTAAATGTAATTCGGTCCCATCAACCATAAAAAAGCGCATCACGATGAATGCGCTTTTAAAACCCAATTTGAACTTAAAGGTCGAATAATTTACCCGGGTTCATAATGCCGTTTGGATCGAAAACTTGCTTCAAGGCTTTCATATATTCAATCTCTTCCGCCGAACGGGTGTAGTCAAGGTATGGCTTTTTGGTCATGCCGACACCATGTTCCGCAGAAATTGAACCGTCGTATTTTTTCACGGTTTCAAAGACATATTTATTCACCACCTGACATTTGGCAAAGAACTCATCCTTGCTTAAGTCCGCAGGTTTTAAAATATTTAAGTGTAAGTTCCCGTCACCGATATGACCGAACCAACAGATTTCAAAATCTGGATAGTTGCTTGCCACAATGGCATCAATTTCTTTAATAAATGCAGGTACATGCGTAATCAGAACTGAAATATCGTTTTTGTACGGTGTAAATGGTGCAATTGACTCAGAAATGTCTTCACGTAAACGCCATAAGCTTTCCACTTGATCTAGGCTTTGGCTCAATACACCATCCAGCACCCAGCCTTGTTCCATGCAGTGCTCAAAAATTTCCATCGCCTTGTCCATAATTGGCTCAAACGGCGCTTCAAATTCTAACAATACATAGAATGGACATTCGGTTTCAAATGGACGTTGCACATGACCATTTGCCAACACTTTTTGCATTGCTAGTTCACCAAAGAACTCAAATGCAGTCAGGTCAATTTTGGCTTGGAAAGCATGCAGTACAGGCATTACAGCATCAAAATCAGGTACACCCAATACCATTACTTGAAGGTCTTGCGGTTGGCGTTCCAGTTTGATTTCAGCTTCAGTCACTAAGCCCAGTGTGCCTTCACCACCAATGAACAAATGTTGTAGTGCATAACCCGTTGCGTTTTTGATCATGCCTTTGTTTAGACGCAGCACATCACCCTTACCTGTGACTACAGTTAAACCAAGTACCCAGTTACGCGTCATGCCGTATTTAATGACTTTGATACCGCCAGCATTGGTGCCAATGTTTCCACCAATTTGACTCGAACCCGCAGAAGCAAAATCTACAGGGTAGTACATGCCTTGCTCTTCCGCATAGTTTTGCAGCTGTTCAGTCACCACACCTGCTTGGACACGAACCATACGGTCTGCTGGAAAGAATTCCAAGATTTGGTTCATCTTGTCCATGCTCACCACAATTTCACCATTGGCAGCAACTGCACCAGCAGATAAGCCAGTACGACCACCCGATGGTGTAATCGCAACATTAAACTCATTTGCAAGTTTTACAACCGCTTGCACTTGTTCTGTGCTCGATGGAAAAACGATGACTGACGGGTTTGGATCAAAATGTTTGGTATGATCGCGCCCCCAATTTTCAAGGCTATCCGCATCGGTTTTAATGCGGTTTTCACCTACAATTGCTGTCAATTGGGTCAATAACTCTGGGGTTAAAGCGACTGGAGCATTCATCGTTTTCAGACCTTGCAAGAAGTAAACAAGTTGTTTGTGGCGCTAGGGTTCTCTGCATGAAAAGCGCTTCATTTCAGTCTTTCCATGCCCTAAGGCTCAGGCAGTTCGTGAGGATTTAAGCAGCAGTGTGCAACTGGCTTATTTTCACGGAGTCATATTATAAGGCATTTTTTCTGTTTCCCGCAGAAAAAGCTGTTTTATTCATGATACCTTTGAAATGATTAGTTTAATTAGACCAAAAAGCCTTTTTTACGCACTATAGCGACTAAAAATACCCAATAGAGTCTGTATAAAGGAAATGTATATCGGGCGCGGTACGTGCTATTATATCGCCACTAAATTTGGCCTTTGTAGCGGAGCCGTAATGAGCCAACATCTTTCACTTCCTAAAGATAAAATTCGTTTCTTGTTGTTAGAAGGCGTTCACCAAAACGCAATCGACACACTAAATGCTGCCGGATACACCAACATCGACTATCGTAAAACTGCGCTTGAGGGTGAAGCGTTGAAAGAAGCGGTTAAAGATGCACATTTCATTGGTATTCGTTCCCGTACACAACTCACTGAAGAAGTGTTTGAAGCTGCGAATAAATTAATCGCGGTCGGTTGTTTCTGTATTGGTACCAACCAAGTGAACTTAAATGCTGCGATGGTTCGTGGTATTCCAGTATTTAACGCACCATACTCAAATACACGTTCAGTGGCTGAACTTGTACTTGCTGAAGCAATTCTTCTTCTTCGTCGTGTACCTGAAAAATCAACAGATACACATGCAGGCGGTTGGAACAAATCAGCTGTTGGTTCGTTTGAAACGCGTGGTAAAACTTTAGGGATCGTCGGTTACGGTTCAATCGGTTCACAACTTTCTGTACTTGCTGAAAGCATGGGTATGAAAGTGATCTATTTCGACACAGTGACCAAGTTGCCTTTGGGTAATGCACGTCAAGTCGGTTCAATGGGTGAACTTCTTGCAAATGCTGACGTGGTTTCTTTACACGTGCCAGACGTTCCGTCTACACGCAACTTCTTCGGTAAAGACCAATTTGCACAAATGAAAGAAGGTTCAATCTTCATCAATGCTGCACGTGGTACATGCGTACTTATCGAAGATTTAGCAGATGCCTTGAAATCAGGTCATGTTGCTGGTGCTGCGGTTGACGTATTCCCGAAAGAACCGAAAGCCAATGGTGAAGAGTTCGTTTCTCCACTACGTAACATTCCAAACGTGATCTTAACCCCTCACGTGGGTGGTTCAACCATGGAAGCGCAAGCGAACATTGGTTTAGAAGTGGCTGAGAAATTTGTTTCTTATTCAGATAAAGGCATGACTTTATCTGCAGTAAACTTCCCAGAAATCGCTTTACCATTGACTGAAGGCAAACATCGTTTACTTCACATCCATAAAAATGTGCCAGGCGTGTTGTCAAAAATCAACAACTTGTTTGCTGAACACGGCATCAATATCTCAGGTCAGTCTCTCATGACCAAAGGTGATGTTGGTTACTTGGTGATGGATGTAGATGCAACTGCATCTCAAGAAGCTTTAGATACTCTACAAAACGTTGAAGGCACAATCCGCGTTCGCGTATTGTTCTAATTCGACTCTTTTTAAAAACCACAGCTGCCAAGCTGTGGTTTTTTTATTTTTGAATACTTGTTAAAATTTTATGTGCGACCCAAGCACATTCTCCGCTACTTTTTCCAAGTATTCATTTCTCTATCTAGTATTCTAATAATGCCAAATCTAAAAAGTACTCCCCACCTCCAAGCGACCTTTTTATTGCTGATTGCGATGCTCAGCTTGCAAAGTAGTGGTTCATTGGCCAAGGTGCTGTTCGATCAATTTCCCATTTTAACCGTTTCCGCCATGCGCTTGCTGTTGGGATCAATCATTTTGGCCGTATTGTTTAAAATTTGGCAGGTTGATTTTAAGCAAGTTAAATATAAAGCCATCATCAGCTATGGTTTTGCTTTGGCAGGCATGAACCTATTGTTTTATTTATCCATTGCTCGCCTGCCGCTCGGCATTGCAGTGTCGTTTGAGTTTATTGGCCCACTCAGTGTCGCTCTGTTTTATGCCAAACAACGCTTTGACTTTGTTTGGGTCGGGCTGGCTATTTTAGGCTTAGTTTTACTATTTCCTTTCGACCAAGCAGCTCAACCTTTAGACCCGCTTGGGATCGCATTTGCACTGGGTGCAGGTGCATGTTGGGCCTTATATATCGTAGCGGGACAGCGCCCATCGGGTGTTTCGGGCAACCATACCGTGTGCTTAGGTATGTTTGTCGGCATGCTGATATTAATGCCGCTCGCCCTATTCAGTGGTTTACCCACAAATGTGTTTGAACCCTCAAACCTGATCTATTTCGTGGCTTTGGCAGTTTTGGCCAGCGCTTTGCCTTTTAGCTTGGAAATGATTGCACTACGCAATTTAACTGCTTTAAGTTTTGGGACGCTCATGAGTCTTGAGCCTGCTATCGCAGCACTATCTGGTTTTGTCTTTCTAGGCGAGCAACTATTGTGGTCACAGTGGCTTGCGCTCAGCGTGATTATCATGGCATCTATTGGTTGTACCTATACAGCCCAGAAAAACCGAAAAACTGCAGTTTAAACGATCTAATCCAGCGTTTGAATTTAGTTTTTAAATCCAAAGCTATATCAATTACTTTTAAATTCATGTCGTTGCATTAAAAAAATTCAGCTTATTCAGCATCCAACTTGGGTGCTGAATCGTTATACTAATCCACCGTCTTAAAATAACAGGTCGCTATGACCTGATGTGTGCATGATGCCTAATTCCCAACTGATGGCAGTGATGTTCATGGTCTTGTCCATGCTGTCCTATCAAATCAGTGCTTCTTTTGCCAAGCAGTTGATTTCCGTGCTGGATCCCCTCACCGTGGTGACCCTTAGACTGTGCTTTGCCGCAATTTTAATTGTGCTAATGTTCCGCTCATGGAGCATCATTAAACGCCTTCCGCATTTAAAGTGGAAAGATTTACTCAGCTATACAGCAGCCTTATGCCTTATGAATATTTTATTCTACGCTTCGCTGGGTAAACTACCGCAAGGTATTGCCGTTGGTTTAGAGTTTTTAGGCCCTTTAACTTTAGCGCTACTCTCGATCAAGCAACGTCGTGATTATATTTGGGTCGGATTAGCGATTTTAGGCATTGCACTGATGGTGCCGTGGCATCAAGCCAATGCAACCAACTTCTCCTTCTTAGGTGCAGCATTTGCGGTTTCAGCGGGTGCGTGTTGGGCGCTGTATATTTATTTTGGGCAAAAAGTCGTCCGTCAAAATATCGGCATGCATGCCCTCAGTATTGCCATTACGATCTCAGCCTTGGTACTTTTACCCATTAGTGCCACGCATAACCCAACTGCGCTGATGCAGACAGAATACTGGCCCAAAGCCTTATTGATTGCACTACTTGCCACAACCATTCCTTATGCCCTAGACCTCATGGCTTTAAAACGTTTGAGTAAACTCAGCTATGGTACGCTTTCAAGTTTGTCACCAGCTTTAGCAGCCTTAGCAGGTTGGTTACTACTGAAAGAACAAATTAGTATGTGGCAAACGTTGGCGCTGGTTTGCATTATGATTGCCTCTGTTGGTGTTACCTTTAGAGCCAAACTGCAAAGTGATGACGCGCTTTAAATCACAAAAAATGGTACTCGCCATCTTTTGTTTAAAATGAACTTAAACCAAACTGTCTTTTTCAATTTTTTTGTACTTTTTGTACTCCTGCTGATACTGCTTGGCAAGCGCAGTCTTTTGAGCATCGAGTAAAATTTTTCCTGCTTGCTGGAAGAAACCATGCTCTTCTTCTTGTAAGTGATGATGTACGGTTTCCGATAATTTTTTTGCAATTGCCAACCAGCCCGGATTTGAGAATTCTGTCTCCGTCAATTGTTCCAATAACTCATCCATTTTATGGTGTTCTGCCAAAGCATGGCGGGTAATGTTGAGGCCCGAATCAGTCATCATTAAAGGGATATAAAAATAACGGTCTTCTGCCACAGCATGGGCAAATAATTCATTTTTAAGCCGTTCAAACAGCTCACGGCGCTCAGGTGTATCCCCTGAAGTTTGGAGTAGTTGTTCAGCCAAATTTCGTTGTATAACGTGACTTTCTCTTAAGACTTCAAATATATTCATTCTATGCTCCAGTTAAGTTCAACTTAAAATATCATTTTTTATTGAAAAACTTCTTGGCACAGCATTGAGTGCGCTGCATTGATCATAAATGCAATAAACGAGAAATGAGGTCACAGACTACGCGTTTTTTGTAATGAAGTTTTAAAGGGTCGCACCATTACATTAAAAACATTTGATAGCTCAATCTTACAATCAGAATCGTCACCAAAATAAGAAATAAGATACGAATAAAGCCACTACCATATTTCAGCGCCATTTTTACCCCACAAATAGATCCGATCATATTTGCGACCGCCATCGTACCTCCAACAGCAAAGAGCACATGTCCCGAGGGAATAAAAAAGCTTAGTGCAGCAAGATTGGTCATCACATTGCCAATTTTAGCCAGTGCCGCCGCATGTAAAAAATCAACGCGTAAATAGCGAATAAAATAGAAAATAAAGAAACTGCCCGTACCTGGGCCAAACAAACCATCGTAAAAGCCAATGGCTAAACTTCCGATCCCTGCCAGCAGCAAAATTTTAGGTGTCACACGCTGCGCCATATGCACTTGCCCAAATTGTTTCTTCATGAGGGTATATACCGCCATCACAATCAACATGACCAAGACAAAGGGTTGAAGAACTTCTTTTGGAATCATGGCCACACTGGCCGCGCCCCCAAATGAACTGATCGCTGCGCAAACCGCGACTACTGCTAAAAGTTTCCATTCAAAGCGGACTTTACGTGCAAAGGAAACGGCTGAAGTGGCGGTACCCACCACTGCCGCTAATTTGTTGGTGCCAAATAAAGTGGCAGGTGCCATCGACGGAAATGCACTCATCAAAGCGGGAATTTGAATGAGCCCACCACCACCGACGGCAGCGTCAATTGCGCCTGCACAAAAGGCAAAAAAGATCAGACTGATAATAATGTCAATGTCCACGCCTTGTCCTTTTTACCGAGTGATATATTTTGATTATAGATTTAAAACCCGCTTTGGAACCAATCTTTTCTTATCAGTAATTTCAGCCAAGCCTAAGCATTTTTCCCCATCGAAAACCAAGACCTGTGCTTCCGCTGTATACTCAATATTACTTTCCATACCGCGACTAAAGTATTCACTGCGTCCTTCTGGCACTTGTACTTTAGGAAAATGATCTACAGGTGCATACACAGGTAACAACAGTGCTTCGCGCTCTTGTTCAGACAAGCTTTCCAAATACTCAAGGGTATAACTTGGAATCAGATCAAAATGACCCGTTTTAATGCGATGTAAATAAGTCAAATGACCATAAGTACCCAATGCCTTCGCAATATCTTCGCCTAAGACACGAATATATGTGCCTTTCGAGCAGGTAATATCAAGAGTGACACTGTCTACTGTGAATGAAAGCAGCTCAATCGCAGAGATGGTAACTGGACGTGCTTCACGCTCAATCTCAATCCCTTTACGGGCTAGCTCATATAAAGGGCGACCATCTTTCTTCAACGCGGAATACATGGGCGGTACTTGCTGAATATCACCCATAAACTGAGCCAAAACGGATTGAATCAAATCTTCGGTTAACTCAGGTACAGCCTGCTCTAACAACCGTTCGCCTTCTACATCACCTGTGGTGGTACTGTGACCCAGCTGAATGGTGGTTTGATAACGCTTCACCGAGTCCAACAAAAAGTGCGAAAACTTAGTTGCTTCGCCCAAACAAATCGGCAGCAGTCCTGATGCCAATGGATCGAGCGCTCCTGTATGCCCCGCCTTTTGCGCACGGTATAACCAGCGCACTTTTTGCAATGCCGCATTTGAACTGATCCCCAATGGCTTATTTAATAAAAATACACCATTCACGGCACGGCGTTGGATTTTTGAAGCAGATGATTTCATAACATGGACACGTCTTAAAGCTGCCGCAATACTATCAACCGTCTGTCTAGTTTTACAACTTTTCTGTTGTTTATTTGCCCTTTTGTTTCAGAATAAATCGAGTTCAGTCATATGAACGCAATAAAAAATACAATAGGGATGTTAGGCATAGGATATGCAAAAAAAGAAATTATGGCTCATTTTCGCCGTGATCATCGCTGTCATTCTCGGTTTTCTCATCTGGCTTGCACCCAATGCAACGGTCGGATCAAACACCGCACCCATGACCAACAGCTCTGGGCAGAATAGCTCCAATTTACTGTCTGCTGCATCGGACTTGCCACATGCAGCAGGATTAACTTTCGTCAGTGATAGCCAACAAGACACCGAAGTCAATTGCCAACTGGTGCTCGACCAAAGTAATCGCTTAGTTGTAAATGAGCAGACTCGTAATTGTTTTGAATATTTTATTACTCAATATGGGGAAAAAAATATAGATCAGATCAAGCAAGATTTTAAAGCCTATATCCAGCAAGGTTATAAAGAACCTGCCCTTAAACAAATTCTAGATCTTTGGACTCGTTATTTAAATTATCGTGTGCAATTGGGTAGTCTGAAGGAGCCAAACTTAGATAAAGAAGACCCTGAGTACTATCGTAAAATTTTTGCTTCGATGAAAACCCTACGCAGCCAGTTCTTTTCTGACTATGAAATCGAAGGCCTTTTTGGCACCGAAAATACCTACCATGAATATACCTTAGACCGCATGAGCATCATGGCAGATCAGTCCTTAACTGAAGTACAAAAAGCGCAGAAACTGAAAGAGCTGTTTGCTGAACTACCTGAAGATTGGAAGGAAAACTTAGAACAACTCTCCAAACTAGAAGATCTGCGTAAACTGACCTCAGATATTAAAGCGCGTGGCGGCTCTGCCGAAGAAATTCGCCAAATGCGCCAGAATCTTGTCGGTGCCGAAGCGACAGTACGCCTAGAAAAACTCGACCAAGATCGACGCAATTGGAAATCTCGGGTCAATACTTACTTAGAACAACGCGACAACATTCTCAAAAGCAATATGACCCAAGATGCGCAGCAGCAAGCCATTCAAAAACTACGTGATCAACAGTTTAATAATTCACAAGAACAACTTCGACTAGGAGCCTTTGAAACCACATATGACACGGGAGGAAAACTTCCGTTCGCAGATTAAAGCTATACCGTGTTTGACTTTTTCAGGATGAAAAAAAATGTTTATAACGAAAAAAATGATACAAACAATGTCACTCGTAGGTCTGGTTACCAGCCTTGGACTCAGCGCAACCACAGCCACAGCTGGATTACAGACCGTGACTGCAAGCGTAAAAAGTAATTATGCACAAACCAAATATCCATTGCTATTTACCCATGGCATGTTTGGGTTCAGCAGAGTGGGCGTTGCCGAACTTGGGCTAGATTATTGGTATCAAATTTTACCCGACTTGGCTCGAAATGGCGCAACCACCTTTGCAGCACAAATTTCCCCTCTAGAATCAACTGAAGTACGAGGTGAACAGTTACTACAACAAGTTGAAGAGGTTATTGCCCTGACTGGCAAGCCCAAAGTTAATTTGATTGGGCATAGCCATGGTGGACCAACCATTCGCTATGTAGAAGCGGTTAAACCCCAATACGTGGCCTCACTGACAGGTGTAGGAGCAACGTTTAGAGGTTCAAAAGTGGCAGATCAGCTACTTGCTAATCAAGGCGGAACACAACTACTCAGCCTAGCGGCGGATTATATTATAGGCCCTATGCTGGCTTATGGACAAAGTAACCCTGCATTAAAAAGCAATTTAAAGGCATCACTCACCTCAATTAGCGAACAAGGTTCCCTTGTTTTTAATCAGAAATATCCAACAACAGCACTAGCTTCAGACTGTAACAAGAGCGGTGCAACATCCAGCAATGGCGTGTATTATTATTCGTGGACTGGTACGTCTCAAGTCACGAACATTCTCGATGTTGCAGATAGTGCGATCGCACTATTAGGGCCTTTGGCATATGGCCATTTAGACAATGATGGTTTAGTGGCGCGCTGTAGTACACACTTCGGTAAAGTGATCCGTGATAACTATGATTGGAACCATTTAGATGAGGTCAACCAAGTTATGGGGCTACGTGGTCTATTTAGCGCAGACCCAGTTGATGTCTATCGCCAACATGCCAATCGCTTAAAAATGCAAGGACTCTAGTTCTATTTTCCCTTCGAATCTTTAACGTTTCGGAGGGATGCCTCCTAGAATTATCCAGTTACAAACTGTATTTAATTTAATCGGATTTCTCTACGCTCTTCCCCCCTCACCCTTATACTCATTTTTGACAACTTAAATTGTCGTCATAAAAAATAAAAATGAGGATGATCAATGAAATATGGATTATTGATAGCTGGGCTGCTGTCGACCTGCACACTTGCAGCTACACAAACACAAGCAGCTGCTTCACAAATTAAGTCAAACTACGTTACCTCTAGTTATGCAAAAACCAAATATCCTTTGGTTTTTGCACATGGTATGGGGGGCTGGATTCGAGCAGGAACTGATGAACTTGGAGTGGATTATTGGTATCAAATCTTGCCAGATTTAGCCCGTAACGGTGCAAATGCTTGGGCAACACGTGTTTCTCCATTTAACACATCTGAAGTTCGTGGTGAACAACTGCTGCAACAAGTGGATGAAATCTTAGCAATTACAGGAGCACCAAAAGTCAATTTACTCGGACATAGTCACGGTGGACATAGTATTGCTTATGTCTCGAATGTTATGCCCAATAAAATTGCATCTGCAACAGCCATTTCCAGCCCGTTAAAAGGCTCTCCTGTGGCAGATCTGATTATTTCCGCGCAAGGTACGCCACTAGAACAACCGCTGGTGGGCTTAATCAACTTTGGGTCCAAGGCTATTGTTTGGGCACAACAGCAAAATCCAAACTCACTTCCACATGATGCACTCGGTGCTGGTAAAAGTTTAAGTCAAGCTGGATCAAAGGCTTTTGCACAAAAATATCCATTGGGTATGCCAAAAACAAGCTGTGGTGAAGGCTTAGCAAAAGAGAATGGGGTCTATTTTTACTCTTTCTCTGGCAACTCAACATTAACGAACGTGCTTGATCCAGACTCATTATTGGGTGCAACAGGCTTACTCATGCAAGCCCCCAATGATAACGATGGCTTAGTTTCACGTTGTAGTGCCAAATATGGCAAGACCGTGCGTGATAACTATAATTGGAACCATTTAGATGTGATCAACCAGTTCTTTGGTCTACGTGCGATCTTTGCCCCAGATCCTGTAGATGTTTACCGTCAACACGCCAACCGCTTAAAGCTTCAAGGCCTCTAAAGTTTAGGCATAAAAAATGCGCCATTTGGCGCATTTTTTTGCAAATAAGCAAAGTTAAAATTAACCTTGTTTACGAGCTGGTAACTTTTCACGAATACGTGCAGCTTTACCAGACAATTCACGTAGGTAGTAAAGTTTAGCACGACGAACGTCACCACGACGTTTCACTTCGATTTTAGCAACGATTGGAGAGTGAGTTTGGAAAACACGCTCAACACCAACACCGCTAGAAATTTTACGTACTGTGAACGCAGAGTTCAAGCCACGGTTTTTCTTCGCGATTACAACACCTTCAAATGCCTGAAGACGCTCACGGTCACCCTCTTTTACTTTAACCTGAACGATAACTGTATCGCCTGGTGCAAAAGCTGGAATGTCTTGTTTAAGCTGTGCATTTTCAACAGCTTGTACTAAAGGATGCTTACCGCTCATGGGGTATCTCCAATATGTGCGGGTCAGAAGAGGTCTGATATCCGCTGGGTATAGAGGCTAAATCGCATAGACCCGATTATCTTTCTCTTTATGCTTGACCACTTCAATGCACAAAGAGCCTATTAAAAGAATACTCTGAATTAAGTATTCAAATCTGTTAGCCATTTCCTTTGCTGCTTCGTCAACTCCACATTTTCCACCAACTCAGGTCGGCGTTGTTGTGTTCGTTGATAACGCTGCAAAAACCGCCATTTCTCAATATTGGCATGATGTCCCGACTTCAATACTTCAGGGACATCCAAACCTTCAAAATGGTCTGGCTTGGTATATTGTGGGCAGTCCAAAAGACCATCCACAAATGAGTCTTGCACATGAGACTGTTCATCAGACATTGCACCCGGAAGTCTCCGAATAATACTGTCTAATAAAACCATCGCAGGAAGCTCTCCACCCGATAAAACGTAATCCCCTATCGACCATTCCTGATCAACATATTTTTGGATCAAACGTTCATCAACCCCTTCATAACGACCACACAACACAATCAATCCATCATAGTCGACAAACTGTTGCACTGCTGGCTCATTTAAGGTTTTTCCTTGCGGTGACATATACACCACAGGCACATGAACTGCACCTGCTTGCATGGCAAGCTCTTTGGCATGTTGAATTGCTTTTGCCAGAGGCTCAGCCATCATCACCATACCTGGACCACCACCAAATGGACGTTCATCCACTCGTTTGTAGTTGCCCTCAGCATAATCACGAGGATTAATACAAGTCACTTGCACTAACTCATTTTTTGCTGCACGCCCGCTAATACCGTAGGCTGTAATCGCTTCAAACATTTCAGGAAAAAGCGTAATGACTGCAAAAAACATCGCAGACTCCCGTATTCCCAAAAATAATTAGTAATCTACGCCCCAATTCACGTAGATACGACCAGCTTCGAGATCAACACGTTGCACCACATCTTTATGCCATGGAATCATACGCTCTTCAGTATCAACGCTGTCTGGTGTTGCGTGAACCACCATCACATCATTGGCACCTGTCTCAAACATTTCATGGATTTTTCCGAGATTTACTTCTTGTTCTTCATCATCCAAACCTAACACAGTTAAGCCTTTCAAATCCGACCAGTAAAACTCATCCATTCCTGCTTTAGGAAGTTGCGCTTTTGAAATCCAGACATTTGCGCCAACTAAGCTATCTGCTGCAGTGCGATCAACGACGCCTTTGAGCGAAACAACTAAGCCTTTGCCATGCGGTTTCCAACGTTTTACATCTATGGTTTGCCAACCTGCTTTGGTTTCAATGTACCAAGGCAGATAGTCAAAGATGTTGCTCATTGGTTCTGTATTGGAATAGATCCAGAGCCACCCATTTAATCCATATGCTGAACGTAACTGTCCAATCTGAATACGATCTTCGGGAACATTCTGTGTTGGTGTCATGGGCTACCTACTACTTAATTAGCAAAAATTATGCAGTAGCTGCAGCTTTCTTAGCTTGAGCAGCTAAAGAAGCAACACGTTCAGATGGTTGAGCACCTTGAGCAACCCAGTGTGCAAAACGGTCAGCATCTAAACGAAGTTTTTCTGCTTTACCTTGAGCTGTTGGGTTGAAGAAACCAATACGTTCGATGAAACGACCGTCACGTGCATTACGGCTATCAGTTACAATTACTTGATAGAACGGACGTTTTTTAGCACCACCGCGTGCAAGACGAATAACTACCATGATACAACCTTATAGTTTTTACGGATTATCCCTGCTCCGACCACCGGAACATTTCAAACCCCTTTCATAGAGGGCAGTATTTTACGTTATCTTTACTACGAAAGGAAGATTAAAATTTGTTTATCCACAGTTTTGAATTTGGATTTTATTTGCCGTCCCAGTTGGATGTGCCACTTAGGGCACAAGTCGATGCACCTTTGGTCCAGCATTTTTCCCCGCGGTGATTTAAAATACTAACCCCATCATTTTCCTGAATGCTTCCATTAATAGGAGTCGCTGTTAATGTCCATGTATTTGCCGCAACATTTGTTAAAGATACTTCATACAATGGATCACTACCTTGAGGAATTTCAAGATTATCGTTTGCATTGAGTGTATAACCTAATGTTCCCAATGTGATCGGGTTACCATTCGCCAATAAAAACCTAAAGTTGGATACTTTATAACGCTGAATTTGGTTAGCTAGGGCAACCAGTTCAGCCTGAGCTTCTACACGCTTTGTTTTTCGTACATGCTCTTGATAAGATGGATATGCGATAGCAGCCAAGATACCAATAATTGCAACCACAATCATGAGTTCAATAAGCGTAAATCCTTTATTCATTTACCACTCCTCACTACCATTTGCAGTACTGCCACAGCTCTCAAAGTCAACATTTGCTGTAGTTTTATTCTTACAACGCATCCCTGTACTCGTAAGTAGCATCGTATAATTCTTATCGTCCGAACTCACAGCTTGAATGGCCCAATTCCGACCTGCCGCTTCATCATCTGTTAAATCTAAATCTGGATCATTTCCATCTCTGATCGTCAATGTATATTTAATCGCAGAGCCAGTTGCGCCTACGGGTAATACTGCACTTGTCGTCGTAAATCCTCGATAACTAAAATTACGCGCTTTATGTCGGTCTAATAAAGTCGCTAATCGCTGCACCTCTTGTTGTGCCTGGCTAGCGACCGCGCGGCGCACATACTCTTGGTATGACGGTATAGCAATTGCTGCGAAAATCGCAACAATTACTACAACAACCATTAACTCAATCAATGTAAACCCAGAGGAGTTTATTGTTTGTTTCATAGCTCCTCCTTAATTAACGTCGATCGTACCAACGCTGAGGAATCAGTTTATTCCCAGTATTGTAACGTTTATCTAAAATAGCATTGCCCGTGATCCCTGATGTATCTACGTTTGCAACAATAAGTCGCTGCATCCCACTACCATCACCTGCACCAACAGCACCACCGACAATCCCTGCCCCCATACTTAACCTATAAGAAGTAGATGTCCCGCCATTACATTGACCATATGGCATACAGAATAAAGTCATGAAGCTTTCACCCTTTACCCCTGCTCCACAATCTCCAGACATTCCATTTCGGCTTCCATCAAAAGTGGTTACAAACATGTCATTATTGATAACCAATGGTGTCGACATCACCTTTTCACTCTGTACGAAAGAGGACTTAAATAAGTAGTACCAACCCTGAGTTAAGGCATATGGCGCTCGATACGAGGTAATAGCAAATCTATTCGTATTATCAAGAGCAACAAGTTGATTAATAGAAGTGGTTCCAACACTACTTCCCTCCGCCAATAAGTTCACACCTTTGGTATGTAAATCATTTGACGTAACACTATAGGCATTTGCACTCGTTAAGTTAAATAAATCACTTCTCGCTACGTCTTTATCATATAAGTTAAAAACACCATCGTGTTTATAACTAGTGCCTGTACTATATTCTGCGAGAGGTTGACTTCGGTTTCCACTTCCAATCGATACAACACCAAAAATTGTTCCACCTTCTGAATATGTCGAGAAACCAGGCATTTCGTAGAAACGTGGGCTGTATGCACCATTATTTAAATTAAGAACTTTTGTAGGCTGTTTAGCAAATAATGCTGTATTTGTACCAGCTTTATTATTTAAATCGATACGCCAAACCTGACCACCTAAATCACCAAAGTATAAATGATCACTTAATCCATCAGAGTCTCGATCTACAGCTTTAATCTGACCCACCACACTATATTTCATGTCTACATCGTAAGAGCTAGCTGTACCATTTGTTGGGGCATAAGTCGGGCCAGGGTTTGCTGTTGTTGGTGATGTATGCACTGTTGCATTCGCACTTGCCCACCACAACAAACTACCATTGAGTGCATCAAACATATATACACCAGAACCAATTTTATTGGTTTGAACATAGTCATTGTATTCATAACCACGGTAATATTTGATTTTTGCTTGTTTTGCTGCGCGTTCTGCTGCTGTAGTCTCCGGCATATTACTAATAGAGGTTGGTAACCCTTCAGCATCATAACCACCACCTACTAGCATGACGAGTTTTTTCGTTCCTTTCCAATTGATCCAAGTCAATGTAGGCTTAGACCAACTTTGCCCCATACACGCAAGTGGATTCGCACTCGAACACTGACTTAATGCAGGCGGGGTTATAGTAAACTTAAGTGTTGGATTATTGATATCAGCTAAGTCCAGCGCATAATAATTACGCCCACCCATACGTAAACCGCCATAAACAATCTGTTTACCTGATCGACTATTTAAACCAGCCCCAACAGTTAACATATCATCTGCCGCATTCACATATTCAGTATAAGAAGTCCAAGGACCATCAATGCCATAATACAACTTATCCATACCACCAATCGTGGTATCAAAGTTTAACAATGCATCCTTTTGGTTTTCCACCATACTATTCGGTAAAAATGCGAATTTTTCTTCTCCAGTATCTGCGTCAACTATATGCAAAACACCTTGTGTGGTTCCAAATAAAATATAGTCATCCCGCTCTTCAGAACCCAGAACACCATTTTCATATGTCACTTTCCCTTGATTGGTCAGAAGTAATGGCGACGAATGCATGACAGCACCTACCTGACGCAATTCTTCCGCTTGAGCAATCGACGTATTTGTAATAGTTTGAGGTTGTTTGGCATTTACACGATAACCAAGTAATGAGAGTAAATACCCTCTAGCTGGATCCGTACTGTTGACCAAACTTAAATCCAACGCTCTTAAAGTAGTTGCGTCCAAATATTCATTATTTGTTGCTGTTGCAGGCCTGTCTGTTAATATTTTTCGCTGTATTGCACCATTCGTACTTGAACGTAGTTTTAACCGTGATTTGACACCACCAACCAATCTATTTTTATTGCTACCAAGAATAGATTCATCATCCTGATTTACACCCGTAACCGCATCGGCAGACCATAAATCGTAGTTATCACCAATTTTACCTTGGCTATTGACAAAAATATCATCGTTTTTATCGACCAACGTACCTGTACTCGTCACTTTATACTTTTTCAGGTTACCTGCCCATAATTGATAGCTCTTATCAGGCGTTGGTTGGAACTGTGGATAATACGCATAATTTTGCAATGCAGTAGGATTTAATTGATCATTTGGGATCGTTGATGTTCCTGTTGTTACAGCTGGAATTTCTGTTGACAAGTTATTAATAAAATCGTTTACGCTATCAATAACGTCTTGAGAACTGGTACCCGCATACCAACCACCTTGACCACGAATACCCCAACGTGCTGCACGTTTTTCGTCATTATCATCATTCACCGTGCCTAGTAATGCGATATTTTCTTCTTCAGATAAGTTTTTATTATACGAAGGGATTGAGTTATAAGCTGAACCGAATCCAACAACAGCTGTTTTGAGTTTTAAATCACGTGGACTAGCATTGGTTGTTTGATTCAAGATACGTGTATTAAATTTTTCTACACAATCCCATCCACCACTTGAACCAGAACAGGTAAAAGCACTACTGCCAGCTAACGCAGTTTGCATTAAACTTTGTGCCGAATTATTCCCATTTGGCACACCATCGGTTAGAACATAAATACCCTGACCACTACACTGCTTGGTATCCGCATTTGGCTCTAACTGTGCAGATAAAGAGGTTGGCATTTGATATTTTGAGCGATCTGTTACTAACACTCCGCTACCTGCCGCATATTGACCAGATGCTGAATTATTAGCAGCGTAGTAACATGTAGCACTATAATTATTATTACCAGACCGATATGTACAACTATGCGCACCAAAATATCCACCTGGAGTATTATAATAGTAGCCATCACTTTGGCAGTTGTTTGTTGTACTAGAAGTGGTACATCCATACCAAGTTCGATCATAATATGCGTATTTATACACTCCTCCTGAAGTAGAGGTTCCTAACATATAAGCAGCCGCTTCTGCATAGGCATTTGCTGTTGGTGTTCCCCCACTAGCTTCCAAGTTAGCTACTTCAGTCATTAAATTTTTACGATGTGTTTCAGAAGCTAATGTCGCTTCCGTATCCAAACCCAACCGCTGAACAGGAATTCGGACTTGCCCCCGAGTACCATCACCATTAATAGAATAGGTTGTCAGTCCAAAAAATTTATCTTTACCAATGGCATTTGCACCATATAAAAGCTGGTACATTGCATCTTTAACTAAAGTGATACGATCATAATAAGTAGAGGCTGCTCCATTTCTATAATAGTATTGCGGGTTGCCACCACCATCATCATCAAGTCCAGAAAGACTTGGTTCACTAGTTAGCGCATAAGTACAATCCGTTTTATTTACTGAGGTACTCCCAGTCGCACTTCCTCCACAACGATACCATTTCCGGTTATTTCTCCCACCAGATCGCATGTAATAATATTCACGACTGCTAATTTCACAGTAACGTCGGGTATAAGAAATACCATTCGCGCTGTCTGAAAATGTTGTTGTACTTGCACCACCACTACAACTCGTCAACTCTTGATTATTTGCATCGAAATATCTCATACTTCCTGAAATATCCAACACAAACATCAAAGAGATATTTCCTGAGCGTGCTTGTTGATAAATCTCAATATCACTCGCATACGAAGCAGTTGCACTAAACACAAATCCTGTCATAAGCGCTGATAGGCTCACAGCCAATGCTTTCTTTAAAGGATGAGCTACAAGTTGTTCTTTCTTTTTAATTTTCATTTCATTCACCCTTAAAGAAATGCCTGACCTAACGTATATTCAGTGACATGTGTAGTAAAAGGTACATTTAAATCCGATAGACAATTTGCTACACCATTCGTCGAACTATTACTAATATGACTATCTAAACAGTCATCAATATCATCTGTATCTGCTGAAGTAAGTGTAGGCATCAGTGAAGTCGTGTTCACAATCACTCGATCTGTTTTTTGAATTTTAGACAGTTCTTCATCTGTGCCACGAACTGAGTCTTGGAATGGCGTAGATGATACCGAATTTGTAAAACTGACAGATACTTGAGTCATGACAGCTCTACGTTCGCTGGTAAAAAAGTTTGCATTATTCGCACCTGTTCGACAGAAGCCACTTACTCCTTGATCCGTATTCACGATATTGCCACTGTCATTCACATAGACCATGCTCGCTTGCGACAAAGTAAAGAATTGAGCTCGGCTGCCTCTATAACAAAACACTAACTCTTTACCTTTGTTTTCAGGACCTCTAATAAACCCAAACATGCCATCGGCTGCTAAACTGCGTAATAAATTATTTGTGTCTTCAACGTTAAACGTTGCAGCATCAGAGTTTTGAATCATGAGTTGTTGAGCTTGGCTATTGGTTGCAATATTTAATGACACCATACTTTGACGAATAGCCAATGTACCAATAATAGTGATCGCCAATAAAAGGATTAATACGACGATGAGTGTCGAGCCATGTTGTTGTCTAATCATCAGTCTCTCTCCCCTAACGCATTACGTATTGCAACCTCTTGAGTTACGACCTGACGAATAAAACCCTGTGGATTACCATTGGCTCCAATTGTTACATTTTGATCCAACACGACAAAAGCATTGTTTTGTGCTGTCGACACATCTTGGCCCGTAGACTGGCCTGAGCGTGCGAGCACGCCTAAACTCACTCCTAAAATACGCGGTTTAGTCCCTGTCAATGCCATATATTCGTGGATACCGATATACCGACGGTTACCAACAGCATTACTCACATTCAGCAATACACGAAAATGATCAACGCGTTTCATAATGATTTCACCAGCATCTCCATAGCGAGCAAGATTGGTGTCACTATAGTTACCAGCATCACATGCTAAAGCTAAAGGATTCGCTTCCCCAGCTCCCGCATTTGCATCTGCCCGCAAAAAATAACGCTGAATAATCATCCGATCTACTGTCGTGATTTCACGCCCTTCACAATCAAAACCACCTGTTTGTGCAGGCTTATACTGAATTACAAGTTGATCACTGTTTTGAGTTACATTCGATGCACCAGTCCATTCATCATCGCTACCCACTGCATCACCATTACTTCGGCTTAGTAAAGTAGCATTCACATTTGCTCGAATTCCTGTGGGTAGATTGGATTGACTCAAAACAACACCTCCATGAAGTAAGGCATCATTCATTGCAGCTTCAACAGTATCTAAATTGGCCAATCTAAGATCCTGAGTGATATAGTTAAGACCAAAATTTGCATTGTCTTGTAAGTCCGCCATTCCTTGTTGTACTTGACTACTTTTCACCCCTGTCAAAAACAACATTGCTGCTGCTGCAACTACAATAAGCCCAAGAGCTAGTGCAATCATGAGTTCAATCAGTGTAAAGCCTTTTTGTATTTTCATTAGTAGGCCTCCATGACAACGCAGGTTGATTCATCACGGTAAGCACCTGCTGTGGTACAGTTATTTAAACCATCCGCATTGGTTGCAGCTGTATCGCCCCATGCCACATAAATGCATCTTCGACCATTGCTCACTTCTGGGCAAGTAAACATATTGACTGTCATCCCTACCCGTTGAGCAGACAAATTTGTAAGTGCTGCATCAAAACGCGCCATTTGTGTTGGCGTACAAAATGCTGTGTAACAGTTCGGATTGGTGATATTGGTTGCATTTCCCGCAACAGCCGTAGCATACGCGCCCAACTGCTCACGATTAACACGAATTTTTTCAGCTAAATCTCTTGCCAAATTAATTGCTTGTACACGGTTAGCCCCCTCACTCGATGCCTCAATTGCTCGATATTGCAACGCTACAAAACCAAGCACCCCAACCGCAAGAATCAGCAAGGCAACCAATACTTCTATTAACCCAACACCGGCTTGCTTTTTTATAGTTATCATGAACAATCCCCTTCAACGATCTGCTGGATCGTCCCCATTTTAGATATCGTGACCACTCTGGAATATTTAGGATCAGAAGATGCATCACAAATTTCAAAACTCGTATCTGTAGCAATGATTTGATTTGCTGCTGGATCTCTCACTAGGCCTGTCGGCATAAAAACTATTTCTGTCGCACGACCACTTTTTAAACTCGACTTACCGACTGGCATCCAATTCAACGTATCGTCAGTATTTTCATCCGCAGACAATAATTCAACTGTAATTTCTCTGCGCTCTAAAGCAGCTTTTGCCCTTGCCTGATTTAAAGTAGCAACCAATTCTTTTGTACTTTTATTTAAATTTTGGCGCTGTAACATATCCCCAAAAGAAGGAGCAGCCATCATCGCGATAATTGCCATAATAGCAATCGTCACCATCAGCTCAATTAAGGTGAACCCTTTATGTTTATTTTGCATACTCCCTCCCCAAGGCAACAAAACTTTACCCTATTTAAAATCATATTCTAATTCTTTACACAATCAGCACAATACAGGATAAAAGGCATAAAAAAACAGATGATTGCCAATTTACAATCATCTGTCAATTTTTCAATAAAATTAGAATGTTAACCAATCCACCTTTTAGGCTTGAGTTACCGCAATACGTAACTCTTTTGGCAAACTAAAGGTAATATTTTCTTCCGTTCCAGCAAGCTCTTGCGGTGGTGTTGCCCCCCAATCTTGCAATCGTTGAATTACTTGTTTAATTAAAATTTCAGGCGCAGATGCACCCGCTGTAACGCCAACTTTGGCGATATTTTCAAACCATGCTTGTTGAAGCTCATCGGCATTATCGACCAAATAAGCGGCTTTACCCATTCGCTCAGCCAATTCTCGTAAACGGTTCGAATTCGATGAATTTGGTGAACCGACCACCAACACCACATCGCATTGGGTTGCTAAATCACGCACCGCATCTTGACGGTTCTGTGTCGCATAACAAATATCATCCTTACGTGGTCCTTGAATCTCAGGAAATTTCGCCCGTAAAGCATCAATCACTTTTGCAGTATCATCAATTGATAAAGTGGTTTGCGTAACAAAAGCCACACGCTCAGGATGATGCACCTGAAGCTCAGCGACATCTTGTTCATCTTCAACCAAATAAATCGCACCACCATTTTTCAGGTCATATTGCCCCATGGTACCTTCAACTTCAGGGTGGCCTTCATGACCAATTAAGATGGCCTCAACTCCTTCACGAGCATATTTAGTGACTTCAATATGCACCTTAGTCACCAATGGGCAGGTTGCATCAAAAACTTTTAAACCGCGACGTTCAGCTTCGATCTGTACCGCTTTAGAAACCCCATGCGCACTAAAAATCACAATATTGTCATCGGGCACTTCATCCAGTTCATCAACAAAAATTGCGCCACGTTGACGTAAATCGTCAACCACAAATTTATTGTGTACCACTTCATGCCGTACATAAATGGGTGGATTAAAGCACTCAAGCGCACGATTTACGATGGCAATCGCACGGTCAACACCTGCACAAAAACCACGTGGATTGGCCAATACAATTTCCATATGTTCCTCGATACCACCTTTCAATCAGCGGAAACTAATAAAATAAATGCAAACAAAGTGACGGCTTGCTATTTCGTTTAAACCTTGTCTGCTCTAAAATAGAGAAGATATTTTATCATATCAGGAAAAATATCATGTCGGGTCTCTTGTTTGTCGTTTCTGCAGCTTCAGGAACAGGCAAAACATCCCTCGTAAAAGCCCTCCTTGACCGTGTAACGAATCTTCACGTTTCTGTTTCTCATACTACACGTGGGCAACGTCCCGGCGAACTTGATGGTGTACATTACCACTTTACCGAAAAAGACTCATTTTTAGCCTTGGTTGAACAAGGCGGATTTATTGAATACGCTGAAGTCTTTGGCAATTACTATGGCACAGCACAAGCCACTGTGAAAGAACAACTGGCGAAAGGTCATGATGTTCTATTAGAAATTGACTGGCAAGGTGCACAGCAAGTTCGAAAGCTTTTTCCTGACTCTAAACAAATTTTCATCTTACCGCCAAGCCAGTTTGACTTACGTCAACGTCTGTCTAACCGTGGTACAGACTCGATTGAAGTGATTGAGCGCCGTTTAGGCTGTGCAGTTGAAGACATGCAACAATATGTTAACTTCGACTATGTCATTATTAATGACGACTTTAATAAAGCTTTGCATGATCTTGAGTCTGTGATTATTGCTAATCGTTTAGTCATTACACAGCAAGCGCGCCGTCATCAGAAAATGATTTCTGAACTGATCAGCCCTGTTGAAAAGTGATTAAAACTTGAGTCTACAGACAAAGCACCTTATACTGCACAGTCTGTTTAATTTTAGCCTTTGTAACGAGAATTCTTATGGCACGCGTAACCGTTGAAGATTGTTTAGACCATGTAGACAACCGCTTTGAGCTTGTACTAGTGGCAAGCAAACGCGCGCGTCAATTGGCACGTCAGGGTATTGAACCTACTGTTGAGTGGGACAATGACAAACCGACTGTTGTTGCATTACGTGAAATTGCAGTAGGTCATGTTTCTAAAGACATTTTGAAACAACGTGAGCAAGACTACCAAACTTCGAGTCTTGATCTTGCACTTTCTGCAAACAATTTGAATTTAGATGGTTTTTCTTTCCAATAAGAAAAATTTATCGCTTAAAAGCCTAGTTTTTAACTAGGCTTTTTTATTGGATAACTTTTATATTTGTGCAATACACGTTATAACTAGAAGATAAGCTTCATCGTGGTTTAGGTGTATCTTTTTTGCTTTTCTCTCAATGAATAAATTGACAACTCATGCAATATGTTTTTCATTAGAGGATCAGTAAAATTTTATTGTAATTGCTACGTCTTAAAGGTGTTTTATGCCAGGCCCAATGGTCAGCCAAGCTAAACAACAGCTCAAAACTATTATCGATGCTTACTTAACTGAAAGCGATGTCGAGCGTGTGCTTGCGGCCTGTGATTATGCGGATATTGCCCATGATGGTATTACACGCAAAAGTGGCGAACCGTATATTTTGCATCCGATTGCGGTCAGCTGTATTTTAGCGCATATGCGTCTAGATGCAGAGACACTCATGGCAGCCCTTTTACACGATGTCATTGAGGACACAGACTTTAGCAAAGAGGATATTGCAGAAAAATTTGGAAAAACCGTTGCAGAACTGGTTGATGGTGTCACTAAACTTAGCCAATCCAGTGATAAAGAATATAATAAAGCCGCTTCTTTCCGAAAAATTCTGCAAGCTACACTACAAGACCCACGTGTCATTATTATTAAACTGGCAGATCGCTATCACAACATGACTACCTTGGAAGCACTTCGGCCCGATAAGCGCGCACGCATTGCTCAAGAAACCTTTGATATTTTTGTCCCAATGGCACGTATCGTTGGCATGAATGAGATGGGCGATAACCTCGAACATCTGTGTTATCAAAACCTCGATCTCGACATGTATAACAATGTCCAAGAAGCGCTCCTGCAAACCAAACCCAAACGCTGCGAATACCAAAGTAAGTGGGAACATAATCTAACCGAATTACTGAAAACCCATCAAATTTCAGGTCGTATTAAAAAGAAAAATAACAATATCGAACTGCTTCGACACTTTGTCAAAAATGACATTGATCTACATGAACTCACGCATAGTCATGCCTTTGAAATTATTCTAAATAGCATTGCGGACTGTGACCGCTTAGCCGAAGTGTTACGCGAGAGTTTTAAAGTTTTACACTTTGCAGACCATATTCGTAAACCACTCCCAGGTGGCAACCAATCGTTACTACTGCGCTTAAAAGGTGAAAACACAACACTATCTGTCACTATTCAGACCGAACTGATGCGTAAAGCTGCGCGTTTTGGCGTGGTACTAGGCGACAGTGCACCACAAGCTTGCCGCTCTGCGATTCAAGCCTCGATGCAGAACTTAAATGTCTTGATCGATGGTGCTTGTGCCAAAACCACCTTTAGTGAACTACTCGATTATTTACACCAAGAGAAAATTTGGGTGTACACCCCACATGGTCATTTACACGAATTACCACAAGGGGCAACGGTGGTCGATTTTGCCTATTCGGCCAGCTTATTTTTAGGTAACCATGCGGTAGGTGCGAAAATCAATGGGGAAACCAAACCCCTTTCTACACCATTACACAGTGGTCAGGTGATTGAAATTATTACCGATGTGTTGGCCACCCCAAATCCAGATTGGCTCAGCTTCGTCAACACGCAGAAAGCCCGTCGCGCCTTGCAAAATATACTGCGTGAGCAAGATATCGAAGAACAACGCCTCGTTGGACAGCAAGCTTTAAATCGCGCTTTAAAACTATTCAATGTATCCATTAAAGACTTAACCGAATCAGACTGGTCAGAACTTTTACAATGGCGACATATCGAAAATAAAGACCAATTATTCGAGCAAATTGCTGTGGGCGATTTACTACCACAATTGGTTGCGAATCATTTATTTGCACATGACCAAAGTGCCCAGGAATCTGACCGACTCATTCAAGGTACTGAAGGTGTCGATGTCAAATACGCACATTGTTGTAACCCGGTGTTGGGTGACCCAATTCAAGGGCATTTATCCCGCCGTGGTCTTATTGTGCATCGTGCACGTTGTCATAATCTCTTGCATGAACAACATCTACACCCGGAAAACATCATGCCGTTGCAGTGGAGCAATGAGAACGAAGAAGAAATTAGTTTTACTGCATATTTATTGATTAACATGGCAATGGATGACGAACAAATTTCCGACCTGATTTACCAATGTCGTAAAGAAAAAATCGGGGTCGAAATGGTACGTAATCAAGACGACAAGACTTATGTCAATGTAGTGGTACACAACCGTAAGCAAATTGCAAAAATCATTCGCGATCTACGTATGCATTTTGGCTTCCCGCGTATCAGTCGATTGGCTCAACCAGTGAGCATTACAGAAACATCGATTGCGAGTTAATTGTTTAAATCCGCACCTTTTAATATCAATCTAGGCTATGATTGACGGTGAATATAATAGGAGAACACGATGTCCCGCCAAGTAATTCATACTGAAAATGCCCCTGCTGCGATCGGCACTTATTCGCAGGCAATCTTAGTCGGCAATACACTTTACCTTTCTGGTCAGATTGGTTTAGACCCATACAGTATGGAGTTGGTTGAAGGCATTGAAGCGCAAATTCGCCGCGTGTTTGATAACTTAAAAGCTGTCTGCGAAGCCGCTGGTGGAACACTGGCTGATATCGCGAAGTTGAATATTTTCTTAACCGATCTTTCAAACTTCCAGTTGGTCAACCAAATTATGGGTGAATATTTCGCACAACCTTACCCTGCACGCGCAGCGCTCGGTGTGGCCAGCCTACCTAAAAATGCATTGGTTGAGATGGATGGTATTGTGATTATTAATCAATAAGTTATATTTTTTAAAAAAAAGCCACCGATTGAGTGGCTTTTTTTTATCCAAAACTCCAATAAAGACAAATGAGATTTCAAATGATTTATATTGACAAACGATAACAATTATCAATAATATCACTTATCTTATTCCTTTTATGTGGCTTGCTGAAATGTACGTGTGCTTATGCCGTGGTATTACAGATCAAGATATTAAAGACGCTGTTGAAAATGGTGCGGCTAGTTATCGCGAAGTCCGTGAGATGCTCGACCTCGGCACATGCTGTGGTCGTTGTGCGCCTGAAGCGCGCTCAATCATCAGTGCAGAAGTATCTGCGATTGCCTCACGCTTAGCCATAGCTGCCTAGATATTTGATTCGCTTTTAGAATAACCATAATTATAAATTTACTCTTTATGAGTAACTCCTCCCCCGCTTATGACTCTAGGCGGGTTTTTCTTTTTTAAATTTCTAAAAGTATAATTTCCATCCCGCATGCTTTTGATTGCGATTTTCATTTGCTGTTCTATAAATTACTCGCCAAAAACCACTTTGTTGTTTAAGATATTTCTCATAAGTTATTGATATTATTTTTAAGCCGCAGTTTGAATGGAGTTTTCTCATGAAGGGCAATCGTGATGTAATTAATCAGTTAAATCAGGTGCTTTATCATCATTTAACTGCCATTAACCAAAATTTCCTGCACTCTCGTATGTTTAATGACTGGGGGATTGAGCAACTCGGTTCAGCTGAATATAAAGAGTCCATCCGTCAAATGAAGCATGCTGACAAAATCATTGAGCGCATTCTTTTTTTAGAAGGTCTACCAAACCTACAACACTTGGGTAAACTCTATATCGGTCAACATACCGTTGAAGTCTTGAATTGCGATGTCCGTAAAACCAAAGAGAACATTGAATCCATTCAAGCCGCTGTGAAGCTCGCTGAAGAGCAGCTCGACTATGTCACTCGTGATCTTGTGCAAGAAATCTTAGAAAAAGAAGAAGAATGGTTAGACTGGACGAATACGCAACTCGATTTAGTTGAAACCGTCGGTGTAGAGAATTATATTCAGAGCCACATCTAGAGGCTTATAAATACTAAATTTGTATTACAACACTATATTCGTGTGATCATATCTGAGTCAGACTTGCACATTCAGGTCTTTTTTGCGTAATTATTCAATCGCCGAATGATCAACAAAATAGAATTTTACTCATGCAGACCACTTTATTGCATAAAGACTTTGAAGGTAAAGTTTTCCTAAGTTGCTAAAATTTAGGTTACAACTTGGGTATGAGGTCTGCCTAATTCTGTAAATTTATTTAATACGCCTACACGTGCATAGATCTCATTCACTTGACTGTCGAAATTCCTTGAGCAGAGTTTGTCGCCTAACAATTTTATGCAATGCATCTTGGTTTCGACCAAACTTCGCCGATGATAACCAGACCATTTTTCCAAAGTGTTCTCCCTAGACGCTTAACTGTTTTCAATAATTCATTTCTCTCTAAAGGTCCCAATTTCTTATCTTCCCATGGTCTTGCATTTTTCCTCGGAGGAATTACGGCATGTGCTTGCCTATCTGCAATGATCTGTCGGCATTGTTTCGTGTCATATACTCCATCTGTATAGACAGAATCAATACGTTCATCAGATGGGATTTGATTCAGCAGAATATTCAGGACTTGGAATCACTGACATTATTTGTTGTGAGCTGTACTGCTCGTATTTGCAAAGTTTTAGCATCTATACCAATATGCAGTTTACGCCATTGCCGACGATATTCAGGCTGATGTTTCTTGCGTTTCCCACTCACCTTCGCCTAAAAACCTAAGGCCAGTTGAATCTATCAATAGATGTAATCCTTCATGACTTTTTTGATAGCTGGTCGCAATATCAATCTGCTTTTGTCATCGGCAAAGTGTGGAATAATCCGGTGCTATCCACCTTACACCGAGTTGAATTAGGCTTCGCACAAAACCTGTGACCATACGCAAAGAAACTCGATAGATAGATTTGATCATCAAACAGTACTGAATTGCTGTATCAGAATAGGCCTGATTTCTTCCATGTTTAGCTTGTGGCTGAGCATACCATTTAGTCTGAGGATCGAACCAAATTGAAATATTTCCTCGCTTGATTAGAGCTTGGTTATAAGAGGACCAATTCGTTGTACAATAGATTTTGAGTGTAGGCTTCTTCATCTGGAAATTATATTGATGAAGAAGCCTTTAAGGATAGCTTTGTGCAACAAAGCCGATCCAATTAAATTACCAGAATATAGAATTAAACATAACATTATTCAATAAAAAACATCCAATTTGAAACCTTAATAAATAAAAATATTACTTTAAATAATATTTCATTTTCAAAACATCATCCAAACTATATTGAACAATATATCTACTATTGTATTTAATTAAAAGACTATCACGCTTTTCATACTCACCAATTTTATGATAAAAATAAATTAATTTAAGTATATTATTTGATGATGGTCTTCTTAACAATGCAGTCTCGAAATAATAAATATTATTTACAGAAATATTATTCTTACAATTAATAATAGCTAAATTTTCAAACTCATCAAAAAATATACTTTTATTTTCAACCTCAGCACAATAACCCAAATATAAGGTCCGATAAAAAATCCTGTTTTTTTCAAAATTTTGGATATAAAAGAAACTTAAACCGATAACCAGAAATGAAATAAAATAAAATATAAATTTATTAATTTTCAAATAAAAAAAGTAGCGAGAGTACTTCTTCTCTAAGCTAAAATACAAAACACAAAACACAAATAAAAAATAACTATAAAATAATGGGAACTCAAAAAGAGAATGATTAATCAAAACAGATAACATAAGAAAAATAATCAAGTCATTTGAATTTTCTATTCTAAAAAAAACCAATAACAATTTTATAAATATATATATAAAAAAAAACGCTCCAAATAAACCAAATACCACTATTAAATCTAACAATAAATTATGATAAGAAGAAAGATAGCCTGAAAAATTTTCCCCATACTGAAATTGATAATATTCAATATTTTTCCATCCAACACCAAATAAACCAATATGTGGTAAAACATTGAAAAAATCTTGCCATATAGCTAAACGCTCAAAACCACCATTTATTCGACCAATAACGTCATTTTTTTCATATATTTTACTTAGAAAATGCGCCATTATGATATATAAAAAATTAAGAGAAAATAATATTAATTTTATACTATTAGCTAAAACCCGCCATTTAATACAGGAAATAGTTGTAATAATTATTAATGCAATCATTGCAGATCGAGACTGAGTCAAAACCAAAGAAAAAACCAGTATAGGAATAAAAAATAATACTGGTATTATTTTAAACTTGTTAAAAAAATATATACAGGATAGGACTGACAACAACAATAGAGTTGAAAGATGATTAGGTTGGCCTAAATTTGCGGAGACGCGAGATCCAGTTGATTTGTACAACCAAAAAAACTCTGTCGAAAAATCCATCCATTGATAAATGGATAAAATCGATGATGTTGCCCCAGCTAATACTAACGAAATTAGAATTCCGTCTAATAATTTACCATTTTCATCATGAAAATTACACAATGCAACACATAGGATAATTAAATTAATAAGATATATATTAAATAAAATAAAATATTGATTAAAGTAATAGTATGGATAAGACAAAATTGAACACAACAACAACAACAACAACAACAATAAATTTGTATTTAAAACAACTTTAATCGCATTACTAGAAATAAAATATAAAACAAAAAAAGCTGATAAATAGAAAACATATTTCTCAGAATCATACGTCGTCCATGGATAATAATGATTATAATTTACAAAACTTAAAAACAATAGAAAAATTATCACATATATAAATCTATTTTTTATATAACCATATAATAAATTTTCCATTCAGGCTATTCCTATCGACCTCAAACAGAAATTATAAAAAATAGGATAAATATTATTTAATCAACCATAATGCTTACATGAAAATAGAGGATATTATACCTCTATTTTCACTATATTTTATATACTATTATATAGCTACACAGCTTTTTGGAGCTAAAGATGGTGCTACGTCTGTCTTACACGTCCAAGAACCTGTAGATTCAGAAACAGCCGAAGATGTTGACGTTCCTGCTGATGCATTGGTGTCAGCAGTGCGCTCCCATTGCATTAGCTTTCCTGCAACCTTAGCACTTCCTGCAATAGTACATTCTACTAGAGATGTGCCATCAGCTGCTACTTCAACAGTAATCGCAGAACAAGCACTTGTACTATTTTTAATACCAACAGATTCACCTGTAGTAAGAGCTGCAGCTGCAGCTGCGGTAAGACCTTCTGATAATTTAGCTTCAATATTCACTTTTGCACCACTAATATCGGCTAATGCTACAGATGCTTGAGATTTAGCTGTATAGTTCTGATAAGCAGGAATCGCAATTGCAGCAAGAATACCGATAATTGCAACAACGATCATTAATTCAATGAGAGTGAAACCCTTTTGAGCGTTCATAACATTCTCCACAAATGTTTTGTTAGTTTTTTATAAGCTTTTTAAGCTACTTTGTAATTAGCATGTATTATGCCAACTTTTATTATATTTATTTTCAAATAAAAAACAGCACTTTATTTCACTATTTAAAAATTTATTTTTGAGCATTGTATTTTTATGTAAAAAACTGACAAATATTGTCAGTTTACTTCTTTCTAGTTCAACATAATTGGCGCATTGCTCAATTCATCAGCTTTGTCTTGTATTTTATTGGCATAGAATTGATCCAAAATAGTCCCAATTTGTGTAACACCATCGACTAAAGCTTGGCGATACTGTTGCTGTGCCATTTTTTTAATAATGCTCTGACAGACCTCGTTCCATACCTGCTGTGTGGTGGCTTCCTGTATCCCACGGTCAATCACAATCTCGACTTTACGTTCACACAAATTAAGGTATAACAAAATCCCACTATTCAGCTCAGTATCCCAGACACCAAGTTCAGCGAAAAGCTGTTTTGCACGTCCACGAGTATCTAAATAATAGGCTTCGCGTGCAGGCATGTGTCCTTCAATCACCACTTGAATTTCACCAATGTGCCCATGTTCAGCATCTGATACGGCTTGTGCAATCGCATGTTGATCTTGTTGATTAAAAAAGCGTTTACTCGCTGGCATATGCAGTAAATGCTTTAACCATCGCTTAAAACTCGGTTGCATGACTTCATCCAGCTTGGGTTTCGTGACGATATCCGTCGTTTCAGTTGTTGTTACCATGACCCTGATGCTCCTCCACCGCCGAAGCCGCCGCCCCCGCCACTATATCCACCTCCACCAAAACCGCCGCCGCCACGACCTCCTCGTCCACCGCCCCCACCAGAGGAGAGAAATAGCTGAAAAATCGTTTGGGCTAAGGTCGTGATGAGTAAAAAGAAAATCCCGCCACCAATCAGTAAACTGGTGACTAAACCTGCTCCATTGACCAAACCTGCCACGGTTCCAGCAACTGCAGCCGTCGAGGCACTTAAACGCTTACCCACTACAAAAGATCCAATTGCACCAGCAATTAAGATAAATAAAGCAGTACTCAATGTTTTACTTTTGGCTTCCTGCTCTCGAATAGCTTGCTCTTGGCGCTCTTGTAGTTCTTGTGCCGCTTGGGCTGCAACTTCTGGATCAAGATTTAAAATCCGTTCTATTTCAGTCAGTCCTGCGTTGATCCCTCGGGCATACTGAGCTTGCTTAAAGTACGGTGTGATTTGTTGGTTAATAATATGGTTGGCAATAATATCCGGAATGACCCCTTCCAAGCCATAGCCTGTAAGAATCTGAATACGTCGATCGCTAATAGCAATTGCAATCAGCAAACCATTGTCTTGTTTGGCCGAACCGAGCTGCCATTGGTCTGCAATACGCATGGCAAAACCAAAAATATCCTCTTGACCTGTGGTCGGGACAATCACTACGCCTATTTGGGCTTTTCCTGTGTCATGCAAGGCACGAATTTTTTGGCCAATGGCTTGTTTATCTTCAGCACTTAAAATATGTGCTTGATCGATCACGGGTTCATTTAAGGTCGGTAATGCCCGTATCGACTCGCCCTCTGCCATATCATTCGCAACAAGCGGTTGAGATACAGCATTAGCGCTTTTAGAAGTGACGTTATTGGAGGTCTCTGCTTGCTGATCTTGAATCACCTTTCCAGCGATGACTGTTTCAGTAGCGCTATCTGTTGCAGTCGCAACCTCTGCCCACGTTAATGAACTTAGACACAACAGTCCTGATAAAATGAATGCAACCATCCATTGATACGGAAACCGTTTCCCCTGTTGTGCTCCCTTCATTCATTCACCCTCTATTCATAACTACAGGAAAACCCGACTTAGTTAAATGATACCGTTGGTGCTTTTTGTGCACTTTGCTCCGCACTAAAGTTCGGTTTGGTATCCATACCAATCACCTTCGCGGTCATGACTTGCGGGAACTGACGTGAATAGGAGTTAAAGTCCTGCACCGTAGTAATATAGCGATTACGTGCCACAGCAATACGGTTTTCAGTACCTTCAAGCTGAACCTGTAGATCACGGAATTGCTCATTGGCTTTTAAATCGGGATAGTTTTCTGAGACCGCAATTAAACGCGACAATGCACCCGTCATTTGCGCCTGCGCTTCTTGATATTTTTGGAATAATGCAGGGTCTTCTAATACTTGTTTATCAACTTTTAAACCCGCAACATTAGCACGAGCTTGTGTAACTTCGGTCAGGACTTGCTCTTCATGTTTGGCATAGCCCTTCACCACATTCACCAAGTTCGGCACCAAGTCTGCACGACGTTGATATTGGTTTTGTACTTCTGACCATGCTGCTGTAACCGCCTCATCTTTGACCTGCAAGGTATTATAACCACAGCCCGATAGGGTTAACGTGCTCGCAAGGGCAACAACGACAGCAGTTTTTTTCATAAAATTCATTTAGCTATCCTCTTTCTTTTGTATTTGTTGCAATAACCTGATTGTAAACACATTTGATTATCATTTTGTTGCTTTTAGTTAAAGTATCAAAAAATGAAAAACCGAGTGATCTTCACTCGGTCTTTATCGCTCTTTTCTGATACTCAACACTAAATTACCGCGTACAACTCCTGCTGAAAACTTTCTAATTGATAATCTTCTGCCAAACGCGTTTTCCAGTATTTCAACAATTGGCTGTAATCAATATCTGAGGGATGAAAGTTGCTTTTGTAATAGGACAGATATTCGGGCAGCAATTGCGCAAACATCTTCGCCAGTAAATACAAGCCAAATAGATTCCCACCCAACTTCGGCATACTCTTTTTACGGTCTTGTAAAAATAAACGGCTGGCCGAGTAAAACGTTAAACTGGCAAAACCTGTTGTTACACTGCGCATAATTAAACGGCGAATCTTGTCATCACCATACACATCTTGATAAACATCAAATGCCACCGCACGATGCTCAATTTCTTCAATGGCATGCCAGACCCAGAGTTTCACTGCATCATCATCCAAGGTACTCAACACCTCAGGATGCCTTAAAATATAGCCGCCTAAAAGTGCGGTAAAATGCTCAAAAGCACAGGTAATTGCAAGCTGAATTTTAGGATGCAGGTTTTTCACATAATCATCTTTACGCGCCAACCACGCCTGAAAACGATCGAGATTATAATCATCCCGTCGCCAAGCAGCGTTAAATGCCGTGTGTGCTTGAGAATGCATCGCCTCTTGACCAATAAATGCCGAAATCTGCGCTTGCAGATTTTCATCCTTCACTTGCTCACGGACATTGCGCACACTATGCACAAAGAACTGCTCACCTATGGGAAAGGTCGAAGACAATGCTGTCAGCAAATGCGACATGACTGGTGAATTTGCAAAATAATGCCGACGGATGGCTTTGGGGTTGAATTGCAAACGTCGAATTGTAATACCCTGAGCTTTTGGACGATGTTGATATAATTTTTCTGTCGTCACTTGAGTCATGTCCTTTTCCTAACATTTAACCGAGCGATCTTCAGTATCTAAATTTAAAGGCCGTTCACATATGGCAAAAATGCTTAGTGCATTTGCAAATTCATTCATTTTTATCGGATTCTCCGCCAGATCTTTTTCGATTTATCCCGAACCATCTCATTCATATCATCTCAAGCAAATAGTGATCATAAAAAAACCCGCCGAAGCGGGTTTTTGTGTTGAACGATTTAGATTAAATGTCTAAATAATCCAAAATACCTTCAGCCGCTTGGCGGCCTTCCCAAATCGCTGTGACAACAAGGTCTGAACCACGAACCATATCACCACCCGCAAAGATTTTCGGGTTTGAGGTTTGGAATTTATAGGTTTGCTGTTCAGCTGCAACCACACGACCTGAACCATCAAGGTTAATATTCACATTAGTAAACCAATCCGCAGGACTGGTACGGAAACCAAAAGCCAATAACACCGCATCTGCAGGTAAAATTTCTTCTGAACCCGGAATTGGTTCTGGACTACGACGACCACGGCTATCAGGCTCGCCAAGTTGAGTTGTAACCACTTTTACACCCGTGACTTTGCCATTTTCGCCAACGATTTCGATTGGTTGACGGTTAAACAAGAAGTTCACGCCTTCTTCTTTGGCATTTTGCACTTCACGACGTGAACCTGGCATGTTTTCTTCATCACGACGGTATGCACAGCTCACCACTTCTGCACCCTGACGAATAGAAGTACGGTTACAGTCCATTGCAGTGTCACCACCACCTAGAACAATCACCTTTTTACCTTCAACACTGATGTACTCGCTTGGGTCTTTTTCCCAACCTTGCGTACGGTTGACATTGGCAATCAAGAAATCTAATGCATCATAAACACCATCAAGATCCTCACCTGTGAAGCCACCTTTCATGTAGGTATAAGTACCCATACCCATGAACACCGCATCATATTCTGCAAGCAGTTGATCAATAGTGACATCTGTACCAATTTCAGTATTTAAACGGAATTCCACGCCCATACCTGTGAAAATTTCACGGCGACGCTTCATTACATCTTTTTCCATTTTAAATTCTGGAATACCAAAGGTTAATAGACCACCAATTTCAGGGCGTTTGTCGAATACAACAGGTTTAACCCCGTTACGCACCAAAATATCAGCACAGCCTAGACCCGCAGGGCCTGCGCCAATGATCGCGACTTTTTTATCCGTCCACTTCACATTTGACATATCTGGACGCCAGCCGAGTGCAAACGCAGTGTCATTGATGTATTTTTCAGCGTTACCAATCGTCACTGCACCAAAACCATCGTTTAAGGTACAAGCCCCTTCACATAAACGGTCTTGCGGACAAACACGACCACACACTTCTGGTAGCGTGTTGGTTTGGTGACACAGCTCTGCTGCTTGGAAAATACGACCTTCAGCAATCAACTTTAACCAGTTTGGAATGTAGTTATGTACTGGACATTTCCATTCACAATATGGGTTACCACACCCTAAACAACGGTGGGTCTGATTTGCTGCCACTTCCGCTGTAAAAGGTTTATAAATTTCCACAAACTCTGCTTTGCGGACCTGAATCTCTTTTTTCTCTGGATCTTGGCGTGCTACATCCAGAAATTGAAAGTCATTGTTTAGGCGCTCTGCCATGTCTCTCTCCGTGGGTAGGTACAGCCCGTTTATCTATCGTCTGCACCTGCCTATGTATCAGCAGTAGTGGAATTATTGTGGATCAGCTTGAGTCGTTTTCAACAAAGTCTGTAAATTGGCAGCTTTTGGTTTCACCAACCAGAATTTACGACTGTAGAAATCAAACTCGTTACGGATCTTGTACGCCCAAGCACTACCAGTCTCAGCAATGTGTTCATCTAAGATACGGCTTAAGAACTCTTTATGTTCTTCCATCGATTCAGTCGAAATACGATTCAACTCAATCAGCTCGTGGTTGTAATGATCAACGAAGTCATTATCAAGGTCAAGAACGTAAGCAAAACCGCCTGTCATCCCTGCACCGAAATTGTGACCCACTTTGCCAAGTACAGTCACGATACCACCTGTCATATATTCACAGCAGTGATCGCCCGCACCTTCAATCACGGCAAAAGCACCCGAGTTACGTACCGCGAAACGCTCACCTGCCGTACCTGCTGCGAACAATTTACCGCCCGTTGCACCATATAAACAAGTGTTACCAATAATCGCAGTTTCTTGAGTTTGGAAAGGCGAACCTTTTGGTGGGAAGATCGACACACGACCACCTGCCATACCTTTACCTACGTAGTCGTTCGCATCACCCTCTAAACGAATGTGCAAACCACCTGCGTTCCAAACGCCGAGAGATTGACCCGCAGTCCCCACCAAGTTCATCTTCACTGGGTGCGCTTCCATGCTGAGGTTGCCATAACGACGCGCAATCTCACCTGAAATACGTGCACCAATTGAACGGTCACAGTTGCCAATGGTGAAGTGATATTCACCAGTGGTTCCAGCTTCAATTGCTGGCAACATTTCTGCCACCATTTTCTCAGCAAGCAAGCCTTTATCAAATGGTGCGTTGCCTTCAACTTCACAGTACTGTGCCTTACCTTGCGCAGAAGGATGGGACTCAAGTAATGCGCTCAAATCAAGGTGTGCATGTTTTTCAGTTTCACCAGGAAGCATTTCAAGCAAGTCTGTACGACCAATCAAATCTTTAAGGCTTGAAACACCCAATGCCGCCAACCACTCACGTGTTTCTTCAGCAATAAACGTGAAGAAGTTGATGAGCATTTGTGGCTCGCCAATATAATGTTCTTGGCGTAAATGATCTTGTTGAGTCGCAACACCCGTTGCACAGTTATTTAAGTGACAAATACGCAGGTATTTACAACCCAAAGCAATCATTGGCGTTGAACCAAAACCAAAGCTTTCTGCACCTAAAATCGCTGCTTTCACCACATCCAGACCTGTTTTCAAACCACCATCAGTTTGAACGCGGACTTTACCACGTAAGTCATTGACACGAAGTGCTTGATGCGCTTCAGAAAGACCCAACTCCCAAGGCGAACCTGCATGGTGAATTGAAGACAATGGCGATGCTGCTGTACCACCGTCATAACCTGAAATAGTAATGAAGTCAGCATAAGCTTTTGCTACACCCGCCGCAATCGTACCCACGCCCGGCTCAGACACCAATTTCACTGAGACCATCGCTTGAGGATTGACTTGCTTTAAGTCAAAGATCAATTGTGATAAATCTTCAATTGAATAAATATCATGATGCGGTGGCGGAGAAATTAAGGTCACTCCTGGTACCGAATAACGTAAACGTGCAATTAAGCCATTCACTTTACCGCCTGGTAATTGACCACCTTCACCCGGTTTAGCGCCTTGCGCCACTTTAATCTGTAAGACTTCAGCAGAGGTTAAATACGCAGGCGTTACACCAAAACGACCTGAAGCAATCTGTTTGATTTTCGAGTTACGAATGGTGCCATAACGTGCTGGATCTTCACCGCCCTCACCAGAGTTTGAACGACCACCAATGGTATTCATCGCAATCGCAATCGCTTCATGCGCTTCTGGAGACAATGCCCCCAAAGACATGCCTGCAGAGTCAAAGCGCGGTAAAATCGCTTCTACAGATTCCACTTGATCTAGAGCAATCGAGTTGTCTGTCTTTAACTTTAACAAATCGCGAATTGTCGCCACTGGGCGGTTATTCACCAATTCAGCATATTCTTTAAAGTCTGCGTATTGACCAGAACGCACTGATTTATGCAAAGCATTAATCACATCTGGGTTGAATGCATGGTATTCCTTGTCGAAGACAAATTTCAGCAAACCACCTTGATCGATTGGTTTACGTGTTTTCCATGCAGTTTCAGCCAGTTTCTTCTGATCATTTTCAAGATCAACAAAGGTTGCACCTTTGATACGGCTCGGTACACCAGTGAAGCATTTTGAAACCACTTCTTCAGACAGACCCACAGCCTCAAATAGTTGACCACCACGGTAAGAGGCCACCGTAGAAATCCCCATTTTTGAAAGTACTTTTAACAAGCCCTTTTCAATGCCTTTACGGAAATTCACTTGTGCTTGAATTGGGTCACCCAATAGCTCGCCTTTTGCAACCAAGTCATTGATTACATCATAAGCAAGATATGGATAAATCGCCGTTGCACCAAAACCGAGAATAACTGCAAATTGGTGCGGATCACGTGCCAGCGCTGTTTCAACAATAATATTGGCATCCGTACGCAAACCGACACTAATTAAGTAGTGATGCACAGCACCTGTTGCCATTAACGCATTTGCAGGTAAGAAACCTTGGCGGATTTTCTTATCAGACAATACCAATAAGGTTTTGCCGTCACGAATTGCCTGTGCTGCTTCTTCACAGATACGCGCAATCGCTGCTTCTAGACCTTCAAATTCTGCATAATTTAAATCAATATCTGCAATTTCATAGCCTGTACGACCTAACGTACGAATTTGATGCATTTTCGAATTTGACAACACTGGACTTGAAATAATCAAACGATCTGCATGCTCAGGACCTTGTTCAAAGACGTTCTGTTCACGCCCCAAACAAGTTTCCAATGACATCACAATTGATTCACGCAATGGGTCGATTGGTGGGTTGGTGACCTGAGCAAACTGTTGACGGAAGTAGTCCGACACATGACGTACTTGGCGAGACAAAACTGCCATTGGCGTATCATCACCCATTGAACCTACTGCTTCCTGACCGCTTTCAGCGATTGGACGAAGCAATTGATCACGCTCTTCAAAGGTCACCATAAACATTTTTTGTGATGCTTTCAGGTCATCACCTTTTAAGCCTTGATCACATAAATATTCTTCTAGCTCTGGACTACCTTGTACACGAACTGAGTTTTCGCGTAACCATTCACGATATGGACGCATTTTTTTCAAATGCGTGCTGACATCTTTAGTATCAAGCATTTTACCTGTAAAGGTATCAATCACTAGGATCTGACCTGGACCAACACGACCTTTAGAAATCACATCTTCAGGCTCGTAACCCCATACACCAATTTCAGATGCCAATGTGATGTAACCATTTTTGGTAATCACCCAACGTGCTGGACGTAAACCATTACGGTCCAACATACAAATTGCATGACGACCATCTTGAATCACGAGACCAGCAGGACCATCCCACGCTTCCATATGCTTCGAGTTAAACTCATAGAATGCACGTAAATCTGCATCTAAAGTTTCAACGTTCTGCCATGCTGGCGGAACCAACATACGCAATGCACGGAACAAGTCCATACCGCCACCCACAAGAATTTCAAGCATGTTATCTAAGCTTGAAGAATCCGAGCCAGTACGGTTCACGATTGGGTTTAAATCAGTTAAACCAGGCAACAATGGGTTTTCAAACTTTGGCGTACGCGCCATCGCCCAGTTACGGTTCGCAGTAATGGTATTAATTTCACCATTATGCGCAAGATAACGGAACGGCTGTGCCAAAGGCCAACGCGGCAAAGTATTGGTCGAGAAACGTTGGTGGAACACCACAATATGTGACTCAAGACGCGGGTCTGCCAAGTCTGTATAGAAGTCAGCAATTGCTTCAGGCATCATCAAGCCTTTATAGCTAATCACTGTTGAACATAATGTAGTGACATAAAATGATGAGTCATTGCTGAGCTGCTGTTCTGCACGGCGACGTGCCAAGAAGAGTTTACGGTTAAACTCAACTTCAGAAACGCCCATTGGGCAGTTCACAATAATTTGCTCAAATGCAGGAAGTGACTGCATCGCAATCGAACCCAAAGCATCGTTATTGGTCGGGACCACACGCCATGCCAATACTCGACAGCCTTCAGATTCAATTTCTTTACTTAGAATTTGTTTTGCATGTGCTGCAATCGCTGGATCGAGGCTTAAAAACACCGTACCGACAGCAAAAACTTCACTGAGTGTAATATCACTGAGTTTTTTCGCTTCTTCACGGAAAAACTGTTTTGGCATTGCTAAGAGTAAACCGCAACCATCCCCTGTCTTACCATCTGCAGCAATACCACCGCGGTGGGTCATACAGCTCAGACTGTGCATAGCAGTCTTGACAAGATCATGGCTTGCATCACCCTGCATATGGGCGATTAAACCAAAACCACAGTTATCTTTAAACTCATCCGGTTGGTATAAACCTTGAGCGGGAGCTACAGTATTAGGCGATGGCATGTGCATAGCGTACCCTTCTTTCTACAGGCCCTGTCGGGCGTCTAACAATCTAATTACTTCTTGCCGATTCGTTCAATTGACTCATATTCAGATTCTGATTGAAGTACAGCATTTTTTCTTCACACCCAAGATAGACTGATTTTCGTCTTTATGCATGTCTTAATTGAAAAAATGTATGCAGCAGTCACGCACTTATTTAAGGCACTTGGCCGCTACTATTTCGCTCATAAATCGAATCTTTTTTGCGCCAAAACAGTGACATCAACTCAATTCATGCACCATTAAAGCAAGTTTTATGCCAATTATTTATTTTATGTGTTAAGCGCTTTAGTTTTATTAAGTTTGTGCTTTTTACGTAAAAATTCTGTTCGAATACAATTAAATTATTGCACTATCTTTGTGCATATACCAAAGTTACATTTTTTGATGCGCCATAATGAATCAATTTTAATTAAATGGGTCGGTCACTTCAGGTTCATTTGTTTTATTTTGTGGCGTACTCTCTACGGTCGTTTGTGACTTTTGCACATCAACCACATTTCCATCCGCATCACGACGAGTAACCGTCGTCGATGTTGTCGATTGTTGATTTTGTGCGACTGCCGCACGTGCCGCTTGTTGACGCGCAGCAAGCATGGCTTCATCAATCACGGGTACAGCAGCTGGTTTCAACTGCACGGCATAGAGCTTATTGCTAAGTCCAAGTTCATCAGAACCAAGATCATTGACATATTCAGCATAACTTTCAATTTTTCCAACTTTGGGTTGCACCGACTTTGGCAACGTCAGTTTTAAATCCGCCAATGCTTTTTGCGCCTCATTGGCATTTTTATATACGCCATAAATCAGCACATATTGCTCAATTTGGTTTTCACCCGTCAGTCTTAAGTAACTAAACGCTTGACGATCAGATTGCCTCTGCAAAAAACGCTTAATAATTGCTTCTTCCGAAACTCTAAACAGTTCAATTGTACTGTTCTTTTTATTTTCCTGAATAAACTTAGTACCACGGAATTCAGCTTCATGCTGCGCAATGGCCACCACACGAGTCGTCATATCCAAAGGTTTTACTTCATCGAAGAATGAACCTAAATGGGCGGTGGTTGCGACTTTTTCTGGCTGAATTTGTAACTCAACTTCGGATTCAGCTTTTTTTTCAACTTCAACCACAGTCTCTTGATCTGTAATAGCCCAAAAGACTAAGGCGCCAAACAAGCATGCCCCTCCGAATGCAAGCCAAATATAATTCTGCTTTGTCTGCCACTGGGTTCGAAGGGTTGTTGCCATAATAAAGTTATGCCTGCTCTTGGTTGGCTAAAATCGCCTGTTTCATCAATTCTACATCAAATGATTTGGTAATGATGGCCTGTCCTACCGTTTGCATCAAAACCAAACGCAGTTCCCCGTTCAAGACTTTTTTATCATGAGCCATATACGCCAAAAAGTCATCGAGGGGAATCTGCGGACATACTATCGGTAAATTCGCGCTTTGAATGATATTTTTTGTACGCGCCAAATCTTCTGCACTGATCCAACCCATACGCTGAGAGAGATCCGCCGCCATCACCATACCTGTTGCAACAGCTTCACCATGGAGCCATTCGCCATAACCTAGATAGGATTCAATCGCATGACCAAAAGTATGCCCAAGATTCAATAATGCACGCTCACCTTGTTCTTTTTCATCATTAGCAACAATACGAGCTTTATGGGCACAAGAACGATAAACAGCTTCAGCCAGTGCAGCCTCATCCCCCTGCACCAAAGCATCCATATGTTGTTCCAACCAAGTAAGAAAGTCAGCATCACCCAAGAGTGCGTACTTAATCACTTCTGCCAAACCTGCTGATAACTCACGTGCTGGCAGCGTTTTAAGTTGAGACATATCTGCCAAGACCACTTGCGGTTGTTGAAATGCCCCGATCATGTTTTTACCCAGCGGATGATTAATCCCTGTTTTACCACCGACACTCGAATCCACCTGTGAAAGAAGTGTCGTTGGCACCTGAATAAAATAGACCCCACGCTGGAAGCATGCCGAAGCAAAGCCCGCCATATCACCAATCACACCGCCACCTAAAGCTAAAACTGTACAATCACGGTTGAAGCCTGACGCTAACAATGCATCAAAAATCAGGTTGAGGTGCTCAATATTCTTATATTTTTCACCATCGGGCAAAATACACGTTGCAACTGTTTTTCCCAACGCTTCAATTGCTGCCACGTAACGCGCTAAATACAAAGGCGCGACCGTTTCATTACTCACAATCATCACTTGGCGCCCGTGAATATACGGCTCAAGTAAAGCTTTCGGATCTAGATCACTGCCAATAAAGATCGGGTAACGGCGTTCGCCAAGTTCAACATATAAGGTTTGCATGGATCAAATCACTTCAAAACTGAATCAAAACTACTTTACAAGAATCAAGTTTAAGATACGCTGCGCCAGGTCTCGTGCAGCCCCTTGATTGGTCTCGATAATATAATGGGCAACTTCACGATATAAAGGATCTCGAACGCTAAGTAAGTCACTTAACTTTTGTTCAGGATTCTCCACTTGAAGCAATGGGCGATTTTTATCACGATAGGTTCGCTGTAGTTGAATCTCTACAGGAGTATAAAGATAAACAACGATACCACGTTGTTTAAGAAATGCACGATTTGGAGCCTGAGTCACCGCCCCACCCCCTGTGGCCAAAACCAAGTTAGGTCGAGAGGTTAACTCATCAATCACAACTGTTTCACGACTCCGAAACCCCAGCTCTCCCTCTTTTTCAAAGATCCATGGAATCGTTGCCCCTGTTTTTCGCTCAATCTCATGATCACTATCAAGAAATTCACGCCCTAACAGTTCAGCTAAATGTCGTCCTACCGTTGTTTTTCCAGCCCCCATAGGCCCTACCAAATATATATTTGGTAGGGTGTCAAACTCTTTGCTTGGCAAGGAGTCACCTTTTAGATTTGTTCAAATTGAAAATATATTAATGATTTCTTGAAACACTGTCATTAACAATTCGTGGTGTCACAAAAATCAATAACTCCGTTTGTATCGTCGTTTTGACATTATTCTTAAATAAATTACCTACCACAGGTAAATCACCCAAGAATGGCACTTTTTGATAGTCATTACGCTTCGTATCATCAAAAATACCACCCAATACGACAGTTTCACCATCATCTACCAACACATTGGTTTGTAATTCGCTGGTGTCAATCGCAATACCATCATTGGTAATGTCACCAATTGAGTCTTTCTCAACCATGAGCGCCATTTGAACTTTACCATCTGGAGTAATACTTGGCGTCACTTCTAACTTTAAGTTAGCCGCGCGAAACTCGGTTTTTAAACCTTCTGTCGCACTCCATGTTTGATAGGGAATCTCTGTACCACGCAAGATATATGCTTTCTGTTTATCGCCAGTAAGTACTTTAGGCGCTGATAACACTTCACCATGACCATCCGCTTGAAGTGCACTTAACTCAAGGTTCAACATATAGTCTGAAATTTTCAATAAACCAAAGTTAAATGTACCCGCAGTATTTGTTGCCAAATCTACACCCAAATCAAAACTTGGCTGGAAATCTCCGCCCCAGACTGGGCTATTACCCAGCTTCTTCGCACTCCACTTAATCCCCAATTCACGAGAAAAGTCTGTTGATGCTGTGACGATACGGGCTTCGACCATCACCTGTTTCACTGCGACATCCAACAAGTCAATCATGCGGCGGATCTTGTCAATATTTTGCTGTGTATCATTAATAATTAAGGTATTGGTACGTGAATCAGAAACCGCACTCCCCCGTGAACTCAATAAGCTTTCTAAAGCCAATGACTCTGAACCCGCTGTACGATTCGACACACTCCCCTTACTATCACGAGAGTCTTCTAACAATTTCAATACATCTGCCGATTTTGCATAACTCAATTGAATATAATCGGTTTGAATCGGTGCAAGTTTAATGCTTTGTGCGATGGCTTTGGCTTCATCTTCCTCAGATTTAATCAATTCTGCTACAGGGGCAATCCAAATCACATTACCATTGCGACGCTTATCCAAATTCTTGGTTTTCATAATAATATCAAGCGCCTGATCCCACGGGACATCTTTAAGGCGTAAGGTAATATTACCTTGTACCGTGTCCGAAGCCACCATGTTAACGCCTGTAAAATCAGCCAACAGCTGTAATACACGACGCACTTCAATATCCTGAAAATCTAAAGAAATCTTTTTGCCCGTATAAGCACTTGGTGCTTTAGGCTTCATTGGATTTTTATCTTCAGGACGCTTCAAACTAATGGTGAGCTTATCTTCTGCCTGATAAGCCATATATTCAAAACTACCATTCGATTGAATTGTGATCAGACCATTACTACCATCGTTTTGTGCATCAATGGTCGATACAGGGGTTGCGAAATCATTCACATTGAGACGACGTGATAAATGTGCAGGAATTTTATTCCCCAAAACGCGCACTACAATTTTACTACCTTGCTGTTTTACATCGACAGGGGTATTACTGCCTTTTAAATCAATGACAACTTGGCCTTCTCCATCTGAACCACGCTGGAACCCAATATTTGAAATCCCTTGCTCTGAACGTGCCGCAGCAACAGGTGTTACTGCTGTTGGGCTCGCTGAGTTAATTTTCAGAATAAAAGTATTACCTTCAACACGTGTAGTAAATGCACCTGCATCCGCCAAATTTACAGTTAAACGTGAACGTTGTGCATCTGAAGTCACATCCACAGTACTGGCTTCAGCCGTTGCAACTGCAATACTGCCTTGTTTTAAGCTCTGCTGTGCTTTATCGAAATCTAAAACCAGACGTGATGGCTGTTCCAACTGATAGGCTTGCGGTTGAGGTGGCAAACCGTTGAACATGACCCGAATTTCTGTTCCCTGTCCTGGAATTTGCATCGGCACAATATTCGTAATACTGACTTGTGCACTTGCAGCCTGCATTACCGCCATTGCAATTGCACCCATTGAAAACTGACGGAACATATGGTTCATCGTATTGCCATCCCCAAAAATAAAATCTTTAGCACTATTTTTCATTTTTATTCCTTTTCCTTTTTAAGGCGCCAACCCAATTAATACTAGGCTTCTCGGGCGTTCGACATAGCCCTCACGCCCATCCGGAATAATTTCAATCAAATCAATTTGTGTGGCGGTAATATTAGTCACACGACCATGATTCATTCCCAAATAACTACCGCGCTGCACGCGTTCAATTTCACCATCAGGTGTTTGAATCAACGCCAAAATTTGTCCATTTTGTCCGCGCATGCTGCCTTTCATGTTCAGCGATTCAATCGCATAACTTTCTAAGGGTTGTAATTGGCGAGATAAGTTTGGATAAACACGCTTTCCAGCCATGATTTTCAGTTCAGCAGCTAGCGAACTTGGCATGAATGGGCTCTTTAATTGATGCGCTGCATAATTAAAAGTCGGCACAGGTGGGAAATCTGGCGCAGGCTCAATCGGCAATGGTGGCTGATTGCGAATTTCAGCCATTTGCATATTGACCGCATCAATACGTGAATCACAACCAACAAGGAGTAGTCCTACGCAAAGACTAAGTAAGAGGTTTTGATATTTCATTACTTGGCACCTCCCGCATCGGCTTTCTTATCATTTTTTGTATCTTTTACATCAACATCCGTTGTAGCTGCCGCCCCGACATAACGGTAGGTTTTCGCTTTTACACTGTATGAAATTTGTGGAATATCTGTCTTTTTATCATTGTTACTTGATGCTGAGATATCGAAGTCATGCAAGGTCACAATACGCGGCAAAGCTGCAATTCCACTGACAAATGAACCAAAAGAATGATAATCACCCGTCGCTTCAATAGAAATCGGCTGTTCGATAAAGAACTCTTGTCGAATTTCTGGCTCTAAACGAATATTCTTAAACTTTAATCCAGAATTTACGCCACTCACGTTGATATCTTCAACCAAACCCGGAATTTCAGTTTCTTTCGGCAACTGTTCTAACTGCTGATTGAAATTCGCTTCCATTTCTTGCAACTGTGCTTGATATTGCTGCAAGTTACGTAATTTTGAATCTTTTTCACGAAACTCATTCAGTAAATTTTGTTCTTGTGCATGTGCATTTGAAATCGCATCAAGCTTCGGCTTAATCACGACAAAATAACCCAATGCCCCAATCACTAAAATGATAAAGATCCAACAAGTCAATTTGACTGAAAAGGGCCAACTACCGTAATTGTTTGGATCTAAAGTATTAAACTGTTGAAAAAACTTATCAACTGTCATTTTTTTCTTAGTTACAGCATGGTTTTCTGATGTTAATTCTTCAAATTCATCGCGACTCATTGTGCTGCCCCCGCTGTTGAATTATTAACTGTGCTTGCTGCTTCAGGTGTGGTCGCATCAGGCCCTACTGGCTGAGCAATCTCATCTAAATCTGCTGTTACAACAAAGGTGCCATAGGTTTCTTCAACACGCGGCACAATGGAGCTTGGTGCTTTATCTTTTTTCTCTTCAGCAACCAAGAATGAATTCATAAAGGCATTACGATACCACGCCGATGCCTCTAGGTTACGTAAAAATTCCGCAACTGTATTCGGGCTTTCGGCTTTCCCTTCAATGGTAAATTTATCGCCCGTGCGTACAAACTTAGTAATGTACATATTACTTGGAGTAACACGTACCATTTCATCGACCAAACGAACTGCTACAGGACGTTGACCTTGTAAACCTTGGATCAACTTCATCCGCTCAACAATCGCATTGCGCTGCTCTTGTAGACCTTCCAATGACTTTAGTTGAACATCTAAGTTTTGATTGGTACTCACCACCAACTGATTGGCCTGTTCTTGATCTTCAAGTTTTTGACTGTAAAACAACCAAGCTAAAGCAACAGCTAAAACCCCAACTAATGCAGCCCCAACACAATATGCAATAAATTCTTTTTTTCGTTTCTCTCTTAACGCATCACGCCAAGGGAGTAGGTTTATTTTTGCCATTAATCAAAACTCCTCAATGCCAATCCACATGCCACCATGAGTGATGAAGCATCATTTTCAATTTTTTTAATGTCGATTTGTGGAGAAAAGCCCATTTGTAAAAATGGGTTGGCAATGGTGACCCGATAACCTAATTTTTGTTGTAATAACTTCGCTAGTCCTGGAATATTGGCATTCCCCCCTGCCAATAAAATATGATCGATCTCATTAAATTGAGAGGACGAAAAGAAGAACTGCAAAGAACGTGCTGCTTGTTGCACTACCGCTTCAAGAAAAGGCTCAAGTACTTCAATATCATAGTCGTCAGGCAGGGTACGGCTTTTTTTAGCACGTCCCGCTTCTTCAAAAGACAACCCATAACGGTTTTGAATTTCTTGAGTCAATTGTTTACCACCGAACACCTGTTCACGAGTATAAATGACTTTATTATTTTGCATAACGGACAAGGTGGTCATGGTATGACCAATGTCTAAAATTCCAACGGTGTTTACGCCCATTGGAAGCGTATCTGAAAAGACTTTGAATGCATTTTCAATGGCGAAACTTTCAACATCGGCAATCTTAGGCGTTAAACCACCCAGCTCCAATGCTTCTGCACGCGCCTCTACATTTTCAATGCGGGTTGCAACGAGGAGTACGTTGACACGATTGGGATTGGCTAAACGGTCTGGAAGAACTTCAAAATCCAAACTCGCTTCATCTAATGGGAATGGAATATATTGTTCAGCATCATCACGAATCTGAATCTCACGTTCGTCATCGTTCATATCTGCATCCATTTCAATGATTTTAGTAATCACCATAGACGTCGGAACTGCCAGCGCTACCTCCGTCGATTGAACATTGGCCAAATTTACCGCACGCTCAAGGGCATCACCAACTGCTTCTGGATTCAATATATTTTTTTCGACCACACTTCCTTCTGGTAATGGGACTAGTGCATAGCTCTCCACCCAGTACCGATTGTTTTTAACAGAAAGTTCCAATACCTTAACAGAAGTCGAACTAATATCTACTCCTATTAACCCCTTACTTGGCTTACGATATAACCTGAGCACAGTATCATTCCTATTATTTTTTTATCCCCAAAAAAAGTAACCCACTAATTAGTCCGCGTCTATAATTTTATACGGATACAATAACTCATCTAACATTCCGTATGTGTACAGGATATACTGACCGCTAATTAGTTTGCCATTAGCTCTTATTAAAACTTACTTGTTATGAAAAAGCTATCTTGTTCGGGCCGTGTTCATCCATTTTTTTTGATCATTATTATAATGTTGGTCTCAATTCCAATGGGTTTTTATGGCATGTATCTCTATATTGCCCCATCTTTGCCGCAAATGACAACTCTAAAAAAGGCGCCATTACTAAAACCTTTACAAGTTTATAGTGCGGACAACCAACTCATTTCGGAATACGGTGGCAAGCTATCTGTACCCGTAGATTACGATCAGATCCCACAAAGTTTTATTCATGCCTTTTTAGCAGCAGAAGATTCTTCTTTTTTTGAGCATAGTGGCATCAGTTTTAAAGGCTTAGGCCGTGCTGTGAGTGAGAGCATTACAGGCTCAAATGTACAAACGGGTGGTTCGACCATCACCATGCAAGTGGCAAAAAACTATTATCTTAGTCCAGAGCGTACGTTAAAGCGTAAGCTGACTGAGGTTTTTCTAGCACGGAAAATTGAACAGAATTTAACCAAAGAGGAAATCTTAACCCTCTATGTCAACAAGATTTTTCTAGGTAAAAATGCCTACGGGATCGCAGCAGCAGCTAAAATTTACTACAACAAAAGCTTAGATGAACTCAGCATTGCACAAATGGCGATGATTGCAGGTCTACCTAAAGCGCCGTCTAAATACAATCCTGTGGTGAATCCAGAACGTGCTTTAGAGCGTCGCAACTGGATTTTGGGCCGTATGCTCCAGCTAGGCTATATCAATCAAAGCCAATATGAAAAAGGCATCGCTGAACCGATTAACCTCGATATGCCTGATCGTGGGGTAAGCAACCGATTTCCCTACATCGGTGAAATGGTCCGCAGCGAACTGATCGAAAAGTTCGGCGAGCATGCGATTGACTCAGGTTATAAGGTTTACACCACCATCAACAGTGAACGCCAAGCCTACGCAGAACAAGCGGTACAAGATGGCTTAGAAGCCTATGATCGTCGTCATGGTTGGCGTGGTGCGGAAGCCCATGACAAACCCTTAAGTAGTTTTAGTGCGTTTGCCAACACCTTCCCTGCTGAAGTCACTCGTGTCAATCAAAATAGTTTTGATGCCTTAATGCAAGATGGCTCAACGGTGACCGTGCCATGGTCTGGCATGTCTTGGACACGCCCTTATCGCAATGCGAATGCGGTAGGCGGTGCGCCATCAAGAGCATCCCAAATTGTTCAAGTGAAAGATATTGTACGCCTGCGCCCCAATGACAACAAAACCTCATGGGCTTTGGTACAACTGCCTAAAGTTCAGGGCCAACTGATTGCACTTAACCCAAACAATGGTGCTGTAGAAGCACTGGTTGGTGGTTATAATTTTTATCAATCTAAATTTAACCGAACCACACAAGGCTGGCGCCAACCAGGTTCGATTATTAAACCCTTTGTCTATGCACTCGCTTTAGAGCGCGGTATGACACCATATAGCATGGTCAATGACAGCCCGATCACCATTGGGAAATGGTCACCACGCAATGCTGATGGCCGCTATTTAGGCATGATCCCACTGCGTCGTGCCCTTTATTTATCGCGTAACACCGTTTCAGTTCGACTCCTGCAAACCGTGGGCATTGAACGTACACGCCAATTGTTCATGGACTTCGGCTTAACCGATGAACAGATTCCGCGTAACTACACCATTGCACTCGGAACACCTCAGGTTTTACCAATTCAAATGGCCACAGGTTACTCTGCCTTTGCCAATGGCGGTTACCGTATTCAGCCACACTTCATCAATCGGATTGAAGATGCCTATGGTAAGGTCATTTATCAGAACAACCCTGAATATGCATGTATCAGTTGTATCTCTCAACAAGAATCAAATCCTCAATCTGCTGACACCATCACACCTGATGATGAAGTAATTGAAGTCACCAACCAAGATCTAAACCCCACTGAAAAATCGGAAAATCCTGTTGAGATCAACAGTGACTATCGTCAAGCGCAACGTATTTTAAAATCCAGTTCTGCTTATGATATGGCGAATATTTTAAAAGACGTAATTCAACATGGTACAGGCCGTGCTGCGCTACGTATTGGACGAGATGACTTGGGCGGTAAAACAGGAACTACAAATGATGCAAAAGATGCTTGGTTTGCTGGCTTTAATGGCAAATTGGTGACTATAACATGGGTCGGTTTCGACCAACCTACGACTTTAGGGCGCCGCGAATATGGTGGTGTGGCTGCGCTCCCGATTTGGACAGACTTCATGGGCAAAGCCTTACAAGGCACGCCTTCGGCTTGGGTTCAACTCGATGCCAAAGCCAAAGCACCGATCCAACGCCATCAGAAAGAAGCTCCTCAGAGCAACTTGGGGCCGACCCCACCATTGGCGCAGCCTTTGTATCGCCCTGCACCAGTGGTGGTTCCACGTGCTCCTGAGCGTGACTTTGATGATTTGCCGGGTGAAGAAGAAACGTTGGTTCCAAAGAACAGCACCCCACCCACCATGCAAGCACCCAAAGAACAACCGAAACCTAAAGCGGATGCGCTCGATCATTTGATTGATCAAGTCCAATAATTAAAGCCCGCATCTGCGGGCTTTTTTATACTTATGCTTTTTTCTGAAACAGTAAAATTTGATACTGGGCGTGTAGTTCAAAAGCTGTTTGAGCCTCTAAAGCTTCACGGCGCTCTTGTTTCGCCTTATAGGCATATGGCGTCATCGCAATCAGGTTTTTTAAGTCCTGCTGATTAAGCTTAAGTTCAGCATCGACGACATCATCACTCACCAAGTCAAATGCATCACTCAACTGTTCTACAAATTTGCTTGGTTCATGTGGCTTGACCTCTTCGAACAAAGCCTCACGAATTGCATATAGATGCTGAGGCGCAGGGGTTACCACCAACAAGTATCCTTGCGGCTTGAGCACCCTTAAAATTTCCTGTTTTGGAATCGGACTAAATAAACTGCTACATAAATCAATTGACTGATCCAGTACAGGTAAGGTCGCCCCTGTCCCCACCACCCACGTGATATTTTTATTGATTTTCGCAGCCACTTGCACTGCATTTTTCGCAATATCGACACCAACACATTGCAGCACTTCAACCTGCATCGCGTCTGTGTAATAACCTTCACCACAGCCAATATCCAGTAAGTTTTCAATCCGAAGCTCGCGTACTTTGTTCACCACTGCTTGCTGTAAAGGCGCATAATATCCTGCACTTAAAAATGCACGGCGCGCTTGTACAGACGCTGGTGTATCCCCTGGGTTCTTACTGTGCTTGTGTTGTACGACATGCAGATTGACGTAGCCTTGTTTTGCCACATCATAACTATGTGAATTCGCACAGCGCCATGTTCTTTCGTTTAAAGTTAAAGCCTCACGACACACAGGACACATGAGCAGATTCATTATTTTCTCCAAGACATTACCTCAGGTATAAAAAAAGCCGGCAAATGCCGACTCTTTTCATCCTTTTGCTTAACGCAATTTTAAGGTCATTAGGCCTAAAACTACCAGCATAATTGTGATAATCCAAAAACGAATCACCACTTGGGTTTCACGCCAGCCTTTTTTCTCATAATGATGATGTAATGGTGCCATTAAGAACACGCGTTTATTGCGCATTCTAAGGGAGCCAATTTGCAAGAAGACTGAAATCGCTTCGACCAAAAACACACCAGCCATAATAGCAAAAACAATTTCCTGACGAACCATGACCGCAATTGTACCGAGCATTGCACCCAATGATAATGCACCCACATCACCCATGAAGACCTGTGCAGGATGTGCATTAAACCAAAGGAAAGCTAAACCTGCACCAATCATCGCAGCACAAATCACCACCAACTCTGAAGCAAAGCGCACATAAGGAATATGTAAATAATTGGCAAAACGGACATCACCTGCCAAATATGCAAATACGCCTAAACCAGCTGCAACCAGAACCACTGGCATAATCGCTAAACCGTCCAATCCATCGGTCAGGTTCACGGCATTTGATGCACCATTAATCACCAAATAGGTGAAAATGATAAAACCAATACCCAGCGGAATCACCGATAAAGGAATACTTAAATCTTTAAAAAACGGGATCAGCAAATCCAGCATATTTGCAGTATGCACAGGATTGCCCTGTTGCTGTGCAATCACATACAGTGCAATACCTGCCCCTAATGACGCAACTGATGTCCAAAAGAATTTTTTACGGGCAGGTAAGCCGGCATTGTCTTTATAGCGAATCTTGATCCAATCATCGGCCCAACCTACTGCACCAAAAATCACCATCACTGCCAAGACAATCCATACATATGGGTTGGATAGGTCTGCCCACAACAGGGTGGAGATACCTATCGAAAGCAAGATCAGCACCCCACCCATGGTTGGTGTGCCCATTTTTTTGGCATGATTTTCAGGAGCATATGAACTCACGGCTTGACCATATTTGAGTGCTTGCAACTTGCGAATCATCACAGGACCGAGCACTAGACCAATGGTCAGTGCGGTTAAAACACTGAGCAAAGAACGCAATGTTAAATAACGAACCACCTGAAACGAACTATGGTAGCCCGCCAGTTGTTCAAATAACCATAACAACATTTAGAGTTTCTCCATCAAATCAGCCATCAACGTTTCCATATGGGTATAACGAGAACCTTTAAACAGGAAACTCATAGACTGGGGTTGATGTGTTTCAATTAAACTAAGTAAGAACGGCAAAGCCTGCTCTTGATTCAAAAAAGCCTGCATTTTTTTGCCATATTGGGTGCTGCGTGCGCCTTCTTGTGCCGCAGGTGCAAATTCACCAACAGCCACCACGAAGTTCAGCCCTTTCACTGAGACCAAATCACGCCCCAGCATATAGTGCTGCTGTGCAGCAGAGCTACCTAGCTCACCGATATCACCCATCACCATTACTCGAACCCCCTCTTGCTGTGCAAGCACTTCAGCAGCGGCACGCATAGAGGTTGGATTGGCATTGTAGGTATCATCAATCAACAAATGATGGCCTTGTTGAATAAAGTTCAAACGCCCTTTTGCACCGACCGCTTGCTCAAGGCCAATCACGATATCATCCAAGCTAATACCAATCGCTAAAGCAAAAGCTGCCGCAGCAGTTGCATTCTGAACATTATGCTCACCCGCAAATGGTAAATTCACCTGATGCGCGCCTTGCGGGGTATTTAGCTTAAACGTTGCCGATTGTGCCTGTAACTCAATCTCAGTGGCAAAGATTTCACCCCCCACACCAAAGCTGAGCACCTGTTCAGTTTGTACTGCTTGGCGAATGCTATCAGCAAAATCATCGGCTGCAGGAACAATAGATGTGCCATTTGGAGCAATATGCGCATAAATCTCAGACTTAGCACGGCAGATGCCATCGCGTCCACCAAACTCACCCAAATGTGCTGTGCCAATATTGATAATGCCTGCAACCAAGGGCTGGACCAAATTCGAAGTATAATCAATTTCACCCTGATGGCTTGCACCCAATTCCATCACTGCGTATTGATGCTCAGGACGTAATTCCAGCAACATAACTGGCACACCCAAATCGTTATTCAGATTGCCACGGGTCACCAACGTCGGCGCTATACGTGACAAAATACTGCCTAACATTTCTTTGGTGGTGGTTTTACCACTACTGCCCGTCAGCGCAATCACTTTCAGCTGCGGGTTTTGTGCACGGCGATAAGCCCCCAGTTGCCCCAATGCCAAACGTGTATCGGGCACCACCAACTGACAAATATCTGCATCAATAGGTTGACTCACAATGGCCACTTGGCAGCCTTGTTCAGCAACTTGCATAATAAAAGCATGCGCATCAAAACGTTCGCCTTTGAGTGCCAAGAAAGCATCACCTGCTTCTGCATCACGCGAATCCGTCAAAATACGCTTAATCTCAGTATTTGGCGCTTGATCATTTAGCCAATAACCTTGGGTTGCTTCGAGTAACTGTGCGGCGGTCCATGACACTAAAGGCACTGTGCTAGTTGTTGAGGTATGCATACGACTTCCTTAGTGTGCAGGATAAGCAGAATCAGTAGTGTGGTGCTGTGCATCTATCGAGGATTGCACTTCGACAACATCGTCGAACCAATGCCGAACACCCTCTATTTCTTGATAGTTTTCATGACCTTTGCCAGCAATCACGACAATATCACCCGCTTGGGCATGTTGAACGGCAAACTTAATCGCTTCACGACGATCATGGATTTCATGAACCATACGATTTGAGAAATCAACGCCCGCTTTCATATCAGCAAAAATTTGCTCAGGATTTTCAGTCCGTGGGTTATCTGAAGTCAACAACACCACATCCGCTCCATTTAAAGCTGCTTGGGTCATAAGTGGTCGTTTGCCACGGTCGCGGTCTCCACCACAGCCAAATACTGCCCACAGTTGCTGTTCAACATGGCGCTTTAAGGTACTTAAGACTTGCACCAAAGCATCAGGCGTATGCGCATAATCAACTACAAATAAACGCGCATCATCACGAATCACTTGCATACGACCTGGTGCACCCTTGAGCTGTGCTGTCGTAGCAATCACATCAGCTAATTCAAAACCCGCTTGTTCAACCATAATTAAACTTGCGACCAAGTTTTCAATATTAAAATGTCCCAATAATGGATTCTGTACCTGATATTCCGCCTGTTCCGTACACAAGCTAAAGTTCGCACCCGTCAGGCTATATTGAATATTCTTTACCTGATAGTCAGCAGACTGCGTGGTTGAGTAGGTTAAAATTTTCGGTTGGGCTGGATTATTTTGTGCCGCTTGAATCATGACTCCAGCATGCTCATCATCCAGATTAATCACAGCGACCTTCAATGATGGAAATTGAAACAAACGAGATTTAGCTTCGGCATAAGCCTCAAGCGTGCCATGATAGTCAAGATGGTCGCGACTTAAGTTGCTATATGCAGCAATTTCAATCTCACTGCCCGCTAAACGACCTTGTTCCAAACCATGCGAAGAGGCTTCAATCGATGCAAATTCAGCACCTTGCTGGGCATAAGTATGTAGTGCATTTTGTAAATGTAGCGCATCTAAAGTGGTATGCGACGATGCTTCTAAATTGGGTAAAATGCCATTGCCTGTCGTGCCCATCACCGCACATGATTTGCCTTGGAGCATCAACAGTTCTGCGACCAAACGAGAAATCGTGGTTTTACCATTGGTTCCTGTCACCGCTAAAATACGAGCAGGCTGTACATGACTAGTGGCCAACAAGAATTGCTTTTGCCAGTCTCCCATCAAGTGACGTACATTTGGCACCACAATACTGTTTGCAAGTCCAAGCTCTGTTTCACTCACCACCGCTAAAGCCCCTTTATCCAAGGCTATTTGTGCAAACTGCCCTGTTTTTTCAGGTTGTGAAAGCGATGTCAGCGCAATAAAAACTTGCCCTGTCTGTACTTTACGACTATCAAGAACAAAACCTTGAAATGGCTGCGCCATCCATTCAGCGCTTTGGTTAGCGGCGTAAAGTTGTTGAAATGTAATCGACATTCATCACCTATCTCTTGATTACAGGAGCATCTAAGGGTTTATCTAAAGGCACGTTCATTAAACGTAAGGATTCTTGCATAACACGGGCAAATACAGGCGCGGACACCGTACCACCATAGTAGGTTCCTTGCGGGTTTTCGACCACAACCACCATCGCTAAACGCGGGTCGCTAACAGGTGCTACACCAGCAAAAAGTGCACGATATTCATTGGTTGAGTAGCCTTTACGGTCAGCACGTAACTTATGCGCGGTTCCTGTTTTACCCCCCACACGGTAACCCGGAATAGTCGCACGCGTCGCAGTACCACCGGGTAAGGTTGCCGTTTCCATCATCAACAAAACTTGATCCGCAATTTTTGGATCAATCATTTGTTCACCACGAGGCGGCGCATCTAACTTATACAAACTCAAAGGCATTTTCACACCTTTGTTGGCCAACATGGCATAAGCATCCACCATTTGCAGCACAGTCGCATTTAAGCCATAGCCATATGCCATGGTCGCCACTTCCGATACATTCCATTTACTTGGTGGCAGAATTAAACCACCACTTTCACCTGGGAATTTAACAGCTGAACGCTGACCAAAACCGAGACGTTTGTAAAAAGTCGGTAAAGTTGCATAAGGGAGAGACAATGCAATTTTAGCCACACCCACGTTAGAGGATTTTTGAATAATCCCACCCAAGGTTAGTGGACCATAGTTATGCGTATCTCGAATGGTATGATTACCGACTCGCATCGAACCCGGAGTGGTATTGACCACAGTATTCGGCATATATTTGCCACTTTCCAAAGCCATTGAAATGGTCAAAGGCTTCATGGTTGAACCTGGCTCGAAAGAGTCAACCGCACCACGGTTCCGCATGGCATCTTTATTAGACAAACTGTTTTTATCGTTCGGATTGTACGACGGCCACGATGCCATCGCTAAAATTTCACCTGTTTTCACATCGACCGCAATTGCTGTTGCAGAACGTGCATTATTGGCTACACCCGCAGCGGTCAGTTCACGGTACATAATGTACTGAAGGCGCGAATCAATACTGAGCGTAATATTTTCGCCCGGCTCAACTTCTTTAACCACCTCAGCATCTTTAAAACGATTGCCCTTTTTATCTCGGACAATTTGCTGCTCACCATCAATACCCGACAAGCGTTGATTCAGCTGCATTTCTAAACCTTCAATGCCCGAACCTTCACTGTTGGTCAAACCAATAATTTGCGCATTCGGTTGTGGTTGAGGGTAGTAACGCTTGTAGTTCTTTTCAGTGTAAACTCCTTGGAACTCACGTTTTGCAATCAGCTCCGCTTGCTGAGGTGGCACTTCTTTTTTCAAGACCAAATAACGCGAACGCGGACGTTCATTCAACTTTCGCTTCAGCTCCGCACGATCCATACCTACGGCATCAGCCAGTTCATCCAGATTTAAGTTTTTATCTGGTAATTGACGCTTCAATTTACGATTGTGCGGGTCTTTGGCTAATTCAGCGGTGATTTCATCAAACAGTTTTTTATTATCAAAATAATCACGCGGGTCAATCACCACTTTCATGATCGGCGTACTGATCGCCAAAGGCACACCATGACGGTCATAAATTACACCGCGCATGGCCTTAATTTTTTCAGTTCTTAAAATATTGGCATTGGCTTTGTTTTGCAAAAATTCGGTATTAATAACCTGCACGTAGAAAGCACGTCCAACCAAAGCAATAAAGCAGGCTAAAACCACCGCCCACATAAGATAAAAGCGCCACATTTCAACCTGTAGAGCAGATTTTTCAGTCACCGCTTGCTGTTTTTTTCGAGTGGGTTTACGCTTTTCTACCATGTTACAGCGGCCTTATTTTTTGTCTTCTGAAGTCGTGGGTAAAGAAATCACTACGGTTTGCGCCGCAGGTGGCGAATACATCCGCAGTTGCGTCACCGCGCGCGTTCCAATTTGTGCAGTTGCGCCAAAAGTTTGCTGTTCAATCAACAAACGGCCCCATTCCGCATTTAAATCATCACGCTCGCGCATAAAAGAGCTCATTTCGCGATAGTCATGGCGATATTCAAACACTTGGAACACCACCATCATGGCACTGATAAACACCAGCACCAATAAAATGGCATATGCAATTAGCTTCTTAAACTTTAACTTTGTTGGAATTTTTTCAACGACTTCAGTTTTCATTATTCGCCTTTAAGTGCTAAGCGCTCTGCAACTCTAAGCCATGCACTACGTGAACGTGGATTGGCTTTAACCTCGGCATCACTTGCTTTCACACGTGATACTTTCTTTAAACGACGTGTATCTGGTCGCTGTTGTGGCATCCCCCAACCCATGTCTTCCTCAAGTGTCGACTCTTTTTGAATAAATTGTTTAATTAATCGATCTTCTAAGGAATGGAAGCTAATCACAGCTAAACGACCATTCGGTTTTAATACCTCTACCGCTTGCGGTAGGAAAACTTCAATATCTTCTAATTCTTTATTAATGGCAATACGAATTGCTTGGAAAGTTCGTGTTGCGGCATGTTTATTTTTTTCCCATTTCGGGTGCGCCACTTTCACAATTTCAGCTAACTGCGCTGTGGTTTCAATCAACCCCGCCGCTTTAATGGCTTTGGCAATACGACGGCTATAACGCTCTTCACCATATTGGAAAATAATATTGGCTAACGCTTCTTCCTCAATATTGACCAGCCACTGCGCTGCAGTTGGACCTTTTGAATTGTCCATACGCATATCCAGTGGTCCATCTTTCATAAAACTAAAGCCACGCTCCGCCTGATCAAGCTGCGGTGAAGACACGCCCAAATCGGCCATAACCCCATCGACCAAGCCAATGCCACGTACTTCTAACTCATGTTTAAGGTCAGCAAAGCTGGCATGGATAATTTTAAAACGTGGGTCTTCTTGTTCTAAAATCGCGGCTGTTTCCAGTGCTTGCGGGTCTTTATCAAAACCATAGACACGTGCATTTTCATCCAGCTTAGACAACAGCAAACGCGTATGTCCGCCACGACCAAACGTCCCGTCAATGAAAATCCCTGTATTGCGATCTGCTACCAAAGCATCAACAGTTTCGTGAAGTAATACAGAAATATGCGACATAAAGACTCAATATGATCGGAAGGAAAAATGTAACTGCACATTATTACCTTGTTTTAACAAAGCTCCAAACGACTTTTTGTAGGGAAATATTACTTTTCATAGACAAAACCGTTTTTAAGAGGCTTTCATTATCAAAAAAGCCTCCCAAGGGAGGCTTTTTAAACAATAGCTAAAATAATCAACTGAATTATTTACGACTATTATAGATTTGGTCGAAGGTCGCCCCATTCACAAAGTGGGTCTTTTGGGCATTGGCCCAACCACCAAAGACTTCATCAATGGTGAAAGTTTTTAACGGTGGAAATTGCGCTTTATATTTTTCTAAAACTGTGGCATTACGCGGACGATAGAAGTGCTTCGCTGCCATTTCCTGACCGAGTGGTGAATATAGATAGTTGATATAACCCTGCGCTAACCACTTGTTGCCATTTTTCGCTACAGTCTTATCCACGATTGCCACCGAAGGCTCAGTTAAAATTGAGATCGATGGATAAACAATATCGAATTGATTTTTACCTAAAGTTTTTTGCGTCACTAAGGCTTCATTTTCCCAAGTCAACAACACATCACCAATGCGACGTTCTGCAAAGGTGGTCATAGACGCCCGTGCCGCAGAGTCCATAACTTTCACATTATGGTACATTTTACCCACAAACTCTTTGGCTTTGGCCTCATTACCACCGGGTTGTTTCAGTGCATAACCCCAAGCTGACAGATACACCCAACGTGGTAGACCGCCTGTTTTAGGATTAGGCGTAATAATTTGTACACCCGGTTTGGTTAAATCAGACCAGTCCTTAATTTTTTTCGGGTTGCCTTTGCGTACCATGAACACAATGGTCGACGTATAAGGTGCAGAGTTATTTGGGAACTCTTTTTGCCAACCCGGCTGGATTTGACCTGATTTGACAATTTCTTCAATATCATTGGCTAAGGCCAAGGTCACCACATCCCCTTTTAGACCATCCACGACCGAACGGGCTTGTTTACCTGAACCACCGTGTGACTGTTTAAAATCGACCGTTTGTCCTGTACGACTTTGCCAATAAGCACCAAAGGATTTATTGAACTCATCGTAAAATTCGCGTGTTGCATCATAGGAGACATTGAGCATAGTACGGTCAGCCGCTTGAGCTGATGTCATACTGAATGTCAGGCCTGTTGCCACTACGGCAGCAGCCCAGAGAGATTTCAAATGCGTTTTCATGGCGTATTCAATTAAATATCAAGAATTATGCTAAATATATGAAACAAAATCATAAATCGCAATTCACTTTTGTTTTTTAAATACTCGTTATTTTAGAATCACTGAGACTTAATGAATTGTTTTTATTTAAAATAACAGCAAACACTTTACTTATTCCTATTATATAAATTTTTATGCTTAAAATATAATAAAAGTGGATATACACATATCCACTTTTATGTCCTAACGTGATCTCATCAAACCACAGCACGTTTATTTTTCAGTATAAATCTGATCAAAGATCGCACCATTGACAAAGTGAGTTTTCTGCGCTTTTGCCCACCCTCCAAAGACATCATTAATATTAAAGGTTTTTTGCTTTGGAAATTGTGCAAGGTATTTGTTCGCCACTTGTTTATTACGTGGACGGAAGAAATGCTTCGCCGCCAACTCTTGTCCTTTTGGCGAATACAGATAATTTAAATAGCCCTTGGCTAAATTTCGATTGCCATTTTTATCCACGGTTTTGTCTACAATCGCAACCGACGGTTCCGCTAAAATCGAAATCGAAGGATAAATAATATCGTATTTGTCTTTACCTAGACCTTGGGTCGCCAGTAAAGCTTCATTTTCCCAAGACAACAACACATCACCTATACTTCGTTCAGCAAACGTAGTCAATGAACCTCGCGCGCCTGAATCAAGGACTTTGACATTTTGATAAAGTTTTTTCACCAATTCTTTGGCTTTAGCATCATTACCTCCCGGTTGTTTTAATGCATACCCCCAAGCTGATAAATAGATCCAACGCGGCGCACCGCCTGTTTTTGGATTAGGGGTAATGATCTCAACCCCCGGTTTGGTTAAATCATTCCAGTCTTTAATTTGTTTGGGATTACCTTTACGCACTAGAAAAACAATGGTTGAAGTATAAGGTGCAGAATGATTTGGAAATTCTTTTTGCCAGTTTTTATCAATTTGTCCAGTATTTACAATTTCATCAATATCATTGGCCAAGGCCAAGGTCACCACATCTGCTTGTAGACCCGTTGCAACGGCACGTGCTTGCTTGCCCGAGCCACCATGAGACTGTTTAAAGTTGACCTCCTGCCCAGTTTTGCTTTTCCAATACTGTCCAAAGGCTTGGTTATATTCTTGATAAAACTCACGGGTCGGGTCATAAGACACATTTAAAAAATCTTTTGCCGCATAAGCACTGGCTGCAAAGCCCCCAAGTAATACTAAAATAGATGTCGCTAATATTTTTTTCATTGCTTTATACTCGAACTGAATTTGCCCACTATATAAACAACAAATAACCAACACAATCATATAGTTATAATTAATTATGGCTTTTATATCTGATAAAAAGATATCTTTAAAAGGACTATTTTGTGCAGTTTTAAGGATAAGCCCATATCCATGCTCCACAGATCAAGCTCAAAATCTCCATGCTATCTCCACAGTTATTTGGTACAAAAAGCCAAATGATTTATATTTGATGTTTAAGTGTCAATTTAGCCCAAATTTGTTTATAATTTTGTAAATTGTGTGACACAGTTCTACTTTTTTATTTGTAAAAGCGGTTAATTTGAAACTAGATTACCAACGACTTTAATAAAAATCTGTTCCAATACCATGTTGAGAGGGGGAAAAGGACATGAAAGCAACATTTTTACATACCGTTACGTTAAGTATAGGTTTGGCTTGTTTTAGCCAACTGGGACATAGTGCAGCCATTCAAAGTAATGACAAAGCAACGATGCCTACAGAGAAAACATCATTGATTGAAAAAGCGCTCAGCCAACAAAAAGGCAGTGATCGAACCACAACGACGGATAGTGATTTAAAAATCATGACATCAATCAAAGTTGCACCGACACAAAATTTCTTTGCTACACAAAACCAGCGCTTTAGCCGTTTTGTGCAATCATTGTTCCTCTAAACTAAAAACAAGCAATAGCGTCATAACCTCTCTCAAGTTATGACATTTGCCCATAAAAGCCTGATCACTGAATGTTGAATTAAGCATTAAGTGGCTGGGCTTTTTCGTTATAATAGACCTCAATTTACATTCTGAATCATAATTGGCTATGACTGTTCGTACTCGTATTGCACCCTCTCCAACTGGCTTCCCGCATGTGGGCACAGCGTATATTGCGTTATTCAACTTATGCTATGCCAAGCAACATGGTGGTGAATTTATTCTGCGGATTGAAGATACCGACCAACTTCGTTCGACTCCTGAATCGGAAAAAATGATTTTAGATTCATTGCGTTGGTTAGGACTGAATTGGTCTGAAGGTCCAGACATTGGAGGGCCACATGCGCCATATCGCCAGTCTGAACGCATGCATATTTATAAACAATATGCACTGGATTTGGTTGAAAAAGGTCATGCGTTCTACTGCTTTGCGACGAGCGAAGAATTGGATCAAATGCGTGCTGAGCAGCAAGCCCGTGGTGAAACACCAAAGTATGATGGTCGTGGTTTAAAACTATCTGCCGAAGAAGTTCAAAGCAGACTTGCTGCAGGTGAGCCACATGTGATTCGAATGAAAGTACCTGAAGATGGTATTTGTACAGTCAATGACTTGCTACGTGGCGACGTAGAAATCCCTTGGGCACAAGTGGACATGCAAGTTTTACTGAAAACAGATGGTTTGCCAACCTATCACCTTGCCAATGTGGTCGATGACCATTTGATGCAAATTACCCACGTTTTCCGTGGTGAAGAATGGTTGCCTTCTGCACCTAAACATCAGTTGTTGTATCAATACTTTGGTTGGGAAATGCCTGTTTTGGGTCATATGCCATTACTACGTAACCCAGACAAATCAAAACTGTCGAAACGTAAGAACCCAACCTCTATTAACTACTACAAAAATATTGGTGTCTTGCCTGAAGCTTTGTTGAATTACTTAGGCCGTATGGGCTGGTCTATGCCAGATGAACGTGAAAAATTCACATTGGCAGAGATGATTGAACACTTTGATATTCAACGTGTATCCCTCGGTGGGCCAATTTTTGATGTGGAAAAACTGAATTGGCTCAATGGTCAATGGATCAAAGGCTTAAGCCCTGCTGAACTGTTAGATACTTTATTAGCATGGAAAGCCGATCGTAAGATGCTCGAAGACATCGCAGCAGCGATTCAACCTCGTATCAACTTACTTTCAGAGGCGGTGAACTGGTCTGCACATTACTTTAACCAGTTCCCAAGCTTGACCAAAGAACAATTTGAAAGCAAGAAACTGAGCGAAGAACAAGTTCGTCAAAGTCTTCAATTTGCGATTTGGCGTTTAGAAAGCATGTTCACATGGAACAATGACACTGTAAGTCAAACATTGATGGACTTAGCCAGCCAAATGGAAATTAAGCTCCGTGACTTTATGCCAGCCTTCTTTATTGCCATTGCAGGTTCGACCGCTTCGACCCCAGTCATGCAAACTATGGTCACCATCGGCCCTGACTTAACTTTCGCGCGCTTACGTCATGCCCTTGAAATTGTGGGTGGTCCAAGCAAAAAAGAAGCAAAAGTTTGGGAAAAACTCAATGAAAGTCTAAAATTGCCGAAAAATGACGCAGTTGATGAAGCTTAATTGATTTTTTAGTTGACGCATGAGCGTTATATCCCTAATATAGCGCTCACACAGAGAGACGGTGTTAACCAATCAATGTGATGCCTCAATAAGTCCCTATCGTCTAGAGGCCTAGGACATCGCCCTTTCACGGCGGTAACCGGGGTTCGAATCCCCGTAGGGACGCCATATTTAAGATGGCAACATCTGGTAAAAAACCCAAGCATTATGACTTGGGTTTTTTATTGCCTCAAAATTATCAGCAATTCATTACCACGCTTTTTTGGCTTTCTGCTTTAATCCGATTAGAATACAGCATAGATTCGAATTTTGGAGTTGTAATGCAATATCGTTGTCCTCAATGTCAAAGCCCAAAAATTATGCCGGTTGCTCAAGCAGGAGCTCCAGCAACGCGTCCTGTTGTGCCTAAAAGTCTGGTTTTTTTGGTTCCAGCCATTTTTGTATTATTACTTTTGGTGCTCATTAGCATCGCAATGTGGCTATTTGGGGATGGCGCTGGCTCAACACTACAAATTGCAACGGTTGTCGTGTTTATCGTGTGTGTAATTGCGGGTTTCTTGTTTTACCGAGATCTTCCAGATTTTAAGATTTCAATGCAAGGCTTCATGCAGTCTCAGAAAAAATGGAAATGCCGTGAATGCGACCATGAGTGGGAAATCTAAGTTTTAACTTAGAACCCGCATCCAAAAAGGGAGTCTATGCGCTCCCTTTTTATCTACCTAAATAATAAATAATAATTATTATCACCTGTAAGTTTTTCTCGATATAATCAATAACCACATCTTACGAAATATTTTTAGGCCTAGTCTCTATGAAAAATGCTCTACTCTGCACACTCTTATTCTGTTCAGTGGCTCAAGCGCATGAACCCTATGTCGCTCCACTGGCGTATCACACCGAAAATACCCAAGTCCCTGTATTGAGCGCCTATGCAGAACAAGCCTTTCACCCTGAATATGCCCTAAAAGATATTTCATTCAGCGTTTTCCAGCCAAACCAAACACAGACTACGATTCAAGCACAGAAGCACTTAGAATCTGCAACCGCATTTGATCTTAAGCTAGCTGAAAAAGGCACCTATACCATTTTCGCCAAAACCTCATACCAAATTGAATATGTACAACATAATCATCAATGGAAAATATTTGCCGATGTCGCGGCAGACAAAGTCCCAGCCCTAAGCGAGCGTGACTATGTCATTCCAAGTGACTTTAAAAGAAAAGTGCCAAGCATGATCTCTACAGTTCGCGAATGGAGCATTCAAAGCTATGTGAGTAAAGACAGCACCTCACCTGTTGCTGTAACACCAGCCCCAATTCAAGTCGACTTCAAAACCCATCCAAACCAAATCACGGCGCAACAGCCAGTACAATTACAAATTATGCAAGCAGGCAAAGCTCTTGCACATGCAGAACTTATGGTTCGCGCTCAAGGTGAGTTTGAGCAGCAAGCGAAAAGTACACCTGTTGATGCACAAGGTAATGCCACGCTCACTTTTGAACAGGCTGGACAATACTTGATTGAAGTGAGCGAAAAGGTCGATGCCAAAGCAAAACCTAAAAATCAGTATTACACCATTATCAGCTTACAAGTGAATGCGCCTAAAACACCTTAAGAGGCAATGAATAAGCATAAAAAAACCAGCCCGAAGGCTGGTTTTTATTGGTTGAAATTAACCACCAATCTTTTTGTATTTAGTACGTTTTTGTACTGCATCTTCACCTAAACGCGCCAAGCGATATGCTTCATATTCCGCATAGTTACCTTCGTAGAACTCAGGTTGTTCATTTTCAAATGACAAGATATGCGTTGCAATACGGTCAAGGAACCAACGGTCATGCGATACCACCATCACTGTACCTGGGAAGACTAAAATTGCATCTTCCAATGCACGTAAAGTTTCAATATCCAAGTCGTTCGATGGCTCATCCAGTAGGATCACGTTCGCGCCCATTTGCAGGATTTTCGCCAACTGTAGACGGTTACGCTCACCACCTGACAACTCACCTACACGTTTCTGCTGGTCTTGACCCTTGAAGTTGAAACGACCGATGTAAGCACGCGATGCAATTTCATATTCGCCAATTCTTAAGATATCTAAACCGCCAGAAACTTCTTCCCACACAGTTTTGTTGTTATCTAAAGTATCGCGAATCTGACCGACATACGCCACTTTAACCGATTCACCTAAAGTCACCGTACCTGTATCAGGCTGCTGTTCGCCCGTCATCATACGGAATAAGGTGGTTTTACCTGCACCGTTCGGACCAACAATACCCACAATCGCAGTTGGTGGCACAGTAAAGCTTAAGTTTTCGTACAGTACGCGACCATCAAATGATTTGCTGATGCCTTCAACTTCAACCACTTTATTGCCTAGACGCGGGCCAGGTGGAATATAGATTTCTGAAGTTTCGTTACGTTGTTGGAACTCACGCGAGTTAAGCTCTTCAAAACGCTCCATACGCGCTTTGTTTTTCTTTTGCTGACCTTTCGCATTTGAACGAACCCATTCAAGTTCTTTTTTCAATGCTTTCGCAAAAGATTCTTCTTGCTTCTGCTCTTGCTCTAAACGGGCATTCTTTTGTTCTAACCAAGCAGAATAGTTGCCTTGATATGGAATGCCCATACCGCGGTCAAGCTCAAGAATCCATTCAGCGACGTTATCCAAGAAATAACGGTCGTGCGTAATCGCCACAATCGTGCCCGCAAAGTCTTTCAAGAAGCGCTCTAACCAAGATACAGATTCTGCATCCAAATGGTTCGTCGGTTCGTCAAGAAGTAACATATCTGGTTTAGAGAGCAATAAACGGCACAGTGCTACACGACGGCGTTCACCACCAGAAAGTAGTGTTACGTCTGCATCCCAAGCTGGAAGGTTCAACGCAGCAGCAGCTTGATCCATCTGGTTGCTAAGGTTATGTGCATCCCATGAATGGATAATGGCTTCTAATTTTTCTTGCTCTTTCGCTAATTTATCGAAATCAGCATCTTCAGCCGCATATTCAGCAAACACTTCATCCAAACGTGCTAAAGCATCAAGTGGTTCACGCAAACCATCTTCAACGTTACCACGTACATCTTTATTTGGATCTAAAGGTGGTTCTTGCTCTAGGTAGCCAATTTTGATACCCGGTTGCGCACGAGCTTCACCAGAGAAATCTTTGTCTACGCCAGCCATAATACGAAGCAAGGTTGACTTACCTGCACCGTTTAAACCTAGGACACCAATTTTAGCACCCGGGAAAAATGACAAAGAGATGTCTTTTAAGATTTCGCGCTTCGGCGGAACCATCTTAGACACTCGGTTCATCGTATAAATATATTGGGCCACGTAGGACTCCTCAATAGAAAAACCAAAAAATCGCAAAACAGCGAAAAAATATTTGCGGGCATTATACGATGAATGCGCTGAAAAAATAAGGCATTAAACCGATCTTCAATGCAATGTTACAACTTTCAGTGCGGTTATTTTTTAAACACCCTTTTTATCTCACTTTTCCACAGACAAGAAGCTGTTCGTAATTCATCTTTATGAATTTTTTAGATAAATATTCATTATTTTCACACTTTCACTCATATTCATTGATGGTAGACTGTGCAATATTTAACTCACGCAGATGAAGTCCCATGACCTATAAAGATGAAACTTTGGCTATCCATGCTGGTTATAGCCCCGAAGCCACCACCAAAGCAGTGGCCGTACCGATTTACCAAACCACCTCTTATGCCTTTGATAATACGCAACACGGCGCGGACCTATTTGACCTGAAAGTGCAAGGTAATATTTATACCCGAATTATGAACCCGACCACTGCGGTGCTAGAACAACGATTAGCCGCACTCGAAGGGGGCATTGGTGCGTTGGCCTTAGCCTCTGGCATGGCAGCCATTACTTATGCGATTCAGACGATTACCGAAGCGGGTGATAACATTGCTTCCGTATCGACCTTGTACGGTGGCACTTATAACCTGTTTGCCCACACTCTACCGAAACAAGGTATTGAAGTTCGTTTCTTTGATTATCAAGACCCTGAAGCCCTCCGCGGTTTAATTGATGAAAAAACCAAGTTGGTCTTTGTTGAATCCATTGGCAATCCACTCGGCAATATCATTGACCTAGAAGCGATTGCCAAAATCGCCCACGAATATGGTGTCCCTGTGGTGGTCGATAATACCGTTGCAACGCCTGCACTACTGAAACCCTTTGAATATGGGGCAGACATCGTGATTCATTCCCTGACCAAATATATTGGCGGGCATGGCAACTCGATTGGCGGTGCGATTATCGACAGTGGTAAGTTCCCTTGGGGCAATTATCCTGAGCGCTTTAAAGTGCTAAATACGCCAGATCCAAGTTATCACGGTGTGAATTATGTTGAAGCCTTAGGTGAAGCTGCTTATATCGCGCGTGCCCGCGTAGTGCCATTGCGTAATACTGGCGCTGCGATTAGTCCTTTAAGCGTGTTTTTGATTCTACAAGGCTTAGAAACGCTAAACCTACGTATGGAACGTCATACCTACAACGCACAGAAAGTGGCAGAATATTTACAAGCCCATCCCAAAGTGAAATGGGTCAACTATGCAGGCTTGAAAGATCATCCTCAACACGGCTTGGCACAAAAATATGTCAAAGGTCAGCCCTCTGCGATTTTATCCTTTGGCGTACAAGATGGCCGTGAAGGTGGTACCCGCTTTATTGACGCCCTACAACTCTTCACTCGCTTGGTCAATATTGGCGATGCCAAAAGTCTGGCCTGCCACCCTGCTACCACCACACATCGTCAACTGAATGAAGCTGAATTAAAGTCTGCTGGAGTAAGTCTTGATATGGTGCGTTTATCTGTAGGAATTGAACATATTGATGATTTGATTGCAGATTTAGAACAGGCATTGGCCCAAGTGTAAAATACAGACCGCCAAACTTAAAACCTCAATCACATGATTGAGGTTTTTTATACGCTTGTCTTTTATATTTATACCCTTTCACTTCGCTTGAATTCATGTTAAAAACAAGTAATTAGAACCAATAGAATAGAGTTTTTACTCTAAAATTATTTATTATTTCAATAACTTATGCCGTGATATTTTTAAGCAGTTTAGGTATTATACCGTGAAGGAAAGCCGCTACATTTCTCCGAAAATGTAGCCTAAATAATCGAATACAAAAACAGCCATAACCCTCAAATATTTGACTTAGATCAGGAATGATAACGTGAATTCAAGAATAGATAGACTTTTTAAAGAACGCGTAAATGGAAAAACCGTCTTAATTACAGGTGCTTCAAGTGGTATTGGTTTAACCGTCGCACACAAACTGGCTGATGCAGGAGCACACGTCCTTTTAGTTTCACGCACCAAAGAAACATTAGAAGAAGTTAAAGCAGAAATCGAAGCCAAAGGGGGTTCAGCCTCTGTTTTTCCATGCGACTTAAATGATTTAGACTCGATTGATGAAGTTTCTAAGCAGATTTTAGCATCAGTCGATCATATTGATATTTTAATTAATAATGCAGGTCGTTCAATCCGCCGCGCAGTGCACGAGTCAACGGAACGCTTCCACGACTTTGAACGCACCATGCAGCTCAATTACTTTGGTGCGGTACGTTTGGTCATGAACATCCTGCCGCAAATGATGATTCGCCGTGATGGGCATATTATTAATATTAGTTCGATTGGTGTATTAGCAAATGCCACCCGTTTCTCGGCGTATGTAGCATCTAAAGCTGCTTTGGATGCGTTCAGCCGTTGTCTCTCAGCCGAAGTACACTCACATAAAATTGCGATTACTTCGGTTTATATGCCTTTGGTACGCACCCCGATGATTGCACCGACAAAAATTTATAAATACGTCCCGACCCTTTCGCCTGAACAAGCAGCAGATCTGGTTGCTTATGCGATTGTGAAGCGTCCGAAGAAAGTCGCAACCAACTTAGGTCGTTTAGCATCGATCACTTATTCAATTGCACCAGACATCAACAATAAGCTGATGTCTATTGGTTATAACTTATTCCCAAGTTCTACTGCGTCGGTAGGTGAACCGCAAAAACTCAACTGGGTACAAAAAGCGTATGCACGCTTGTTCCCAGGTGAGCATTGGTAAGTTTTCTTACAATTTACCCAGCCTTTGATTAAAGGTTGGGGAACCAAACTTTCACTACTCTTTTATAGTTCTTAATATTCGCTTAAGAAAAAAAGCCCATCATGAAAGCAATTATAAAAAGGGGGAAAAAGAAATGCGGGCACTTTATTTATTCAAGCTTTTTTGCTTCATCTTTGTGGGAATCACTGCTTTTAATCTGTATACAGAACTTACCCGTTCTTATATTTCAATCTGGCAAGTGCTGATTCATGGCGGTTTGCTTATGATATTACTCGAATTTGGCTTTAAGAGCCAACGTGCGCCGCAACAGACAAGTGAAATACGCTCGCTAGAAACAGAAACTAGGGCAACCTCACACCCCTCAAGCATGTATAGCAATATTTTTTCAAAAATAGGTTTAATCTCAATTTTTTCTAGCCTAATCGCACAAAGCCTAATCAGTTAAGGCTCATACTTTTTTTGTGGGCAAAAGATAAAGACGACGTGACCCTTCTACTTTTTGTGTTATAAACAGCCGTCTTTTTTTATTTTGTGAATTTATGCGCGCTTTTACTTTCGTACTGCAATATGTATGTATCGCTTTTGCGATTTATCTCTGCTACCGAGTAGGCATTAGCCTGTATTTACAAGATTATGTGATGATGGATATCGTGGCCAATGTCGGGACGATTCTAATCTGTATCGATCTTGCTGTTTTTCTGTGGCATAGCCGCAGTACACAAGCCATAAGCCTCAAAGATTATGCGACGAGACTGGAACAACCCGCTCCAACTTTTGTCAAAGTTTGCCGAAAGCTTGGGCACTTTGGCATTATGCTGATTATCACCAGTTGGATCGTGCCCATCATCAACGGATAAAAGTAACCATAAAAAAACCTCCCACTTGGGAGGTTTTTTTTATTCAAATCCTAAAGATTACTTTGAACCTTTAATCCCTGCTTGAAGCAACAATGCACCTAAACCGCCAATTTTATTGTCTTGAGGTTTAGCTGTTTGCGGCTTCTTATTTGTTTGAGCGCGCTCGCCTTGCGGACGTGCTTGTTGTGGACGTTTACCTTGAGGTTTACGTTCACTACGCTCTGTATTTTCACGACGTGGTTGACGCGGAGCTTTAGGCGCTTCAGCACCTTCAGGACGCATCGATAAATTTACACGATTACGCTCTGCATCTACAGTGAGTACACGTACTTGCACAATTTGCCCCGGCTTCACCACTTTATGCGGATCTGCAACGAATTCATTGGCCAATTCTGAAATATGCACCAAACCGTCTTGGTGTACACCAACATCCACAAAAGCACCGAAGTTCGTCACATTGGTCACGACACCTTCAAGCTGCATACCTTCAGCTAGTTGAGCAACTTCTGTAATGTCTTCACGGAATTTTGCTGTACGGAACTCTGGACGCGGATCACGACCTGGTTTTTCCAATTCAGACAATACATCTTGAATGGTTGGTAAACCAAATTTCTCATCAGCAAATTCTTCAGCATTCACTTGACGAATGATTTCCGAGTTACCAATGATGTCTTTCACGGTCGTCGCTTTCGCTTCAACAATTTTACCGACCAGCGCATAAGACTCTGGGTGAACAGCAGAAGCATCCAGTGGCTCTGAACCATCTTGAATACGTAAGAAACCTGCCGCTTGTTCAAAAGTACGCTCGCCTAAACGTGGCACTTTCTTCAAATCTTGGCGGTTGTCAAAACGACCATTTTCTTTGCGGAAATCGACAATTTGCTGTGCAATCGACTTATTCAAACCTGCGATATAACCCAAAATAGCAGATGATGCAGTATTAACATCCACCCCCACCGAGTTCACACAGTCTTCAACCACCGCTTCAAGCGTTTTTGCCAAACCCGTTTGGTTCACATCGTGTTGATATTGACCCACACCAATCGATTTTGGATCAATTTTTACTAGCTCAGCCAATGGATCTTGTAAACGACGTGCAATCGACACTGCACCACGAATCGACACATCTAGCTCTGGTAACTCCGCAGAAGCCAACTCAGACGCTGAATAAACTGAAGCACCCGCTTCAGATACAGAAACACGGGTCAGTTTTAAATCACTGTTTGCAGCCATCATTTCAGCCACAACGCTTTCTGTTTCACGGCTTGCTGTACCATTGCCAATGGCAATCAGGTCAACATTGAACTCGCGACATAAACGCGCCAGTTCTGCAATTGAACCCGCTTTATCTTCTTTAGGTGCAAATGGATAAATCGTGCTATGTGCAAGTACATCACCCGATGCATTCACCACAGCCAATTTCACTCCTGTACGGATGCCTGGATCTACACCTAAGGTTGTACGTGCACCCGCAGGAGCAGACAACAATAAATGACGTAAGTTTTCAGCGAAAACATCCATGGCTTCAGATTCAGCTGCAAGACGTTTTTCAGTGAGTAACGAATGTTCGATACTTGGACGAACCTTGCCTAACCAGAACAATTTAGCTGTTTGTTTTAAGTAATCTTGACGTGCTTGCGGCTGTGCAGTTTCAAGGCTGTATTCAGTTTCAATACGTGCCAATGGTGCATCATCTTCGCCATCAACTTTTAAACCTAAAACGTTTTCTTGACGACCACGTAACATCGCCAATAAACGATGTGATGGGACTTTGTTTAAATTTTCAGAAAAGTCGAAGTAATCACGGAACTTTTTGCCAACTTCTTTTTTCTCATCACTTGCCACTAAACTTTTTAAAGTGGCTGTTTTTGCAAACATTGCCTTAAGTTCAGTTGTCAGTGCAATATTTTGCGCCCAGTCATCAATTAAAATATGTTGAATCGCATCCAATTGGCTTTCCAAATCTGGGTATTCTTCATGACTAAAACCCGCCAATGCTTCACTTGGCTCAACTGCTTCTTGAAAGATTTTTTCTGCAATTGGACCTAAGCCCGCTTCTTTTGCTTTAAACGATTTACTGGTACGCTTTGGGCGATATGGCGCGTAAATTTCTTCTAAAGCATTTTTGGTTTCAGCAGCATTTACACGTGCCAATAAATCATCAGACAATTTGTCTTGTTCTTTTAATGATTCAATTACCTTTTCGCGACGTTCAAATAAGTCACGTAAATAAGCCAAACGTGTATCGAGCTGACGTAACTGCGCATCATCTAAGCCTTGCGTGACTTCTTTACGGTAACGCGCAATAAATGGAACGCTAGCACCTTCATCAATCAACTTGATGGCAGCCTCAATTTGATTTGGACGTACGGCAATTTCTTTTGCCAACTGCTGAACTAAGTCAGTCATCGTATGTGATCCCACAAGGATATGTACTAAAAGCCATGATTATAAAGACCAAGACTATAAAATCCACAACTGTTTTTATTAATTTAATGGCTTAAATGTGACATATTTCAGGCAAATTTCATAAATCCATCTCATTTTCAGTGTTAAATCTTATTTTTAGGTATTCTTTGCCATTTTTTTCTATGGGCTAAGATGTATACATTTGGTATCTATGTCTTGATTTTACCTGCAATATTTGTTGCTTTAGAGCATAGTAAAGACATACAAATGAGTCGTATACTCAAAGACTATCCCGACTTTTGTTTACGATGACAATAAAGAATAAAGGAGCACTTCAATGAGTTTAGTTGTACCTGCTGAAAAAACAGATGCTGTACATAGCGACGCTGATCGCGTTGAACGCATTTTAGTGGTAGATGACGATGTGCGTTTACGTACGCTACTTCAACGCTTTTTAGAAGATAAAGGCTTTGTGGTGAAAACAGCGCATGACGCAACCCAAATGGATCGTCTCTTACAGCGCGAACTGTTTTCACTGATTGTGCTCGACTTCATGCTCCCTGTTGAAGATGGTTTAAGTATCTGCCGTCGTCTACGCCAATCCAATATTGATACACCTATTATTATGCTTACCGCACGTGGCAGTGACTCAGACCGTATTGCAGGTCTAGAAGCGGGTGCAGATGACTATTTACCAAAACCATTTAATCCAAATGAGTTGTTAGCACGTATTCGTGCTGTACTACGCCGTCAAGTCCGTGAAGTTCCAGGCGCACCAAGCCAACAAATGGAAGTGGTCAGCTTTGGGCCATGGTCACTTGATTTATCAACACGCACCCTAACGCGTGAAGGTCAAGTCGTAACCCTAACTACAGGTGAGTTTGCAGTACTGAAAGCCTTGGTACAACATCCACGTGAGCCTTTGACTCGCGACAAATTGATGAACCTTGCGCGTGGCCGTGAATGGGGTGCAATGGAACGTTCGATTGATGTTCAAGTATCTCGCCTACGTCGCCTGGTAGAAGAAAACCCTGCTCGTGCGCGTTATATCCAAACCGTTTGGGGTGTGGGTTATGTCTTTGTTCCAGATGGCGCGGAATAATCAGTTCCAATAATGTAAACGTTCACCGAACTTATTGTCCCTAAAAGCCATTCGTTGCTGTTTGAGCCAATTTAACTTTCAAGGCTCGTCAACTTTAATTGCGAGTTCAGCGAATGGCAAAAGTTTTGGTTACTTTTTAAAAAGTAACAGAACGAGCTCCTTCTATTACTGATAAATACGGTAAGACTCCACCGTGTATATTTCAGTAATATTGATAAAAAATAGTCCACAGGAAGCTGGCGTGAAACTCGAACCCATCGACCCTCAAAAATTTACAGATTACGAAGCTTACTCAGAGAGAAAGCGCACGCGTTGGGAACGGTTTCTCGACAAAATTAAGCCACGCTCTGCTGCCATGCGTACCACTGTCCTTGTTCTGTTTGTGGTGTTCTTTAGCTTGTTCATGTCTTTGTGGTTCTTTTGGCGCACCTTATATCTTCCAGAAATCCAACAACATGCTCGTTATCTTGCTGTTGAAATAGAAATTCTCAACAACCCCGATTTACGGATTTATCATCAAAATACTGAAGTCGATGTCGATGACTGGCTAAGAAGCCGCGTCGGGATTGAATATGTCACCAACCCCAAAGAATATCCAAATGTCAAAGACAAGGTGATTGCTGAATTCTTTACCAACCAAATTGAAGCCAAGCTCGCCAAAGAGCTCAATGTAGAACATGCTACAGTTTATTTTCAATTTAAACCGAGCCCGCGCATTTGGATTCAAACGCCTGAAATGAACGGTAACTGGGTCCGCGAACCACTGAAAACCTATGCCAACTACAGCCCTGAATTAATTTTCGGCTGGTTACTTGGCGTACCGCTTATTGCAGCAGCCATTATTTTAACCTTAGTTCGTCAGCTCAATCGCCCACTGCGTCGTCTGCAAAATGCCGCAAACAGCTATAGTAAAACAGGCACAGCGCCGTATTTAGAGACCAATCACGGCCCTCAAGAAATCCGTGAGGTCAATCAGGCTTTTAACCACATGATCTATACCTTAGATCAAACTGAACGTGACCGTCGAATTATGTTGGCAGGGATTTCCCACGACTTACGTACACCATTGACCCGTATCCGACTTAGTGCGGAAATGATGCCCGATGATGATTTTTTAAAAGAAGGTCTGATTTATGATGTCGAGGACATGGATGCGATCTTAAATCAGTTCATTTCCTATATGCGCGACGGTTCAGATGAGGAAATCCAAGACACCGATTTAAATATACTGTTACAAGAATTGGTGGTGCAGTTCAAACCTCTAGATATTCGTTTTGACGCAACAGAACTTCCCATTATTCAAGCACGCAGTTTATCTCTCAAACGTCTAATCGGTAATCTCATCAATAATTCAAAACGTTATGGTGCTGAACCTATTGAACTCTCCGCAACACTTGAAAATGAACACATTTTAATTAGCGTAGCAGATCATGGCGAAGGGATCCCAGAAGACCAAATTGAAGAGCTCATGCAACCTTTTGTCCGTGGTAATGAAGCCCGAACCGTACAAGGTAGTGGCTTAGGTCTCGCCATTGTGAAGCGAATTGTGGATATTCACCAAGGTCAACTGACTATTCATAATCGGGAACAAGGCGGTCTTGAAGCGATTATTTCGCTGCCACTTCATCACAATCAAGATGCTGAAATTTCAAGCAATAACCCACTCGAAAAATTAAAGCAAACCTTAGTTGAGCATTTTTAAACTTTGTACAATAGTTGATCAAATGATTTTGTTCAACTATTCAACAATTTAATTTTACCAAATATATTTCAAACACTTACAAATCATCAGAAAAGCTTATACCCACATTTTTTCAAAAAATTAGACCTTAGCCTAACAGGTATGCACAATGTCGTTCTTGATCGGTACAATCGGTGCCAGATCCAGAATATTAACGAGAGTAAACCATGTCTTTAGATCGTATCCGTTTAGCTTCACTTCACGATAAAGTCATCAGTGCAGAAGAAGCGTCTGCTTTTATTGAAGATGGCATGACTGTAGGGATGAGTGGCTTCACTCGTGCAGGCGAAGCAAAAGCTGTACCTTTGGCATTGGTTAAACGTGCACACACAAATCCTTTAAAAATCACACTAATTACAGGCGCTTCTTTAGGTAATGACCTAGACAAGCAATTGACTGAAGCGGGTGTATTGGCACGTCGTTTACCATTCCAAGTGGACAACACTTTACGTAAAGCCATCAACAATGGCGAAGTGATGTTCATTGACCAACATTTGTCTGAAACTGTTGAGCAAATGCGTAACCTTCAGTTGAAAAAACCAGATGTAGCAATCATTGAAGCGGTTGCAGTCACTGAAGATGGCGGCATCATTCCAACAACGTCGGTAGGTAACTCTGCAAGCTTCGCAATTTTTGCTGAGAAAGTGATTGTTGAAATCAACACCAACTTAAGCCCAGCATTTGAAGGCTTACACGACATCTATATTCCAACTTACCGCCCAACACGCCAACCGATTCCACTAACTCAAGTCGATGAGCGTATTGGTACACATGCGATCAATATCGACCCTGCAAAAATCGTCGGTATCGTTATCAACAATGACTTGCACGACTCTCCATCAACGGTAACTGCACCAGATGATGAAACTCAAGGCATTGCAGACCACTTAATCGCCTTCTTTGAAAAAGAAGTGGCTGAAGAGCGTTTACCGAAAAACTTAGGCCCATTACAAGCAGGGATTGGCTCAATTGCCAATGCTGTACTTACAGGTCTTAAAGATTCAAACTTCGAAGACCTCGTCATGTACTCAGAAGTACTGCAAGACTGTACTTTCGAATTGATTGATGCAGGTAAAATGAAGTTTGCTTCAGGTTCATCAATTACCCTTTCAGCTAAATATGGCGAGAAAGTATTTAACAACCTTGAAGCCTACAAAGATAAGTTGGTTTTACGTCCGCAAGAGATTTCAAACCACCCTGAATTGGTTCGTCGTTTAGGTATTATCGGCATCAACACTGCACTTGAATTTGACATTTACGGTAACGTGAACTCAACTCACGTTTGCGGTACGAAGATGATGAACGGTATTGGTGGTTCAGGTGACTTCGCACGTAATGCGCACCTTGCGATCTTCGTGACCAAATCAATTGCGAAAGGTGGCGACATCTCTTCAATCGTACCGTTTGCATCGCACATCGATCACGCAGAACATGATGTTGACATCCTGGTAACAGAACAAGGTTTAGCAGATCTTCGTGGTTTAGCACCACGTGAACGTGCTCGTGCGATTATCGACAACTGTGCACACCCAATGTACCGTGATGCCTTAAATGACTACTTTGATCGTTCATGTGCAAAAGGTGGTCATACACCTCACCTTCTACGTGAAGCGTTGTCTTGGCATTCTAACTTTGAAGAAACAGGCCACATGCTTCCTGTTCAAGCAGAAGCAAAATCGGCTTAATTCAAAGCTCTAAAAAACGCCCAGTTGGGCGTTTTTTTATATCTGATGAAAAGTGTAATAAAACGCTTATCAAAATAAAAAAACTCAATTAATCTAAAGGCATCCAAAAAAATAAAAATGCCAAGCTCATGTTCATTATTCGCCCCTATCTCGAAACAGATTTAGAAGACGTCATTGCACTTTGGGAGTTATGCGACCTCACTCGCCCTTGGAACAACCCTGAAATTGATATTTTTAGAAAAACCGCGCAAAAAGATGGTTTATTTTTATTGGCCGTTAAAGATGAACAACTCCTCGCAACCTTGATGGGTGGTTATGATGGCCATCGCGGCTGGATTAATTATTTGGCAGTACATCCACACTTTCAACGCAATGGGGTCGCAACTGCACTCATACAGCAGCTTGAGAAGCGCCTGATTGCGTTAGGCTGTCCCAAACTACAACTGCTTGTACGTAAAGAAAACATCGACGTGCAAAGCTTCTATGAGCAATTGGGCTATGAGGAAATCGAAGTCGTATGCTTTGGTAAACGTCTGATTGCCGATTAAGCTCAGACACTCAATGCGCCGATACAGGTAGGCGACCCAATCTTAAAAAAATTGGAAATTTAAGCTCAAAAACTTGGTTCACGTGATCATCCAACGCAAAAAATGCTTTGAACTCATATAAGGGGTCATCTGAATTTTTCGCTCGATAATGTTTCAGTGCAGACCATGTGCTTAAATAATCTAACAATTGAGCAGCAGACCATTGAAATGACATCGACAATTCAGGTGTTGTTATTTTTTTAAATGGAAAAGGAATGGTTTGATAGCCCTCGTCTATATATCGTCGTTCTGCATCCCAATAGCCCTTCAAAGTCTTAAAATAAAGTCGCTCAATGCAGCCCTGTAACTCAGGATGCTGTAACTGAATTAAACCATAGCCAATGACCGCCAAAATTCCCTCAGGCCGTAAAGTCCGCCGCACTTCTGCATAAAACCCATCAAAGTCAAACCAATGAATGGCTTGGGCCACCGTGATTAAATCAAAACTCTGTTCAGCAAAACTGGTGTGCTCTGCAGACTGGACTTGATAACTGACATTTTCAAAATAAGGTGCATGCTGCAACTGATGCGCACTGATATCTGTCGCCACCACGGCATCAAAATAAGGCACCAACAATTGAGTCAATTGCCCCGATCCTGCACCACAGTCCCATGCGAATTGAGGCGTCGCTACATGCTTGAGTATTTCTTGGATCAAACTCGCTGGATAACGTGGCCGTGCGAGTTGATAAAGCTGACTTCCTGATGAAAAGCGGTCTTTCATAAGCCATTCTCTGTCTTATTTTTGACTCAAAATTAGCACATTATCCAAGAGCCGAAGCGTGATTTTGTCCAACATCTTATATGATCGCACTTTTTATACGACAAAAAAAAGTCTCAAATATTGTTTGAGACTTTTTTAAATATGGTGGCGAGACCCAGGATCGAACTGGGGACACACGGATTTTCAATCCGTTGCTCTACCTACTGAGCTATCACGCCGATGCCGTGTATTAAGCCGTATCTCAGATGAATAGTCAATAAAAATCATCACTTTTTTATTTGATCGGATAAATTTCAGGCAAAAAAAATCCCTGATGGGATCAGGGATTGAAATCTTTAAATAAGATTTTGAATATGGTGGCGAGACCCAGGATCGAACTGGGGACACACGGATTTTCAATCCGTTGCTCTACCTACTGAGCTATCACGCCGATGTCGCGTATTAAACAGTTTAAGCGAAGCAGCGTCAAGTCCGTTTTCAAAAAAATCTTTTGAGTGTTTACTTTTACAGCAAACCTAGCACACTTCGTATAATTTTTGCACTGAAAGCACATCACTATGGCTATTCATGAAAAAAATCAGCCCAAAGTTTGCTTTAAAATAAGCTTAAATTTTACCAATATGCTCTAAGCAACGGTGAATCGCACCACAACCCGGTTCGAATACTTTGACACCTTTTGCTTCTTCCATACGGCAGACTTCTTCAACCAGTCGTTCCGCAACCCCTCGTCCACGGTTTGCAGGATGTACCACGATGTATTCTAAAGTTTTATTTTCACCCTGCCCACTACACCAAAGTGCACCAATGACTTTAGTATTAAATTCTGCGGTATAAAGTAAGGTATACTGAGCCAGATTCTGCTCAAGTTGTTCTACGGCATCATGCCCATCGCCAAATTCAGGACTGGTGTCGTACAGTCGCTCTAGCTGGCTGCGCAACTCTTCTTTTTCTAGTGAAGTATAAGCGTGTACGGTAATAGGCATTGATAAACCCTCCTGAGCAATCTAATATGCGGTGACTTCGTTACGGCGAAACATTTTACATCAATTATTTGACGTCTTTGAGGAACGTGTCTATGACAGAACGTATCAGTGAAGTGGTAAGAAATACCAACGAAACCAAAATTCGAGTTCGTGTAAACCTCGATGGTACGGGTCAAGGCACGCTCAACACAGGTATTCCCTTTTTAGATCATATGATTGATCAAATCAAGCGACATGGCTTATTTGATATTGATATTGAATGTGATGGCGACTTGGAAATTGATGATCACCACACGGTTGAAGACTGTGGTATCACACTTGGACAGGCTTTTGCCAAAGCTTTAGGTGACAAAAAAGGTTTGCGTCGTTATGGTCATTTTTATGCACCTTTAGATGAATCTTTGAGCCGTGCTGTGGTGGACTTATCAGGCCGCCCAGGTTTATTTATGGATATTCCATTTACCCGCGCCATGATTGGTCGTTTTGATGTGGATCTATTCTCTGAGTTTTTCCAAGGCTTTGTGAACCATGCGCTCATGACGGTGCACATTGACAACCTCAAAGGTAAAAACAGTCACCACCAAATTGAAAGTGTGTTCAAGGCTTTTGCCCGTGCGCTTCGTATGGCCTGTGAAATTGACCCACGTGCAACCAACACCATTGCTTCAACCAAAGGTAGCTTGTAATGACCCGTATTGCCCTTCTTGACTATGGTATGGGTAACCTACACTCAGCAGCAAAAGCGCTTGAACATGTCGGTGCAACAGTCGATGTGACCAATGACCCTAAACTGATTGCTCAGGCCGATAAAATTGTCTTCCCTGGCGTAGGCGCCATGCGTGACTGTATGCAAGGCATGCATGAAGCAGGGATTGATGAAGTCGTTCGTCATGCGGCATTTAATAAACCTGTCTTGGCGATCTGTGTCGGCATGCAAGCGCTGATGCAACGCTCTGAAGAAAACGGCGGTGTCGATGCTCTCGGTATTTTTGAAGGATCGGTAAGACTTTTTCCAGATGTAGACGGCTTAAAAGTACCACACATGGGCTGGAACCAAGTTCATCAAGCTGACCCAAGCCACCCAATGTGGAAAGACATTGAACAAGATGCACGTTTTTACTTTGTTCACAGCTTCTATGTTGAACCGAAGAATAGCGACATTGTGGCTGCAACTTGTGACTATGGTTTAGAGTTCTGTACCGCGATTCATCAAGAAAATTTATTTGCAACACAGTTCCACCCTGAAAAAAGTCATACCGCAGGTTTGCAACTGCTAAAAAACTTTGTGGAATGGAAAATTTAATTTATCTCTACATCTGTTGTAGTAAAAAGCTCAACTTCGGTTGGGCTTTTTTATTCACGATTCACTCAACTTCGGTAATACCGCAAAAATGCTGTGCATAAGCTTTCATCTTTTTTACTATCCCCTTAGCCTGTAAATTTTTGATTTAAAACACACTAACATATTCAGCCTTGTCGTAATGACTTTCCATTGTCACCAAATTTGATTATGATTTGCCTGCTTTTTAGACATTTTTATTTATAAAAAATTTAATTTACAACGATAAGGTAAGTCACTATGACTCAATATGTACAAGAATCTGCGCTGAACGCCGCAGGTCGCTTCGGACGTTTTTCATATCTCGCATGGAACTGCCTCCTTGCCATCGTCGCTGTGATTATCATTGGTATTTTTGCCGTGATTTTTCCAACGACTTTCATCAACATGGAAACAGGCAACTTTGGTGGCGGCATGATTTTTCTTGCTGTGATTTATATAGCAATTTTCTATTTCACCTTCGTATTTACCATTCGTCGCCTACATGACCGCAACCATACGGGCTGGTTATCGCTGCTAATGCTGGTACCTCTTGCTAACGTGATCTTAATGCTTTACCTGATTTTTGCACCAGGTGATGATCGTAGCAATAGCTATGGTTCGCCACGCCCAACCGCAGGTTGGGAAACAATTCTAGCGTGGATTTATATCCTGCTATTTGTCGTTGGTATTTTAGCAGCAATTGCTTTGCCTTCTTATCAAAGCTATATACTGCGTGCCAATCAATCACAGATCGAAATGCAACAGCAATAAAAATGCATTCTGTTATCTTGGATTGTACTTAAAACCTGCTTCTTGCAGGTTTTATTTTGCCTTTAAAATCAAAAACCACTAGTCTGAGATAAAAGCATGCCTCAGATATAACATGAATAATTCCCTACCCAGTCTCCCTATCCCCAACAAAGAACACATTCGAATTTTGCCTCGTTTTCAAAATTTGCCAATGCAAGCGATTCATGTCATTCAGAACGTAGAACAGTGTGAAGCCATTCGCACTGAACTGGAACAGATTGCCATCTTCGGTTTTGATAGCGAGTCCAAACCGACCTTTCAAGTGGGAGAAGTCTCTACTGGGCCACATCTCATTCAACTGGCCAGCGTCGAGCGTGCTTATTTGTTTCAAATGAGCCCACCCATTTGGAGTTTTCTTGCGCCATTTTTGGCGAATCCCGTCCAACTCAAAGTGGGTTTTGGTTTAAAAAATGATGCCCATCTGTTCCGCAAAAAAGGCTTTGAGCTAAATGGTATCGTTGAGCTGTCAAAATGCTTTGCCAGCTTTGGGTTGAGCAACCCTGTTGGCATTAAAAATGCCATCGCCCTGCTGTTTCAACTCAACTTCCCGAAAAGCAAAAAGGTCAGCACCTCAAATTGGGCAAGGAAAGTCCTTACGCCTGAACAAATTGACTATGCTGCTGCCGATGCCTATGCCGCATTGTTGGTTTTTGAAGAATTGCGGCATTTAGAACAACTACCGAAAGAGATTTTGCAAAAACTGGAAAATATCATAAAACCTCCTCGTCATGAAAAGCTGTAACAGGTGCTTAGAAAATTGCCAATACTTTGCTAAGATGACGGACATTGATTTTATTTAAGATTTGGCTAGGAGCGAAAGCATGCTGATCATCCCTGCAATTGACCTGAAAGATGGCAAATGTGTTCGTTTAAAACAAGGTCGTATGGAAGACGATACGGTTTTTTCTGATGATCCTGTTGCAACTGCACAGCACTGGGTAAATGAAGGCGCGCGTCGCTTACATTTGGTCGATTTAAATGGTGCTTTCGCGGGTACGCCAATTCATAAACCTGTGGTTGAAGCGATTGCTCGCGCACAACCTGAACTGCCCATTCAAATCGGCGGCGGTATTCGCTCACTAGAAACCATCGAACACTACCTAGAAGCGGGTGTATCTTTTGTCATTATTGGCACCAAAGCAGTTCAAGAACCTGAGTTTGTTGAAGAAGCTTGTAAGAAATTTGCAGGTCATATCATTGTCGGGATTGATGCCATGAATGGCATGGTGGCCACCGATGGTTGGGCCAATGTGACCGATGTGAAGGCAACTGATTTGGCCAAACGTTTTGCCGATGCAGGCGTATCAAGCATTGTCTATACCGACATTGCACGTGACGGCATGATGCAAGGGGTCAATGTTGAACAAACCGTTCAACTGGCACAATACTCTGGCCTACCTGTGATTGCATCAGGTGGTGTGACCAACCTTGATGACGTACGTAACCTCAAAGGTCAACCTGGTATTTTAGGTGCAATTACTGGTCGTGCGATTTACGAAGGCAGTTTAAACCTACGTGAAGCACAATTGCTATTAGATGAACAATCGCTCTAATTGTAGAATTTAAAAAAGAGGTCTATTGACCTCTTTTTTATGCGCTAATTATCAGTATCTAATATCTGCATTTTAATAAATCGCATTACGAATGAACTTTAACGATACATTGCCACGGTTGATATATTGGTATTCAATGGCACTGGAAAAAACGATCGACTCTCCTACACCCAAGACTTTTATGTCGCCTGCCAAATCCAAAGTTAGTTCACCCTCCATCACATAGAGCATCTCACGCCAGCCTTCTGGGTCAGGTTCAGCACTATAGTGTTCATTTGGAGCAAGTACCCATGTCCATAGCTCTACTTTTTGTGTCGCTGCCGCTGAAGCCATTAATTTTGCTTCACTGTGTGCTTGTGTGCCCTGCCAAGCCAAAACGTTTACCACCGCTTGCCCTTGTTGTTCAGGCGCAGCAATAATTTGTACAAAATCGACCTCAAGCACATCGGCTATCAAGCTGAGCTTTGCCAGACTAATATTGTCCTGCCCAGATTCAACCCCAGCTATCATACGACGGCTTAACCCAGCTAAATCAGCGAGTTGCTGCTGACTCAGGCCTTTTAAACTTCGATAATGACGCACATTTTGACTGACGTGTTGTAGCACCGCAGGAGAGTTCATACAGATAAATTAAAAAAATGTTGAGCAATATATTGCACAAAAAAACAAAGCATGACAAGCTATGTGCAGTATATTGCACATTAGTTTTTTTATGTTGAATGCTCAGCTCGGTTCTAAAGCGCCTGTGATTGCGCTGATTCTCATTACTTTTATTTGGGGCGGCACCTTCTTGGCCGTGAAATATGCCTTAAATTTCAGTTCACCTATGTTCTTTGTCGGTTGTCGCTTCGCCTGTGCCGCGACCATTATTGGCTTATTTTCCTATCAGCATTTAAAACACATCACCCAACAGGATCTGTGGGCGGGTGCACTCATTGGCTGTATGGTCACGATTGGCTATGGCACACAAACGGTCGGACTACAAACCGTCAGTAGCAGTGAATCTGCCTTTTTAACGGCTCTGTATGTCCCCCTAGTCCCCGTACTATTGTGGTTGATCTTTCGTAAAGTGCCCCATTTTATGATTTGGATTGGTGCACTCTGTGCGTTTATAGGCTTAGTCCTGCTCACAGGCAATAGCCTGAACTCAATCTCATTGAATTTTGGCCAGACCTTAACCCTGCTCGGTGCAATTGCTATAGCAATGGAAATTATTCTGATTGGTTATTTTGCCCCAAAAGTTGATATTGGTCGGGTGACGGTCATTCAACTGGCGGTTGCCTCCGTGCTCGCCTTTGCATGTATGCCACTGGCTGGTGAGCAACAACTACCTGCTTTTTCATGGCCATTATTAGGCATTGCTTTTGGATTAGGGCTTGCCAGTGCTGTGATTCAATATGTCATGAATTGGGCACAGCGCTCAGTCAACCCATCACAAGCAGCGATTATTTACGCAGGAGAGCCAGTGTGGGCAGCACTATTTGGGCGCCTTGCAGGAGAACGTTTAGCACCACTGGCTTTGTTGGGCGGTCTCTTGGTGGTGTTTGGCATTATGATAAGTGAATGGAAACCCAAACTGTTGAAATCAAAAAAAGAAGCTGAACAGCGCTAATTTAACGTTCAAATGCGGTGTCTGCTGAGCCTAAACATAAATTGTATAGATTCAGCAGCACAAGTTCATGTTTAGAACGATACCATCTTACCCGGATTAATCATTGCTCCTAAACCATACATACTTTTGGCAATTGGAATCACTAACGGCGCCAGTGCACGACCAAAAGGAATGTTCTGATGTTGAATACGGGTCAACATATTAAAATCATCACATTGACCACAGAAATCATCGGCAATGGCTTTACCAATACGCACCGTTTGCGCAACACCATGTCCACTCCACCCCTGAACAGCATAGATTGGATATTGGCTACCAAATTTCCGACTGTCTGCCGCACCATTCACGGTTAAATCTGTCGTTCCACTCCACACAAAGTCAAGTGCCACCTGCTCTAGCTGAGGAAATACATGCTGAATACGTCCCAGCAAATAGTCATGGGTTTGTTCAGGACTCCAACACGAGCCAGTGCCTTCGCCCCCAAATAACAATCGGTTTTTTGAAACTCCACGGTAGTAGTCAATTTGAAATTGCGTATCGTATACAGGCAGATCCGTCGGCAATAGCTCTTTCAAATCTAATGCTAAAGGTGCTGTGGTACACACGTAAGTATAAAAAGGAATGGTGGTTTGATTGCGTTCTTCTAATAGTTTAAATGAGGCATGGTGTACAGCCATCACCACGCTTTTACGTGCTTTAATCACTCCTTGGGCTGTGGTCACATAAATACCATCGGCACGTTCTTGGATTGACTGTACTTCCGTCTGTTCATAAATCGTGCCGCCGTTTTGACAAAAGCCGTACGCTAAACCACGCGTCAGCGCTAAAGGATGAATATGCCCCCCGAGCTGATCCAATTGACCTCCAAAATAGTTATCCGATTGCACATGCTCTCGTAATTCCTCTTGGGTCAGCATTGAGGTATTTTTTTCATCTAAGTACTGGCGTGCTTGCATGCCTTCACGCAAGGCATCTAAATGCCCTGGGTGTACTGCGGCCGTTAGATGTCCACGTTTACGTTGTAAATCTAAATCATATTTTTCAGTAATGTCATCAATCAAAGCCATCGCTTCAGTTGAGGTAAAGTGCCATAACTTTTTTGCCTCTTCAAAGCTGAAGTGCTCAATCATGGTTTCAGCTTCCCAACGGGCCAACCCCGGTGTGAGTTGCCCACCATTGCGCCCTGAGGCAGCACTGCCCACTCGGTTCTTTTCAACCAAGACCGTATCCACACCCTGCTCTGACAAATGCAGTGCTGCCGAGGTTCCCAGTAAGCCACCACCTATCACTACGACATCACATTCGATATCTGCATTTAAAGCATCAAACTCATGCCATACATGCATTGAACTTTCATAGTAATTGGCAGGATGATCAAACAAACCATGTTGCGGGTTTAACCAATTCCACTCTTTGCCACTTTGTACAGCAAAACTGGCTTTGTATTCTACGTCATCTACAAATGTCGGCTTATTCATATTCATTTCATTTACACTCAATTTCTATCTCATTTTCATGCAGGTTTTAATATGCATTTCCAATTACAATGTTTTGCTTTTTCAATTTCTTATAAATAAATAGCCCAATACCAATTGCTAGCCAAGAGCACCCAAAAATCAGGGCATTTCGTTCTAAGTTGACCCACAGGCAAAGCATCACCAATACGGATAACAGAGGCAGGATCAAATTGAGACATTTGTTTTTGAAGCCTTGAGTTTGTTTTTCCAACAGATAAAACTTTACAAAAACCGAGAAGTTCACCGCCGTAAAGGCAATCAATGCACCGAAGCTAATCATGCTGACCACGGTCGCAAGATCTAAGAAAATGGCAGACAATGAGATCAAGCCAATGCTCAATACCGCGTACAAGGGGGTACCCAGTCTTGCATGTAATTGTCCAAAGGTTGCTTTGGGGAAAATGCCATCTTTCGCCATAATATGAATTAGGCGTGAAGCACTCGCATGAGTCGCTAAACCTGAAGCAAAGGTATTCATGATTTGAGCACACAGAAATACGGCTTGGAAAAGTGCTCCCCCCACATAGAGGACAATTTCAGGTAAAGCTTCGTCAGGGTTGTTAAAACGCACATTCGTTGGGAAGTACAACTGAATAAACCATGATGCTGTGATAAAGATGGCGCCCCCTGCCAATGTAGTAAGTAAAACCGCACGCGGAATGTTCTTTTGCGGATCTTTGGTCTCATGCGACATGGTCGTAACTGCATCAAAACCCAAAAATGAAAAACATAAAATGGAGGCACCCGCAATCAAAGGTAAAATAGAGCTGTCCCCATTAAACAATGGCGCTAAAGTCAGTACATGATCATAGCCTTGCGCTGACCCCACCCCTTGAATGACCAAATAAATAAACAGAACCATCAACAGTAAGGGCAACAGCACAAACACCAAACTCAAGTTCGCTAAAATATTGATTCGGAAGCAGTTGATTAGGGTGACTAAACCCGTAAATAAAACCACCCAGACCCAATAGGGCACGCTCGGAATGACAGCTTCCAAATAAATACCCGCCAGTAAAGCATTCACCAAGGGCAACAAAATATAATCGAGCAGTGAACACCACCCAACAAAAAAGCCCGCTTTAGCTCCACAGGACTGTGCGGTGTAGTTATAAGCAGAGCCTGAGTCACCGCTGACCCGACTAAAACGTGCATAACTAAATGCAGTCAGTAACATTGCAAACAACGCCAGAATATACGCCAATGGCACACGACCATCGGTGATCCCAGACACGATACCAAAAGTATCGAACACCACCATCGGGGTCATGTAGGCCACACCAATAATGACCACTTGCCATAGTGACATTTTCTTTAAAGAAAAATCTGCATTTTTCACCGAAATCAGGCTTTGTTGCACAAAGCTGTTCTTAAGGGCTTCTTCAGCAATATAATTTCCAAATGAAGAAGCCTACACACAAAATCTACCGCACAACCAATTGGCCCGCATATAACCGAGCTCTCATTAATCGTGGGAATATTGCCATTTGGTTCGATCCAAAAACACAATGGTATGCAGAACCTCAAGGCAAACAAGGTCGAAGTCAAACCTACTCCGACATAGCGATTCAATGCTGTTTGATGATCAAATCTCTATTTAGACTTACTTTACGCATGGTCACTGGCTTTGTTCAAAGCTTAATTAAACTTTGTGGATTAGATTGGACAGCACCAGATTACAGTACGCTTTGTAGAAGACAAAAGCATATTGATATTGCAATTAGTTATCAGAAAAACAGTGATGGGCTTCATCTACTCGTAGACTCTACTGGCTTAAAGTTTTTGGGCGAAGGTGAATGGAAACGTAAAAAGCATCAGTCTGAATATCGTCGCCAATGGTGTAAACTTCATATTGGTATAGATGCTAGAACCCTGCAAATACGAGCCGTTCAGCTCACGACCAACAATGTAAGTGATTCACAGGTGCTTGGGGATTTACTCAATCAGATTCCATTGGATGAGCAGATTGACTCCGTATATACCGATGGCGCTTATGACACCAAGCAATGCCGACAGGTCATTGCAGATCGGCAAGCACATGCAGTGATTCCACCTAGAAAAAATGCCAAGCCTTGGAAAGATAAAAAAGTTCATTCGCTAGAGCGAAATGAATTACTTCGCACTGTTAAACGTTTAGGCAGGACACTATGGAAAAAATGGTCGGGCTACCATCAGCGAAGTCTGGTTGAAACCAAGATGCACTGCATCAAATTATTAGGCGATAAACTCAGTGCTAGGAACTTTCAAAGCCAAGTCAACGAGGTACATGCTCGTATAGCCATTTTAAATAGATTTACAGAATTAGGCCGACCTCATACCCAAGTTGTCACTTAAATTTGAGCAACTTAGGAAAGCTCTATCTTTAAGGGCTTTATGCAACAAAGCCACGCCTGCGCAAAAATAGAGACACTGCTGTATCAGCTTGGCTCATCTCGGTGCATAAACCTTGTTCTAAAAAATAAAGTCATAAAAAAAGGGCAAGCTGCCCTTTTTAAATCCTATCACTTGTTATTGATACATCGGCTCATTGTCATTTAAACGAATAATGCCTTTAATAGCACGATATACAATCCACACCCAAGACAACCCAATCACAGCCACGCAGAAGGTTGAAGCACCAAGTGCGACACCTGCGAAAGCGGTCGCATTTTCACCCGTAAAGAATAAAAACATAAATGGCACAAAGGCAATCACGTTCCAAATCAAATACCACCAAAAGGTGCGAATCTGCCAAGTAAAATGGCTTTCAAAAATGGAACCACGCACAGCACCACGCTTCACATAATTAATCACTAAAGCAATAATGGCTAAAATCCCTGCTGAAAAAATCGCAACAATATACAAAATATAAAGAATAAAGGTCAGGCTACGATTCGGATCTTGATCGACTGAATAATTCATATTATCCCTCGTGAAGTGGGCTTGAACTTTAAATAGGCAAACTATTAAAAGGAGAAATAAGCCATAAAATTAAAAGAATATTGAAAAATATTGTACAAAAGTAAATCTTTCTAAAGGGTTGTTTTTGTGTTTTATGGCGTAGCTTTTGCTGTGCTAACCATGCTACAGGCCACCCTCCTAAAAATGAAAGGAGATGCAATGTATTTTCAGGTACACGGCGCTGCCCATTTTGTGCAGCTTCTTTATCTTGCGCATAGAACCAATAACTGGCTGCATTCATTAAACTAATAAAGAGCAACACCAATCCACTTAAACGCCCCAGCAACACCAACAGTGCCAAAACAACAATGTACACCACCGACGCAATTTGCATTGGACTCCAGCGCTGACCCGGCTCGGTCTTTTTCAGGGAGACTTTTTGGGTACGACTCTTTTGGGTTTGTGATGCTTTTAAATAACTGACTTGCTGTGCACGATAACGTCCTTGCGCATCCACAATCACGTTGTATTCCAATGCACAGCCTAAAATAGGACGAGGACCTTGCCGAGCAAAGTCCTTGATATGTAAAAACACGCGATCTTTACTGTCATCGTTGGGTTGAATAAAGCCATAGCCTTTTTCATCAAACCATTCAACGAGTCGTCCCTGGTCACGCATTTTTCTTTCCTATTTAAGCAGTTACAAATTTTAAGCGGTCAATCACCATATTACGCATTTCGGCAGGATTTTTCTGCAAAATGTCATCCCCCGTACGGCCTTGTTCTGCATTTTTTTGTGCCACCTGTAGACGCATCATCCAAAAACGTGCAGCAGCCATTGCCAGATACAGCTCTAGGCAAGATTTTTCATCGGCAGTTAAAGGACGAATGCTTTCATAAGCGTTTAAAAATGCGATGGCCTTGTCTTCATTTAAGTGGACACTTGGATATTCGGTACAGAAGTCATTTAACGTAATCGCAATATCAAACAAGAACTCATCTTTATTCAGTTCATAGAAGTCTAAAATGCCTTTAAGCTGATTGCCCTCGAATAAAGTGTTGTCACGGAATAAATCCGAATGGATGAAGCCCTTGGGACGATTCGGATAAACCACCGATAATGCATCATACAGACCCAATAACTTACTCAGCAGTGCTTGATCAGCCTCACTTAATGTCGGTTTCATCTGTAACGCTACAGCAAGCCAGTAGTCATGGTCACGGTATTCTGCACGCTCTAGTGGAAAATCTTGCAGTGCGACATGCATTTTCGCTTGTGCAACCGCAATCGCCTCGGCTTGCTCAAGGGTCGCAGGCATGGGGTGTTTGCCCATCATCCGTGGGGCAATTTGCGCAGGTTTATCTTTTAAACTATGAATGGCTTTGCCTGAGTGACTTAAAGGTACAGGAACCGCTAAACCAGCCTGACCTAAATGCTCAAGTACAGGAACCAACTCACCTGCGCCCTGTTCATCCATTTCTTCAAATACAGTCAATACGTACTGAACAGCATTTTCACACACAATAAAATAGTTCGTATTTTGAATACCGCCTTGAATTGGGATCAGATCGATTACCTCAAGTCCATAAGGTGCTGCAAACGCCTGAACTTCCTGTGAAGTCAAAGTGGTATAAACCGACATATAAAACCTGCAAAAAAACTTACATAAGTTTGATAGAATACCCGCTCCGACTATTAAGGTGTAGCATCTAAGTCGCGAAGTTTCATAATCGGCTGTTATTTTTGGAAAAAATTATGCTAGCTAAACGTATTATTCCTTGCCTCGACGTAGACAACGGTCGTGTAGTGAAAGGTGTTCAATTCCTTGATATTCGTGATGCAGGTGACCCAGTAGAAGTAGCACGCCGATATAACGAGCAAGGTGCTGATGAAATTACCTTCTTAGACATTACCGCAACTTCGAATGGCCGCGACACAACATACCGTACCGTTGAACGTATGGCTGAAACGGTTTTTGTTCCCTTAACCGTCGGTGGTGGGGTACGTAAAGTTGAAGACATTCGTCTCTTACTCAATGCTGGTGCAGACAAAGTGAGTATTAACTCAGCAGCGGTGTTTAATCCTGAATTTGTCCAAGAAGCATCGCAACGCTTTGGCGCACAGTGTATTGTGGTTGCCATTGACGCAAAAAAAACGGGTGAAAATAAATGGGAAATTTTCACTCATGGTGGCCGTAAACCAACAGGCATTGATGCGATTGAGTGGTCAGTAAAAATGGCTAACTTTGGCGCAGGTGAACTGTTGATTACCTCAATGGATGCCGATGGCACCAAAGCAGGATATGACTTAGAGCTGATGCGCCAAATCAATGACCGTGTCACCATTCCAACGATTGCTTCGGGCGGTGTCGGCAACCTACAGCACTTGGCCGATGGTATTTTAAAAGGTGGAGCCGACGCCGTACTGGCTGCTTCAATTTTCCACTTTGGGCAACACACCATTCCTGAAGCGAAGAAATACCTTGCGGAACAAGGCATTGAAATGCGTTTGTAATTGACAGCATCTTTCTGAAATGATTAAAAGAGTATCGAAAGATGCTCTTTTTTTATGACTTAGTTTTTTATAACTATTTAGAACAACAATTAGAGATCAAACAGTGCAAGACTTACAGGTTATTTTACTTATCTTTGGCATCGTTTTCTTATTTCTATTACTGTACATATTAAGAAAATACACAGATCATCCTTTTACCATGTTCGCCATTTTCCCCTGCTTAGGCTTATGCATGTATAGTTATGTGATGTTCTCAGAATACCAACTCACACAGTATTATAAAAAAGCCTTTACCTCTCCTGAACAAATTCGATATTGCGGTATCTTTAGGCAGTGGGTAGAGCTTACACATCAAGGTCGATACGATAATATAACCGAAAAAGTTTTTTATTTTCAAAATGATCGACAAGGCTTTTTATTTAGCAATAGTTCAGAAGCGCAGCAGCGCTTTCCTGAACTCAAAAATTTAGCCATCAACGATCGAATCTGTTTCCAGTTTTCCCCAAAATATAAAGATGAAATGGATCGCTATATTTTAACCGACTTTAAAAAACAGGCGAATTAAAAGGCTCGATCACACTGGATTTAGACACGGCTTAACCAACACGAAGTCGGATAGTACTATCGCTTGCAATACACAATGGATGTGAAAAATGGAGATCATCACTGGTTTTTGACCGAAGTTGCACTCTCAATTTTCGAGATAAAAAAAGGGAGTCTTGCGACTCCCTATAAACCTAGAATAACTACAACATTGTCTTGTTAAACTGAAAAATGAAAAATGACGTACTAGTGTTCATGAGATGATTTCACCTCATCAACAGCTTTACTATAGAATGTTCAAATGACGAAATATTGACAATACATACCAATATTGTTGACAAATCACGACAAAACATCCCATTCCGTTATCTGTCAACCATTTCCGTCGCCTGTGCTGAGTTCAACGTAATCGCTTTTGGTGTCTGAACCCACTTTGCAGGGAAGACCTGATTGACCCACTGGGTAAGCTTATTCGACACCACATGTGGTAACGCAATACCCAATGGATTTTGCTCTTGCAAATCTAGCGAGGAAATGACCCGTGTTCCTAAAATATAATCAAACCACGGTTTGGTCACACACCAGTTGGCATCCTGATTGGAGTTCATATGATGGTCATAATGCCAAGGAATCTTACGCATTGCCCAGTCTGGTTCTAAATGTGCACGGCGGTGGATGTAGTAATAATTTCCTGCACTGTACAACACAGATAAAGTCATGCCTTTGGAGACAGGATAAAATAATGTCCCAAACACACCCGCCACGACAGCGAGTGACACGATTTCATTTTTAGTACGCCAATTGCTCCAACCTTCAACATAACCATGATCGTGAAAGGTGGTTTTCCGTACTTCTCGATGATGCTCCCAATGCGATTTCATGCTGTCAGGCACAGGGCTATAGCGTGGCTTTCCAGCACGGTGTGTTCCATGCAAAATATATTTATGTGCAACCCACTCAAACGCATTGGCAACCACCAATCCTGCAATAAAACCCTTCCACATGGCAAATTCCTCCTATATTCAGATTGAATATAATGTGGAAACTATGCTAAATATTGACCCTAGCATTCAAATTCATTGACAAATTACGACAAGAACAATAGAGCCAATAAATGCAACATTTCAAAGATTACACAGGTTCTGTCTACGGTGGACTGGGACATTTACTCTATGCCTATTGCCAAGCCGTAGGTTATCCAATTTCTGAACAGCTTGAAAAAGCACAAAACTTAGAACGTTTTGATTATGCCCTGTGGCTAGAGTTATTGGGTGATCTTGACAGCCATCTGCACATCCCTGCGCTCGGACTCGAGATTGCAAAATATGTACAGCCCAAGCATTTAGGCATTTTGGGCTATATTGCACTGTCCTGCGAAAATTTAGGCGAAGCGCTCACCCGTTATCATGACTTTCACCGTCTCATTTATGATGGCAGTTCACTATATGTTGCAGTTGAAGGTGAAAATCTATGCTTTGGTTGGGTCGAGATGCCAATTGAACTCACCACACAACTCAGCAATGAAGTGGCGATGGCGCTGATCATTCAGTTTATGAAGCACTTTGTCGCCCATGATGACATCCAGCTCAGCGAGGTTCATTTTACTCACCCTGCACCGAAAAATACGGCACTGTATGAGCAGTACTTTAATTGTAAAGTTCGCTTCTCTCAGAGCCGGCCGATGATGATGATTCCCCTCAGCGAATTATCCATGCCCTTTCAGCAAGGTGATCAAACCCTGCAAAAGCTGCTTTTACAGCAAGCTGAAGCCATACTGGAAAAACTTCCCAACTCCACCCACATCGACCAGCGCTTACAGCATGCGATTTTAACTGGGTTACAAAAAAACCAGTATCAAATTGAACATATTGCTCGGCAACTGAATTTTTCAGTCCGACAGTTGCAACGTTACTTACAACAACAAGGGACGACTTACCAACAGCGGATGCAAGAAGTTCGACGTATTTTGGCGGAGCAATACTTAAAAGATCCACACCTCAGCTTACAGGAAATTTCACTGTTGCTAAGTTACTCTGAACAAAGTGCTTTTCAACGGGCCTTTAAACAATGGACCCAAGTCACACCTCAGCAGTGGCGTATCCAGCATTTTCACTAAAATCTGATCTGTTTGATCCACATCAACAGGATGTCATACTTTTTTTGTTAAATTGATTGAAAAACGAGCACTTTCTCGTTAAATATAAAGTTCTACGCGAATAAAACATCAATAACTACAAAAGGCGCATTATGAATAAATATCTTGCTGAATTCATCGGAACGTTTTGGTTGGTCTTCGGAGGCTGTGGCAGTGCCATTTTTGCAGCAGCTTTTCCTGAGTTGGGCATCGGCTTTCTTGGCGTTGCGCTTGCCTTTGGTTTAACCGTTTTAACAGGTGCCTTTGCACTTGGACATATTTCTGGCGGGCACTTTAACCCTGCTGTCAGTGTCGGCTTATGGGTTGGTGGTCGCTTTGATACCAAAGATCTGATCCCCTATGTGGTCTCCCAAGTGGTCGGGGCAATTTTAGCCGCTTGGGTGTTATACCTGATTGTCCAAGGACAAGCTGATTTTGCCGGCACAGGAAGCTTTGCGACCAATGGTTATGCCGAACTCTCACCAGGAAAATACTCTTTAATCTCCGCTTTAATGATTGAAATTGTACTGACCGCGATGTTCTTGATCGTGATTATGGGTGCCACAGATAAACGTGCGCCTGCTGGTTTCGCGCCAATTGCGATTGGTTTAGCCCTAACTTTGATTCACCTGATCAGTATTCCTGTGACCAATACCTCGGTTAACCCTGCACGAAGTACAGGTGTTGCAATATTTGCTGAAACAGCCGCATTAAGCCAACTCTGGTTGTTCTGGGTTGCTCCGATTGTCGGTGCCATTATTGGTGCTATTATTTATAAAGTTTTAGAAAAAGAGGATTAATGAATCCTCCATTCATTAAAAGAAAAGCCCACACATTGTGGGCTTTTCTTATTGTTCCATGTGGAACATAGGCTTATGTTATAAAAACGGATTGTCAATTTCACCCGATTGCGGATGTTCAATTTTCTCAGGGAGCTGAGCTTCACTTTCAAGCTGTTGCACAATAGCATTCAGATATGCCTGCAATGCTTTGGCCGCAACTAAACCAGCTTGGTCTTTGGTGAGTTGTAAATTGCCATAAATACTGACACAGTCCGTGTCATTTTCAAGGGTCAAGTCATGAATGGCATGGGACTCATTGCCATGTACAAAAGGTTTAAACATTTTATTTTTACTCTTGTTTATTTTTCAGGCATTGGGTAATGCAGTTGAATGCCTACACATCCAACTGCCTAAACTTTAACGTAACAGCTGCAAAATATATTGCAATAAGGCGTCAACTAATTGTTTCACAATCGCATCTTGATCCACCGCATCAATACCCGTGCCCTTTGTTACGGTGCTACCACTACTCGACTGAGTAGAGCCCGATTTAAAGTTTTTTTGTAAGGCTTTGAGCTGATCGGATGAAACCTCTTCTGCACACTGACTTTCCGCATCCCAATGTGAGTATTGAATTGCACTGTTGGCTTTTACCGCCGTTGCTGTCAACGGTAGTTTATAGGTATTACGTTTTTGCTCTTCTGTCAGTTGAGGAAATAAATTCACACCCAACTGCTCTTCCAAATAGCAGACACTGACAATTCTTACCTGCTGTGAATTATCATTCGGTGCGTAATAAGCGCCGATTGCACCCGTTTTTGGCATATAGACCGCTTTGTAAACCGCACTCGGAACAATCACTCCCTGACCAATGGTTTTGAGCTTTTTGCCCTGAAATACAGGCCCAGTTACCACAAAAACATCCAGCTTTTGCTTGGTCACAAGCGCCCGTGTAGCTTCTTCCAATTCACGCCACACTTGCTGATTATTTTTAGGGGCTTGTGGCACCATGTTGGCCAAAGAAAAACTGTCGAATTGTGCGGCTTTGTTGGGCATATCAGCATTCGGTGCCATATGTCCACGGTCATAGCCTGAACCACGGTAGTCCGACAATGTCGCTCGATGTTCGGTTGCAACATTATTTTCTTCGTGAAAACTATCTTCACGTGGAATTTTTTGACTCAGGCGCTGCGGTGTCAGAGCCTCTGCAACCCAGAGGGGGGTTTTGGACACGCCCGAATACATCACATTAAAACCGTTAAAGCACAGTGCATAGCTGTGTTTACTTAAACTTTCTTTGAGTAAATAAGGCGGAATTTCCCGATAAAATTGTTCTAAACAGGATGAATTTGAGCTTGGGCTTAAAGACACGTATTGCTGAATTTTTTCTTGACCAAAGGCAATCGCAAAACTTCCCGTTGCCACCAATCCTAAAATCACTTTCAGGCCATTTTGATTAAACATGTTAAAGACTGACTTACCTGAACTACTTTTCTTCTTCGCCATCACAACTACAATAAACATCGGTTTTTCACGAGCTTAACAATCAGCGTATACGAAGTATATCGCTCGAGTTCTATTCGCATAACAATTAAACAAAACTCTATATTTAGATGATTTTGCATGTAACAAAATGTCTTTTTTGTAGAGTTTTTCTACGGCAACGTGATGCGATTGCGTATCTTTCATTGCTGTCGCTTCAAAAAATATGCCAAGGTAAAAATGAATCGAATGAAATAATACATGTAATTTACGGAGTTCTTATGCATTCTAAGATTTTAGCTTCTCTTGGTTTAATCGGCACAGTGATAAGTGCTTCAGCCTTCGCCGAGCCCCCTATCCAACCGGGTGATACCTTAGAAAGTCTCTCTCAAGCCAAAGTCACTACTACTGTGAATGGTCAACCGGGTTCTATTCAAGAACTCGTAAGCTCAGGGCAAATTAAATTGCTTGATCCAAATGCAGCAGCTATCAGCCCAGCGGGCCAAGGTGTATCCAATGACCAAGCAGTGATGCCAACAGCACCACAGAGTGAAGCCCCTGTTCAACAAGCCGCACCTGATGCCACTGCACAACAAGACGTCGCAGCAACAACTCCAACGGAGCAACATCCGCTGGCACCGAATGCAGAACTCTCAGCACAACAAGCTGAAGCGGCCTTGAATGATGCTGTCGTACCCACGGCCAATGCAGATATGAATACTGCCCCAGCTGCTGCACCTGCGTTAGATTCATCAGCAGAAGCACCCGTCAATGCGGTTGAGCCTGATTCACTTCCATCACCAAATGCCCCTGCACAGGCACTTCCTGACACTTCAGCAGAACAGCCTGTCCAAGCGATGCCTGAAGCACCTATTAATGATCCAATGAACTAAGACTTCAGCTGATTTATCCTCCAAAAAAAACCAGCATATGCGCTGGTTTTTTTTGGAGGTTTTAAATCTCGATCTGACTACCGAGCTCAACCACACGGTTAGGTGGAATCTGATAGAAGTCACTCACAGGACTGGTATTCCTTTGCATCGAAATAAAGAGCTTTTCACGCCACGGCGCCATACCATCCCCCACAGTACTGATAATCCGTTCACGCGATACAAAGAAGCTGATCTGCATTAAGTTATATTCCAGCTCAATCGCTTGATACACCGCTTCAAGCGCTTGTGGAATATTCATTTCATCTTTAAAGCCATAGTACAATTCAAGACGATAAAAATGCTGATTCATGGTTTCGACATGGAAGCGATTGGACTCTTCCACATAAGGGACATCTTGGATTTTAACGGTGAGAATAATGTTCTTTTGATGCAGTACTTTATTGTGCTTCATGTTGTGCAACATGGCATGTGGCACAACAGTTGGTGTCCCTGTTAAAAAGACGGCTTCGCCTTCAACCCAATTGGCTTGTTCACCAATACTTTGTACAAATAAATCGAGTGGCAGCGTATCTTGCTGAAGCTTGGCAAAAGTTAACTCGCGACCTTGTTTCCATGTCATTAATAACATGAATGCAATACCGCCAATCAGCAATGGAACCCAACCGCCCGATAATACTTTAAGTGAGGTTGCACTCACCAAGACCAAATCTAAAACAAGGAATGGAATAATCAACATCACCAATTTTGGCATGCTCCATTTCCATGTATAACGAATAAATACTGCAATCAATAAGGTGTCACATAGCATGGTCATGGTGACCGCCAGACCATAGGCATGTGAAAGCTGTGAGCTGGTTTGGAAGATTAAAATTAAGACAATAATCGATGCCAACAATATCCAGTTCAGTAAAGGTACATAAATCTGCCCCTGTTCCGAATCTGAAGTATGCTTCACATTTAAACGTGGTAAATAACCCAATTGAATGGCCTGACGTGCTAAAGAGAAGACCCCTGAAATTACAGCCTGTGAAGCAATAACGGCAGCCATAGTGGCCAAGAAGATCATTGGGTACAAGCCCCACTCTGGCACCAACAGGTAAAATGGGTTTTCAATCGCAGTCGGATCACGCAAGAGCAATGCACCTTGTCCTGCATAATTGAGCAGTAAACACGGCAAAACCACAATAAACCAAGCCAAACGAATAGGCACAGGGCCAAAGTGGCCCATATCTGCGTAAAGAGCTTCGCCACCTGTGACTGTCAACACCACTGCACCCATAATGAAAAAGGCCATTAAAGGGTTGGTCACGATAAACTGAAATGCCCAATGTGGGCTCAGCATACCCAAAACCAAAGGCGTTTGAATAATGCTCGAAATTCCAAGAAGACCGAGAGAGAAGAACCACAACAAGGTCAGTGGACCAAAGAACTTACCGACAAAGGCCGTCCCATACTTTTGCATGACAAATACAGCAGTGACGATGCTAATCGCAATTGGCACAATATAAGGGTCAAGTGCATCGGTTGCGATGGATAAGCCTTCTACGGCAGATAAGACTGAAATGGCTGGGGTGATAATCCCATCCCCAAAAAATAGTGACGCCCCAATAAAGCCAATCGAAATTAACAGTAATTTTTTCCGATGGCTAAAATTGGTATTGCGCAAGTTCAATGCAAGCAAAGCCATGATCCCACCTTCACCATTGTTATCTGCACGCATGACAATTGCAGAATATTTAATGGTAATGACCATGGTCATGGTCCAGAAGATAATGGACAAAATACCCAATACATTTGCAGGTGTAATGCCCAAGCCATGTGCAGCGTGGAAGGATTCTTTCAATGCATAGAGTGGACTGGTTCCAATATCCCCAAACACGACCCCTAATGCTGCCAAAGTCATCGCAGGCAAGGCGGCTTTTTTTGCAGTACTTTGCATAAGCTTGTCTTCAATTATCGACACTATTTTTGCGAATCATATCATTGAGCTAAAACTTTTGCTCGAATTCAATTGTTTCACCTTGTCGATAGCTATGTTTTTCGATATTATCCTCCGCCATGGTGAAGTGTCCGAGTGGCTGAAGGAGCACGCCTGGAAAGTGTGTAAACGTTTATAGCGTTTCGAGGGTTCGAATCCCTCTTTCACCGCCAAATTCAATTCTTATGGAATCTCATAAGGCCTAAAAAAGCTTAAATCTAAATGGTTTAGGCTTTTTTTACGTCTCATACAATCTACTTGATCTATTGCAAGCTTGATACAATTGGGGGTATAACTGGGGGTATAATATTTTACCCCTAAAATTATACCCCCAATTCTGCGGAATTATTGCCATGCTTACAGATGCTCAAGTCAGAAAAATAAAACCTTTAGAAAAGAAAACTAAATACTCTGATGAAAAAGGCATGTATCTAGAGGTCACTCCTTCTGGAGGAATGCATTGGCGAATGAAATTTCGTTTGAATGGAAAAGAGAATATCTTCAGTATTGGTACATACCCTGAAACTACGCTTGCACAGGCTCGCCGTGCTAGAGATGAAGCACGATTAAAGCTTAAAGATGGGATCAATCCGAATGAAGAGAAAAAACAAAAGAAACAACAAACTGATGAAAGTATTCTTTTCAAAGCACTTGCTATGCAATGGATGGAAGATCGTAAGGCCGTCATTAAAGAAGGGACTTACTTGCGTGACTTATCTGTCTTTGAAAAAGACCTTTTCCCTGCGTTAGGCGATATACCTATTGATCAGATTAAAGGGAAAGATGTCCTTGCTTGTGCTAAGCAAATTGAAGCACGTGGTGCTCAGGAGATGGCTAAACGATCTATTCCTTTAGCTGGGCGTATCTTTCGTTATGCGATCCGTAAAGGACTAATTGAGAATGATCCAACCCCTCACCTTCAAGAAGCTCTCAAACCTCGTAAAGTAAAGCATATGGCCCGTTTAGATATTTCTGAGTTTCCTCCTTTCTTAGAAAGGATGGATCGTTATCACGGTAATATTTTAGTTAAAACTGCCTTACAAGTAATGACTTTAACTTTTGTAAGAACTGCTGAACTTATCAATATGGAGTGGAATGAGATTGATTTTGAGAATCATTTATGGAGAATTCCAGCCTATAAAATGAAAATGGCTTTACCTCATATTGTTCCTTTATCAAGACAAGCTCTTGAACTCATTCAAGCTCTACAGCCACTCACAGGTAACAAGCAATATGTTTTCTATAATCACAGTACTGCAAAACCGCTAAGCAACAACGCCCTATTAAGTGCCATTCGCACTATGGGCTATACAGGTAAAATGACGGGGCATGGTTTTCGTGGACTTGCATCCACTACCTTACATGAGCAAGGCTATATGCATGACGCAATTGAAATTCAATTAGCACATACAGTTGGTAACGCTGTATCTCAAGCGTATAACCATGCCCAATACCTTGAATATAGGACTAAAATGATGCAAGAGTGGTCGGACTTTATTGATGGATTGAGGGGCAAATAACTCAAACTATTCCCAATACTTTTCAAAATAAAGACTATAAAAATCATCGATTTCTTAATATTTTACTAAGAAGGACTATTTGTTTGATTTAAAATATAAAAAGCTCCTTCTTCTGCTATTTTATGAAAAAATCGACTTCTTTCCCAAAAAGCTACTTTATCATCTTCATGAATTGAATCTAATTCACAAAAAAATTTATGATACCAATATGCCCATGGTTTTGATTTAAGAGTTCTTTCACTTATAGATCTAGTACGTCGTTGAACTTGTTGTTGAAAATCATCAAACTCTGTAGGATCTATTTCATTTTCAATAATTTGCTCAATATTACTAAAGTGTCCCTCAGCCCTATTTTTAATTTCATAAACATCATCCCAAGTATCTAATTTATTAACTAAACGACCTTCTCTAGTATTCCATTCTACTTTGACTATAGGGCTAGGATCTCTTAAGTTTTCAATCGTCAATGAGACATAACTATTGGCTTCTTCTGAAAATGGATAAAAACTATATCTGAGACTTGTATCTTCTGCGACAAATAGATTTTTTGCTTTTTTTGCGTCTTGGTTACACACATCGCATAATGGAATCAAATTGTCTGGATGAACAGCGAATAATGGATATTTAGATTTACATAACTGATGATCGTAATCTGCTCGCCATTGATTCTCTACACCAATATTTGCTCTAAATGGTGCAAGTTGTCCCATGCCGCAAGCTTTGCAAATATTACCGTTTAAAGTTCCTAGACGGAAAGCTTCAAAATGTCTATGTATATTTACTCCACCACCAGCATCAATGATTGGCTGTAAATCTTTAGTTGCTCCATATAAATGAGCAGCCAACACCTTAAACGCTTCAAAAGTATTCGGATGAAGAAAGTCTAACAAAGCTGGATTAGGTGTTAGAAAAAATGATGATAAATCTTGATTATCAACTACTATCCGATGTAATTGTTCACGAGTAGCCTCTGTCTCACTTTTTAAATTTTCAAATAATTTTTGAAATTTATCTCGAGTTAAATTATTCTTTTCTGGAGAACTTTTAACATTGCTCCAACAGGCACGACCTACAAGCTTACGACTAAATAACCCTTTCCCAAAAGTCTTTTGCTTAATAGATTTGTTTAAAAAATAAATTAATTCCTGATTTAGAAGTACAAAAACCTGAAATTTAGGGGTATCTGGATGTAATTTAAAAAGCATTAACCACTCAACTTTTTAATCAAATATGCACGTTCAGCTGAAAGACCTAAATTGTCTTCAATCCATTGTTTCGCTTGAGCATCACCAAGTTTTAATTGCTCGCGTATCTCATCAATGACACTATGAGAGATCAAAGACTTCAGCCCAAAATACTTCTTAATAATCACATCAAAAGAAGCGCCATAAGTTTCATCAGCTACTGGCTCTAGATCAATTAAACCATTATGATTTCGCTTAAAGAACAGAACATTTTCCTTTTTTAGTGAGGAAATCATAAAAGGTGAATGTGTTGATAGAAATATCTGAGAATCTTCTGCTCCCCCATCATTTACATTCAATGCATTTTGAAGATAGGTATGGAAATATGTCCGCCACAAAGGATTAAGGTGTGTTTCTGGCTCATCAAATAAAAAGAGAGACTGCCCAAGACCAAAAATCGTTGAAGCTGCTAACACTTGCATAAGTTGAGCTTCACCATCAGAAAGATCATCAAAACATACTTCCTGATTCTTATTATTCAGGAATCTCAGCTCAACCACACTTAAAGGCAACTGAGTTTTTAAGGGTGTTTTGACAGTTCCAATAAAGTCATCTTTTGCTAATTTTCTTCTATTAGTAATAGGCCACTTTTTATTTCCTAATTGTTGTAATTTCAACAATCTTAGGAAAAATGATCTAGGATCATGATAATTAGCTTCTCGTAAATTATTCAAAATATTCGAATTACTAAAATCAAGCTCAATTATACCAGCTAGAAAATTTAACTCATATTGATCAAATTGATCATTAGTCGTTCTATTTCCAATAGGAGTTATATTATTTTCCCCAATAGACCGTACAAGCATTTTTACATCACGGATCGCATCTGTATCAATAACCCCTGATCTCAAATCATAATAGATCTTAGCCTTTATAGGATATTTAAAGCCTAACTCGCCAAATATTTGTTCAACTTTTTCTAAAGGTAATAGAACGAGACTCAACAACAAAAGGCTTGTGCTATCGTAATCCAGATATATAAGATTACTTAGCTGTGGGTTAACTTCTCTAAGGCTTAAATAGTTCTCTTGATCGTAATCTTCAGAATAGAAATTTTTGAATATATGAGGGTATTTCTTAAGAAATTTTTGATTAATTTCAGAAATTTGCTCTTCGTTGATATGCTCAGTTAATTGTTTTTGACGCTGCGCACTTATTCTTTTAATTTCAAAATATTGCAAATAATTTTTCATAAAAGCACGCTGAAGATTTTCATTCAGCCCAGATGCATAACCCACGATATAATCAGGTAATGGAGCCCCTAAAAGCAATAGATGTCGTTCACCATCATTAGTAATCTTATAAGACTTGACATCATCCTTATTAATATTCACCAAAATCATTTCTTCAGTTTGATTCTGATTTTTTATTGCATACTGAATATTTACCCCAAATGGTAATGAGGTACGAGTAACAAAATCTTCACGCTGCCAGCGTTCCAAATAAGCAAAAGTTTCTGCAATTAGTTCAAGAAGCTGTGATTTTCCAGAACCATTCAGACCAATCAAAGCAAGAATATTCCCTTCAGTATTTCGAAAATCAAAATACTGATCTTTTAACCCCTTATATTGCCCAATAAGCTCTAAAGAAAGTAACCGCATTATGCTTTACCTCGACCACGCTTTGTAACAGCTTTAGCTGATCGCTCTGCTTTAATCCTTTCCAATAATGCTTCAGCACTGTTTTCACCACTGATTAACTCTGGATTACTTTCACGCCATTCAGCAGTTAACTCTCCACGGAAAGCTTTGGCTAGGGTAGATTGTGTAAGGTTGTTTACTCGATCTAAAGCTGATTGGACTTGTTCTTCAATTACAACAGTGTATTTAAATAAATTACTGACACGTGAAACGACTAACTCTTGTTCTTGAATTGATGGAAGTAATAGCTCCAATCCCTTGATAGAACCCTGATTAATTGTATTCTGACCAGCACTTGTAGATAGACTGTTCTTTAGATAATGTCGACCATCTCCGTGGTTAGCAACAAATGTCAAATAAGTAGAATTTACTCTGCTCGTATCCAACCGAATACGAATGAAATGATCACAAAATCCCTCCATCTTGTCATATGGAGTGTACTCAATAAATCTTCCAGCTAAATCCACACTTCCATTGACCCGGATAATTAAGATATCCCCTTTCTCTAAAGCGTATTTCTTTTTCTCTTTTTCATCTAGCTTAATAACTCTTTCGTTACCATGTACACGGACTGCATCTTTAAAATCAGCCAATCGTAATATGGTAACTTCATCACCTGAGACGCCAGTCCGTTTTGAAAGCCCATTGGCTGACTCAAGTATTAATGAATCTAAAGTTGTAGTAGCCCAATTTGCTAATTGCTGCTCCTCCCTCCACTCCTCAGTCAATTTCCCACTCACAGCAGCAGCAAGTATGGACTGACGAAATTGTTTAAGAATCTCAGGGATACGTTCTAAACGAGCTTTAATACTTTCTACTTGAGCCAGTAAAGTATCAAGCTTATCTGCAATGACTTTTTGTTCGGCTAGTGGTGGGAGTTGAATCTCCATATTCTCAATAGCTTTTCCCGAAATATTAGGCTGTGCCCCACCATAAGCCTCTTTAAGAATATTCTCGCTTAATGAAGCAATAAGATAGTTCCTAAATCTCGTACTGCCTAATTTATCTGAGCGTAATTTTAAATTACCAACTCGCTGATTCTGGAACGCTGGCTCTTTGCCTTTATATACTCCAATTTTTCCGGTTGTTGCCCCAGACATTGCTATCAGCAAATCGCCTTTACAGACTTCGAACCCAACCACAGGGTCCGAAACGTGTATCGCATCCGCATCTGATGCATACATGCCATCAATATCAGAAATGCGAATAACAGGATATGTCACATCATTAGGTTGAACATAACTATTACTTTTAAAAGCAAACCCATTCTTCAAAAATAAATAATCACCGACCTTCGCTATCACCCATCCATTAGGCAACCATTCTTTCTGACTCATCAATTAACCCCTAAAGCAGCTAATAACGAATCTAGCTCAGCCAATGCAGCTACCAGTTCCTCTTTAGCTTCACGTGCCAAAACCTCTGGTTCAGGCAAATTCGCAGCATCAACACTATCTTTATCTTTTAGCCAGCTAATATCTAATGAATCACTCTTGTTCTTAGCAATCCACTCACGGCTAAAACAGCGCCAACGGCTATGAGCTAACTCTTTATCTACATTTCGGTTTGCATCGTCATTTGCCAACTCTACCGACAAAGCATCAAAACTGTACTCACCTTCTTGTCTTGGGCTCGTACCTTTAGGGTCATCACCATATACCGCTTCAAATGGCTTTAAATGTTGCTCTGTAAATGGTGTACGTTTACCAAAACTTGGCATGTTTGTACGCAAATCATAGACCCAAACTTGCTTAGTACAATTCTCTTCTTGGTGCTTGTCTTCAACACTACCTTTAGTGAAAAACAGCACATTCGTTTTCACACCTTGTGCATAAAAAATCCCTATTGGTAAGCGTAAAATCGTATGAAGATTACACTTGTTCATTAAATCACGGCGAATTTCTGTACCAGCACCAGACTCAAACAAAACGTTATCAGGCAATACAACTGCTGCACGTCCACCTGGTTTCAAACCACGATAAATATGTTGTAAGAATGCTAATTGTTTATTACTGGTTGGATAAGTTAAATCATCACGAGTAATACTTGCCTCACCACCTTTTGATGTACCGAATGGAGGGTTTGCTAAAATAACATCGACTTTCGGCAAATTTGCCCCAATTTGACCTAAAGAGTTCCCTAGGTGAATCACACCTTCATCATCACCTTCCATACCGTGCAGTAAACAGTTCATTAAGGCTAAACGACGTGTACTAGGAACAAGCTCAACACCAACGAAAGCCTTATTCTTTTGAAATTTTTGTTGATCAATAGTTAAATCATACAAATCATCTGTTTGTTCTTTAATATATTGGTCAGCGGCAATTAAAAATCCAGCAGTACCCGCAGCAGGGTCTTGAATTGTTTCTCCAGCTTGTGGTTTTAAACAACGTACCATGCTGTTAATTAATGGACGCGGAGTAAAGTATTGTCCTGCACCAGATTTTGTTTCAGAGGCATTCTTTTCTAATAAACCTTCGTATAAATCACCTAAACCATCTTTCGTGGCACTAAACCAATCAATCTGATCTAGAGTCTTAATCATTTGTTCTAAATGGCGTGGCTCTCGCAAACGTGTCTGCGCATCTGCATAGATAGCAGAAATTAGAGGGTCTTCATGAATCTGCATTCCATCATGGTCTTTACCAGTTGATAGGCTCAATAAAATACGCTTGTAATCATTAAGTAGATTTAAACCAGATTTTCCTTTTAAATCTTCCCAACGACATCCCTCAGGTAAAGGATGACTCCTTAAAGTGCCAGCTTCAGTATTTTCATGAACCATTTTAATAAATAATAATAAAACCAGTTCAGTCACATAATCTGAGTAATTAATGCCATCATCACGCAATACGTCACACAGATTCCAGAGTTTTTGAACAATATCATTATTTGTCATGGTCAATCCAAATTAAAAATTACGCACTTTGCGAAAGCCAAATGGCTTCGCTCAATTGATCTAAAACAGTATCTAGCTGATTACCTAGTACTTTGTCCATCTGTTTAGCACCACCCTGATCACTAAAACGGTTATTAACAAACTCACGATCAATAATGACTTCATGTACAAGTTGTTTTGCTAAACGTTCTAGCCATTTACGTTGGGCTAATGTCCAAGGATGCATACTATAGATTCGCTGCATACCTTGCATTACACGTTGTTCAAATGGAATTAATGCCTCGCCTAAAGCTGCACGGCGTATGTGTCCAACAATACTCGCAGCAATATCTTGATTGGTTTGCTGGAGAACTGCGCTCCGCAAATTGGCTTCATTATATCCGTTGCCATCCAACAACAACTTAACTTCTTTTAACTGCTCTCGAGTTAAATCTTTAGGCCTATTTACCACCACACCTAAAGCAACAGACTGATTCAACTGCTCATTAATAAAGTGATGAAATTGATCTAGATAATCTTCAGGTTTTTGATTTGCCCCATAAGTCTGTTCTCGATTGACCAACTCATCTTGATGCTCTGAAATAATTGGCTTTCTATCAGAGCCGAGGAGTTCATCAACACTAGCTAACTGATTGACCAAACCTGAATGTTGTATCATAAATTCAGCAGCTTTTTTAGGACCAAGGTCATGTAAATACTGATGAAGTTTCTTAGGTTCAACATCCCATTGTTGCTGTAATTCATTCAACTTCTGCTTCAATAATGGCTTATTTTCTGCCTTTTTCTCAGCTTTACGTAAAACTCTCATTAATTTTTGACTTAGCTGGCTAAGAACAACATCCGCATGTGTTTCTCCTTCCTGCTCTCCGGGACTATTTAAAGCTATGCCCAACAGTTCAGGATCAGTTAACTCATCAACAAGCTGCTCTAGAGTTACATTTGGATCTTTGATTAATGGCTTCATGGTATTTACATCCTGCAAAGCGGCATAAATATCCACAGGATCATAGATACGGAAAACAGTTTTACCAATCTCATCGCAACGACGGGTTGCACGACCAATCATTTGTTCATACAAAATACGAGACTTCACTCGGCGCATGAACACAAGATTACAAATTTTGGGTACATCAATTCCTGTAGTAAGCAAGTCAACAGTAACAGCTATACTTGGATACCTCTCATTTTTATATTGACGAATCAGTTGGTTAACCTTATCACTTTTACCTGTAATCTTGGCAACTGCGGCTTGGTTATATTCCCCATTGTAAAGTTCTTTAAATGCGTTCCCTAAAAGATTCACTACCATATCAGCATGAGCATCAGTCGCACAGAAGATCATGGTTTTCTCATCACCAAACGGATCAATTTCTTGGGCTAATTGTTCGCAGATTACTCTATTAAAGTTTTTAGTAATCACTTGACGGTTAAAAGCATCAATTTCGAAATTGACCTCATCCTCTAATTCAGCACTTTCAATTGAGCCTGTTTGTGTATTTATCGCACTAACCATTTCACCCTTGGTAAATTTAATCCCATTTTGGGTCAGCAATGTTTCATAACGGATTGGAGCTTCATGATCAATTAACCAATCTTCTGCAACTGCTTCTCGATAAGAGTAGGTATAAACGGGTTTACCAAAAATCTCGCTAGTATGTTTTGCAGGTGTTGCAGTTAGCCCCACTTTGACTGCATCAAAATAGTCCAATACTCTTCGATAGCTAGATAAATATTGAGCCGCATCACGAGTTGCAATTTCGCCTTCGGTCATTTCCTGATCTAGGGCATACCCCCGATGGGCTTCATCCACAATAATACAATCGAATTGGTCAACTGGAGGTGGGTTATCACTCTTAAATATGCGATTGACCATTGCCTGCACCGTTGCCACTTGTACACGTGTTTCTGCCTCAGCAGTCATATCACCCAGCTCAGCTACATTATAAATTTTAGATAATGTGTAGTTTTGCTCTAATGGTGCTTCATTGAATGTATCAAGAGCTTGTTGTCCTAATGCCTTACGATCGACTAGAAATAAAATACGTTTAAATCTTTCTACTTTTAAGAAACGATACATTAACCCAATGATTGTTCTTGTTTTCCCAGTCCCTGTTGCCATCGCTATCAGAGCTGAACGAACACCTTGAGACAAAGCATTTTCAACTGCAATAATCGCTTTTTGTTGATAATCACGAACTTTTAGATATCCAAATGGCTCATCTTTTAATTTTTGCTGTGCCTCTTCTTTACTTCGTTTGAGAATATCTAATAAACCTTCTGGACTATGAAAGGATTGTAATGGGCGTTTAATGTTACTCAAACTTCGTACATCTCTAAACCAAGTTCCAGACTGCTCTGCCGATTGTTTGAAATATTCACGACCATTACAAGAATATGCGAAAGGAATATGATAGAAGCTATCAACACCATCAGACCAAGGTTGTGATAATCCTTCTAGTAGCCAAGCACCTTGAAGTGGTGCTTCTATAATTAATCCTCGACTGTAGCGCTCAGCTTGAGTGATAGCACCAGCCACATTAAGATTTTCTTTTTTTGCCTCAACCACAGCAATTGGCGTTAATCCTGAAAACAGCACATAATCAGCACGTTCACCTTTAATATTTCCTCGCATAGGCCATTCAGCAATTGCCATATTTCGCCCTTTCTCAGGTCGAGCACCTTTACGATAATCTAGTTCTTGTGTATCGGCATCCCAACCAGCCTCTTGCAACTGCTGATCAATTAAAATACGAGTCAATTTTTCATCTAATACAATAGATTGACTTGCTGTTCTTGCATTACGACCAATCTGTTGTCGTTTGACAGAAACTTCTTTTTCATTCTTACTTAAAAGTTGTTGCTGTAACTCTTTAACCTTTTCTTCATATTCTCGTTGCTGCTTTGCAAGCGCATCTTCATGGGCTTTAGCTTGGATAGCAAATTTCTGAGCAGCCTCATCCATTGCTGAAGCTAATGCTTTAAACTCTGCTTTTTCTTTAGCAATTAATTCATTCAACTGCTGACTAGAATCCACTTGAACATTAGTGGCTTGTAAGTCATTTTTTAATTTAGATATTTCAGCCTGCAACTCTCGCAATTGTACACTAGGATCAACAGGAGGAACAAAAGGTGTTGGTTTGAAATCTGGTCCAGCCTTACCAAAAGATCGATGAAACCAAATTGCTAAATTACGCGCTACAACTAAACCACTAATAGCTTCTTTATGTTTGGTCTTAAATTGGTGATTTGCTTTGTTACCCTCAATCCGTAAAGTATGAAATAAATCACGTACAACTTTATCTAATTTTAGCTCACCGTTTAACTTATAAATTAAGTCTGCCTGAGTGGTTTGCTCACTAAATTCAATACCAAGTGTTGCCGCCATATGTTGTGCGATAGCTTCCCCTAACTGACGAAGCTTAATTAAAGTTGTATTAGGATCACTATAAAAGGCTCTTTCAGCTGCCCCAGCCAATTCAACGAATAAAGGGTCGTACTCAACCAAAAAACCAAAATTTGTCGATTCAAGTGTCACGCTAAATCTCTCAGTCTTATTTTTTATCAAAGGTAATAACTAGATAATCAAATTATAATGACATCAGTTTAAAAGTTTATGCCAAACAACTATCTTTTATATTAGCCTAACAACCACTTATATAGTTCAATAAATTATAAATATTTCCCAGGAGAATAGATCTGATTTCATTTAGAATTTAGGCAAGCAAATTAATTGCTAAGAACTAAATTAGTTGTTAAATTCTATTTTATTTTAATACAAAGAATATGAATTCACATTCTAATACTAATCAATATTTATTGTTTGAAGAAGAATACTCAACTAAAGACTACCTTTTTGTTTCTAAAGAAAAAAGTAAGATAGGCAGTATATCTTGTTTAGCTTTACCTCAAAAAGAAAATATATTTTTTATTCAAAAAAAAGAAAATTGTACCTATACACTAATTCATCAAGAGTCTGGTCTACAATTTGAAGCTGAACTCACAAAGTATAAAAATAGCTATAAAATAAAGAATAATCTTTTATTTCCAAAATTTGAGTATGATAAGAGTTTAACCGACGTACAGCTTTTACCTCAGAATGCAACAGAAAAAAGCCTTCGTCCCGCACAAATTGGAGCCATTCACTCTCTCTTATCACATTGGTCTTTAGAAAATGGGGTAGCCACAGTTGTGCTCCCTACGGGGACAGGCAAAACCGAAACAATGCTCCTAACAAGTATTGTAACGCAAGCTATTAAAACGTTAGTTATTGTTCCAACTATAGATTTAAAAGAACAAATTTTTGAAAAATTTCAAAACTGGGGGATGCTTAGAGAACTTGGGGTAATCCCTTACAATTTTAAAAACCCCAAGATTATCGCACTCGAAAAAATAATAACAACTGATGATGATATAGATGTAATAAATTCGGCCGAAGTTGTTATTACAACACCTGCATTATTGGCTCGCAGCCCAATTAAACTACATAATAAACTTCAAAAACTTTTTAGTAATGTTTATTTTGATGAAGCTCATCATGTCAAAGCACGTGAATGGGATCTGCTAAAAAAATTGTTTAAAAAATCTAGAATTGTTCAATTCACTGCTACACCTTACAGACATGATAGGCAGCCTATAGAGGGTAAAGTAGTTTTCAATTACCCACTTTCCCAAGCTTTAAAAGATAAATGCTTTTCAAAAATTTCACTTATCGCAGTGGATGAAAGACATCCAAAAAAGAAAGATTTAGCTATCGCCCAAGCCGCTGTACAAAAGTTAATAGCAGATCGAAAACAAGGCTGGAAAAACCATAGAATTATGGTTCGAGCTAATAGATTGGAAAAAGCTACCGAGCTTTTAGCACTATATCAAAGCTGTTTTCCAGATGAGAGAATTACACTTGTTCACTCTAACTCCCCCCAAAGAAAAAGAATTATTGAAGATATAAAAAGGGATATGTATGACATTGTAATTTGTGTAGATATGCTTAAAGAAGGTTTTGATTATCCTAATTTTAAAATTGCTGCTGTTCACGGTATGCATAAATCTATCTCTGTCTTACTACAGTTTATTGGTCGTTTTACCAGAACACAGGAGGGACTTGGAGATGCCTCGTTCATTGTAAATTATGCTGAAGAAAACATGTCTCTAGAATTGGAGAACTTATTTCAAGAAGGCACTGGATGGGAACATGTTATTAGCCAAATTGCAGATGCTAGAAAAGCTCAAGCTGAATCTCTCCTTTCATTTTTACAAGGATGTCAACCATATGCTAGCTTTGACTCTCCCGATATCACATTAAATCCCAAGTTAGTATACCCAGCTTTAAGCTGCGTTTGTTTTCATGCGGATAAAGTAGATTGGCTTAAATTTAAAGATGCATTTAACATAAATAAATATGCTATTTCCCAACCCTATTTTAATCAATTAGAAAATGTTTTTTATTTCACCACACAAAGTCGGGACAAAGTAAAATGGGCTCGTTCAGATAAAATTAGGGATCAGACTTGGGGGCTTGTTGTTCTACATTACGACATTTCAACTAAACTTCTTTATTTAGGATACTCAGACAAACTACTTGATATAGAAAATTTAATTAAAAAAATTAGCCTAGATACAGCAGTTCAAATTAAAGATGATAATGTTTTTAAAGCTTTTCACAATATAAAAAGATTAAGTATTGTCCATGCAGGTATCTTCAAACCAGCTAATCATCTACATCGCTACTCTCGACTAAGTGGGGCTGATGTAACTGCTGAGTTAAGCAAATGGAAAGAAGGAAATAGATGCAAGAAATCAGATTTTGTTGGTATCGGTTTTAAAGAAGGTAAACCTATCAGCATAGGAGCATCTATTAAAGGTAAAGTCTGGAGCCCTTCTAAAGCTGCTGATCTAAAAGAGTGGAAAGAATGGTGTATTAATATTGGAAAAGTAATTACAGATCCCAACATTGATGCGAATCAAATTCTAGAGGACTCAGCTGAAAAAATTCAGCTAGAAGAATATCCTGACAATATGATTGTTTTAGGTACAGATTGGGCAGAAGATCTTTATGAAAAAATACATAAGCTAACTTTAGAGGTAGATGGAATTTCTTATCTACTCTCTGAAGCAAAAATTAATTTTATTAATTTTACTACCCAGACAGCTCATTTCAAGATATCTATTTATGAAACTGAAATCTTATTTTCACTTACGTTAGGCGGAGAAAAAGGGTTCCAAATTGAAAGATTAGATGATAAAAAAATATATATTTCAGGTTTAAAAAAAGATGAAATACTATTAAAAAAATTCTTAGAAGACTACCCGCCAACACTTTTTTTAATTAATAGTGATACTATCGCAGGATGTATCCACACAAAATTTAGTGATAAACCAGAATATCGAATTCCAAAAGAAAGAATGGAAGCTTTGGAATGGAATGATGTAAATTTTAAGATTGAATCTATCTATAAAGATGGAGGAATGCGTACAAATTCTATTCAAGAATTTATGATGAAAAAATTTATTTCTGAGGGAGCCAATATTGTCTTTAATGATGATAATTCTGGAGAGGCCGCAGATATTATTGCAATATTCAAAGAGGAAAATCTTATTCGTTTTGAACTTGCTCACTGTAAATATTCTAAAGAAAAGGCTGGAGCAAGGCTATCCGATCTATATGAAGTATGTGGACAAGCAATAATATCTTTACGTTATAAATGGAGACCTGAAGAATTAATACGACATTTATTACGCCGCAATCAAACAGGTGTTCTTGCTGGAAAGAGATTTTACTATGGTGAGCAAGATGAGCTAAACGAGATCAATAAAGCACTAAAGTACACAAATGTTGAGTTCGTTTTCTCAATAGCTCAACCAGGAGTAAACATTTCTTTAATGACTACAGATATGTATGATTTCTTGAGTTCCACCTATTCTACTGTTATTGATATGACTGAGACTAAACTTAAATGTTATTTCAATAAGTAATTCTTCGTGTATAAAATCAAAAAAGGTTAAAAAATATACAATTTTATAAAAAATTAATCTATGAAAAATTATATTCCATTCGATGCTACTGCATTACCATTTACACGACTTACCAGCGAGCAATTTGAACAATATTGCGAATGGTTACTTATTAAAGATAAAAATTTAAATAATGTTCACCGTGTTAAAGGTAATGGACACTATCAGGGTGGGCTTGATATTTGTGCCAATTTTGTAAAATCCCCTAAAAAGCTAGCTGTATATGAATGCAAATGCTGGGGAAATTTATCAATTCAAGAACTAGATAAAACTATAAAAAAGTTCAAACAAAACGACTTACTCCCTAACATAAATAAATATGTAATTATCCTTGCGCAAGAAGAAGTACCTAGAAACATTTCGAAGAAATGGCATGAGATACACCAAGAACTACATGCTTTAGGAATTGAGTCCGAGTTATGGACAGCCGTAACTTTAACCACAATGTCACAACCCTATCCAGACATTGTTAGCAAGTTCTTTCCAATGGCTCCTGAAAGTCAGTTTTACAATGAATGGATGCTTAGAACTCACTTTATTGAGACATTACATAAAGCGTTAATTGATCCTGATGAAAATAATCGAGAAGCGGCTAAAGAATTTCTTGATTTCTCTTCATTAAATTATTCAGATTTTGACGAATCCTTTTTTGAGGATGGCAATTGGAAAATTAAAAAAAAGTGGATTGAAATTTCGGCTTTATTACCTACACAAAACCATGTCGGCTCTGCCACTATTACGGTCAAAACGCATGATGCTCATGGGGTAAGTGTTCTTCTAGAAAACAAATGGTTGTTAGAAAATTTCTTAGGTAACTTAGGACAACCTATCCGCTCTCGGTATAGACCATTTTATATTGATAACCCATCAAATCAATCAGAAGTTATAGACTTACAAAACTGTCGTTTTAATCTACCAATCGAAGTTGTTCAACAAATTACAGAAGTCGCAGACAATCTTACTATCGCATACCTCGGGGCAATACAAAAAATTGAAGCCATATGGAAAGCTTATAATTTTCCTTTTACTTCATGGAACGGTCGAACATATGTTGCGTTATGTACATTGCCCAAGCAAATTTGGGACCTAATGATTAAGTTTACGAACGTTCATGATGTAGATAACGGAAACACTGAATGGCACATATTTTCAGCATCTCGAAATTTCATACAACTATATACTGGTGAAAAATATAAACCTGTAGAAGATGTTTATCACGGTATGTTTTGGGCAGAAAATATTGAAGATATCAACGGTAAAGATGAACTTACCTTGTTATGGGAACCGCCCTTTAGCAAAATCCCTGTATCCGAAGAACAATGGTGGCCTTGTCAAACTTCTTTTGAATGGATAACTGAGAAACTTATTCCTGAAGCTATTAATTGGAATAAAAAGAAGAACTTTTTTTCCTACTTTAGTTACTCAAGCAAAATCAGAAATTTAAAAGATCTAAAGGACTTTGGTTTCATGAGGGATATTCGTAAATTTGCGTTACTCAAAGATCATTACTATCGAAGTTTAGGTGTATTAAACACAATCGAGATCTTGCAAGCTTTTTATATTTCCCCCAAAAGTAGCCGTGCCTATTTCACTACGAATGAGATTTCACAACTATATCTTTGTCTGATTTCTTTGGTCGAAAATGCAAAAGGTTATTTTTCTTATATCTCTTCAAAGCTTGATTTTTATAATGAAGAATTTTCAAATTTTGAGGAACTTCTTAATGCGCTTAGAGGTAGAGTAGAAGAAGAGAGCTTTTTAATGAATAATCATGAAATTGAACTTATTTTCAGAGCCATGGGCGAATGTATCTATCTTGATGATTCATGGATAGATATCAAATTAAAAGAAGAAATTTACTTAGCCCTTAAACCCTTTTTAGAATTTCATGACCATCAACTACTTATAGATAGATACTCTAAATTTATGTAAATGCTTAGGACTTATTTGTCCACAATAAATACCCATTCTCTTCAGCCTGCCGATAGGCCCAGCTCGCAACACGATGTGATCTCTCAATATCAGTCAAAAAACCCAACTTTGATAACTCATCTGTAATGATGCTATTAAAGTTTTGATTTCGCTCTTGCCATTGTAATAAAAATTCCTCTGAGGCTAAAAAATCACTTTTAGCAGAATTGCACTTTTCATCCGCGAGCGGCTTTGTTGCATAAAGCCCTTAAAGATAGAGCTTTCCTAAGTTGCTCAAATTTAAGTGACAACTTGGGTATGAGGTCGGCCTAATTCTGTAAATCTATTTAAAATGGCTATACGAGCATGTACCTCGTTGACTTGGCTTTGAAAGTTCCTAGCACTGAGTTTATCGCCTAATAATTTGATGCAGTGCATCTTGGTTTCAACCAGACTTCGCTGATGGTAGCCCGACCATTTTTTCCATAGTGTCCTGCCTAAACGTTTAACAGTGCGAAGTAATTCATTTCGCTCTAGCGAATGAACTTTTTTATCTTTCCAAGGCTTGGCATTTTTTCTAGGTGGAATCACTGCATGTGCTTGCCGATCTGCAATGACCTGTCGGCATTGCTTGGTGTCATAAGCGCCATCGGTATATACGGAGTCAATCTGCTCATCCAATGGAATCTGATTGAGTAAATCCCCAAGCACCTGTGAATCACTTACATTGTTGGTCGTGAGCTGAACGGCTCGTATTTGCAGGGTTCTAGCATCTATACCAATATGAAGTTTACACCATTGGCGACGATATTCAGACTGATGCTTTTTACGTTTCCATTCACCTTCGCCCAAAAACTTTAAGCCAGTAGAGTCTACGAGTAGATGAAGCCCATCACTGTTTTTCTGATAACTAATTGCAATATCAATATGCTTTTGTCTTCTACAAAGCGTACTGTAATCTGGTGCTGTCCAATCTAATCCACAAAGTTTAATTAAGCTTTGAACAAAGCCAGTGACCATGCGTAAAGTAAGTCTAAATAGAGATTTGATCATCAAACAGCATTGAATCGCTATGTCGGAGTAGGTTTGACTTCGACCTTGTTTGCCTTGAGGTTCTGCATACCATTGTGTTTTTGGATCGAACCAAATGGCAATATTCCCACGATTAATGAGAGCTCGGTTATATGCGGGCCAATTGGTTGTGCGGTAGATTTTGTGTGTAGGCTTCTTCATTTGGAAATTATATTGCTGAAGAAGCCCTTAAGAACAGCTTTGTGCAACAAAGCCTGTTACACCCTCATAAACGAGCATAATTTAGCCACAATTTAGCAAAATAATACTACTCAGTTTAGTTATACGCAATAAAAAATAGAAAATAGTCACAAAAAATCCTTATAAATTTCATTTAATGCAAAAATAAATATAGATTATTTAAACCATATGGTTTAGTATTTATTCTGCGACATCAAATCGCGAACCTCACAGGTTGGGTGCTTTGCTATCCCGACCATTTCGACCATCGTGCTGTAGTTGTCTGGTCCACCCCATACCACATAGGTATGGGGTTTTTTTGACCGAAATATGTAGTCTTCTATAACTAATATTAAGTATTTCAATACGATATCTTTAAACCATATAAATCCCAAAGTCAGCGTTCAAATCTGAATATAGACAAGGCATGCAGGCTTAATCATAAAAAAAAGCCCCTCTAGGGGCTTATATCAAATACAATCATAACTCTTGATAAATCAACTCATAACTGTCGGCACTAAACACCATAAATTTTTAAAAAATGTTTAACGGCTGTTTCCGTCTGTTTATGGATTTCTTCCTCTGTCCACGTCAATTTCTGCCCCCACAATGCCAACTCTTGAAATTCTGCCTCACACAGTGCTTTAAAATACTTTGCCAACACAGATGGGCTTTCATCTTGTAAAACTCTCGTTTTCACTGCTTTTTCCATCACATAAATAAAAGTCGAAACAACTTTCATGACTCCCTGCTCAAAGTAAATTTTAACAATTTCGGGTTGTCGTTTTGACTCACCAATGACCAGTTTATTCAGAGCAATAATATGAGGCGATAAAAGCTTGTTAATATAGGTCAAGCCCAATTGATATAAGGTTTTATCAATTGTGGTGGTAAAGGTGATGATTTCATTTAATTCATTCATAAAATCCTGAGCCGAGTCGATAATATACGCCTCAAACAAATCATCTTTGGACTTAAAATAGTTATAAAACGTGGGTTTTGAGCTTTTCGAAGTCTTTACTATGGCATCGATTGTCACCGAGGCATAATCCTGATTTAAAAATAACTCTTCAGCAGCGGTGATAAAACTTTTACGTTTTTTACTTGTTTTAACGCGCACTCTACACCCCTATTAACATTAAATTAAAGAACTAGAAATAGTCTAATGGATTCAGCCATTATTCACCAAACTTCGCAATGAAGCAGTCAATATCCCGCGCGTCCTATTTCAGGATGAAATATTATTCATCCCTCAGGCTTTACACACACTTGATCAGGACTACAGTTGAATCCACAACACTGCGACCAATCAACATCAATTTGATTCCCATAAAGTGGAATCATCCACTTTATTTGTTGACGAATCCAATCTTGGCACAAAGTCTGCTTATTTAACACTACAGATCAGGTCAAAGGAGAAATGTATCCTCGATTAAATCGATCGATCAGCAAGAAAGACTTGAACCTAGTCCTAAGTTGGGCTAAAACAATTTCTAAGGGAGGTAAAAATAAATCATCCATGATCATCTAGATGCAATGTTTATGAAGCACAATTCATTTGTGGTATATAACTAGCGAAACACCAAATTGACCAATAAAACTGCTATTCGGGAGTCAGAATGAATAACAGCACCAATTATGTCAAACAAATTAAAAACGCTAAACGAGGCGGTTATACCCCAACTCTTGCAAAGGATGTCAACAAACATAAAATTCAAAAAGCAATTCGTCTGATTGAACAATGGAGAACGCTGGCCAATGAACTCAAACCTCAAATGCAACTCGACATGGCTTTTACGTTGGAAGAATGTGCCCAAGACCTCGATCAAATTTTAAGGAGCAAATAAGTTCCATGTTTTCAGTTAACCCTATTTAAAAAAAGTTTCATCAGTCCCCAAATTTTATTCTTAGCTTTCACCCACTCTTTGGTGGGTGAAGTTTGCACAAAAAAATATGTGTATTTCAATCGCTCACTTTTTGGCTTGCGTTTTCAAGAAAATCCGCTATTATTCTCACCACGTTGCCGGCATAGCTCAGTTGGTAGAGCAACTGACTTGTAATCAGTAGGTCCACAGTTCGAATCCGTGTGCCGGCACCATTTTATACTTAGCCTCGCTTTTTAGTGAGGCTTTGTTGTTTCTGGCCTTTTGTTTTTTATTTCATTTTAAACGTCTTTAATTGCCGTAATTTGAACATAGCGCACGACACCCTGTTCAAATAATTTTTGGCAAAGTTTTGCCGTCATTTTAATTTTGAAATGATCCAAGTTTTGAGCAGCCTGTTGGGCTAAATACACATGATAATAATGAGAAAAACCAGCCAAAACTGCATCTGATAAATCTTCAATAGCAACTCGCTGATAGCCTTGTGCTTCTATCGAATGCTCCAAATTGGCTTTTAACTGAAGATGTTCCAAATGAACATTGGCTGCTTTTAACAGCATTTTCAGTTGAAGCTTCTCAAAGCGATTTAAATTCAAAAATGCATCACTCAACATCAAATAATGAAAACCAATCCGCCCTTTTGAATTTAAAACAGAATGAGTTGATCTTAGAAATGAATTTAAATCACTGTGATAAGCGGCATCGAGGCACAACACCACATCAAAAGGTACTGAAAATAGCTTTGAATTTAAATTTAAAAATGACGTTTGAATGATAGGAACATTTGAATTTAAAGTGTGTTGTATGCGCTGAACACATTCTGCTTGTAATTCAACCGCGCAAAGTTGCTGAATATAGTAATGCTGCTGCCACAGCAATAGACTCGCACCCTGTCCACAGCCCAAGTCTAAAACACGGTCATTTGATTTTAGCTCTAACCGATCAGCAAGATGCGTTGCCAGTGTTTGACAAGCCTCAGGATAGGAGGATTGGTTATTTTCCCAATACCCCAAATTGCTCCAAGCCAATACAGCGTGATCTCCCAATTGTTTTGCATCAATTGCATATTTATGTTTGGGTAGATGTCGCTGTAAGCTTTGGAGCCATTTCATGCTTTAGTAGCCGAGTTGTGGGGCAACCTCAACTTTAGGTTTTAATCCAACAAACGGCAATGGTGCACCGAAAATTTCTGCAATATGCATCGCTGAAGTTACGGCAGACTCTAAAATAGGCAGACCATCGCACGACCATGAACCACAGAAGAAGACTTTTCGGTTGACACTTTTATGACGTTGTTGTAACTCTTTATTTAAAGCCACAGTTTGCGAATCTACCACCGCACGTGTCAAAGTTACTGTTGAAATCACTTTTTTCGGGTCAATCTCGGTCACAGGCTGCCACGTTTGGAACACGGCGTTTTTACCAACCAGACTTGGTTCGACTGAATTGAGCCAAACCGTAAACTGTTGGCGGGTAAACTTACGATCCATCATATAACTCAGTACTGACCAATCTTTACGCTTAGGTGGCATCACGGAAGGATCAGTATGGATCACCAGTTGACCTTGCTCAAAACGGAACTGTTTTAACAGCGCAATATCATCTGCAAACTGGACAGGATCTAAAAACTCTTCAATTTTTGTGGTTGGCGTTGCCACCACCACGCGGTCAAACAGTTGTTGTTCGCCCTTGTTATTTTCTACCAAAACCTTGTCACCTTGTTCAGTGACTTTGCGAATAGCCGATCCACTTTGGATATTGATGTTTTCAATCAATTTATCGACTAAAGCAGGTGTTCCACCTTGTATACGCAATAAAGCATCACCATCCGTCAACTGACGTAAAAAGATCAGCAGTGGTTTCGCTGGCCATTCGCCAATCGTTTTTGGATTACAGGTACAGATGGTATAGAGCACAGGCATAACTGCGCCATGCCAAAACACTTCTTCAATGTCATGCTGGTTGATAAATTCAGCCAAGGTAATGTCTTGATCTTTAGATTTGAAGAATTTAGCAATCGCGGTTTTAAGCTGCAACATGCCTTTAACCAAGCGCCATCCATACTGCTGTAGGCCTTTACGGTTATTGATAATTGGGAAATTGCCAATGCGGCTACGCGTCGTAGTTAACCATGTTTCTGTACGGTCTTCAAACAACCAACTACATGCCATGTAGGTGCGTACTGGATAGGTTTTAATGCCTAAATAAGTCGCAAGACTTAAGGTATTTTTCCATAAGTGTGGGTTCATGACACGTAACGGAGCATCAATCAATCCACCTTCAAACTCTGTACTGTGGCTATCCATCCCTCGCCCAGTCAGTGCTTCGAAAATAGTAATATTATGCCCAGCATCCTTTAGAATTCTTGCGGTAGCAAGACCGGCCATGCCGCTACCAATAACTGCAATATCCAAAATTATGATCCGTCAGTCTGACTTATATTGACTGAAATTATGACCCAATGTCGAAAAAATAGGGCTATTAAAAAATACCAGAATCACATTTTTTCATGTGGTGCACCGATAGGAAGATATCTGCTTAAATTACACCTCATTACACTAAAAAACCACTCAAATAAGCACACGTTTTTTATAAATTTTATTTTAAATAAAAATATAAACTGTTTAAAAACAAAGTATATAAATTAACCATTTTTATAATATCTGTTTTACAAACCAACAAAAAGACGCTAAGATACGCCCCACACAAAAACGACAACTACATCACATAATAAACTATGACCAACTATGCAAAACAAGAAGTCTACAGCGCCTAAAAAATCCCTACCCTTGACCGAGTAGGGATTTCTTCTTTTTAGCGACAGGATTTTAGTCCACTACAGCAACGGGGATTTCACCAAACTTGCCACGATTAAAATCGTCAAAGGCCTGCACAATTTCCGCTTTGCTATTCATCACAAATGGACCATAACCTTGAATTGGCTCATTGAGTGGTTCACCAGTCAACACCAAGAACTTAGTGTCTTGCAGCGCTTGTAGTTGAATTGCAGCTTCGCCATCTTGAGCAAACATCACAATGGAACTATCTACCACTTTTTGCGTGCCATTAATTAGTACTTCACCACTGAGCACGACCACAATCGTGTTATGTGTGACTGGCACATGGATAAAAGTTTCATACTCTGCTTTTAATTCACCATCCCAAACATTGACGGGACTATACGTTTGAGCAGGGCCATGATGACCACCAAACTCACCTGCAATCACACGTATGTGTCCAGCATTGTCATCCATTTCAATACGTGGAATATCCGCCACGGTCAAGGCTTGATAACGCGGTGTAGTCATTTTGTCTTTGGCTGGCAAATTCACCCAAAGTTGTACCATTTCAAACAGGCCACCATGCTCAGCAAAGGCTGGAGAATGAAACTCTTCATGCACCACACCTGAACCCGCAGTCATCCACTGTACATCGCCAGTATTGATGGTACCACCGCCGCCGCTAGAGTCTTTGTGTGTCACTTCACCGCTATAGGCGATGGTAACCGTTTCAAAGCCACGATGCGGGTGTGAACCCACACCACGTTGCGATGTGGTTGGATCAAATTTGTAAGGTGCAGCATAGTCCAAAAGTAGAAACGGACTAATCGCTTGTCCTAAGCGGTCATATGAAAAGAGGTTTTTGACAGGAAAACCATCACCCACCCAATGCATGTCTTGATTACGATAAACACCAATTACTTTTTTCATCTTGGAACTCCTATATCGATAGGATGAATATGCAATCTATACTACCCCTTTCCTCAGCCGCCTTATAGCACTGCGCTAACACACACAATCACACAGATAGGACAATTTCGCTAAAATCATCTCATCTTCATAAAAAATAATTTAAAAACAAAGCCATTCTTAATTTTTATGGCATATTTTTGCTCAAATTTTCCTATTTTTAAGATTAAGCATCTCGTTTGAGTTATTTTATTGTCTCATTTTCCTACCTATGATGATGTTCAATCTCAAGGCCATAACCTTCTTACTGATTGCCTTGGGACTCGACTGATAATCACAACGAGGACAGAAAAATGGCTAAACCTTATATTCGTTTAGACAAAGATAATGCAGCGGTTCTTTTGGTGGACCACCAAGCGGGTCTCCTTTCATTGGTCCGTGACATTGACCCAGACAAATTTAAAAACAATGTACTCGCACTGGCTGCTGCCGCGAAATATTTTAATCTTCCAACCATTTTGACCACCAGTTTTGAAGATGGTCCAAACGGCCCTTTGGTCCCTGAATTGGTCGAAATGTTCCCCAACGCACCTTATATTGCACGCCCTGGGCAAATCAATGCATGGGATAATGAAGACTTTGTTCAAGCGGTGAAAGCCACAGGTAAAAAACAATTGATTATTGCCGGTGTAGTGACTGAAGTCTGTGTGGCCTTCCCTGCACTGTCGGCGCTTGAAGAAGAGTTTGATGTCTTTGTGATTACCGATGCATCGGGAACCTTTAACCCCATCACTCGTGATGCAGCATGGGATCGCATGTCTCAGGCAGGCGCACAGCTGATGTCATGGTTTGGGGCAGCTTGTGAATTACACCGTGACTGGCGCAATGATATTGAAGGCCTCGGTTCACTCTTTGCAGCGCATATTCCAGACTATAAAAACCTGATTCAAAGCTATAGCAAAAATACAGCGCAAAAATAATCAGACCTCAGTAAAAGCGATCTTCGGATCGCTTTTTTTGTCGTGTGCAATCGTTAGCGATGATACAGTATCAAATCATCCACCACAGACTGCCTTCGGTCATCAATCAATACAGGCTTGAACTCATCATGCATTCATTTGACGACTATTATTATTTTTATCTTGTGGTCAAGCACGGTGGTTTCAGTGCTGCAAGCGATGCTTCGAACATCACCAAGTCTAAACTTAGTCGCCGCATTTTAGACCTTGAAGCCAAGTACAATGTGACCCTAATTCAGCGTTCAACACGACATTTTAAAGTCACACCTTTGGGACAAGAGCTATTTGAAGAATGTCGTCAAATCATTCAGCAAGTCGAAAGTGCACACAATGTTTTACTGAAACAGAAAAGCGAACCGCAAGGTTTAATCAAGATCAGCTGCCCTTCTGTGATGATGCGCTATCAAGTGCGAGACTTACTCCATCATTTTTTAAAACAATATCCCAAAGTCCAAGTAGAAATGGAGCTGACCAGCCGTCGTGTGGATGTCTTGCATGATGACATTGATCTTGCCATTCGGACCAATTTTAGTGCCAATGAAGACTCGAGCATTGTAGTCCGTGATGTGGTCAAAACCACACATTGTTTGGTGGCCAGTCCTGACCTGCTACAAGGCCATGAAATTCAATTTGCCACCGAGTTGAATGATTTTCCAACGCTGGCTCTAGGAGTACAAAAATCCAATTATCAATGGTTATTGCATCATACCCAGAGTGATGAACAGATTGTGATTCCTTTAGAACCACGGGTCAAAAGTAATGATGTCGCAGGCGTGTATTACTCGGCGCTAGATGGGCTCGGCATTGCCAACCTGCCTTACTTAACGGTAGAGGCAGATATTGCTTCAGGTCGCCTGATTCACATTTTGCCCGACTGGTGTTCCAATATTGGAACCGTACAGCTGGTCTATGCTTCACGTAAAGGACAACGCTTGGTCATGGAAAAACTGATCGAGCATTTGATCCAAGGTTTAAGAAACTTTGCCAGCACCAGCAAGGGTTACTATCTGTAAAAGCTAAAAGAACATTGCATAAAAAATCAGCCACTTGGGCTGATTTTTTACAGGTATCATGCTCATGACTCAGCACAATGCAACCATCGAGGGTGACTTAAATTTTACCAACCAAGTCGATTGACGGCGCAAGCGTTGCTTCGCCTTCTTTCCATTTTGCAGGACATACTTCGCCTGGGTGCGCATGTATATATTGTGCTGCTTTCACTTTACGTAATAGTTCAGATGCATCGCGACCAATCCCGCCAGCATTAATTTCAATAATTTGGATTTTACCTTCAGGATCAATCACAAAAGTACCACGGTCTGCGAGACCTTCAGTTTCAATCAGCACGTCAAAGTTTTTAGACAAAGTCCACGTTGGATCGCCAATCAATGGATATTGAATTTTACCAATCACATCTGACGTGTCGTGCCATGCTTTATGGGTAAAATGGGTATCGGTCGATACGCCGTAAATTTCCACGCCGAGTTTTTGAAATTCAGCATAGTGATCGGCCAAGTCGCCCAATTCTGTTGGACATACAAAGGTGAAATCAGCAGGATAGAAAAATACGACAGACCATTTGCCTTTTAAGTTTTGCTCAGACAACTCAATGAATTCACCATTTTGGTAAGCTGTTGCATTAAATGCTTTAATCTCAGTATTGATTAAACTCATGTATTCGTCCTCAAAAAATTTGTGAGAGTGCTTATGTGATGAAGCAAGAATACGCACAAACCAAAAATTGGTAAAACAGTAAGTTTTTATTATTTTTATCGGATTTTTAGATTTATTATTTCCCAATACTGTTGCCCGATTTTCACCATCTTGTGGTCTAAATGAAAACCTTTCGATTTTTCAAATGAGCCCAATACAGTCAAATCTTGAGTCAAGTCGAGGAAAATCTATGATTTAGGAGGTCATTGCAGCACTTTGATGTTCAATATAAAGTGAATTTAAGCCGTTTCGGTCTGCCCTACCTGATGATAAGCACGATTAAAATAAACCAAACTTTGCTCATGCTGGCTTTGTTGAATCGCGACAATACGACACATAAAAACTGTGTGTGTTCCCACTTCTTGAATGTCATCAATTTCACAGTCAAAATTGACTAAAGCATCCTTTAAAACAGGTGCGCCCGTTTCTAGTTCGGTCCAAACACCATGTTTAAAACGCTCTTCAGACGTCATTTTAGATGCAAAGACATTCGAAATATGCTGATGTTGTGCGCCTAACACATTCACAGTTAAAATTTTATTATCGACAAAATGTGCATGTGAACGCGATGCCTTATTCATACAGACCAATAATGTCGGGGGTGTATCCGTCACACTACACACCGCAGATGCTGTGAACCCATGACGATCAGCCATGCCTGCCGTAGTTACGACACTCACTGCACTGGTTAACAAAGACATTGCATTTCTAAAGTCTATTGCTTCAATCATCATTTTATTCCTCAGTAACGGACACATGCTTGTACTCGGATAAGAGCTCCCGATTTGGTCAAATTGGGGAGCTCTTTCACATCATGCGCTTGCTGCGTATGAAGCCGAGAGTTCTTTACGAATAATTTCTGCACCAGCGCTTAAGGCATTCAGCTTACCGCGAGCAACATGACGCGCTAAAGGCGCCATACCACAGTTGGTTGATGGATATAGTTTATCTGCATCGACAAACTGTAGGGCCTTACGTAATGTATTTGCCACTTCTTCTGGTGTTTCAATGGTATTGGTTGCCACATCAATCGCACCGACCATGACTTTTTTACCGCGAATCAATTCAATTAAATCCATCGGCACACGTGAGTTTTGGCATTCAAGTGAGATGATGTCAATTTTAGACTGCTGTAGTTTCGGAAATGCTTCTTCATATTGACGCCATTCTGAACCTAAAGTCTTTTTCCAATCTGTATTGGCTTTAATACCGTAGCCATAGCAAATGTGTACTGCTGTTTCACATTTCAAACCTTCAAGCGCACGCTCTAAGGTTGCTACGCCCCAGTCATTGACTTCATCAAAGAATACATTAAATGCAGGTTCATCAAACTGAATGATGTCCACACCCGCTGCTTCTAACTCCAATGCTTCTTGATTCAAGATTTTGGCAAATTCCCAAGCCAATTTTTCACGACTTTTGTAGTGACCATCATATAAGGTATCAATCATGGTCATTGGGCCAGGCAATGCCCATTTAATTGGTTGAGTGGTTTGACTGCGTAAAAATTTCGCATCCTCCACAAACACTGGCTTTTGACGTGATACGGCACCTACCACCGATGGAACGCTTGCATCATAACGATTACGGATACGAACCATTTCACGCTTTTGAAAATCCACACCATCCAAATATTCAATAAATGTGGTCACAAAATGTTGGCGAGTCTGTTCACCATCACTCACGATATCAATGCCTGCATGCAATTGTTCTTGCAAAGACAAACGTAAAGCGTCTTGTTTCGCTTCAATCAGTTGCTCACCCTCAAGTTTCCAAGGTGACCATAGTTTTTCAGGTTCTGCTAACCACGATGGTTTCGGTAAACTGCCCGCAGTTGATGTTGGTAATAAAATGGCCATTTTAAATCTCTATTTCAATATTCTATTTCAGTTAAATTAAGCAGCGTTGCTGTTTACGGTGTAATTCGCAGCCCATTGTTCAAGGATGTCTTGATACGGCTTAATAAAGTTCTCTTCCGTCCATTTACCTTGTTTAACCGCTAACTGACCACGTTCAACACGGTCATATACAATTTGTGTTAATGAGTAATCTGGATACTCTAAGCTGGCTTGATACACTTGCGCTGCCGATGAATTTGCATTGTAAATTTCAGGGCGATAAATCTTTTGGAAGGTTTCCATGGTGCTAATCGCGCTGATCAATTCAAGATCGGTATAATCACGCAGTAAATCACCCGCAAAATAGAATGCTAAAGGTGCAGCACTCCCTTTTGGCATAAAGAAGCGAACCTGTAAGCCCATTTTATGGAAATACTCATCGGTACGTGAGTACGCATCTTGTTTATACTCAACGCCTAAAACGGGATGCTCATTGGCAGTACGGTGATACTTCTTCGCGGTTGAAACGCTCAAGCAAATCACAGGTTGTTGATTAAACTCTGCTTTAAATGTTTCCGAGTTCACCAGATACTGATAAAGCTTACCGTGTAATTCACCAAAACCTTCAGGTGCATACGACGTCGAATTCTCTTTATTATGTTCTTTCAACACCACGCTAAAATCGTAGTCACGTACATAAGATGAGAAGCTATTGCCAATCATGCCCTCAATACGTTGATGGGTATGATGATCGGTGATCGTGCTTTTCAGCATTTCAATAATTGGGAAAGATTTTCCATTCCCTTCAACATCTAAATCTGCAGAAATAATATCGATTTCAAGCGAATAACGATCACCATTCGGGTTATCTGTTTGTGCTAAGGCATTGAAGCGATTATTAATCATACGAAGTGTATTACGTAGGTTCTGCTCACGGCTTTCACCACGCGCCAAGTTAGCAAAGTTCGTCGTTAGACGTGTGTTATCTGCTGGTTGATAGTTTTCATCAAAACGAATGCGTTTAATTGAACATGCAAACTCTGTACTCATGGCGATCTGTTACCCTATATTTCTGCGATAAAACTGAATTTCTTTCATGCTCTTTCTAGACGTTCCAATTTTATTTTTGGATCTTTCTAGCGAATCGTTTTTCTAACCTTTTCAGTTTTTTCTGAACATCAGGCTAAGAAGCAACGATGAATATCAACTATCGTTAAGAGCGTGGTTTAATTTATACCTGAATGATCACATGAATAAAAATGATTTAATCTCACACCAAAGTGAACTAAATTCATGTTTTAAAATTTTGTCGCTTTAACAATGGAATGCGCATAGATAATTTTTTATGGGTGTACGAAAGGAAAGGATGAAAGCATAAAGCCCTCGTGCGTGTGCTGTGAAAAATCATGAAATGACTCAACGTTGCTCAGTTAACAACATCAACACGATAGAAATTTAATTTAATTATCTATTTAGATCATAAACTTAAAATCAAAAGCTGATCATTAAAATATTGGATAACACGGACAATTCAATGGTTTTGTCCGTGGCAAAATGAAGAGCACAAGCTCAGTTTTGAGTTTTTGTATTCATTAACTTTCGCTTCACTCTCAGCTCTTCACTCTGCCTCACAGAATCAGAAAATTTAGTATCTTTCCTATCACCCATCAGAATTAAAACAACAAACATTTGGTCTTACTCTCAAGAACAGCGCACCTATATCAAGTAAAACTAAAGAATCATCTCATGCATTTTTTGCATAACTGAATTAAAAATTGCATTGTCGTTTTTTTTAAAAAAAAGTAACACTTGCCACAGTTAAATCCCAACCGACGATTTAGCACTCAATACCTCAAGTAATGCCTCTATAAATTGATCAACATGGAATGTCATCAAGGCCTTGCTACATCAGGTCAAAAGTTGATGAAAAGAAGATTAAAGAAGGAACGATAAGTATGAAACAGAAGAAACTACTGAAATATATTCTGATTGCCATGATCTCTGGAATACTAATTGGTTGGGCTTTTCATAGCACTTTAACAACTGCACAAACCACAGAACTTGCCGCCTATTTTAAAATAGTGACCGATGTATTCTTAAGATTAATTAAAATGATTATTGCACCCTTAGTTTTTGCAACAATCGTTTCTGGTCTGCTCTCAATGGGAAAATCCTCATCGCTGGGATCAATTACCTTAAAAGCCATGAGTTGGTTCATTGGTGCATCATTTATTTCACTTTTACTGGGCATGGGCTTAGCCAATTTATTCCAACCTGGTGCTGGAATGAATCTCACCGTTCCTCAAACAGCGGTTGATATTGGTGTAAGTGCGACAAGTCTGAGCTTAGAAACCTTCATTACGCATATTTTCCCGCGTAGTTTTGCGGAAGCCATGGCCAATAATGAGATCTTACAGATTTTGGTTTTCTCAATTTTCTTTGGTTCTGCACTTGCCTATGTTCAACACCAAAGTGAAGCAACGGTCATTGGTAAAATAATTGATGAACTCTGTAAGGTGATGTTCCGAATTACAGATTATGTCATGGCATTTGCACCTATCGCCGTTTTTGCAGCCATTGCTTCCGCGATTACCATCCAAGGCCCTAAACTGATTATCGATTATAGTATTTTCATTGGGCAGTTCTATGTGGGATTACTGGTACTTTGGACTCTCCTGATTGCATTTGGCTATATCTTCTTGAAAAAAGATATTTTTAGATTGATGCGAATCGTGCGTGAACCCACTATGTTGGCATTTGCGACCGCAAGTAGTGAATCGGCTTATCCAAAAACCATGGAAGCTTTGGATAAATTCGGTGTACCTAAGCGTATTACCAGTTTCGTGCTCCCTCTAGGTTATTCATTCAACCTCGACGGCTCGATGATGTATATGGCATTTGCCGTGTTATTTATTGCACAAGCCTACAACATTGATTTAAGTTTTTCCCAGCAAGCACTCATACTCTTTACCCTCATGATTACGAGTAAAGGGATTGCAGGTGTTTCACGAGCATCCATTGTGGTGATTGCCTCAACACTGGCTATGTTCAAGCTTCCTGAAGCCGGTATTCTATTAATTTTAGCGATTGATCAGTTTTTAGATATGGGTCGTACGGCAACCAATGTGATTGGAAATAGTATTGCAACTGCCGTGATTGCACGTACTGAAGGTAATAAAGATGAACTTATGGAGCAAGAAGGTATCATGGTGAATAACCTTCCTCCCGCAAACCAATTGGCCGATAACAGTTAGAATTATTTATCGAGAAAATATAAGGTGATTTTTAAATCGTAAGTAAAGTCCTTTATTTGCTCTTTATAAAATCACCTTATTTATTATTTAAATATACCTCAGAGCGATTAACTAAAATAACCCATAAAATCCAATTATTTATTTTTATGAATCAATATATTCCAAATATAATTAATTCGATTTGAAAATGACATTTCACGCTTAACCAGATAGACATCTTGAAATAAATAGTACTGCTCACCATCCAGTACTTTTAATTTATTTTCTTGGATTTCTCTTTCAACCAATAATTTAGGCAACCATGCCACACCTAAACCTTGCAGCACTAACTCTTTTAAATCCCCTGCATTATCCGTCTCATATAAAGTTCGATAATCCAACTTATTTTCAATCGCTTCATCCACACAATTTCTTAAATATGCTTGTTTACTATAAGACAACAAAGGAAAAGACTGATCGAGTGAATATTTGGCAGTCCCCTCCTGATCTAGGGCCGTCACAGGGAGTATTTCCATTTCAACAATTTTATGAAATTCGAATAAAGAACGATCGAATTGTTCTAATGTTTTTTGATCACAATAACTGATTAAAAAATCACACGAGCCATCTTTTAATAAGCGCATGCCCTGTTTGAAATTCGACGCAATAATTTCCAGTTTTAAGTCCGTCATATCCATCGATAACTCATGAATAAAGCGGGGGAAAAACTGGGTAATGAGCGAGTGTGACACTGCAAACTTGACGGTTAACTCATCATGTTTCACATTCTTTTCTAAATATTTTATTGTTGCAGTAAGTTGATTTTGTATGTTTTTTGCCGAAGCGAGTAAAACTTGGCCTGCTTCTGTGAAATCAATATTTTTACTATATCTTTTCAAAATTTGGAAACCCAATGAGTTTTCAATGTTCTGAATTCTGCGTGTAAAGGCAGACTGCGTGACATGTCGTAGAGCTGCTGCTTGAGATATCGATTTTTCTTGCTCTAACGCAAGTAAATCTTCAATCCATCGAATTTCTAAAGTCATAACTCATTCTTCACTCATCCTTTGATCAATTATAATCTATTATGCAAAAAATGCATGTAGTAATATTTTTTTACATTAGAAAAAAAACCGTGCCCACCTTAATATCGATTTATTCGAGATTAGAGTCTATTTAAATGAACATTAAGATTAACACACGCGTTGAAAAGGATTTATTAGGACATAAAGAAATTCCTGCGCATTGCTATTATGGTGTACAAACTTTAAGGGCTTTAGAAAACTTTAATTTAAGTCCAAATAAACTCAATCAATTCCCTGTTTTTATTAATGCACTTGCAATGGTTAAAGCAGCATGTGCAGAAGCAAATTTTAAACTCAATAAAATTGAAGAAAATAAATACAATGCAATTCAGTATGCATGTGAACAGATTATTAATTATAAATATCATGACCAGTTTCCAATTGATATGATTCAAGGTGGTGCTGGAACGTCCACCAATATGAATATCAATGAAGTACTGGCTAATATTGGATTAGAACATTTAGATCACTTAAAAGGCGAATATCAATATTTACATCCAAATAATGATATTAATATGTCTCAGTCAACCAATGATGTCTATCCAACGGCAATTAAAGTGGGTTTAATTTTTGCAATAGAGCAATTGAACAGCCCGTTTCAAAATTTAATTGAAAGTTTTAAGAACAAGTCAGATGAGTTTTCGCATATCTTAAAAATGGGGCGTACCCAATTGCAAGATGCTGTTCCAATGACCTTGGGTCAAGAGTTCGGCGCATTTGCAAATACTTTACAAAATGATTTAAACAAGCTCAATGACATCATGCCGTCTGCTTTAAGTGTTGTAAATTTAGGCGGAACAGCTATTGGAACAGGGATCAATACCGAAGTTAAATATCGCGAATATGCCATCGCAGCATTGTCTGAAATTACGCAAAAGCAGATCAGCAGTTCACCCGATTTAATCGAAGCAACCTCAGATATGGGTGATTTCGTTTTATTATCGAGCTTCTTAAAGCGTACCGCGACTAAACTTTCAAAAATTGCCAATGACCTGCGTTTACTTTCTAGTGGTCCTCGTACTGGTCTGAATGAAATTCATTTAGAACCGCGTCAACCAGGCAGTTCAATTATGCCTGGAAAAGTGAACCCTGTTATTCCAGAAGCAATGAATTTAGTGTGTTTTCAAGTGATTGCAAATGATTTAGCCATTACTTTGGCGGCCGAAGCAGGTCAGTTACAGCTCAACGCGATGGAGCCATTAATTGCATTTAAACTGTTCGAATCGATCGATTTGTTAGGTAAAGCTATGCAAATGTTCCAATATAAATGTATTGAAAACATCCGTGCCAATGCTGAACACTGTCAGGCAAATGTAGATAATTCAATCGGCATTATTACTGCACTCAACCCATATTTGGGCTATGAAACAACGACTCGTATTGCAAAACAAGCGAATGAGACTGGTCAAAGTGTATTGGCTTTAATTAAAGCTGAAAACCTATTGTCTGATCAACTTTTGGCTGATGTGCTATCGATCAAAAATATGGTTCATCCTCAGCAATCTTTATCATGATTTATTAGCATTTCGTATTTCTAAAAAGGGATCTCTTCAGAGGTCCCTTTTTTTAGAGAGGAAAAGTATGCTATGTCACTCACATGAGATAAACATTTTTATTCTATAAAGTTCTTTTTTAAAAACAAAGTTTTCCGAGTCAAAAAAAATAAGAACTCAATCTAAATCAAGTTCTTATTTTAAATAAAATATTTACATATTGTACAAGTTAGAATGGAAGATCATCATCCATATCTGCTGGTGCTGTTGCAGGCGCAGACTGAGGTGCTGCTTTTGGTGCAAAACCACTTGGGTTATTGTTCGCATAACCACCTTGTTGGTTGTTGCTATTGCCCGTTGCTGGATTGCCGCCATAACCGCCTTGGTTGTTGTTATTATTATAACCACCACCTTGGTTATTGTTGAAACGTGGTTGTGCATAACCATCATTTCCGCCTTGCATTTGCTCACCTTGCTGACGGTTGTTGTCAAGCATCTGCATTTGCTCACCACGAATTTCTGTGGTGTAGCGTTCTTGACCATTTTGATCTGTCCACTGACGTGTACGCAGTGAACCTTCAATATAAACTTTCGAACCTTTACGTAGGTATTGTTGCGCAATTTCACCTAGACGGTTGTGTAACACAATACGATGCCATTCAGTTTGCTCTTTACGCTCACCTGTACTTTTATCTGTCCAAGAGTCGCTCGTTGCAATTGAAAACTGTGTCAACGAACCACCATTTGGAAAAGTTTTCGTCTCTGGATCTCGGCCCAATGTGCCCACTAAAATAACTTTATTTACACCGCGCATCTGATGTTTACTTCCTATCTATTTCTATTATTTACTTTATAAGAGTTATGCTTAAATGGCTACCTCTTTCCCCAACAACTGCGTTAAATCTTGTCGCGTAGCATCATCTATTTGCTGCTTATCGACTTTTACATACGCTACTTGCTGATCAGACATCACCACGACCTCTTCAATACCACGAATCGCTAAAAGCTGTGAAGTCCATTCGTCTGTTTGTTTATGTTCAGGTAAACGCAACACCATCGAAGACAAATAGCGTGGTTGTGCCAAGCCAAAACTAATCAATAACCAAATAATGGCAAGTCCAGTTAGAATACTCCAACCCAAGGCCGTATTGTTTAATAGCAACAACTGACCACCTGTAACACCACCAAAAAAAGCGCCTAAAAACTGGCTGCTGGCGTTGACGCCCATCGCGGTGGCTTTAGACTGAATTGGTGCGGCTTTCGATAACCATGAGGGCAACAACGCTTCCATGACATTAAAAGCAATAAAGAATAGGCCCAAACCTGTGAGCAAAATATACTTTGACTCAAAACCAAAAATTAGGATGCCTAAGCCTAAAATAATACCGCCAATCGCCGTTAAAAAGATGCCTCGCATTTTGCGATATTTTTCAGCCAATACAATGCTTGGAAAGGCAAAAAATAGGCTAATCACCAACAATGGCAAGTACACCCAACCATGCGAATTGAGTGGAATTTTTGCAAAATCGATGAGTTGCGATGGGACATAAATAAACATTGCTGTCAGCAATAAGTGCAAGCTAAAAACCGACACATGTAGACGGTTCAGATCGCCCATTTTTAAGACTTGTTTGAGCTGGGCCAAATAACCTTGTTGGTAATTACGATGATGACGGGTGACTTTCGGCACCAAAAACAACATCGAAATGGCTGCTAAACCCATGATGGTCGTTACCCAGAATAATCCTGAAATCCCCACGAGACCGGTAAGCCACGGCCCCAAACTAAAGGCTACAGCAAAAGAAACTCCGATACTCATACCCATGGTTGCCATGGCTTTCATTCGGTTTTCTTCACGGGTCACATCTGCCAGTAGAGCCATTACCACCGCAGATACGGCACCACCACCCGCGATGGCGCGACCAATAATCACCCCATAAATGGTGTCTGACATTGCGGCAATTGCACCACCCAAAGCAAACAGGAGTAGCCCAAAAACCACTAAAGGCTTACGGCTATAACGGTCAGCAATCAAGCTAAAAGGAATCTGTAAAATGGCCTGTGTTAAGCCATAAATCCCCACAGCCAAACCGAGCAACGCAGGCGTTGCATATTCATAGGTCTGCCCTGCCACAGAAAAGACAGGGATGATCATGAACAAACCCAACATGCGTAAGGCAAAAATACTGCTTAAGGCAAAAGTTGAACGACGTTCTAAAGCATTCATCATAAACGAGGACAGACTGTATTGAATTAATCTTGGATCAAGATTATAGGCTATTCAATCCGACTAGCGGCATGAATTTTATGTTTAATAAAAGCCTTCCTGATCTGAAAAACAAAAAGCGCAACCTGAGCTGCGCTTTTCTTCGATTTAAAACAATCTGCTTTAAGCCGCTTGATGTTTTTTGTATTGAATGGAAGCAATCACAGCCCAAACAATAAAAGCCACACCAATTAAACCTGTGACGACTTCTGGTACATGTAGACCTGTACCACTTGCCAGCATAATGAATGCTAAAGCACCAATCGCGTAGTGTGCGCCATGCTCAAGGAAGACATAGGCATCCAAAGTACCTTTTTCGACCAAGTAAATCGTCATCGAACGCACGAAGATCGCACCAATCGCGAGACCCAGCATAATAATCACGACATCCGAAGTAATAGCAAACGCGCCAATTACGCCATCAAAACTGAACGATGCATCGAGTACTTCTAGGTAGAGGAAACCACCAATACCTGCTTTGACCACACCTGTGGTTGCTCCATTGGCATCATGCGTAACCGCATTGCCGTCTTCATCAACTTCAGGTTCACCACCCAACAAATGACTCAAGACTTGTACGCCAATATAAACCACAATGCCCCAGATGCCCGCCATGGTTACTACCAGACGTTTGGCTTCATCGACATTGGCCGCCATCACCAAAAGTGCAATCAGTGCAAGGAAGACCGACATTGCAGGAACATTGGCTAAGTTGGTCAAACGGCGTTCTAACCAGCGGAACCAGTGTGTGTCTTTCTCTTCATCTAAGAAGAAATTTAAGAACACAAGTAACAAGAATGCACCACCAAACGCAGCAATTTCAGGGTGGTGATCCATCAGACGTTGTGAGTAGGTTTTTGGATCATTCAAAGCCAATTGTACGACTTCAACAAAGCCCATATCTGCAGTTACAGCTACAATTGCGACAGGGAAGATTAAACGCATACCAAATACAGCGACTAAAATACCCACGGTCAGGAACAACGTTTTCCAGAAATGATCCCAACCACGTAACACAGATGCATTGACCACGGCATTATCAAAAGATAACGAGACCTCCATCACCGCTAAAATTGCAGTAATGGTCAAAGCAGTAAACATGGTCTTTAAGCCCGCTTCTGGTCCATGGGTAAAACCCCAGTACGCAGACAACGCAAGACACACGATCGTAAAAATGATAGAGAAACCAAAATGTTTCATCATGACAGATCGACCTATAAAAAATTTGGAGATGAACGAAAACTTAAAAAACAGGTTGAGTTTTATGGCCGCAATTATGACGCTTTTTGCGCCTGAAACCAAAACATCTTCGTTAATTTTTACTTATCTCACCGATGTACGGAGATAGATTGTTGTTCCGCACAAACTGTTGTTATAGTCTTGCCCATATTTGGGCTTCCCTCAGGATTGAATCATGGCTTTTTCTCAAGACGTTTGGCAACGTAATGTAGATTTATATCAAAAAACACTGACCTTACCTTTTAACCAAGAATTGGCCTCTGGCACACTTAATAAAGAAGCGTTTTGCCATTATGTCATTCAAGATGCACATTACTTGGTCGCTTATGGTCGTGCACTCGCCGTATGTGGTGCCAAAGCGTATGATGCTGATGACATTATTCAGTTTAGCCAAGGGGCCAAAGAAGCAATTGTAGTTGAACGCAGTTTGCACGATGGTTTTATGAAAAACTTTGGTATTTCAAAACAACAATTTGAAGAAACCCCTTTGACTTTAGCTTGTCACCATTACACTTCTTTTTTAACCGCAACAGCATGGTCTGAAAGCTATCCTGTGGTTTTGGCGGCACTCTTACCCTGCTTTTGGATTTATGCTGAAGTCGGTAAAGACATTGTAGGTAACTCTATCGCCAACAACCCGTACCAAGCGTGGATCGATACTTACGCAGGTGAAGAATTCAACCAAGCCGTGCGTAATGTGATTGCAACCATCGATAAAGTGGCTGCGCGTTGCGATGCAGACACCATTGAGAAAATGCATAAAGCCTACCGTAAAGGGGCTGAACTCGAATGGTTGTTCTGGGACAGCGCTTATAAACAGCAGCAATGGCTCGGTTTAGACCACGCTTAAAAGCACAACTGATTCAAAAAGCCCTGAACCCTTCAGGGCTTTTTTATTGACCGAACATCGTATTTTTTTAGATGGTGCAATTGCTATTTTAGGCATTTAAAACTAAACTTCCATAATGATAATAATTATCATTTGCATAATTAACTTTCGAGGGCCATTCTCATGCATCCTGATACTCTAGGTACTGAAGCCATTCGTGCATTTTTTACCGTACAATGTTGCTGGCTAAATAACGAAGAAATTTACCTTGAAAAAGGCTGTTTACACTGCGGTTCTGCCGCGACCTATCTCATTTACTATACCAATCCACACATTCAAAAACTGATGTTGGCATTTATTAAAAAATATCATTGCATTTTAAGTCGAGAACAAGACTTACTCGACCTGCCAGACTTTGAAGATGATTACGATGCCTTCTTACAAACTCTTGAGCATGAGGTTAATTTTTATGCGCGAATTCATCATGACATCGCGCGTCCTTTTGCTTTTGAAACAGTCGATTCAATCTTTGAACATAGCTATGCCATCGCATGTTAGTCGTCGCATAAGAGCATAACTATTACGATCTCACTCAGGCGTATGACAAGCGATATAGACAACAGCATTTTAGCTTTGCCATACACCTGACATTTTTAATGTTTCTTCTATTCCTATTATTTAAATCAAATTTTTCATCCCCAACTCTCAGCCTGTCACTCTACTTTGAGACTTGTCTCGACCATCAAATCTAGCTACAGTCTATCAGCAGCATTTTTCTTCTAGCCGACATAATTTGTCGCTATAAAATCATCTGTAATACTTGAACAAAGCATAAGTCGTTATCATATACCTCCTTCATCTGCACAATTTCGAGATAGTTTTATGAGCCAAAGTCATATCCGTATTCGAGGCGCACGTACCCATAACTTAAAAAATGTGAACCTTGATATTCCCCGCGACAAATTCGTGGTGATCACGGGACTTTCTGGTTCAGGTAAGTCATCACTTGCATTTGATACACTATACGCCGAAGGTCAGCGTCGTTATGTCGAATCGCTCTCGGCCTATGCGCGCCAGTTTCTATCACAAATGGAAAAACCTGAAGTTGACTCAATTGAAGGCTTAAGCCCTGCAATTGCAATTGAACAAAAGTCGACCAGCCACAACCCACGCTCTACGGTGGGCACCATTACTGAAATTTATGACTATTTACGTCTACTCTACGCACGTGTCGGCACACCGTTTTGTCCAGAACATGATTTGCCGATGGTGGCTCAGACTGTGTCGGAAATGGTCGATGCAGTAAAAGGATTAGATGAAGGGACAGCGCTGATGCTACTTGCCCCTGTGGTACGTGAGCGTAAAGGCGAATATTCCAACCTATTTGAACAACTACAAAGTCAGGGTTTTGTGCGTGCCCGTGTCGATGGTGAGATTGTTGATCTCGATCCAATTCCAGAACTCGATAAAAAGAAAAAACACACCATTGAAGTAGTGGTGGATCGTTTTAAAGTCCGTGATGACCTTGGCAACCGCATTGCAGAATCTTTTGAAACGGCTCTACGTCTCGGTGGTGATATTGCCATTCTCTCGTGGATGAACGGTGAACATCCCGATCGGGTCTTTTCAGCTAAACACTCGTGCCCTGAATGTGACCGTGCCGTTGCAGAACTTGAGCCACGTTTATTTTCATTTAACAACCCCTTTGGTGCTTGCCCAACCTGTGACGGTTTAGGGACTCGTAGTCATTTTAGTGCTGAAAAACTCATTCCAAGCCCTGATGTTTCGATTAGCCAAGGCGCGATTCGTGGTTGGGACAGACAACGCCCATACTACTACAGCATGATTGAAAAAGTGGCGGCGCATTTTGGTTTTTCTTTGGATACGCCTTGGAATGAACTAGATGCCGATACCAAAAAGAAATTCCTCTATGGTACAGGCAAAGAAAAAGTTGATCTCAGTTACATAGATGAGCGTGGTCGTAAACATAATCGTGTGCAACCTTTTGAAGGAATTTTGCCACATTTAGAACGTCGTTACCGCGAGACTGAAAGTAACTATGTACGTGATGATTTGTCACAGTATTTATCTAATGCGGCCTGTGATGCCTGCGGTGGCTCACGTCTCAACGAAATTTCACGCCATGTTCGAGTGAAAGACAAAACCATTGCCCAAATTACTAAAATGTCGATTGGCGATGCTGAAAGTTATTATCAGGACTTAAATCTTGGTGGTGCAAAAGGCGAAATTGCCGATAAGATTTTTAAAGAAATTCGTGAGCGACTACATTTCTTAGTCTCAGTAGGTTTAAATTATTTAAGTCTTTCTCGATCAGCAGAAACATTGTCTGGTGGTGAAGCGCAACGTATTCGTTTGGCTTCGCAAATCGGTGCAGGTTTGATGGGGGTGATGTATGTACTCGATGAACCATCCATTGGTCTGCATCAACGTGATAATGATCGTCTATTGGAAACCTTAGTTCGTTTACGTGATTTAGGGAATACAGTGTTAGTGGTTGAGCATGATGAAGATGCGATTCGTGCAGCAGATCATATTATCGACATTGGCCCAGGTGCAGGGATTCACGGTGGTCATGTGATTGCTGAAGGGACGTATGATGAAATTCTCGCGAATACAGACTCGCTCACAGGTCAGTACTTATCAGGTAAACTGAAAATCGAAGTCCCGAAAAAACGTACTGAACCACCAAAGCCTGATGAACAAATTAAGCTCATGGGTGCTGCGGGACATAATCTGCAAAATGTAGATTTAACCATTCCTTTAGGTGTGATGACCTGTGTCACAGGTGTGTCTGGTTCAGGTAAATCAACGCTGATTAACCGGACTTTATTGCCTTTGGCAGCGACTCAACTGAATGGTGCAACCACTTTAACCGCAGAAAAGTTTGACTCGATTGATGGTCTGCAATTCCTTGATAAAGTGGTTGATATTGACCAAAGCCCGATCGGTCGTACACCTCGCTCCAACCCTGCGACGTATACGGGTTTATTTACCCCGATTCGTGAATTATTTGCGCAAACACCTGAAGCCAAAGCGCGTGGTTATGCTGCAGGACGTTTCTCGTTTAACGTGAAAGGCGGTCGCTGTGAAGCCTGTGAAGGTGACGGCATGATCAAAGTGGCGATGCACTTCTTACCTGATATGTATGTGCCTTGTGATAACTGCCATGGTAAACGTTATAACCGTGAAACCTTGGAAGTCGGTTATAAAGGCAAAAATATTTCGGATGTGTTGGAAATGACGGTGGAAGATGCCATGCATTTCTTCGACGCGATTCCTGTCATTCATCGTCGTTTGGAAACCTTAAATCAAGTCGGTTTAGGCTATATTCGCTTAGGCCAGTCTGCAACGACGCTTTCAGGCGGTGAGGCACAGCGTGTAAAACTGGCGCGTGAGTTGGCAAAACGTGATACGGGTAAAACCTTGTATGTACTGGATGAACCGACGACTGGTCTGCATTTCCATGACATTGCCAAGTTGCTCGACATCCTGCATGAGCTACGTAACAAAGGAAACACCATTGTGGTGATTGAGCATAATTTGGATGTGATTAAAACCGCAGACTGGATTATTGACTTAGGTCCTGAAGGTGGTGCGGGTGGTGGTCAGATTATTGCCGAAGGTACGCCTGAAGCAGTGGTGAAAAATAAAGTTTCGCATACAGCAAGGTTCTTAAAACCGTTGTTGAAATAAACAAGAATTATTTCACTTATTATGATAAAAACGGTGATTCATTCACCGTTTTTTATTTTTTAAGAGGGTAAAATGCTAGATCATCAACTATTACAAGAAAGGGTTAACTCCAATGTGTCTAAAGATGAAGATTGGAATTCAGAATCATCCGATACGCCTTACCAAATTGATCGTGCTCGAATAATTCATTCGGCATCCTTTCGACGACTACAGGCTAAAACACAAATCTTAGGTATCGGTGATAGTGACTTTTATCGTACCCGATTAACACACTCTCTAGAAGTTGCTCAATTGGGTTTTGGAATAACAGAAAGTCTAAAATCAAGATATAAAGATGATCCGCTTATCGATTTAATTCCATCTCAAAATGCTATTGAAAGTATTTGTTTAGCACATGACATAGGACATCCAGCATTTGGTCATGGGGGTGAAGTAGCACTCAATTATTGCATGATTAATGATGGTGGTTTTGAGGGGAATGGGCAAACTCTGAGAATTGTGTCTAAACTAGCTGAGTACACTCCTGAAAATGGCATGAACTTAACTAGAAGAACGTTACTAGGCCTCATTAAATACCCTATTCCGTATTCCAAATTTAATCTACCTTACCCTGAAAAAAAGCAAGACCAACACTTAAATATCCCTCTTCAATTAACAGAATACTATCCTCCGAAATGTATTCTAGATACTGAAGCTGATTTATTTACAAAATGGGTCGCAAAAATTTTCTCTGAAGAAGATCTTTCAAAATTCATGACAATCAACCCTAAGAAAAAGACAAAACCACTCTATACGTCTTTTGATTCATCTATTATGGAATTAGCAGATGATATTTCATACGGAATTCATGACCTTGAAGATGCCGTTGCCTTAAAGTTGGTAAATGAAAATCAATGGCGAGAGCAAGTAGTTTCAGCTATTAAAAATATTAATGTAGAACTTAATAATGATTTGGAAGAAATCACCAAACTACTATTTGGTTTAACAAATAGAGACCGCAAACACGCTATTAGCAAACTAATCCGCTACTTTTTAAAGAAGGCACATATCAGCAAACAAAACCTATTTGAACACCCTTTGTTAGACTATAATGCGGGTTTAGAAGATGAAGAAAATACAAAGGCTTTAGAAATAATTAAAACTTTTGTAATCAATAATGTAATTAAACAGCCTGAGATTCAAATTCTAGATTACAAAGGGCAAAAAATCGTGGTTGAATTATTTGAAGTCTTATCTAACAATCCTAAAAACCTTTTACCTTCCTCAACCCTGCAACAATATGAAAAGGCTGAGAATAAAAATAGAATTATTTGTGACTATATTTCGGGTATGACAGATGCTTACGCATCCCGACTTTACCATAAATTATTTACACCTAATATGGGATCAGTTTTTGATCGCCTCTAAATTAAATTTCAAACTGTGCTCAAGGGACTGAGCACCAGCCAAAAGTAAGGCAACTCCTGCCCAATGGAAAGACAAAATATTAAAATGCGCTAAAAACAAAGAATTTAAATGTTCATTAAGTATGAATGTGAGTAAGCCATTTATATTTTTACTCATTATGTGGATATAAATATCTCCGATACATTAACTCGCCACCTTATTTTTCCCCTGTTCTTTGGCTTGAAACAAAGCACGATCGGCTTTCTCCAACAGTTCAGTCCAACTCGCGGCTCCAATCGCAACACCAATACTTATGGTCACACTCAAATCTGGACTACGTGTAGAATCCATTGAAGCTGCCTCATAAATTTCACAGCGAATCTTCTCAGCAATTTTTAAAGCACGTTCCATGCTAATGTTTTCAATGAGTACAATAAATTCATCGCCACCATAACGCACCAGCAAATCGGAAGTCCGAATATTATCTTTTAATTTCTCAGCCACAAACTGAATGACTTGGTCACCCACCAAATGCCCGTGGACATCATTCACTTGCTTAAAATGATCAATATCCATCATCATTAAACACGTCTCTGAAAACTGAGTCGGCTGATTTTCCAAAAGCTTAATGTATTCATTCAGCGCATAACGGTTTGCAACCCCCGTTAGTGAATCCAAATGTGCAATATTTTTGAGTCGAAACTCCAACGCATCTCGCTGCTGAAGCATCTGCTTTAACTGCTGAATCGCTGTAAACAATGTATGTACATTGGCTGGTTGATCTTTGGTATCCATCGAATTGGGGCGAATACTGGAATGGGATAAATCAAACAGAATTTCACGCGCTTCAATAAGTGGACTAAACACTCTCTTGCGTGCATAGATCATGGTAAACAATGCTGCAAAAATTGAAATGAGTGAAATACTTACTGTTGTGAGCAAAATATTTTGTGCTCTACGCTTTTCAATTCTGGCTTTTTCAACACTATATTTGAGTAAATAGTTTTGTAACTCCACCACAGTGGAAAATTTATCAACAATTGCTTCAGTTAACTGTGTCCCTGACAAATAATAGGGTCGATGATAAATACTTTCATTCATCAAACGCTCAACAATTAACAGCCCTTTGGCTAAAAACTCGTTATAGACCGCTTTATGCAGCACTTTAAATTCTTCGGTTTTATCACGCTCTGGCTGTAAAGTATCAATGAGTTCCCACAAGTACATCACTTGCTTACGTGTTTGTAATGAACGTGCTAAATTGGTTTCAGGAATCGGTTGTTCAAAAGCTACATGTGCAATCACATTGGACGCTGCACGACCTGCCTGATCGCGTAAGTCTGCTAATAATAAAATTTGGACATAGAAATTTGAAACAGCTGTGTCTTTACCTTCAGATACAGCGATTACGTCTTTTAAAATATCATGGCTACGATCCCAAGCACTAAACATTTTTAGAATGGCTTGATCCATAGTCTCAGCATTACGTTGCTCACGTGGTAGAGCTGCATAAGCATCTACCTGTTGTCTGCCTTGTGTTAAAGCTTCAGCTAGACGGTCAAATAAACTTAAATCTAAGTTAGGGAGATTGGAATGCTTTAAAACCTCTAAGGTCTTTTGCATCTGCTCATCTACCGTGAGTCGGTACAGTTTTAACTCATGCATATGTTTAGCAAAGTCTTGCTGATTACTCGACATGAGTTTGTTGGCTGGTGCACGCTCTCGTGAAATCTTATTGGCCAAGTCTGCAACAGCTTGTAGGGCTTGTATTTCAGTTAAAGCCTGGTTGGTTTTGATGTAATCGCGATAACTTTTGACCATCAAAGGTATGGATAAGCTACACAATGACAAAATAATAATGCTCATTGCAATATACAGCTTTTGACTCAAATACTCCGAGCGTATTTCTCGCATACTTCAACCACGCCCCCATTTCAGAATAAATGACAATCAAATTAGCTGTTCATTATACAAACAGTATATCGTGTATTTAAGTGATTAATTCGTTGTTTTACATCGTTTTAAGATTTCATCTTCCCTAAATGATTACAAGCAAGATGTCACCTATCTGTTAAAGCTAAGTAAGTCAATCCTTAATAATATTCATGTTTAGTGTGAATTTCATTCAATATTTTCGGATTTTTCTATTTTTTAAAGTACCTATATTTACACATGCAACATTTAGGTGCATAATGCACAGTATTGGGGCGAATTAGAGTATATCCTCAGCAGTTATTCTAATTTTCCCACAAATTTTGGCGAAAAAAACCAACTTCTTCTAGGGGTTGGTTTTTTTTTATCCAAAGAAAAGGATTTTATTAAAAATATAAGTCCATATTTGCATCATTATAATGCATTAAATTTCAATATATTGTTCAAACAAGAAGATATTTCTGAATTTTAAATAAAAAAAAGCCCAACCTTGGGGAAAGTTGGGCATATAAACAAAAACTGTTTGAGGAGAATTAGCTTCTCAGAAAACAACAATATTGTTAAATGATTCGCTAAAATTATTATGAAATAAATCCGTTCACTTGTAAAGCCAACCAAAGCACTATGGATTAATATAATCCTATAATTATTGTGAAAATTATCACAAATACTGAGAGGATATGTACATTATGTAAGCAAAAACCGAGTTTTTTGCTCTAATTTAAGGCGTTTTTTAGACTTAGGACACAAAAACGCCTATATTTGAGATGTCTTATTGAACTTTTTTACCGTTTATACCGACCGATTCAATCTAATTTATCAATTAAAAATCAAGTTCAGTACAATTCGATATCGCGCATTCTCTGTTTTCTAAATAGGTATACCCTATTGTTCTGCTGTAAGTTTTTTTTGGTTGACATGGATACGTTCAATTGACCAATTTTTAACCCATAACATAGTTAGAGTAATTACTCAATAATGTAATACCATTAGAGTTCATTGACTTAATAAATTGTTACAATAGAATAGCCTTAGTTTAATCCAATGTTAACAATCTGGTAAATATCATGAAAAAACTCGGTTTAGCCACTGCTTTATTATTAGCCATGACCGGTGCTCAAGCATACCAATTCGAAGTACAAGGTCAATCAGAGTACGTAGATACGACTGAAAACGACAAAAACTTCACTGGTGCTGTGCAAGGTACTTACTACTTCAAAAACGTTGATTCATCTAAAGGCCCTTTAGCTGAAGCTGCTTTTTTAAACCAAGCATCAAATGTATCTTTAGCTTACCAATATGGCCAGTATGATGCTCCTGTAGATGAAGGTCGTTCTGACATCGAATCTCATGTTTACGGTGCTAAAGCTGAAGCTTATATCCCGACTAAATTCGTGCCTGCTTATGCAAGCGCATCTTATAGCCACACTCATACTGATGGCAAAAATGCAGTAACTCGTGATGACAATGGCGACCGTTATGCATTAGAACTTGGTGCAGTCGTAGCACCTAACTTCTTGGTTGCTGTAGGTTATACTAGCGTTGCTGATCAAACCGCTCTTGATGCATTCGGTATCATGAACAATGGCGTGGTTAAAACTTTTGGCGAAGCAACTACTATTGCTGATGACCAAGACGCGATTACTGCACGTACTAAATACGTAGGTAACATCGACGGTACAAACATGGCGCTTGGCTTAGAAGCTGGTCTTGTTTATGGTGACGAAACTGCTTACCAATTAAAAACTGACCTTTACCTAACGCCTGCATTAAGCGTTGGTGCTTCTTATGCAGAATCTAGCTTTGACGACTTACCAAACAAAGCTTGGGGTGCGAACGTAAACTACTTCATCACTCCAGCGATTGCTGTAGGTGCTAGCTATGTAAATGCTAATGCTGAAAGTGCAAATCTTGATACACAATCTGTTGGCGTAAACGCTAAATTCCGCTTCTAATTCAATTTAGAATCTGAATACAAAAAAAGGACGCTTAAAGCGTCCTTTTTTTAGTTTGTAGCTCTGACTAAATTTAAGAAATGTAAATGACGTTCGTACTGGTCAATAATATCTTGCAATAGATCATCTAAAGTCCAATCCATCACATCATAGTTCTGTCCACCTTCTCTTAAGAAAACTTCAGCTTGATAAAACTGCTGTTCTTCGAGTCTATCTGCCATAAAACTGGGTGGCTGGGTTTCACGGGCAACCACCTGATAGATGAAGTTAATTTCATTATGATGATCCACACGTAACTGCAAACCATGCTCAATTGGTTGAATGGTCACGTCAAGCTGACGGCGCTGAAATTCCTTTTGTACCGCCGAAAAAGCAGCTTGCACCCGCTGTTCAATAAACTGCTCCACCTCAAGCTGAGTATGCGGATAATGCATAATCAGACCTAGACGTTGTTGCCAACTGCGTGGATTCTGAATTGCACGTGGCGTTATTCGTGCATCTTGTAGTGCACGCATTTTGGTAACATCCAAACGCAGTGCTTTCAGTAAACCCCAGCAGACCAACAGCATAATCAAAGTAAAGGGTAAGGCACTCATAATTGTGGCCGATTGTAAGGCCGAAAGTCCGCCTGCCATCAGTAAGATAATCGACAGTAACGCAATCAGAATAGTCCAAAACAACCGTTGCCATAAAGGTGAGTTTTCTGTTTCTGCGGTTAAGTAATCAATGACCAATGAGCCTGAGTCGGCTGAAGTCACAAAGAATAGCACCACCAGAACGGTCGCAATCAGGCTCGATATTTGTGCAAAAGGTAAATGGGTCAAAAATTCAAACAGTGCGACGGATGAATCTTGTTGTACCGCTGAGATTAAAGAAGTGTGTCCATCTTGAATAATACTGAACAGCGCTGCATTCCCCATGAAGCCCATCCAAATCAGGGTAAAACCTGTTGGAATGAACAACACCCCGACAATGAACTCGCGAATGGTTCGACCTTTAGACACTCGGGCAATAAACATTCCAACAAAAGGCGACCACGAAATCCACCAAGCCCAATACATAATGGTCCAACCACCAATCCAACCATTGGGTTGATAGGCATATAAGTTGAAGGTCATCGTGAAAAGATTAGATACATATTGCCCTGCATTTTGAATACTAGTTTGTAATATATAAATGGAAGAACTGGCAAAAAACACAAATAATAGTAAAACCAGTGCCAGCACCAAGTTCAATTCAGATAACCGTTTAATGCCTTTATCCAAACCAAAACCGACCGACAGCGAAGCTAAAAAAGTGACAAAGATAATCAGCCCGACCTGAATACCAATACTTTGCTGGATACCAAATAAATAATTCAGTCCCGAATTAATCTGAGTTACCCCAAAACCAAGTGTGGTCGCAACCCCGAAAATAGTGCCTAAAGTTGCAAAGGTATCGACTGCATCTCCCGTTGCACCATAGATTTTTTTGCCCACCAAAGGATATAAAGCAGAGCGAACTTTTAAAGGCAAATTATGTCTGAAAGAGAAATAGGCCAGTGACAAGCCCACAAGCGCATAAATGGCCCATGCATGTAATCCCCAGTGGAAAAAGGTGATGCGCATTGCCTGTTGTGCGGCATCTACAGTTTGCCCATCGCCCGTGGGCGGGTTGACATAGTGCATCACGGGTTCAGCAACACCGAAGAACATCAGACCAATCCCCATCCCTGCGGTAAACAGCATGGCGAACCAAGAACCACTGCTATATTCCGGCAGACTATGATCAGGACCGAGTTTTATTTTCCCCATATCGGAGAGCGCAATAAAGATCAGCACTATGAGAAATAATGCGACAGATAAAACATAAAACCAGCTAAATGAATCAATAATCCATTGATTTAAATGTTTGGTTAAAGCCTCAAAACCACTTGGGTCAAAAAGAATCAAGGCCAGAAAAAGCACCAGAATCACGACAGTGCTGAGAAATACATTCCGTTTGATGTTTGCAAACAGCGATGGCTTTATGGAAGGCATAATTCCCCCAGAAAATTATTTTTAGTACAAAGATATAACCAAAATGGTTAATTAGACGAATCTAATAAAGAGTGAAGAATGAATAGCTTAAAATTTAACAATTCTGTTTCATCATAATTTATGTTGAAAAATAAGGCAGTGCGAATCCTGTAACAGTTTAATTTTCTTTATGATCATTGGGCCGATGCTGAATATACTGCAAGGCAATCAAGCGTGAAACGACTAAAGCCAAATACATCACCCCACAAAACATCTGTAACATTGCGATCATACGAGTCAGTGGTGTTAATGGCATTAGATCGGACAACCCTGTCGCTGACTGTAGACTAAAGCTTAAAAATAATAAATCGAGCCATGACTGTGCACCTGCTACATTGGGATTTAAAAAGCTATTGGGTTCTAGAATCTGGCAAATGCTATATAAAAAGGCAAACCCCCATGCAATAAGGGTAAACACTGCCCCTGCAGCAAATAGCTCATCTTTGGTCAAATAACGGTCTGCAAACATATAACGCAGCAAACCATAAGCCGCAATAAAATAGGCCATCGCCTCAAAGGCATGACTAATCACCAAAAGTATCGGATTTCGCGCACCCAGCAAAATCAGTAAGGAAAAGAACAATGCGCCACCGACAAAACTCAACCCAAGAATGGTGAACACGGGGGTTTGACGAATGACCTTGGCAATGAGTAACAAGACCAAAACACCTAGGCCCCAAACCAATACACGTAAGGACAGGCTATGGCCGCTCAAAAGCGCCAAAACCAGCATAATAAATTGCAACAGCAGTAACCATGCTGAAGGCAGTAGACGGAAGCCTTTCCAAAATTCGACAAATACTTGCATATGCAGCCTGTTGTTTTTAAAGCCAAGTTTGATTGGTTCTTGTTCTCGCTGTTTTAACTTAGCATGAATGGTCACTGAAACCGATGCTTTTTATTCGTGTCAGCCGATTCATTTTGCCCAACAACTTAAGTACTAAATGTCACTAGGCCTTTCAGCATTCAAAACCAACACCATTAGGATATTTAACACCATAAAAAAAGCCCCAATGAATGGGGCTTTTTTAGTTCAGGTTCAGATTAGTGATCTGAAGCACCTGAGATACCAATACCTGTTTGTGAGCGTACATACTGCGCATCAAATGCTTTACGTTCTGCTTGTGCACGTGCTGAGTTATCAGTCACAGAGAACAACCAGCAGCAGAAGAATGCCAATGGCATAGCAAAGATTGCTGGACCATTGAATGGGTTCACTGGAGTTTCAGAGATTGCGAACGTATCTACCCAAACTGCTTTAGATAGTACAATGAGTACCACAGCAGTCGTTAGACCAACCACGCCACCAATCACCGCACCACGTGTAGTTAAACCTTTCCAGAACATTGAAAGTACAAGTACTGGGAAGTTTGCACATGCTGCTACAGAGAATGCTAGACCCACCATGAAGGCAACGTTTTGCTTCTCGAACAGAATTCCTAAAATCATCGCAAAAATAGCAAGACCTAAAGTCGCGATTTTAGACATACGAAGTTCAGATTCAGGGGTTGTTTGACCTTTCTTGAATACGTTTGCATACAAGTCATGTGAAATTGCTGAAGCACCAGACAATGTCAAACCAGCTACTACGGCAAGAATTGTTGCGAATGCTACCGCTGAAATGAAGCCCATGAACAAGTCACCGCCAAGAGCGTCAGACAAGTGCACCGCAGCCATGTTGTTACCACCTACAAGCTCAAGCTTGCCAGTTACTGCCATTTTCGCAACATCAAGGAACTGAGGGTTATTCGATACATAAAGGATCGCACCGAAACCAATGATGAAGGTTAAAAGATAGAAGTAACCAATGAAACCTGTTGCTACAACCACTGATTTACGTGCTTCTTTAGCATCTTTTACTGTAAAGAAACGCATCAAGATGTGTGGAAGACCCGCAGTACCGAACATCAATGCAAGACCTAAAGAAATGGCATCAATTGGGTTCGCTGCAAGTTTACCAGGGCCCATGATATTGCCCGCTTCTGCTAAAGAAATGTCATGTACTTTAGAGAAAACTTGAATTGACTGTGTGAACATTTCAGAGAAGCTGAAGCCTACGCCTTTCATGACCATGAAAGCCATGAATGTCGCGCCAGACAAAAGCATCACAGCTTTAATAATCTGTACCCAAGTCGTTGCCAACATACCACCGAAGATTACGTAAGCCATCATCAGAAGGCCAACAATCACGACAGCAATATTGTAGTTCAAACCAAATAACAGTTTGATCAACTGACCTGCACCCACCATCTGAGCGATCAGATAGAATGCAACAACAACCAATGAACTTACTGCTGCAAGCGTACGTACTGGTTTTTCCGCTAAACGGAATGACACTACGTCAGATAAGTTGAACTTACCTAAGTTACGTAGGCGTTCAGCCACCAAGAACAATACGATTGGCCAACCGACCATGAAACCCAATGAATACAGTAAGCCGTCGAAGCCAGAACTGAAAACCATTGCGGAAATACCCAAGAATGACGCTGCGGACATATAGTCACCCGCAATCGCTAAACCATTTTGGAAACCTGAGATGCCGCCACCCGCTGTATAAAAGTCAGAAGTGTTGGTGGTTTGTTTTGCTGCCCATTTGGTGATGAGCAAAGTAAATCCGACAAAAATACCGAACATGATAATGGCATGCCAGTTTGTCGCTTGTTGTTGAGCCTCACCCAAATCTGGGCCTGCAAGTGCGAGGCTTGAAGCCAACAGTGCTGTAGCAGCGACTGCAAGCGCTTTCAATGAATTCCATTTCATTAGTGCTGTCCTTTCTCTTGCGCAATGGCTTCGACTTCACGCATTGCTTCTTCATTTAATGCGTCGAGTTTGTTATTCGAAATATACGAATACACACCACATAAAAGGAAAGACAATACAATAATGCTTAGACCCAATGGCATGCCAATTGTGGTCACGCCACCACTAACTGAAGTCATTAAAAATTCTTTGTTGTAGCCGACCAACAACATGAAACCAACGTATACAACCAACATAATGGTTGTCAGTGTCCAGCTCAGTTTACTTTTACGACTAACCATTTCCTTGAATTTGGGATTTTGTAGAATCTGTTCTACTTGTCTCTCATCCATAACCATACTCCTGTCTGTATCCAACCGTAGATACAATTTTTTAATTCGAATTATTACATTTGCTAAAGTAGCAAGCTTCTGTATTGGTTGTAATTTAGACTTTGGTCTGTAAATTTTAAACAAGCTCAGCAGCCACTATCCGAGATGCGCTATGATGGCCGAGAGGAAGGAAAAACTTTAGGTAAAATGAACAGCTGGCTCATTATCGGGGTATTGGCCCTCTATATCGTCTTACTCTTTATCTGCGCGTTTTTTGGTGAGAAACACGCCAGCCGCCTGAGCACGCGTGGGCGCATGCTATTGTTTAGTTTAACTTTAGGGGTCTACTGTTCATCATGGACCTTTTATGGCGCCACAGGTGCAGCAGTTCGTGAAGGCATTATCTTTCTACCGATCTACCTTGGCCCACTACTCTTCGTCGCACTGGGCTATGATATTTGGCGTCGTTTAGGCCGCGTCCGTCAGCACCATGCCATTTCATCAATTGCCGATTTTGTCGCTGCACGCTATGGCAAAAGTGGGCCTCTAGCCTCAATGGTGACTATCCTCGCCGTCATTGCCATTATTCCTTACCTTGCCCTTCAGCTGCGGGCCATTGCCCTCAGTGCCGCGGTAATTTTAGAACCAACAGCAGGCAGCATCGCCTCAACTACTAACGGTGTGCTATTCCTCACTGGTATTTTGGCGATTTTAGCCATGATTTTTGGGACAAGGCAGATTGCCAATACCGAACAACATGGTGGTCTGATGTTGGCGGTAGCCTTCGAGTCTTTTGTTAAACTGTTTGCTTTGCTGTGTGTCGCGCTCTTTTTCGTGTTTGCTGCACCTGAAAACATTCATCAAATCTCTAAGGATGTCGCAGAAACTTTCCATCAAGTACAACTGATTGGTGTGCCCGATACATTTTGGATTCAAACCTTGTTGGCTGGACTAGCGATCATTTGCTTACCGCGTCAGTTCCACGTCGCTGTGGTCGAATTGCGTGATGAAAAACATATTCGTGGGGCACGGCGCTGGTTCGCAGTCTATTTGGTTTTGACCATCATTGCCATTATTCCGATTGCCAGTTGGGCACTGCACGCAACGCCAGGTTACTTAGCGATCCCCGATGTAGCTGTTTTGTCTTTACCCCTAAGTTATGGCCAAGACTGGCTAACCTTATTAGCCTTTTTAGGCGGCTTTTCAGCCTCTACTGGTATGCTGTTGGTGTCTTCAGTGGCCCTATCAATCATGCTCAGTAATGACTTGATCATGCCTGCATTATGGCGTACCAATTTACTGTCCCGCCACGATAAACGCTTACCTTTGGTGCTTAAATTTACCCGTCGGGTCTGTATTTTAGCCGTCATGTTATTGGGCTTTTTGTTCTTCCATTTCTTTAATGACATTGACCAACTTTCAGTCTTTGGCTTGTTGGCCTTTAGTGCGGTAGCCCAGTTCTCGCCTGCCCTCATAGGTGGTTTGTACTGGCGTGGCGGCAGTAAACAAGGTGTCTATGCTGGTTTATTGGCCGGATTTGGTATGTGGGCCTATACCCTGTTGTTACCGACTGTACTGCGTAGTTTACCTGCTGAATATTCACACTTTACCGAAAGTTTTCTTAATGTCGGGCCCATGGGCATCAACTGGTTACGTCCTGAAGCCCTGCTCGGTTTTGAATCCTTTGCCGCACTCACTCATGGGGTAGTATGGGCACTCGGACTAAATATTATTTTATACATTTGGATTTCTCGAATTTTCCGCCCCAGTGTGGCCGAACAAATTCAAGCAGAAAGCTTTTTTTATTATGAAACCAAACCACTACCAACGCAGAGCACCTCTACAGATATCAACTACATTCATCATGATGTTGCACGCTTAAAAGTCGGTGATTTAATCACCTTAGCCAAACGGATTACAGGGGATGGCGCAACTATGCGCGCTTTCCAACAGTTCTGTGCACAGAACAATGTAGTGCTGAATGAAAACAGCAATGCCAACGGCATGTGGTGGCGTTTTACCGAACAATATTTGGCAGGCACTATTGGTGCTGCGTCGGCACGTACCCTGCTCACCACAGCAATGGTCAACAATGGCCTCGCTTTGGGGCAAGTAGCAAACATTTTAGACCAAGCCTCACAGTGGCAACGGTTTAATCAAAACCTGATCATGACCATGATTGACCACATGACCCAAGGGGTGAGTGTGGTCGATGAAAATATGTGTTTGGTGGCATGGAATAACCAATATTTAAAACTGTTTGATTATCCAAAAGACATTGTCTATGTCGGTTGTCCAATTTCCGATTTGATTCGGTATAACGCAGAGCGTGGCGAGTGTGGCCCAGGTTCGGTCGAAGAACATGTACGGAAACGGATGCACTGGATGCAAGTCGGTAGCGCGCACGAGTTTGAACGGATTCGTAAAGATGGTCGTGTGATTCAGATGCGCGGTAACCCAATTGAAGGTGGTGGATTCGTCACCACCTTTGCTGACATTACCGCTTTCCGTGAAAATGAAGCCATGCTAGAGGCACGTGTCCAAGACCGAACTCAACAGTTGGCAGATGCATTGACAGAACAACAACTGGCGCGTGAACAAGCCGACAAAGCCAATATGTCGAAAAGCCGCTTTATTGCCGCGGCCAGTCATGACTTATTGCAACCAATGCATGCCGCGCGTCTGTTCAGTACCGCTTTAGAACAAAGTGTACAAAATGAAGAAGACCGTAAAACGCTACAACAGCTTGATCGTGCCTTACACGGTGCTGAAAGTATGTTATCTGCCCTACTGGATATTGCCCGTCTTGAAGGTGGCACCATTCAACCCAACCGTCAGGCTTATCCACTGCATGATTTACTCAGCGACCTTGAATTGCAGTTTAAATCCATTGCTGCACAGCGTGGTATTCGTTTTAGCGTACATGATGCTCAGTTCTGGATTGATACTGACCCACAATGGATTCGCCGTATCATTCAAAACTTTGTGAGTAATGCCCTACGCTATACCGCCAAAGGCAAAGTGGTGGTGGGTGTACTTCGCTCCACGGACAAACCACGCCATATTCGAATTGGCGTATGGGATACTGGACCTGGGATTGCAGAAGAACAACGGATTAAACTATTCCAAGAGTTTGAGCGCTGTGGCCATACCTCACCGTGGGGTGAGCAAGGGCTTGGCTTGGGTTTGGCCATCGTACAACGGATGACCAGCCTGCTCGACTACCCAGTACATGTCTATTCAGAGTATGGGAAAGGTTCATGCTTTATGATTGAAGTCCCGATTATAGACCCACCAAAAGTCGTAGCAGCGCCTGTACAAGCGGTTCCACTCAAAACCAAAGCCTATAAGATTTTGTGCTTAGACAATGACGAAACCATTTTAGAAGGGATGTCGACTTTACTGACAAAATGGGGCTATCAAGTGTTTAAGGCAACTGAACCTGAACAGGCTTTTGAGATGATTCAACAAGAAAACATTCAGGTCTGGTTGGTCGATCAACACTTAAATCATGACAAAATTGGTTTGGACTTTATTTTGGCCAATCGCCAAGAAAATGTACCTGTCGCTTTGATTACCGCAGACTCAGATCCTGAACTGCCACAACGGGTCAAAGATATGAATATCGTGCTTTTGAAAAAACCATTAAAACCCGCTTCTTTACGTGCATGGTTATCGGGTTTAAAAATTTCAAATCCTGAATAAATTCACTACATTCGCTCACAAAACCCAAGCCACCTGACTTGGGTTTTGTCTTTTTTAGGCTCTGTATATACGGCAAACTGACTAAAGTTTTAAGGGTTTCGACCAAAGTGCTCATTTACAGCGCGTTAAAGCCTAACAATCTTGGCTAAAAATTACACATCTATTTTTGCTATGGCAAAATACACCACTTACATTAGTGAACACTTGTATACTTGGTTACAATTTTTCAAACATTTGTTTTATATAAACTAAATGCACATGAAAATACAAACTACGACTTTAGTCGTATTCATCTCCATAGGGGATTGGCAGATAACTAGGACTAAGAAAAGATCAGTTTTGCCTTAATGTGTGTCTTCAGATCAAGAAACTGATCATCCATATCTCATATTGGAGTTTTACGATGAACATTTCTAAAGCAATGCCACATGGCTCAGATCAGTCACAACAATTTTTGCGTCAGTATAGTGCCAATGCCTTTTTACCCAGTATCGACTGGGCTCAACTCTTTAAACAAAGTAAACTCAGCGAGACACATGTTCAAGCCCTAGATACGCTGTATCACACCGCCATTCCCCTTGCATTACAAGTATTTGAACAACTCGACTTTGATGTGTTTCGACCAGCTGCCTACCAACCACAAGGTTTAGGGCTTTTTGAAAAACTTCAGCAACAAGAACACCCGTTCTTGCTGGCATTGGAAACCGAAGCTAGCGGACTGAGTGAAGATGTACGCCATCAAATTTGGAGCATGCTCCTTCGCGGCGGTGCAGTTTTGGTGTTTAAAGCATGGCTCGGTAAAGTCAAAACCGATCAGGATCAACTCGACACCACCCAGTTTGACCAACTGTCGGATCTGCTCTTTATTAAAACACCACCACAAATCTTGGCGGATCGTTTAAGTATTGATGCCCAAGGGGCACAAGATCATATTTTCCTCATGTACGATAACGAAATCTATTTAGACCGTTTCAATAGCTTGGAAACGGCAGCTTTATTTGTCGATCTTGGGGTATATGATGCGGCCTTTTTAAGTCTACGTGATGACCGCGTTGCCGCTTATTTGAAACAATTGGGCTATGTCTCTGAAGAGCAAATTGATGATCTGCAATGTGCTTTAAATCCTTTATTTTGTACCGATGTCACGAGTAAACAAAACTGCTTGGCTTAAACTTAAGACCGAAAAAAAGCGCTGACCATTCAGCGCTTTTTTTATTCAATAGATCTGGTTACATGCGTTTTTCTTCAATATTTAAAGCATTGATCGCGAGTACCGCTTGAGTTCGGTTTTGCACCCCGAGCTTACGGAAAATCGCGGTCACGTGTGCTTTAATTGTTGCTTCTGAAACATCAAGTTCATATGCAATCTGCTTGTTCAGCAAACCTTCTGCTACCATCATCAATACACGGAACTGTTGCGGCGTTAAGGATTGAATCCGCTCAGCCAGTGCAGTTTCATCGGCGGCACGTGGGTCAAAGTTCATGTTGGCAGGTAAATTTGGTGGCAACCAAATTTCACCATCTAAGACTTCACGAATTGCTTCGCCAATATGACTTGGATGTGCCGACTTTGGAATATAGCCCATTGCACCATGCGCAATTGAACGCTGAATGATCGACGTCTCTTCATGTGCTGAAACGACAATAATCGGTAAAGATGGATACTGGGCACGAACGTGTACCAATGCAGAAAAACCCGAAGCACCTGGTAAGTTTAAGTCCAATAGCACCAAATCAGGTTCAGGACCTTTTTCAAGGCGTTCATAAAACTCGTTTACTGCGGCTGTTTCATGAATTTGAGCTTGCGGTAAGCTATAACGAACAGCTTGGATTAACGCATGGCGAAACAGCGGATGGTCATCAACGATTAATATATTCATAAGCAACGAGAGATTTCGAGTGCACTAGTCTTAGCTATTCTAACCATACAAGTGCCGATAAGGATATGCAAAGTCTAACTTTTTTTCACTTTATCACGCTTTCAGCAGGAAAATAGCCTCAATTCCAAGTCGATCTTGAAATATAAATAACTAATCACATTTTGATATAAAATTTATCAGCACATCGGAAAAGGTTATGTCTTTTAAATATATAATTAAAATACAATAATTTAGTATAAATTTAGACAGCCTTTTTCAAGTTCAACAAATATATCTTAAAATCAGATAACTTAACGCTATTTCTTTATTTTACAGACCAAATGTAGATATTAGATAAATAAGTCCATTCCGAGATACAACATTTTAGGGCTGTCCTTATGTCTACTTTACTGCAAAAACCGCTCAATATTGTCGCTGTGTCAGGCGGTTTAAATACCCCGTCTAAAACTGAGGCGCTAGTACAAGAAATATTGAATGAACTGGGGGAAGCAACCCCAATCAATGTACATTTTATTAAATTCAGCGAAATTGGACATCTACTCGGTGGTGCGATCTATCGCAACCAACTGCCACAACGTGTGCAAGATGACTTAGCTGCGGTTGAAGCTGCCGATGCGTTGATTGTTGGAACGCCAGTTTACCGTGCCTCATTTACTGGTTTATTCAAGCACTTTTTCGACTTTGTTGAGCAAACGGCGCTGGTCGATGTACCAGTACTGCTTGCAGCCTCAGGTGGCAGTGAACGCCATGCACTGGTACTGGAACACCAACTTCGCCCACTCTTCAGTTTCTTCCAAGCGCAAACTTTACCCATTGGCGTCTATGCCACAGACAAAGACTTTACCCCAGCGTATACCATCCACAGTGAATTATTACGAGATCGCATTACTCTTGCGGTAGCTCGTGCTTTACCCATCCTAGAATGGGCACCTGCCAAAGGTCAGCGTGCAGAAGTGGTGAAAGAAAAAACCCAACTTGCCAATCAGAACTTGGGCATCAACACACAAATCGAACAAGACGATGTACTGCCTTCAGCTGCGGTCCCAAATTTAGATGCAGCCGAGTCTCGTTTGCATCAGAAAAAAGCCAAATCACAGGTCGCTTGACGCAAAAAGCATGGAGAGGGTTTTCACATGTCACAACAGAATAAAAATATTACGTTTGCTTATTGGGTTCCCAATGTCAGCGGTGGCTTAGTGGTAAGTAATATTGAGCAGCGCACAGATTGGAGTTATGACTATAACGTCCGTTTAGCGCAGGCTGCGGAAAAAAATGGCTTTGACTATGCTCTAACGCAAATTCGTTTTACGGCAGGTTATAATGCAGAAAACCAACATGAGTCAGTCAGCTTTAGTCACGGTATCTTAGCCAAAACCAGCAAACTCAAAGTCATTGCCGCTATTTTACCTGGCCCGTGGAAACCCGTGCTTGCCGCAAAACAGCTTGCAACCATCGACCATTTAACTCAAGGACGTATTGCGATTAATGTGGTCAGTGGTTGGTTCCGCGGCGAATTTGATGCCATTGGTGAAGCATGGCCTGAACATGACCAACGCTATGCCCGCTCGGAAGAATTTATTCGTGCATTAAAAGGTGTTTGGACCCAAGACAACTATAGTTTCAATGGAAAATACTACCAGTTCAAAGACTACACCTTATCACCCAAACCCGTGCAGAAGCCACACATTGAAATTTTCCAAGGCGGCAGTTCTCGTGCTGCACGGGATATGGCATCGCGGGTTTCAGACTGGTATTTCACCAATGGCAATAGCCCGGATGAGCTTAAAAAGCAGATTGATGATATTCGTGCAAAAGCCCAACAGAATGGCCATCAGGTCAAAATTGGGGTGAATGCTTTTATCATTGCCCGAGATACCGAGGAAGAAGCGAAAAGTGTTCTGCAAGAAATTATTGATAAAGCGAATATTCAAGCGGTTCATGCCTTTGGCGATGCCACCCGTGAAGCGGGTGCAGCAACACTTGAAGGTGAAGGCAACTGGGCCAAATCGACCTTTGAAGATTTAGTTCAATACAATGATGGCTTTAAAACCAATTTGATTGGTACACCACGCCAAATTGCGGAACGTATTGTGGAATTAAAAGCCGTCGGTGTAGATTTAATCCTTTCAGGTTTTTTACATTTTATCGAAGAGGTTGAATACTTCGGTGCCAAAGTGTTGCCATTGGTTCGTGAGTTGGAAGCTCAACAGCAATCCGTTGAGACTGCCCAATCTGCTTAGCTCGGTAAGCAGCAGACACGAACTAAAAAATAATAATGATAGGTGACTCTATTCTTCCCTCAAGGCTCGGCTTGAGGGTTTTTTTATTGGTGTATAATCCGCACAAAGTAAAAAATAACCCCTTGATATGAACAACAACCCACTCTTGAAATTCATCAATCTCTCTTTGGCCTTTTTATGGGGCTATCAGGGTTTAGTCCCTAAAATTCTCTTTATGAATCCCGATGAAATTGCCATTTGGCAAACTTTTGGGTTTTCCTACGCACAGGCCCAACTGGCAGGTCAGCTCTCAGGTATGCTTGAGTGTGTTTTTGCTTTATTGCTTCTGTTTAGCTCCAGTAAATATCTGCATTACCTCAGTATCTTCAGCTTAGTATTTCTCTTCGCATTGGTCACTTTTCTGATCCCAGACAGTCTTGTTCGTGCTTTTAATCCTGTTGTCATGAACCTTGCCATGATCAGTCTATCCATTTGTTATTGTATGCTTCGCAATCAGGAAACGGCTTGCTTTAGTACACAAAATAAAGGTTCAATATGACTTCAAAATCAGGTTGCATCGTCATTACAGGCAGTTCTAAAGGTATCGGCTTGGGTTTAGTTCAAGCCTTCTTAGAACAACAACAAGCCGTGGTAATATCTGGTCGAAATAGCACAGATTTGCACAGTGCCCTGCAACAGTTGCGATATCGCTTTCCCACTGCGCAGATTCATGCCGTCACGTGTGATGTCACGCAGATCCATGAAGTACAAACGCTTTGGGATGAAGCCATTCAACAATTTGGCGCTGTTCAGATTTGGATTAATAATGCAGGCAGTTGTACAGCGACTCTGGACTTTAAAGATCTCGCAGCAGCAGACATACAGACGGTGGTTCAAACCAATATTTTAGGCAGTATGTTCGGCTCACAAGTGGCCTTAAACGGCATGCTGGCACAAGGCTATGGTCAAATTTTCAATATGGAAGGTTGGGGTACTCGCGGCGAGTGGAGTGCGGGTATGACTGCCTATGCCACCACTAAACGTGCCGTAGGGTACTTTAGTCAAGCTCTGTTTAAAGAAACTAAACAGACCAATATTCAAGTCGGTACGCTCAGTCCCGGAATGGTGGCAACTGATCTACTGATATCCTCTTGGCAAAATGGCAATGTGCAGCATTGGAACAAAATGAAACGGCTATTCTTTTTTATTATTGATCCGCCTGAAGTGGTCTGTCGCTATTTGGCCCAACGGATTTTAGAGAATAAGCGTCGCCATAGTCGCATCGTATGGATGACGCCATTACGTCTGTTGCTCCGATTCTTACGACCCTATTATTGGCGTCGAAATCCAATCAAAGATACAGCTTTAGCACATCTCAACTCAAAATAATGCCACATCAAGTTGTAGATCATTTACATTAAACATCCCTCGAATTAGGAAGACTTCTGATGTACACAGGTATCGTACAAGGCTTAGAAAAAATTTTAGATGTCCGTCAAGGTGATGGCTTTAGCACCCTAGTGGTTTCAAATACCCACAACTTTTTTCACGATGTCTTCATCGGTGCAAGTGTAGCCATTAACGGCACCTGCTTAACCGCGACGCATATTGATCTTACCGCCAATCAAGTCCATTTTGATGTCTCGGATTTGACTCAACGTCTGACCACTTTAGGGACTTTACAGGCAGGAGATGAGGTCAATATCGAACGTTCAGCCAAAGTCGGAATGGAAAATGGAGGACACAACTTGTATGGACATATCGAAGGAACGGCTGCGGTAAAGCAGCTGAGCCGTCATGGCGAGACCTTGCATGTGGATCTCCATATTCCAGAAGGCAATATCAAATACTTTTTCTTAAAAGGTTTTATTGGTCTGAATGGTTGTAGCCTTACCGTCAACCGTGTTGATCGTAACAGCCATGAAATTTCAGTTGATTTGATTCCTGAAACCTTACGTTTAACCACGTGGGCATCGGTAAAAGTGGGGGATGCGGTCAATTATGAAATTGATCAAATGACACGGACGATGGTCGATACTTTAGAGAATATCCATCAGCGTTAAGCTGTATTTATTTTTGAAATTATGGCTGAATACAAGCGCCTGACTCAGGCGTTTTTGCATACTTCAAAAAAATAATCTTAATTAAAGTTATATTTATCAATAATATATAAATATTTATTAAATATTATCGTCACTCGACTTGCCGATGCACGAGCCCTTTTAATTCTCCTCAGTGTAAGTTTCTAAGGCCTAAACTCAATATTTCACATCGATAATAGCTGCCAAAAACTACGACTAAAGTCGTATAAAATTTCCTCGTCGTAATCATTGCTCAAAATTTACATGTTGCATGCAACATGCTACCATCAATTTTAGATCCAGTTGAGATAGTCATTGGTACTGTAATCTGACCAGTTTTCACGTTTTTCTGATTCTTGGTTTATCAGTAGCGTTGCGGTATTTATTATGTGAGCTTTCATCAAGTCAGCAGCTTGTTGAGCATCTCCACTCACAAATGCATGATGTAACTTTAAATGGTCATCAAAGGTCTGCATACAATTTCGAGAATGCGGAATAGTTGCAGAACCTGCGATTAACACTTGGTTACGTGTATTACTAATAATATCAATCGCTTTCTGATTACCCACAATTTGTAACAACGCTAAATGATAATCCCGGTCAGCTTTTAGAGTCCCTGTAATGTCATTTGAGGCCGCCTTCACTTTGAACTCCTCAAAAATAGCATTCAAATGTTCAATATCTTGCTCTGTTCTGACCTTAGTTGCACGGTAGACCAGAGGAACCTCCAGCATCAATCGGATTTGAAAGGATTCAATCATTGTGGTGAATGTTGTCGGAATAATACGTATCCCTTTATTTTTCTCAATTTTCACAATACCAATCTTTTCAAGCATTTGTGCTGCTTCACGTACAGGTGTGCGTGAAATGCCGCCAAGCATCTGACCCAATTCGGTTGCTGAGTACAAGACATTGAACTGTAAGTGATTATTGATAATTGCATCCTGCAAAATTTCAAAAGCTTCTTCAGTTAATGTTTTTGGTTTTTGGATCAGTTTCATGAGGTTTTACAAAGGGAATCAATATGCTGAATAAACATTATGCCATCATCGGGGGGGGAATCAATGGATTGGCTGTTGCCCGCCAACTTCTATTGGACTATCCGTATGCCCGTGTCACGGTATTTGAAAAAGAAACTGATGTTGCCATGCATCAATCTAGCCATAATTCAGGCGTGGTACATGCTGGGCTATATTATGAACCGGGGGGCTTAAAAGCCCGTTTATGCCGTCGTGGCGCGACATTAGTTCAACAATACTGCACAGAAAACCAAATTCCCTATGATGAATGTGGCAAGGTCGTAGTTGCGCTCACTCCAGATGAAGAAGGTCGTCTCGACGCAATCTACAAAAAATCGATGGCCAACCAAGTTCCTGATGTCCGTATTCTACAAGCGGGTGAAATTCAAGACATCGAACCGAACTGTATTGGTACCAAAGCCCTCTATTCCCCACGTACCGCAATTGTCAGCTATGGTGCAATTGCCAAAAAAATTGCAGAAGAAATTAAACAAAAAAATGGCACATTGGTATTAGGTCGAAAAGTCATTAATTTGACAGAAAAAAATAATAAAGTCAGCGTGCATTTTGACGATCATGAGGTCTATCCAACCCAATTTGACTACGTCGTGACCTGCGCCGGTTTACAGTCTGACCGACTTGCGAGCAATTCAGGTGATATTGCCACACCAAAAATTGTCCCATTTTTTGGTCAATACTATGTGATTGATGAACAATTCAAAAATCATGTCAAGGGTCTGATTTATCCTGTACCCGATCCTAAATATCCATTTTTAGGGGTGCATTTCACCAAACGCATTGATGGTCAGATGACGATTGGGCCAAATGCATTTATTTCTTTTGGTCGTGAAAACTATACGGGTAATAAATTTAACCTTACTGATATTTACGACTTCCTCACTTACAAAGGATTTTGGAAATTCTCCTCTAAAAATATGCCCGCAGCGGTACGAGAGCTGAGAACGGTCCTCAGCCAAACCAATTTTGTCGCAGAAGCAGCCAAATACGTGCCTTCTCTGGCAAATGTCTCTGTTGAACCTGCAACACGTGGCATTCGAGCTCAAGCTATGGAAGCTGATGGCTCATTGGTCGATGACTTCGTCATTCGCAAACAAGGCAATATCACCCATATTCGTAATGCCCCGTCTCCGGGTGCGACCTCCTCTTTAGCGATTGCCGAATATATTGTGCGCGAAGTCATGTCTCACCACTAATAAAAACTGACTCTCATAAAGGAATATCAAATGAGCAATACTCATGAAACAGAATTAGAAAAAAAGAAGCGACTTAAAAAAGTAGCAACCGCAACGATTGTCGGTTCCATGTTAGAGTGGTATGACTTCTATCTGTATGCCACCATGGCCTCAATTGTCTTCGCTAAAGTATTTTTTGACACTTCAGACCCAGGTAGTGCCAGTCTAAAAGCCTTTGCAACTTTTGCGATTGGCTTTATCGCACGTCCTCTTGGGGGGCTATTCTTTGGTTATTTTGGCGACAAATATGGCCGAAAAAAGATGCTTTTTGTTACCTTCTTATTGATGGGGCTATGCACTACGGCTATTGGACTCATTCCAACTTATGAATCTATCGGCATCTGGGCAGCAGTACTATTGGTAACATTCCGTATTATTCAAGGGTTGGGCGCTGGGGCTGAATTTGCAGGGGCTGCGATTACCTCGTATGAACATGCTTCTGAAGATAAACGCGGCAGTCAAGGGGCATGGCCTGCTTTGGGGCTAAACTTAGGTCTCCTACTCTCTTCACTTACGGTCTTTTTATTAACCTTAAATGGTGATGAGTTCTTAATTAATGGTGGCTGGCGTATTCCATTTATTCTCAGTTTTGTACTGGTGATTGTTGGTTTATGGGTACGTAAGAGTTTGCCTGAAACACCTGATTATGCTGAAGCACACGTCGAAAAATCGACTGAAAATCCTTTTAAACAGATCCTAAAAACCAATATGAAAGGTTTAAGTGTGGTCTTTCTGATTGCAATTGGCTATAACGCCTTGAGTTATATCTTTAAAACCTTCTCTTTGGCTTATTTAACTCAATTCCAAGGTGTAACGGCACATGTCACTTCATTATCCGTGACCATTGCAAGCTTAGTTGCGATTTTTACTGTCCCATTTTTTGGTTGGTTATGTGACAAATGGAACAGCAGAAATGTTCTGATCTTAGGTGGTTTTCTCTCGATCCTGTTCGCCTATCCATTTATGAAATTACTGGAAACTGGTGACAATACTTCAATCTACATCGCTTTAGCGATTGGGACAGGTATTCTTGCCCCAATGATGTTCGCACCACAGGGATCTTTTCTCAGTCGTCAGTTTGCCGTGGAAAACCGTTCTACTGGCGTGAGTACCGGTCGCGAAATTGGAACAGCAATTGCAGGGGGCTTAGCACCTTTAGGTGCCTTGTCATTAGTCGCAGCTTCACCAACCCATTCAACGACAGGCGTGATTCTGATTTTGGCTTTAGCAGGTTTATTTGTGGTCTTAACTGCTCTTTGCGATCAAGGCTATAAATTCTCAAAACATAAAAACTAAATATTCGAACAGCTCTTCGTTCACAAAGACAAAGCCCATGTCTAAAATTTAAGACATGGGCTTTTAACGTCAGCGAGCATTTATCCGTTTGGATACACCTCTTTAATCAGCACTTCGACCACTTGTGGTTCAGCCAGCGTCGATGTATCGCCCAAACTATCTAACTCGTTCGCCGCAATTTTTCTTAAAATACGGCGCATGATTTTGCCTGAACGTGTCTTCGGTAAAGACGGTGCCCAATGTAAGGCATCTGGGGTCGCCACAGGACCAAGTACTTTTCGCACCCACTGAATCAGCTCTGCACGGAGTTCTTCCGTTTGCGGTGTGCCTGCTTGTAAAGTGACAAAGGAACAAATCCCCTGTCCTTTGATGTCATGTGGCATTCCCACTACGGCAGCCTCAGCCACCGCTTCATGTGCCACCAAAGCACTTTCCACTTCGGCCGTACCCAAACGGTGTCCTGACACATTCAGCACATCATCCACCCGTCCCGTGATCCAGTAATAACCATCTTTATCACGGCGAGCGCCATCACCCGTGAAATACGTTCCTGGATAGGTTGCAAAATACGCTTCGATAAACCGCTCAGGATCCCCCCAAATGGTGCGCATTTGTCCCGGCCATGAGTCCTTAATCACCAGATTGCCTTCAGCCGCTCCTTCTAACTCGTTACCTTCAGCATCGACCAAAGCGGGTTGAATTCCAAATAGAGGACGCGTTGCAGACCCGGGTTTAAGTGGAGTCGCACCTGGAAGTGGAGAAATTAAAATCCCGCCTGTTTCGGTTTGCCACCAAGTGTCCACCACTGGGCAACGGCTTTCTCCCACCACCGTGTAATACCAATTCCATGCTTCAGGGTTGATCGGCTCTCCAACAGAACCAATTAAACGCAAACTGCTACGATCACTCTCACGGACAAAGGCATCTCCTTCACGCATCATGGCACGGATCGCTGTCGGGGCCGTGTATAAAATCGTCACATTGTGTTTGTCAACAATATGCCCTGTACGTGCCCAACTTGGATACTGTGGAATCCCCTCAAACATCACGGTCGTTGTCCCATTCGATAAGGGTCCATACAGCACATAAGAGTGTCCCGTAATCCAGCCCACATCGGCGGTACACCAAAACACATCATCTTGTTTTAAGTCGAATACTTCACGGAAGGTGCTATTCACATAGGTTAAATAACCCCCTGTGGTATGCAGTACGCCTTTCGGTTTACCCGTTGAACCTGATGTATATAAAATAAACAGTGGATCTTCTGCATTCATCGGTTCAGGTGGACAGATCTCGTTGACGGTCATGATTTCCATGTGATACCACAAATCACGTCCTTCTTTCAGCGTGATCGGATTACCTGTTCGGTGCACCACAATCACGTTTTGTACCGAGTCTGTCCCAGGTAAATTTAATGCCGCGTCTACATTTTCTTTCAACGGAATGGGTTTACCCCCGCGCATTCCAGAGTCTGCGGTAATCACAATTTTGGCTTGGCTGTCATCAATTCGGCTCGCCAATGAGTCAGGTGAAAAGCCACCAAACACCACACAATGTACTGCACCGATTCGGGCACAAGCCAACATTGAAATGGCTGCTTCTGAAATCATCGGCATATACAACACCACACGATCACCCTTCACCACACCATGCTTTTTCAGGACATTGGCAAAACGACACACTTCGTCATACAGCTCAGCAAAGGAAATAATTTTATGACGCGACGGATGATCACCCTCCCAAATAATGGCGGGTTTATACGGATGCTCTTTCAAATGACGATCAAGACAGTTAGCACTTAGGTTCAACTGACCATCGGCAAACCATTCAATTTTAAAATTATCTTTGTCATAACTGGTGTTTTTAACTTGACTAAACGGCTTGATCCAATCCAGCTTCAAAGCTTGTTCAGCCCAATATTCGTCAGGGTGTTCTATCGATTTTTGATATCGTTCAAAATATTCTTGTTCATTGGTGCGCGCAGTTTTTTCAAATTCAGCAGGTACAGGATAGACTTCTTTCATATCATACTTCCTTATATTCTGACTCTCATCGCGAGAGTTCATGCCACAGTTATTGGTTTTTTATTAGACTGCATAACCACAGTATGACGATTGTTTTTTAGACAGATCAACACGGCTTTGGTCGTATATTATTTCTACAATTTAAAACACATTTTATAGTGATCATTCAAGGAGATCCTGTGTTTAATCCGTAACATAAACAAAGTCTGCCTCAGTAAAGCAGCTCGATCTACGCTTTTTCAAGCATATTATTATACTTCAGTCGGTGCTCTTTCACGTATAAGGAGCATGACCCAACACCTTCAATCAAAAACTAAAGCGTTTAAAAACATAATATTGGTTTTTATCCGCTTATCAATCATTCAGAAGGCGATAATTTCATACGCTTTTCTCTATTAAATGCACACATTTTTCAGGCAAAATATACCAAATTTTCAGCGATTGGAGCACCAGTGTCAGAACAAACCAATACCTTGAGTGAGGTTGCTCAAGGTACGTCAGAGATGCTACATGACGCGACAGCGAAAACCACGCAAAGTGTAATTGCACATACGGCAAAATATAATGACGCCTATTCCACCATCGACAAATTTGTCGATAGTTTTTGGGAGCGTATGCCTTATTTTTGTATTGCGCTGATTACCTTCGTCATTTTTTATTTGCTCTCCAAACTGTTTAAGCTTTTTGTTCGTAAAGCACTGTCTGATCGTTCTTATACCAAGCAAAACCTTGTTCTAGTCCTGAATCGTGTCGGCAGTTCAGCCATCGTCTTTATTGGCTTCCTGATTGCCATGGTGATTGCAATTCCAGGTTTCACACCCGGTCAGTTGATGAGTGCTTTGGGGATTGGCTCGGTTGCCATTGGTTTTGCATTTAAAGATATCTTCCAAAACCTTCTTTCAGGGATCCTGATTTTACTGGGTGAACCGTTTAAGATTGGCGATGACATTATTGTCTCGGGTATGGAAGGCAACGTTGAAGATATTCAAATTCGTGCCACTTACTTACGTGCGCCAGATGGTCGTCGTATCGTGATTCCGAATGCAACCGTGTATACCAGTGCGGTTACTGTCAACACCGCCTATCCACGTCGTCGCTGCGAGTTCTTGGTCGGTATTGGTTATGAAGATGACATCAAAAAAGCCAAAGATATTATTTTAGGCATTTTAGACCGAGATACGACCATTTTAAGTCAACCCGGCTTTAGCGTGAACGTCGCTGCACTTGCAGACTTTTCAGTGAACCTCAAAGTCCAATGGTGGGTCAACACCACAGAAACTACGGTATCTGGCTCGATCAGTTCGGTACAAGAATATGTGGTTCAGGCCTTTGCTGAGCAAGGGATTTCTATTCCTTACCCAGTCCAAGAAGTTCGCGTCGCAAAAAATGACAGCTACCCGACAGAAGCCTCAACCGCTAAATAAGCGTCCTAAAACATAAGGGATCACGGTTTCAGTCCGAATAATACGGTTGCCTAAGCTCATCACTTGGCAGCCGTTTTTTACAAGTAGGTCAACTTCGTAAGGGATAAATCCACCTTCCGGTCCGATCACAACCGTACAGGGATGCTGAATCGCAAAAGGCATTTTGGCATCGCTATAAGGATGTGCCACATAAGCAGGACAATCGGCTGAAATCAGACTTGGCAATTGATCTTCAACAAAAGGCTTAAAGCGTTTATAAATTTCAATTTTGGGTGCAACCGTATCCCCTGCCTGCTCTAGCCCCAAAGTCACATATTGGTCCAACTGTTGTAAAAACGGGGTTTGCCAATAACTTTTATCGACCCGATAGCTGTGTAGCAAAATGATTTTTTCAACCCCTAAAGTCACCGCATCCATCATCAAACGACGCAGAACTTTAGGACGTGGCATCGCGACAATTAAAGTCACTGGTAGTTTGGCTGGTACAGGTTCTTCATATAAAGGTTTTATACGTACAACTGTTTCGGAAACCTCAACCACTTGCGTAAGATGACGCTTTCCGTTTTGTATCCCGACTTTTAAAGTATCACCGACTTTAAGCTCTAAATGACGATGCAAATGTTCAAGCTGACGCTTAGCGCTAATGGACCAGAGTTCAGATTCGGTTTGTCGCGGGTCTAAGAGAACGATATTCATAATTTAAGCAAGCCACTTTAAACTTTGAGAACCCGTGATATTTAACAGCTCGCTCATTCATAGCCGCAAATCACAATATAAATTTAAAGCCATTGTGTAGGCATCACCCAACTTTTGAAAGAGCAAAAGTTGGCAAAACTCTTTGTTAGGCTGATGGTACATCCCTATACCACAGCCTAACGGTGGCATCCCTGCCACCTCACCGTTCCTATTTATTATGAATAGCCTATAAATAACCATCAATCACTTGAATATGCTTGGCTAAAGAACCCGTATTTAACTGCATAATCTTTTGTGCAGATTGATTCAGTGTATTCGCTTGCTCAATATCCTCTAACAGTGTCATCAACACTGCGGCAGCCTGTTCAGCATCATCAACAACTTTCACCGCATCCGCTTGTACAAACTCATCAACAATACTTTGGAAATTAAAATAGTTTTTGCCCAAAACTGTTGGTACATTTAACGCAATCGGCTCTAAAATATTATGTCCACCACCTGGTTCATTCAGCGAGCCACCGACAAAACAGGTATTCGATAAGGCATACCATAACCACATCTCTCCCATTGAATCGGCTAAATAGACTTGAGTTTTTGCTTCTATTCTTTGTCCCGTACTTCTCCGCGTGGTGTTTAAATTTAAACTTTGCGTGACATTAAAGACCTCATCAAAACGCTCTGGATGACGCGGTACCACAATACACAACAGTTCAGGCTGTGCATCCAAATATGGCTTAAACGCACTTAACAATTTTTGTTCTTCAGGTGCATGAGTACTGGCCATAGTAATGATCTTACGTCCAGCCAATGACCATTCTTGCCTGAGCTGAGCCGCCTGTTTAACAAATGATTCAGGCGCATGAATATCAAACTTAATACTCCCCACCACCTGCGTCTTTGACTGAACTGCGCCAAGCTGAATAAAGCGCTCCGCAGTTGCCCGATCTTGTGCCAAAAGCTGATCTAGCCCATGTAACATGGGCTGAGTCAGGCTAGACACTTTGGCATAGCCTTTGGCCGATTTTTCAGAAAGACGGGCATTAATCAAGATACATGGCACTTGACTCTGCCCCGCTTGGGCAATTAAATTTGGCCACAGTTCCGTCTCCACCAAAGCCAAGAGTTTAGGCTGATACAATGCAAAGAATTGACGAACTAAGGGCTTTTGATCTGCAGGTAAATATACTGCTTGGAACAGGTCTAAATAAGGTGCTTTTAAAAAGAGTGATTTGGCCCGTGCCTGCCCTGTTTTGGTGGTATTGGTCACCAAGACTGGATGACCCGCTTTTAAGTAATGTTCGATGAGAGGCTGCGCTGCATTGGTTTCCCCCACAGATACCACATGGAACCAAATCGCTTGGCGATTTTTAACAGGTTGAAATGGCCCAAAACGTTCGAGACATTCTTGTTGAAACTGTTCTGTAGTCTCTGCACGTTTTTTTATTTTAGACTTATACAGCGGTTTGATCAGCGCAAGTGCTGCGTTATACCAAAAAGGAGTAGCCAAATACGTGCTCCAAAAATCAATGCAAAAATAAAACAGCGCAACTCATGCCATGAAATGAATTGCGCTGTTATCTTGTCGCGAATTTAACGGAAAAGCAATTTAAACCGCAGCAGTTTCCATTTCAGCTAAAGTCGGATAGTCCACATAGCCTGCCGCGACATCAGTTCCAATCATATTTTCCAGTTTCAGTTCATTCAGTGGTGCATCTTGTAGTAGACGCTCATATAGGTCTGGATTGGCAATATAGTCTTTACCCCAAGACACTGCATCAGCCTGACCCGATGCCAACAGATCAACCGCATCTTCACGGCTTAAACGCATATTAGCAATCAATGGTACACCACCTGAACGTTGTTTAAGGTAGGTACTGATACTGTCATCAGCCAAATATTCACGGGTAAAGAAGAACGCAATCTGACGTTGACCCAGTTGCTCCAGTGCATAACCAAAGGTTTCACGTGGATCATCATCGCCCATGTCATGCTCATCACCGCGTGGAGCTAGATGCACCCCAACACGACCTGCACCCCAGACTTCAATCAATGCATCCACCACTTGAAGCAACAAACGCGCACGATTTTCTACGCTGCCACCATATTGATCTTTACGTAGATTGGTTGAGCTTTGTAAAAACTGATCAATCAAATAACCATTGGCCGCATGCAGTTCCACTCCATCAAAGCCCGCCGCTTTAGCATAAACCGCTGCTTGCTTGTACTGCTCAACAATGCTTTGAATTTCAGCAATCTCTAATGCACGAGGAACCACATATTCACGTTTTGGACGTAATAAACTGACATATCCCTTTTGTTGTACGCTACTTGCAGAAACTGGGGTTTCGCCATCCAATAAATCAGGGTGAGATACACGACCAACATGCCATAACTGCGCCACAATTAAGCCCGCTTGGTCGTGTACCGCTTGAGTCACCTGTTTCCAGCCTTCAACTTGCGCTTCATTAAATAGCCCCGGTGTATTCAAATAGCCATTGGCTTCTTCAGAAATCACGGTCGCTTCAGAAATGATCAAACCTGCACTTGCACGCTGTGCATAATACTCTGCCATCATGGCTGTTGGCACACGGTCTGCCGTTGCACGACTACGCGTTAATGGAGCCATAATGACGCGGTTTTTTAAGTGTAAATCACCCAAAGTTAAAGGAGTATTCAGTTCAGCCATAGTCGCCTCGATCGCCACTTTTTTCAATTAAAGTGAACGTTGCAAATGTTCGATATATTGCTGAATCAACGCTTCATTGCGCGAAAAATAAGACCATTGTCCATATTTCTCGACTTGAATTAAACCGGCCTGCTGTAACACAGACAAATGGTTCGACATCGTCGATTGCGATACTTTTCCCAACCGTTCGATATGACCTGCACATACGCCCCGTCTAAAGTCACCACATTCGTCACTCGATAAAAATTGTTCCGGTTTTTTTAACCATTCCAAGATTTGGCGACGCGTCGGATTAGCCAAGGCTTTAAAAATTAAATCTATATCCATACTCAAGACACGTTTAATGGGCAGCAAAGCGTTGTCAGCTTGTTTCACTTAATATATCGCATTTTTTCGATTTTAATATCGATTATCTTAGATATATTGTAAAATAACTGATAACACTTTGCTTTCATTCATCATTTAAATTACAAACCCTGTTTTAAGCTTGCTTCAATAAACTTATCAAGGTCACCATCTAGTACTGCACCTGTGTTGGAGTTTTCAACACCTGTACGTAAGTCTTTAATACGCGAGTCATCCAAAACATAAGAACGAATCTGACTGCCCCAACCAATATCCGACTTCGAGTCTTCAAGTGCTTGAGCTGCTTCGTTGCGCTTGCTCATTTCCAACTCATACAACTTCGCACGTAACTGTTTCCAAGCATGGTCACGGTTGGCATGTTGTGAACGTTGGTTCTGACATGCCACCACAATCCCTGTTGGCGCGTGGGTTAAACGGACTGCAGAGTCTGTTTTGTTAATGTGCTGACCACCTGCACCAGAAGCGCGGTAGGTATCGGTACGCACGTCAGATGGGTTGATATCAATTTCAATGTTGTCATCGACTTCTGGCGAGACAAACACCGCAGAGAATGACGTATGACGGCGGTTACCCGAGTCAAATGGCGATTTACGCACTAAGCGATGCACACCCGATTCGGTACGCAACCAACCATAGGCATATTCACCTTCAACACGAATCGTTGCAGACTTAATCCCAGCCACGTCGCCGTCTGACTCTTCCATCAATTCAGCTTTAAAGCCATGACGTTCAATCCAACGCATATACATACGCAGTAGCATTGACGCCCAATCTTGCGCTTCTGTCCCACCTGAACCCGCTTGAATTTCCACATAACATGGATTTGGGTCCATTGGGTTACTGAACATACGACGGAATTCAAGCTTCGCCAACTCTTCTTCAGCAGCAGTCAATTCAGCCTGTACATCAACCAACAGACTTTCGTCATCTACTTCGACTGCCAAATCAAGCATTGCTTGCGCATCTTCAAGCTGTGTCGCCAAACCATCTAATACATTTAAGACGTTTTCAAGTTCGCCTTTTTCTTTCGCCATGGCTTGTGCACGGCTTTGATCATTCCAAATCGCTGGGTCTTCTAATTCACGGAGAACCTCTTCTAAACGCTCTTTTTTCAGATCGTAGTCAAAGATACCCCCGTAGTGTGAGACCACGGTCGTTTAAGTCTTTTAATTGGTTTAGATACGGATTAATTTCCACGTGAATTACTCTCAATCAATATAAAGCGAAAAATAGCCGCTGATTATATCACAGTCGACGGCGGGGATTATTCATCTCAAATTCGACAAAATCACATCCTTCTTTCTAGAGCTTAAAATTGTTTAGTCTCCGAAAAAGCATTCGCTTGATCCAAAATCAAGCTGTATATAAATGCGAACCACCCCACAAAATACATACCTGAGAAGTTTTCCCAACAGACGAATGGACTAAACATTTTGAGTTGAAATTGGTTAAAATAGCGTCAAAAATTATGAAATCCACAGAATCTACACAATTTTAATAAAACAAAACATTATTAAAATGTAATTTACTATCAATTACTTAGATTTAAAAAATTACATTATGTAACCTTGGATACAGAGCATTAACTTTCCTTCAGTTGACGCTTTTTTATTTTGCCCTAAACTGAAGTTGTAACAAAAAATTAATGAAATACGGGTCCACTTACGAGGGGTACATACCATGAAAAAATTAGCAATTGCTTCAGCATTACTTTCCGCTCTAGCGATCACAGGGACTGCACATGCATACCAAGCAGAAGTGGGTGCTTCAGCTGGCCTAATTGATCCAGACAACGGTAGTTCAAGCGGCTCTTTTGGTGTAGATGGCACATACTATTTCAACCCAGTTCAAACCCGTAACGCGCCTTTAGCAGAAGCGGCATTCTTAGACCGTGCCAGCAATGTAAATGCTCACTACGCTTATAACGAAGTCGGTGATGACGAAGTGAATAACTACGGTGCTGGTGTTGAATTCTTCGTACCTAACTCAGATTTCTACTTAAGCGGTAACATTGGCCGCCAAGATATTGAACACCGTTATGGTCGTGACCTAGATACCACACTTTACAGCGCAGAAGTCGGTTACTTACCTGCACCAGGTTTCTTGGTGGCTGCTGGTCTAAAAGGCTATGACAACGACTATGATGATGGCGTAGACCCAACTGTACGCGCAAAATATGTCACTCAACTCAGCAATGGTAAAGACATCAATTTAGAAGCTGGTGCTTCTTTTGGTGACCTAGATGAGTACAACCTTGCTGCAGACTACTTCATTGATAAAAGCTTCAGTGTTGGTGCAGACTACTACAGCAATGACTTGAGCGATGTCAACGAATTCGGTGTGAATGCACGTAAATTCTTTACACCACAAGTTAGCCTTGAAGGTCGTGTAGGCTTTGGTGAAGTCGGCAACAATGACTACAACAAATTTGGTGTCGCAGCGAAATACCGCTTCTAAGACCAGTCAATAAAACCTTACATACAAAAAGCCCATTTTCGAATGGGCTTTTTTCATTTCTATAAAGCATTGTTATAAATAAAGATTGACTCCCTGCTACTTTTTCGTACACTTCGTTACAACTGTCATAGAACAGTCATATTTTTATAACAAAGAGAGAACCTCTAAAATGCTTAAACAACTTGCACTTACTACCGCGCTTATTGCGAGTTTCGGGGCTGCACATGCTTACCAAGCGGAAATCAATGCAAACTACGAAAATACAAGCTTTGATGGTGACAGTGAAGACCTTGATACTTTTGGCATCAGTGGCAAGTACTACTTAAATGGAGTGAACACTAAAAATTCGCCACTTGCAGAGGCTGCTTTTTTAAGCAAAGCAAGCAACATTGGTCTTGGTTATGCGAACTCAAGTATTGATGAAGACGGCGCCGATTTAGAAATTGACACAGTCGGTTTAAATGGTGAATTTTTCATCCCAAACTCTCAATTTTATGTTTCTGGTAGCCTCAACCGCTCTGAAGTAACGGTTGAAAGTGAATTTGGTAAAGCATCAGATGATAATGTGGGTTATGCATTAGAAGCAGGTTACCTGCCTGTCGATGGGCTACTCATTGCGGCTGGTGTAGCCAAAGAAAATCTTGATCCAATGTATGTTTCAAAAAATGGCTTCATTGATACATTCTCAAATATCTCCACAGTAGCAGACGATACAGCTGTGACCTTACGCGCTAAATATGTGACTCAAATTGGTAACCATTTTACCAATTTTGAAGGTGCAACATACTTTGGCGATGAAACTGCTTACCGCTTAGGTGCCGATTTATATATCGATCCAACCTTAAGTGTTGGTGTTTCATTTATGGATACAACATTCGATGACTTTGACACTGTTTGGGCTGTTCGCGCGCAAAAATTCTTTACGCCTGCTATTGCTGTTGGCTTGAACTACACAACAACGGAAGATGCTGATTCATACGGTATCAATGGTACATTCCGCTTCTAATTGAAACAAAAATGTATTAAAAAAACCGCTCTATAGAGCGGTTTTTTAGTGTTGTTCTAAATGCAAAATGCGAAGTTGTACGCTGACATTGCCACGAAATTCATTTTTATCCAGCTCATAGACCAAACGAACGTGATGATTCATCTCGTTGAACTGGTATTTGTCTGCCGCATTAAAAGCAATAGCATCCACGATCTGCCCGTTGTCTAAAGCAACTCGTAATTTTAAATGTACTTCTTTCAGCCAGCGGAAATCTAAAATTTGAAAATTTCCTTCAAAAATAGGCGCTGGAAACTTTTGCCCCCATGGACTAATCTGCTGTAGAAGATCGACCGTTTCAACCTGAATATTTTCTGCGGGGAGCTCACCGTCAGTCCATAAAGTCGCAGTAAATAAACGTTCATCCTGCGCTGCCATCAATGCTTCAAAGGCCTGTTTAAACGCTTCAAAATGTTTTTTTTGAATGGTTAAACCCGCTGCCGCGGCATGCCCACCAAAGTGGCTGACCAAATGGGGATATTGCTCAGCAACACACTCAATAGCATCGCGAATATGCACGCCTTCAATCGAGCGTGCAGAACCTTTGATATGCATCCCATCTTCATCTGCAGCAAACACGATACTCGGACGATGAAACTGTTCTTTTAAGCGCCCCGCAACAATACCTATCACCCCTTGATGCCAATGCGGCTCGAACATGATTAAAGCTGTAGGTAAGGCTGTATCATCTAGTTGAATTTGATCCAAGGCCGTTAAAGCCTCTTGTTTCATCGCCGCTTCCACTTGACGACGCTCCATATTCAACTGATTCAGTTGTTCTGCCAATGGATAAGCAGTAGCAAAGTCCTGTGCCAATAGACATTCAATCCCAATATCCATGGTTTCCATACGACCTGCCGCATTAATACGTGGTCCCAGTACAAACCCCAAATCTTGCGCTTTTAAACTTGCAGCCTCTCGACCTGCAATCTCCAGTAAAGCACTAATGCCGGGACGACATAAATGCTGTTGAATGCGCTTCAGCCCGACATCGACCAAGATGCGATTGTTATAGTCAAGACTCGCAACATCGGCATAAGTCCCCAAGGCCACCAAATCCAGATACTGACTCATGACTGCCGAAGACTTATTCAGCTTTTTACGATAGCTCGATAAGTTGGCTAAAACATAAAAGGCAACCCCCACCCCAGCTAAGGCTTTACTTGGAAAATCACAGCCCAACTGGTTCGGATTCACTACCGCTTGGGCACTGGGAGTTGGCTTGGTTGTCAAATGGTGATCGGTAATAATTACCTGCATACCATGATCTTGCGCTTGTTTCACGCCGTCATGACTGGAAATACCGTTATCAACCGTAATCAATAAATCAGGTGTAAAAGTGGTAAATGCCAAATCCGCAATCGCAGGGGTTAAACCATAACCATATTTAAAGCGGTCTGGCACCAGATACTCTACCTGCGCTCCCATTTCTCGCAAAGCCAAGATCATCAAAGCGGTACTGGTTGCACCATCTGCATCATAATCGCCGACAATGACGATTTTGTGATGCTGATCAATTGCAACATCCATCAACTGAATAGCTTCGTTTAAGCCTTTCATATTAGGTGCTAGTAGATGCTTGAGCTTTAACTCCAGCTCCTGCTTTGACACCATCCCACGACGGGCTAAAATTTCTGCAAGAAATGCAGGAACATCCTGAAATAATTCAGGACGGGTAATGAAGGGTCTTTGCTTAATTTGAATGGATGACATTTAAGGCATCAAACGCTTTAGTGCCCAAACATCGTGCTGTTTTTCATAACTTAAACGATCATGCAAACGGTTCGGACGCCCTTGCCAAAATTCATAATAGTCAGGCTCAAGACGATAGCCGCCCCAAAAGACGGGTTTATTTAGCTCTGACTTACCTTCAACTTGGTTCTGCAATTGCTCAAAACGTTGTTGCAAGACTTCACGGCTTTCAATCACACCACTTTGGGGTGTACTAATATGTGCCGCAATTTGGCTATCTCGTGGACGCTTATGGTAGTAGTCCGTCGATTCTGCTTCAGAAATTTTGACCACTTTACCACCAATGCGAATCTGACGTTCCTGCTCTTGCCAATAGAACAATAACTCTGCATATGGGTTTTCTGCCAGATCATTGCCTTTTTGACTGTCATAATTGGTATAAAAATCATATCCTACTTCAGTTGCACCACGTAGCAATACCGTGCGCACATGTGGACGACCCTGCACACTTGCTGTCGCCAGTGACATGGCATAAGGCTCGTGCAGTTGAGCCTCTAAAGCATGATTAAACCAAAGCAAGAACTGAGCATGCGGATGGGCTTCTACCCGATCTTCACGCAACTCACCTTTTTGGTAACTTAAACGAAGCTCACTGAGATCTTTAATTAAATCAGTCATTTTTCACTCCCAATTAAGCCGCGTTCGCACGTACAGCATCAGCCAATGCATGAGCTAAAGTATTGACTTCATCAGGGTCATCCCCTTCCACCATGACACGAATCACAGGCTCTGTGCCTGATTTACGAATCAACAAACGACCACGACCTTTAAGTTGCTGCTCGGCTTTATCAAATTCAGCCACCAAAGCAGGCACCGCATAAGGGTCAAACATCGCCTCTAAACGTACATTCACCAACACATTTGGTAGAAGCTTAAAGTCAGCAACCAATTCATGTAGCGCTTTCTTCTGCTCGACCATCACAGTAAGCACTTGTAGGGCGGCAATAATGGCATCCCCAGTGGTACTTTTATCCAAGGTTAAGATATGCCCTGATGGCTCACCGCCAATAGCCCAGCCTTTTTCTTCTAGGCCTTGTAGGACATAGCGATCACCCACTTTGGCACGTAATAACGCTACACCAGCTTTTTCTAAAGCCAGCTCTAAAGCCATATTTGACATTAAGGTGCCCACTATTCCAGCAGGCTTTTTAGCGCTCTGTGTTGCCAAGATATATAAAATATGGTCGCCATCAATTAGCTTGCCATCTTTATCCACCAAAATAACGCGGTCTGCATCCCCATCAAAGGCAATCCCCAGATCAGCTTTGTGTTTCACTACGAGTTGCTGCAAATGCTCAGGATAAGTCGAACCACATTGCTCATTGATATTTACACCATTAGGCTCATTATGAATGGCAATGACTTTGGCACCGAGCTCACGAAAAACCGATGGACCCACGTTATATGCAGCACCATTTGCGCAATCCACCACAATGGTTAAATCATTCAAGTCTAAATGGTATGGAAATGTGGATTTACAAAATTCAATATAGCGGCCATTGGCATCTTTTACGCGGACACTTTTACCTAAGTTTGCCGTGTCTTCAATCACTAATTCTTTTTCAAGTTCCTGATTAATTTCTTCTTGGATAGCATCTGGTAGTTTCTTTCCTTCACTGGAAAAGAACTTAATTCCATTATCAAAATAAGGATTATGTGATGCTGAGATCACAATGCCCAAACTTGCATGTAAAGCACGAGTCAAATGCGCAATCGCAGGGGTCGGCAATGGGCCCAATAAATGTACATACACCCCTGCTGCATTTAAACCTGCTTGCAATGCTGACTCCAGAATATAACCGGATAAACGTGTATCTTTTCCGAGTACCACCAATGGTTTTGATTTTTTACTGTGGCGTTTTAAAACTTTCCCTGCGGCAAAGCCTAATTTGAGTGCAAATTCAGGGGTAATAGGGAGGACGCCAAACTTACCGCGAATACCATCGGTACCAAAATAACTCATGTTCTACTCACTTCTTAATGGTGATCTATATCATCACTTTTTTACTCACGACACTTTACACCAAAACGAAAAAGCCGTCATAAAAATGACGGCTTTTACATTCAACAATTCGTATAACTTTATTAGCCAACGCGATAGTTTGGTGCTTCTTTGGTAATCGTTACGTCATGAACATGTGACTCAGACATACCTGCCGAAGTAATTTTCACAAACTTCGCATTTTGGCGAAGATCTTCAATCACAGATGAACCCGTATAACCCATAGAAGAACGTAAACCGCCCATCATTTGGTGCACAATGTTACCCATTGGTCCCTTGTATGGCACACGACCTTCGATCCCTTCAGGAACAAGTTTCTCAGCACCTGCTTTAGAGTCTTGGAAATAGCGATCTGCAGAACCTGTTGCTCCTGCCATCGCGCCCAATGAACCCATACCACGATACGCTTTATAGTAGCGACCTTGGAAGAATTCCACTTCACCTGGTGCCTCTTCAGTTCCTGCAAGGAGTGAACCAACCATAATCGTACTCGCACCCGCGCCAATCGCTTTCGCCATATCGCCAGAGAAACGAATACCACCATCGGCGATCAATGGAATTTGATCTTTCAGTGCATTAGCAACACTATCAATCGCAGAAATCTGCGGCATACCAATACCAGCCACAATACGTGTGGTACAGATTGAACCTGGGCCGATACCGACTTTGACCGCATCTGCACCTGCATCAAGCAATGCCAATGCTGCATCACCAGTTGCAATATTACCGCCAATCACTTGGACTTGTGGGTAATTCGCTTTCACCCAACGTACACGCTCGATCACACCCGCAGAGTGACCATGCGCCGTATCCACGACAATCGCATCTACACCCGCTTCAACCAAAGCTTCGACACGGCTTGGTGTTTCTACACCTGTACCGACTGCAGCACCTACGCGTAAGCGACCAAGGTCATCTTTACAGCTACTTGGATAGCTTTCCGCTTTACGGAAGTCAGTAACTGTAATTAAGCCTTTAAGTTCGTTGTGTTCACCCACAACCAGAACTTTTTCAATGCGATGCTTTTGTAGCAATGCTTGAATGTTTTCTTTCGATTCACCTTCACGAACAGTCACAAGGCGGTCTTGACCAGTCATGATGTTGCTTACAGGTTGCTCAAGGTTGGTTTCAAAACGTGTGTCGCGACCTGTCACAATACCGACCACTTTGCCATCTTTCACAACAGGTACACCGCTGATGTTGTTGGCTTGTGTAATTGAGATCAATTCGCGTACTGTAGTTTCAGGTGTCACAGTGATTGGATCTTTCACCATCCCTGCTTCAAATTTTTTCACACGACGGACTTCTGCAGCTTGTGCAGCAATATCCATGTTCTTGTGCAAAATACCAATACCACCGTTTTGCGCCATCGCAATCGCCATACGTGATTCAGTCACCGTATCCATTGCTGCTGAAACAAGGGGGATATTTAAATTAATGCCGCGCGTGAATCGTGTCTTTAATGAGACATCTTTTGGGAGAACAGTAGAATAGGCAGGGAGTAATAGGACATCATCAAAAGTTAACGCGTCTTGAACGATGGTCAACATGGCAGTCTCACTGGTAATTTCCGTGCGCTATTATAAACAAATATGAACTTAAATTTCATTTCAATTGAAAATTTATTTTTTTATCTTAGAAAATAAAGTGATAAAACCCATATTTTATGTGAGACCTTCACTTTCACCTTTATTTTTTATTTCTTGTTTTAAGATGAATTTGATTTACTTTCAAAAACTATAAAAGCAGAGCCTTGACTCTGCTTTTATCAATTAACACACTTGATCAAAACCTTCATCATTGACGGCAATGCTCGCGTCCAATTGCACAAATGGAATCATATTGTGCGCACGTCGGGCTTTGTTGCACTGATCATCAGCGATTTGAACTTCTTTACATGAAGAGCTACGCTGTTCATACATCCCACAACTAACGTGCTCACCAATGGTGCCTTGCAGTGCGATACAGCGTGGGCTGGCTTGATTGGTTCCAACCATGCATGAATACACAGCCGTCACTGGCTCTGTGTAATGTTCAGGCATGGAGATGCCTTCAGTCCAATAAAATGAGACTCTAAAAAAGGCACAACATGCCCCGCAGCTTAAACAGGCATCTTCCGTTGGAACTTGAGACAACATCCTTTATATTCTCATTTTCAAAAACTTTTTTTGGAAGAAAATATTAAAAAAATTGTGGTTGCCAAACAAGCAAAATTTACGACTATTTTGTCACTTAAGTTGGACAGGTAAAAACACTCTCATCCATCAAGTCTGTACCGCACTCCAAAGTTTCAATCCAGTCTAAAAATTGATGAATCTGCTCGTGACCAATAAATGGTGTCCCATGCTGCGGTACAATCATTTCGACATCCATCGTACGAACCATATTGACCCATAAACGAATCACTTTGTTATTGCACATATAACGCTGATGAAACCCTTTCATTTTAGGAATATGCGCAGCAAAGTTTTCTAAAGGTTTAGATGCATCCTCTACCATCGATGCCCCCATATCGCCTGAAAATAGAATCTTGGCAATTGGGTCATAAAACTGAAAATTACCCACCGAATGTAGAAAATGCGCAGGCACAGCAATAATCGAAGACTGCCCCAACGTAATCACCTGACCGTGGTCAGGCAGCTCCACCAAACGATCCAGCCAGTTGCCTTTCATCCGCTCACTCATAAAAGCAGAGTTCAAGTGGGGTAAAAATCGTGCCCAAAGTTTAGAAGCCACCACTTTCGCTTCGGTATAGACCAACCAACGCGGCATTGAGGTAATAATGTCAGGGTCTTGGTGTGAGGCCATCACAAAATCAAGATTGGTCAAACGGGTATATTTATTCAACTCCATGGTCAGTGGCACATAGGTTAAATCCCCCCCTGGATCTAAGACCGCAGCACGCTCATGGTCAATAATTAAAAACTGATTTGCCTGTACACCCTCGCCTTTGACCAAGCTGGTAAAGCTAATACACTTATGTGTGCCATCATCATATAAAACCTGTGACGTTGTGCGGTCAAATGCCATGCCCATCCCCTCAAAATGCTGTTTTTCTTAAAAGACTTTTTAATACCTACAACATATATGGATTTACACAAACTTACAATGCATTTGCGACCAATATCATTTGATATATCAATAAATTGAAGATCATTATTCAATAAAAAATCCCGATTTTTTAGGTCGGGATTCTTTTTTTCTACAGTGAATTAGAAGAAATAATGCTGGATAAGTGTCGCAACACCAATGACCAAGAAAATGGCAGCACCAATTTTATGAATTAAGGCAATTGGCAACTTGGTCGCCAACTTATCGCCAATAAAGACTGCTGGCGCATTGGCCAACATCATCCCAAAAGTCGTACCCAACATCACCCAAACTATACTGTCAAAACGTGCCGCTAAAGCCACTGTCGCAATTTGAGTTTTATCACCAATTTCGGCCAAGAAGAACAACACAAACGTTGCGCCAAACACCCCAAGTTTCTGCCATTTCTTAATGCTACCAGACTCATCATCCAATTGATCAGGAATCAACATCCAACCCGCCATAGCAATAAAACCAATCGAGAGAATCCAGATCAGCACATCAGGGCTTAGAACCGTGGTAATCCATTGGCCTAAAACAGCTGAGACACCATGGTTAATAATGGTCGCCAGCAAAATAGCCAATAAAATTGGGATAGGTTTACGGAAACGTGCAGCAAGTAACAATGCAAGTAGTTGGGTCTTATCGCCCATTTCAGCTAAAGCCACGATGGCTGTAGAGAGGAGGAATTCATACATGATGTCTTTCTCTGGCTAGCATAACAAATACCAATGACTCACCGCTCCTGCTAGCCAAAAATCTGCAGAGTGGTAAATCAAAGGTCTTGCCAACAAAAGAAAGCTCTTTAGAAGCTCATTTGGTTCTTTGCTATGATGACCATGCTCGTTTTAGAACAAATATGTTGACCATCACCTGTTCTTACGAACAGCGGCTACTCCCCAATGAAGTAATGCCATGTTAGGCGAAAATACGTTTTTTGGCAATCTCTAAATAGAAAAGACCCTGCCGAAGCAGAGTCTTTATCGAAGTATTTTTTCAGAATTTCCAGCCTTTCTCTTTTGATAAGAGAAGCCAGCAGGGTAAAAACTAGATCATCAGATCAGCAAAGTACGGATGTCTTTGAGCAACTTGGTCAGCTTATTGGTAAAGCGTGCGGCATCAGCCCCATTAATCACACGGTGATCATAAGACAATGACAACGGCAACATCAGTTTCGGATCGAAACTTTGACCATTCCATACGGGTTGCATCGTCGCTGGGGAAATACCCAAAATCGCGACTTGTGGCCAGTTCACCAGTGGTGTAAATGCTGTACCGCCAATTGCACCTAAGCTTGAAATCGTGAAGTTTGCACCTTGTAGGTCTTTAGGGGAAAGTTTCTTATCACGTGCTTTCTGACCCAATACACCAAGCTCCACCGCAATGTCTTTAATCGACTTCTGGTCTGGATTCCGTAGTACAGGAACAGTTAAACCATCTGGTGTTGCTACAGCAATGCCCATATGGATTTCGTTACGCAACAGTACAGACTTGCCATCATCAGCCAAGTGACCGGCAAAATCACGTTCTTCTTTGAGTAAATGCGCAACAGCTTTAATAATGAAAGCCATAATGGTCAAGCTAATGCCATCTTTCTTAAAGTTACCTTTAAGATCATTACGCCATGCTTCCAGCTCAGTAATATCCGCCAAATCAAACTGAGTGACTTGTGGAATAAAATTATTTAAAGACAACTGTGGAATAGAGACTTGTTGCAAACGTGTCAGCACTTTCTCTTCTACACCACCAAACGCACTAAAGTCAGGCAGTTTCGGTAAGCCCGCGGCGGCAGCAGCCGTCGCAGCAGGTGCAGTTTGCGGTGCTGTTAAGCGACCTTTCACATAAGCAAAAATGTCATCTTTCATTAAACGCGCATGCGGCCCAGAGGCCTTTACTTCTGCCAGCACTACGCCCAATTCACGCGCCAGTTTACGTACCGCAGGACCCGCGTAGACTTTAGCATTGGCTGCATTTTGCTCTTTGGTTAGCTTATCTGCACCCTGAACTGCTGGTGCAGCCTGTACAGTAGATGCTACCACTGGCACAGTTGCAGCTTGAGCAGCTGTAGGTTTCGCTGGTGTCTGAGTAACCGCTTGTGCCACTGATACAGGGGCTTGGCCCTCAGCTTCAATGGTCACTAAAGCCACACCTTCCGATACATTTTGTCCCAATGCAACATGAATGGCTTTAATCACACCTGCTGTTGTACTTGGTACTTCAACCGTTGCTTTGTCTGACTCAACCACGATGATACTCTGGTCTTTTTCAACCGTATCACCGACTGACACCAAAATTTCAGCAACAGCCGCTTTGTCTACACCCAAGTCAGGCACTGCAATTTCAACCGCACCTACAGGCGTAGCAGCAACTTGTGGTGCCGCTTCAGCAGGCTGAGCTTGAGGTGCTACAACTGGCTTAGGCTCAACAGTCACTGGTGCAACTGAAGCTGCTGTTTTTACAGTCAGAATCACCACACCCTCTTTAACACTATCACCCACTTGAATGCTAATTGATTGCACTGTACCTGAAACCGTACTCGGGACTTCAACGGTGGCTTTGTCTGACTCAACCACAAGAATGCTTTGATCGACGTCAATTTGATCGCCAACTGACACCAAAATTTCACCAACGGTTGCTTTTTCCACACCAATGTCTGGCACTTGCACATCAATCACTTGTGATGCTGTAGTCGCAGCGGGTGTAACTGTTTCAGCAACAGCAGCGGGTGCTGTCTTTTCTTCAGCTTGTACAACTTCAGTCTGTGCTTGTGCTAATGGCGCTTCAGTTTGTCCCTCGGCTTCCAGCTCAATCAGTGCTGCACCTTCGGCAACCGAATCACCTAAGTTCACCAAAATACTCTTCACCACGCCAGTTGAAGTGCTCGGCACTTCAACAGAGGCTTTGTCAGATTCTAGTAAAATAATGCTGTCATCAACACTAATGCGATCACCGACTTTTACTAAGATTTCAGCGACGGTCGCCTTATCTACACCAATATCAGGAGTCGTAATTTGCATGATTATTTCTCCTCTTTGTAGTCTGCAACAGCATGCACTTCAGGTGTTGCTTGCGGTGCCCAAGCCACAGGACGGTCCGTATCTAATTCAAAATTAGAAATAGCATCTTTGACTAAGCGTGCATCTACTTCACCTTCATCAGCCAGCTTCTTCAACGTTGCAACCACAATGTGTGCCGCATCTACACCGAAGTAACTTCGCAGGTTGGCACGCGTATCTGAGCGACCATAACCATCTGTACCCAATGCAACAAATGGGCGACCATCTGGTAGATACGCACGGATTTGTTCGCTATAGGCACGCATATGATCTGTTGCAGAAACAACAATACCAGCTTTGCTACGTAACTGTTGAGACACCCAAGCTTCTTTTACATCTTCAGTTACAGGGTGTAAGCGGTTGTACTCTTCACATGCCATACCATCACGTGCTAACTCGTTGAAGCTGGTCACGCTCCACACGTTTGAGTGAATTTGGTATTCATCACGTAAGATTTTCGCAGCCTTAATCACTTCACGCAGAATTACACCTGAACCCAACAGCTGAACCGTAGCTTTTTCATCTTCTTGGAACAGGTACATACCACGTTTGATGCCTTCCTCAGCACCCACTGGCATCTCAGGATGCTCGTAGTTTTCGTTCATGACTGTTAAGTAATAGAACACACGCTCTTGGTTGACATACATACGTTGTAAACCATCATGCACAATGACCGCTAACTCATAACCGAAACATGGGTCATAAGAGACACAGTTTGGAATCGTGTTCGCAAGGATATGCGAGTGACCATCTTGGTGTTGTAAACCTTCACCGTTTAGCGTGGTACGACCTGCTGTTGCACCCAATAAGAAACCTTGCGCTTGTGCATCGCCTGCTGCCCATGCAATGTCCCCAATACGTTGGAAACCAAACATTGAGTAGTACATGTACATCGGAATCATTGGCAAGTTATTGGTTGAATAACTGGTTGCCAACGCCGCCCATGCACTCATCGCACCCGCTTCGTTGATCCCTTCTTGTAACATATGACCGTCTTTGGCTTCACGGTAATGCATCAATTGTTCTTGGTCTTCAGGTGTATATTTTTGACCGTGTGCGGCATAAATACCCAACTGACGGAACATACCTTCTAAACCAAACGTACGCGCTTCATCAGGAACGATTGGCACAACACGGTCTTTAATCGCTTTTTCTTTCAAGAGTGAAGAAATCAAACGCACCATCACCATGGTGGTTGACTGCTCCTTACCTGCTGAGCCTTTTAACACTGCATCAAACACAGACAGTGCAGGAATAGCCAGCTGCTCGCTTTCTTTACGACGTGCAGGTAAGTAACCACCCAAGGCCTCACGACGTGCCTTCATGTATTTCAATTCAGGGGAGTTTTCGCTTGGGCGATAGAACGGAACTTCTTCTAATTGCTCATCGGTAAATGGCAAGTTGAAACGGTTACGCACGTATTTCAATGAATCAATCTGCATCTTTTTGATTTGGTGCGTTTTATTGACCGCTTCAATTTCTTCAGATAAACCATAACCTTTTACCGTTTTCGCCAGAATTACGGTCGGTTGGCCTTTGGCTTTCATCGCTTCAGCATAAGCTGCAAACACTTTGTATGGATCGTGACCACCACGGTTCAGGTTATCAATATCCTCATCGCTGAGATCTTTGATTAATTCTTTCGCTTCAGGATACTTGCCAAAGAATTTCTCACGCGTGTAAGCACCACCTTTGACTTGGTAGCGTTGATAGTCACCATCTACCGCTTCTTCCATCACTGCTTTTAAAGCACCAGTGCTGTCTTTAGCAAGTAACGGATCCCAATGACGACCCCATACCACTTTAATGACACGCCAGCCTGCACCACGGAATAGAGATTCTAATTCTTGAATGATTTTACCGTTACCACGGACAGGACCATCCAGACGTTGTAAGTTACAGTTCACCACCCAAATCAAGTTATCGAGTTTTTCACGTCCAGCCAGTGAGATTGCACCTGTACTTTCAGGTTCGTCCATCTCACCATCACCTAGATACGCCCAGACTTTACGGTCTTCTTCTTTGATCAAACCACGGTTCATCAAGTACTTTTGAATATGTGCTTGATAAATCGACATAATTGGTCCTAGACCCATTGATACGGTCGGGAACTGCCAATAGTCAGGCATTAAATACGGGTGCGGATACGAAGGTAAACCAATCCCTCCGACTTCGCGGCGGAAATTATTTAAATGTTCTTCAGTTAAACGACCTTCAAGGAATGAACGTGCATAGATGCCTGGCGCACAGTGACCTTGATAATAGATCATGTCCCCGCCAAAATTGTCGTTATTGGCACGGAAAAAGTGGTTAAAGCCGACATCATATAAAGTTGCTGAAGATGCAAAGCTGGCCAAGTGACCACCTAAATCATCACCCGTTTTATTGGCACGGAGCACCATCGCTAGCGCATTCCAACGAATCAACGCACGGATACGACGCTCCATGTCTTGATCGCCTGGCATTGCAGGTTCTTCAGCCACTGAAATTGTATTTAAATAAGGCGTGTTTAAACGCTGAATAGGGACATGTTTAGCGATTGCTTGTTGATACAGTTTTTCCAGTAGAAAAGCTGCACGCTCAGTCCCCATGTGTTGTAAAACGGAGTCAAACGCATCTTGCCATTCTTGCGTTTCTTGCGCGTCAGTATCACCATAAAACGCCATAATTCACCTATTTCGATATCCTAATCTTATACGCTAATATGTATCATACTTTCGTCCTATAAGAGTATCGCTACAGCTGAATATGGCCAAGCCCTACTATTTAGCAACTAAATAGTCATTGACCATTCGTTACCCAAGATAACAAAAAACCGCCAATATAGGCGGTTTTTTATACATTTAATGCTGTTTTTTAATGCTAACTTAGATTTCGTCAGAGCTGTATTCCTTTTTCAAGCATCAGACCAACAGTAAGTTCGGATCATCCGATCAAATCGGATCAAGGCAACATTGCTAGATAAGTTGATGGATTTTTGCGTTGACCATCTTTCACTACTTCATAGTGTAAATGTGGACCAGTACAACGACCTGTACAACCTACATTGGCAATATGTTCACCTGCGTCAACACGGTCGCCAACTCGAGCGATTAAACGTGATGCATGGGCATAGCGTGTGATGTAACCATTGCCATGGTTAATTTCAACATATTGACCATAGCCCGTACCCCAACCTGACTTGGTCACAATTCCCGGACCTGTCGCATAAATCGGTGTACCGCTTGGCGCAGCAAGATCTAGACCTGAGTGGCGCTCAGCACGACCATTCATGGTACGACCACCATAACTTGAGCTCACACGTGCGCTTGGAAGTGGGTGTGTCACTAACCACGAATATGGATTATTTGAAAAACTTTTTGCAGAGGATTCCGAACCGTATTTTTTCGCCAATGAGGCGTTGTTGAGTTCAACCGTTTTTTCACGGAGCTGAACGGTCATTTTCGTTTCGGCAGGAACATCAATATCATTCGATTCAGCATAAGCACCTTCCGATAAAGTGCGTGTCAATTGCTCAATTCGATCCGAAGATGCATTATTTGTATTGAGTTCTACCAAATCTGCGAAGGCTACTGAAGCAGCCGATGCCGCAAAAGAAAAAGCCAACAAAATACGTCGCATATGCATAAAAAACCTCTTAAAACTGTTCTTACGAATGTTTCTTGCGTGATCTCGTCCTTGATATCTACCGAAAGAAGCGCATAAGATTAAGACATTAACATGAAGGAAATATGTATGTCCGAACCAGTGAATCTCTTTCAACAAACCAGAAAACACATAAAAACAGGAAACTTAACGTTTCTCTCAAAGCAAGTGACTGCATGGCAGAAACTTACAAAACTGATTCAACCTATCCTACCGCAACCAGAGCAGTGGCAGGTTGTTTGTTATCAATATGGTATTTTGACGATTACCGGCGAAAATCAAGCGATGATTAGTCAACTTGGTTACCTTCAAAAACAATATATTGCACAACTGTCGGAACTTGATGAGTTTAAAGACCTACAGAAACTCCAAGTTCGTTTGAGAATCCCCTCTCAAACACCCGCAAAGATACAATCTATTTCAAGATCGCTAAGCACCGAAACTCAAGACTTAATTCGAGGTGCTGCTGACTTTGTGAGCGACCCTAAGCTTAGCCAAGCAATGCGCCGTTTGGCAAGCAAAAAAAAGTAACCTTGCCTCGACCTGCTTCAGAATTACATTTTTAAAATGATAAATTCATCACATTTATGTTTGTTACAATATAACATCACGCAATAAAGACAATGACTTAAGTCACACTCACATAAGGAATTGGACACTGATCTTCGTCATTAAATGTTACAATTTCATAACTGCTTGGATCACTTTGGACATTGCGCAATAATTGATTATTTAAAGCATGACCAGACTTATACCCATCAAATTTGGCAATAATTTGGTGACCGAGCAAGTATAGATCACCCACTGCATCTAATATTTTGTGACGAACAAATTCATCTGAGAAGCGTAAACCTTCTTCATTCACCACCCCCGTTTCATCAACGCCAATAGCATTGTCTAAACTTGCCCCCAAAGCGAGATTATTGGCTTTAAGATAGTCCAAATCTTTCATAAAGCCAAAAGTACGCGCTTCGCTGACTTCATAAACAAAGGTTTCAGTTGAAAAATCGATTGTGGCAGACTGATATTCTTTCTTAAAAGCGGGATGGTCAAAGTCAATGGTGAAGTTGAGTTGAAAACCCTCATGCGGGCGGAAAATGGCGCGTTTGTCGTCGATGAGTGCTTCAACAGGTTTGAGTATTTTTATAAATTTTTTAGGAGCATCTAATTCTTTGAGGCCACCTTGCATGAGCAAGTAAATAAACGGACCTGCACTACCATCCATAATTGGGACTTCAGAGGCAGACACTTCAATGATTAGATTATCAATACCTAGACCTGCTATTGCACTCATAACATGTTCAATCGTACCGACTTTAGCATCTTCTTGAACTAGGTTTGAACACATGAAGGCTTCTTGGATCAACATCGCATCTGCCCGAATGTCGATTGGTGGATTGAGATCGATACGACGAAACACAATTCCTCCGTCCGCATGATGTGGCACAAAGTTAATTAAGACTTTTTGACCACTATGCAAACCGATGCCGCTCGCTTTAACGACACGTTGTAGAGTTCTTTGTTTCAACATGTTTCATATCATCTCACCACTAAACCGCTATACGTTAGCATATTTAGCCATTGATAAAAAACAAAAAGGTAGTCATAGACTACCTTTTCTTCACCACATGCAGCTTAACCACATGGACAAATACTACTTACGTTGTTGATTTTTCAAATAATCTTGAATACTCATTGGTGTTGGGCGTGCAGCACTCACTGTCGATACAGAACTCGCTGCAGTAGCCACGTCTTGGTTCTGACGCTGGATAGCAGGCACATCATCATCTTCAACAACCGCTTGCGTTGTATGCCCATGTTGTGCTACCTGCACATGTGCATTTGGACGCTTCACTGGCTCAGCAGAATCTGCTGAATTTCGGGTTAAACCTGTTGCAATAACAGTGACACTGATTTCATCACGCGCATCTGGATCAAATACAGTACCATAGAAGACTTGACCTTCATCTAGATCGACAATTTGGTTCACAACGTCGGTAATTTCTTCAATTTCACCAAAGGTAACGTCATCACCACCAGTCACATTAATCAAAATCCCTTTGGCATTCATAATGGTCACATTATCTAGCAATGGGCTACGGATCGCTTGCTCGGCTGCTTGACGTGCACGGTTTTCACCACGACCTAAACCCGCACCCATCATGGCATAACCACGTGTACTCATCGCAGTTTTCAAGTCAGCAAAGTCAAGGTTAATATGACCTGGGCGTACCACCAGATCAAAGATACTACGCACCGCATTTAGTAAAACATCATCCGCTTTTTTGTAGGCATCTTTCATTGAGATGTCACGGAAAACTTTTAACAAGCGTTGGTTTGGAATGATAATCAAAGAATCAACATGCGCTTCTAATGCTTCAATACCTTGCTCAGCAGACTGAAGACGACGTTTACCTTCAAAGTTAAACGGTGTCGTTACCACGCCTACGGTTAAAATGCCCATTTCTTTGGCAATTTCTGCAACCACTGGCGCAGCACCTGTACCTGTACCTCCACCCATACCGGCAGTGACAAACACCATGTCGGTGCCTTCAAGGTGTTGACGAATCAAGTCACGGCTTTCTTCAGCCGCTGCTTGACCCACATTGGGATTGGCACCTGCTCCCAGACCACGGGTACTTTGCTCACCCAGCTGGATTTTGAATTGTGCATTCATACGGTCTAGCGCTTGCTTGTCCGTATTGGCACATACAAATTTTACACCTTGAATATCTGACTCAAGCATGTGTTGTACGGCATTGCCACCTGCACCACCAACACCAAACACAGTAAAACGGGCTTGACCGTTGCTATCGGTTTGATCATCTTCTAAAAATTCAAATGAGGCCATGACCTATAGATTTCCTAATTCGTTATTGGCAGTCACTTAAGCCCGTATACTGCCTTGATCTTAATAAACAAAATTGCTTTTAAGCATGCTGTGCAAGCCATAGCTTGTCAAGTTTAAGCGATGTGTTGTACAACTTCTTAACAATATTCCAAAAAAATTCAACTTAAAAAACAGATTTCAGCTTTTCATTGAGTCCAGACCAAGCACGTCCAACGCGCTTAATCAAAGAAAGTTTTTCTGTATCTTCTGGTTCCACTATGGTTTCTTGTGTTTCGCTCTGACTAAACATCAACAAACCTGCGGCAGTGGCATACTGAGAGCGACGCAGTGCGGCAATATTTTGCTCATCTGCTGTCACTTGTACAGGCGGATTACCCAAATGCGCAGACACGCCTAACATACGACGGGTCAACGTCACCATGCCTTCGATTTGACTGGCATCACCAGTTAACACCACACCGTGATACAAACCATGAATCGCACCATTACGCTCTAGCTCCTGGCGAACTTGGCCTAAGATTTCTTCATAACGTGCAATCACGATTTCAGTCAACTCAATACGGCTAATCGTTTGTGGACCATCAATCCCTTGGATCTGAATCATATGGTCCGGTTTAACCGACTTAATGTCGACACACCCATAGAGTAATTTAATTCGCTCAGCTTCTTCAGTGGTGGTTTGTAACACAGCAGCAATATCACGCGTCACATGCTCGCCACCACGCTGCAAAGTATGTGTCAACGCCAAACGACCATCCAAATACACCGCAATGTTGGTGGTACCTGCACCAATATCAACCAAACAGACACCATACTCTTTTTCATCTTTGAGTAGGCTCGCTTCTGCCGTTGCCAAACAAGACACCACCAGTTTCTCCACCCCAATGTTCGCCCCCTTCAAGGCCCGATCAAGGTTTTGCATAGTGCTAATCGGTAGCATCATCAACTGATAATGACCAATCATGCTGTGTGCAGACATCCGTATTGGGTTTTGTACCCACTCAGTGGAGTCATCTAGCTCAAAGCCCAGTGGAACAGCACTGACCAAATAATGATCCGAGGTCATGTGGCTGGCTTTAGCCAACTCTAATGCACGAACCACTTCACTTGTTGTAATTGTATGGTCAGTATTTTCAACTGGCGTGCGTCCAGATGCATAAAAGCTTTTTAACTCGGCACTTGGGATTGAGACCCACGCGGAATGGACACGGCATTCAGCCATATCTTCTGCTTCTTGCACGGCATTTTTTATCGCTGTAATGACTTTATCAAGACTTACAATTTTTCCTTTATTCATGCCTCGGTTACGAGCAGTTGCCATTCCTATCACTTGGATATTGTCTGGCGCATGTACCTTACCAATCAAAACTGAAACTTTGTGCGTCCCAATGTCAATCGCAACAACTGAGGGAACCGCTTCATTCATTATTTACTACTACCATCACATGTTTGTTTAATTTATGGCTTTATGCCTCTGTTTTAAAGCCAAGTATTATGGCTTTGCTGCTGCTCCACCTGCAATGCTTGTGTCATCAATCGTTACAACAAAATGACCATTTGCTATCTTTGGTGCAGCAGCATTCTTCCATTGGATGGCCAAGCCATTCCGATAACGCAAATCAATGGCAGATACTTTGGCCCAAACTGGCTTCAAATCACTTTGAGCCAAATAACTCAAACGTTGCAGCTTACTCATAGTTTGATCCTGATCTACGATAACACGTAAACCTGAATCGAACTGCATAAACCAAGTCATACGCTCCGTTAAATATAGTTCTTTTAAACGGAGATTGACTGGCTGGAATAATTGATTAATTTCATTATAACGGCGCATCATCATTTTAGACTGACTGATTGGGCCGTGTAATAAAGGCAAATTCTGATTATTTTTCGGCGTCACTTCGCTAAATACATCACCACTGTCACTTAAGAGACGCCCCGTCCCCCAACGTGCAATTGCATGCCTTGGCATAACACGAACGCGAATCGCATTCGGCCATGCTCGCGAAACCACCACACGATCAATCCAAGCCAACTCTAAAGTTCGATCGCGAATGTCTTCTAAATCTGAGGTGAAATAGTTATGGGTGATGGTCGGTGAAACATGTCCCATTACCTGATTTTTTTCTGCCTCAGAACGTACGCCTACTACATCAAGTTCGGCCACACGTGCATCTGTCATGACTTGATATAAGCCATAAATACCAACCAACAGCACCGCCACGGCAACGACCAACATCACCCAACCACCAAAGTTGGCAAGCTTTTCCTTACGCGTCGGTGGTTTATCGTGTATCGAGGTAATCGCTGCGCGTTTACGGCGCATAGAAGCGGGTAATTGCGCCATTTAGTGAGCCGCACCTGTCAGTGTTTGCTCTAAAATTTGGACACAAAGTGCATCAAAGCTATAACCCACTGCATTTGCTGCTTTTGGCACCAAAGAGTGACTAGTCATACCAGGTACTGTATTCACTTCAAGTAACCAGAAATTGCCTTGCTCATCTTGCATCGCATCAATACGGCCCCAACCACTTGCACCTACCGTTTGGAATGCACGGAGGCACAGCGCTTGTAACTTTTGCTCTTCTTCAGCACTTAAGCCACACGGAATTCCGTATTCCACATCATTACGTTGATATTTCGCTTCATAATCATAAAAAGCCACATCCGCAGGCGGTTGTAGACGAATCACAGGTAACGGTTGACCATTTAAAAATGAAATCGTGAATTCACGTCCCGTAATCCATTTTTCAGCCATCACCACAGCATCGTGTTGGGTCGCTTTGGCAATTGCCGCTGCTAAATCTTCTGCTTTTTCGACTTTACTCATGCCGACACTTGAGCCTTCGTGTACTGGCTTGATAATCAGTGGAAGACCCAAATTCGCCACCACTTCAGCCAAATCTGACTCTTGGCTAATGATGCGATAAGGCGCTGTTGGTAAGTCTGAACCCTGCCAAATTTGCTTGGTTTTAACTTTATCCATACCAATGGCAGAACCCTGTACGCCTGTTCCGGTATACGGGATGTTGAGCCACTCTAAGACACCTTGGATTTGACCGTCTTCTCCACCACGACCATGCAACACAATAAACGCGCGGTCATAACCGACCAATTCGGTCACACTACGCTCTTGCGGGTCAAAAGCTTCTGCATTTACACCCGAACGAACCAATGCTTCAAGTACAGCTGCACCACTATCTAGAGAAACCTCACGCTCAGCAGACTTACCACCAAGCAACACCGCTACTTTGCCGAATTTTGAAGCATTTGACACGTTGATATCCTTAAACTTTATAACTGTTTTATTCATTGAGTAATCACAAAACGTGATTATTTTAAATATAAATGATTGCTTGCAAGCTCAACCGAGATAGCCCCCACATTACCTGCGCCTTGCGTCAATAACAAGTCATCTGCTTGTAACACTTTTTTCAACGCATGCTGCAAATTACCTTCGACTGGATCGATCAAAATCGGCTCTACATCGCCACGTAAACGAATACTACGCGCCAATGAACGACTGTCTGCCCCCACAATCGGTTTTTCGCCCGCAGGATAGACTTCAAGCAACAATAACTGATCGACATGTGACAATACATCCACAAAGTCATCGAAACAGTCACGGGTACGGCTAAAACGGTGCGGTTGGAACATCATCACTAAACGACGGTCTGGATGGCTTGCACGTGCAGCTTTAATGGTCGCTTCGACTTCTTTTGGATGGTGACCATAGTCATCCACCAATTTCACATTGCCACCTTCAATGTCAAATTCGCCCTGTACTTGGAAACGACGACCTACACCACTGAAACTCTCCAACGCACGTGCAATCGCAGCATCAGATACACCTTCATCGGTTGCAATACCGATTGCTGCAAGTGCATTTAAAATATTATGTAAACCCGGCAAATTGATGGTTAAACGCAAAGGCTCACGATCTTTACGCAATACGGTAAAGTGCGACTGCATGCCTTCTTGTTCAATATCCACTGCACGAATGTCATTGTCTTCGTTAAAACCATACGTGATCAATGGACGACCAATGCGCGGCATGATTTCACGAATATTGGCATCATCGCCACAGACCACAGCCAAGCCGTAAAACGGTAGTTTTTGTAAGAACTGTACAAAGGTATCTTTTAAAACATCGAAGCTACCACCATAGGTGTCCATATGGTCTGCATCAATATTGGTCACAATAGTGGCCATCGGTTGCAAATGCAGGAATGATGCATCTGATTCATCTGCCTCTGCCACGATAAAACGACTCGCACCCAGCGCAGCATTCACACCGGTACGGTTCAGCAAACCACCAATCACATAGGTTGGATCGAGATTTTCTTCTGCCAACATGCACGTGACTAGACTTGTGGTCGTGGTTTTACCATGTGTTCCCGCAACTGCAATCCCATGACGATAGCGCATCAGCTCACCCAGCATTTCTGCACGGCGAACCACAGGTGTACGCGTTTCAATAGCCGCTTTAATTTCTGGGTTTTCTGCATCAATTGCAGTCGACACCACAATCACGTTTGCACCCTGAATATTTTCAGCAGTATGCCCGATATAGACTTTGATGCCGTTTTCTTCAAGCTGAGCCGTGGTTTTTGATGCCTTGATATCTGAACCTGAGACTTTATAGCCTTGGTTCTTGAGCACTTCGGCAATACCACACATACCTGCACCACCAATCCCAATAAAATGGATGTGCTTAATACGGCGCATTTCTGGCACTTTAATTAACTTTTTTGCTTGATCAGCAGGCGTAGATGGCGACATAAAATACTCGGTTTACAATGCTTGAATTAAACGAACCACATGTTGGGTTGCATCGGGTTGTGCTTGCTGACGTGCTTTCACTGCCATTTCAGACAATAACTGACGGTTCATCAAGGGTAATAATAATGCTTTTAAACTCTCGGGCGTCATGCTTGCTTGTGGGCAAATTTTAGCTGCACCGATATTGGCTAAAAACTTTGCATTGGCCGTTTGGTGATCATCCACAGCGCTTGGCAGTGGAACAAATACCGCAGCCACACCAGCAGTTGCAATTTCAGTCACGGTTAACGCCCCAGCACGGCAAATAATTAAGTCAGCATCGCTATAGGCTTGAGCCATATCTTCAATAAAAGGTTGAACCTCAACTTGAAGCTGTTCAGGTGCATCGGCATAGCGCGCTTGTGTCGCCTCTGCATGGTTTTGACCACACTGATGATAAACGCTTAAAGGCACATTGAGTTGCTTCAAGGCTTCAGGAATGCGTTCATTTAACGCTTGTGCACCCAACGAGCCCCCCACAATTAACACTCGCAGTGGCAGACCTGTTTTTTCACGTTCTTGATAACGCCAAGACGGATTTAAAATTTCCGTAATCTCTTTGCGGACGGGATTACCCGTGGTCACAATTTTATCTTGTGCAGCAAAGGTATTTGGAAACGCCTGACACACTGTTTGTGCAATACGTGATAACTGCGTATTGGTAAAACCCGCAATCGCATTCTGCTCATGAATAATCACGGGGATACCCAGTGCGCGCGCAGCCAATCCCCCCGGCCCAGCAACATAGCCCCCAAAGCCCGCGACTGCATCAACTTTGAGCTGCTTCATGTAGCGCATTGCGCTTAAAGTAGCTTTTAAAATTTTAAAGGGTGCCAATACTTTGCGGACTAAGCCATTGCCGCGCACACCTTGAATATCAATTTGATAAATCGGGATATCGTGATTTTTAAGCAGACGGTTTTCCATACCTGTAGGCGTAGCAAGCCACGAGACTTGGCAGCCTTGTTTCTGTAATTCCTTAGCCACAGCAAGTGCTGGAAAAACATGTCCACCCGTTCCGGCAGCCATCATCATTACATGTTTCGGCTTTGTTTGTGTTGCTTCGGTCACAGTCTAATTCTTCAATTCTAAAATATGGAAACAAAATTCAATTTTAAGCGATCAATTGTAATCACAAACGCATAACCGCGAAAGATTATTTACTTTTTTTCAACAGGCATTTGATTGTTTTTTTCTACTGATTTTCAAGTTTAAACTAGATTTGTTATCAGATGTGCATTTTTACTCAAACTACAGCACACAATCAGGCTCAACAGCGCAATTGGTTAGATTTAAAAATAAAACAATGAAGATGATTTGAATCAAATACTTAATATAATTCTAAAGCCCAATTTGCGTCATTTTAGCGCTTAGAAATACAATCTGAACTCATACATTGGAGCAAGATGAAAATTTGTAGTATCTGGCAACATAATCCGCTTTATATTCAACCAAATTGATACACTTTGCAGTAAGCCATGTCCTTATTTCAAAACTTCCCTATTCATTGAGATAAAAAAGGAACCTTTTCAGGTTCCTCTTTCTGTCGATTTAGCTGGCTTTACCTGCTTCCAAGACATCAAATAAAGTATCGGCAATCGAAGTACCAAATTGTGCATCAATCTCACGAATACAGGTTGGACTGGTGACATTAATCTCGGTCACATAGTTGCCAATCACATCAAGCCCGACAAAAACCAAACCTTTTTCACGTAAGAAGGGTCCCACTTTTGCGGCAATCGCCTTGTCATTTTCAGTCAAGGGACGGGCTTGACCCAAACCACCTGCGGCCAAATTCCCACGCACTTCACCGTTTTGTGGAATCCGCGCCAAGCAATACGGAATAGGTTCACCATTGACCAGCAAAATACGTTTATCCCCTTCCACTATTTCAGGAATATAACGTTGCGCCATAATCGGACGTGTGCCCATTTCCGTCAACATTTCCAAAGTTGAGCCAATGTTCACACCATCTTGATATAAACGGAAAATTCCCATACCACCCATACCATCAAGAGGCTTCACAATCACATCACCATGTTCTTTGATAAATTCACGAATCAGGCTTTGTTGTGAAGTCACCAATGTAGGGACTTGGAGTTCGGGGAACTGCGTGGCAAACAGTTTTTCATTACAGTCACGTAAGGACTGTGGTTTATTGATAATCCACGCACCTTCACGTTCCGCTTGTTCCAAGATATAGGTGGTGTAGACAAAGTTCATGTCGAACGGTGGATCTTTACGCATCAAGATCACATCGTAATCCGCCAAGGACTCTTTTTGTTGTTCACCTAAATCATAATAATGATCGTAGTCTTCAAACACTTTTAAGGGAGAAATCAGACCAAAGGCTTTGCCTTGATCGATATATAAATCGTGTTGTAATGCATAACCCAGTTCATGTCCGCGACGGCTTGCTGCCCATAACATTGCCATCGTAGAATCTTTTTTTAGATTCACCGTTTCAATCGGGTCCATCACTACCAGTACACGCATAAGTCTCACGCTCATATTTTTAAAACTTGGCAAAAAGTATAGCGAAGTTTTCAGCTTTGGGCACAACAAGTTGTGTATTAATTAAAGATTAAAAAATCTATTTTATTCAATTATCTACAACACATTAACATTATTAAATAAATTCAAAGTGCTTACTTGGTGGAAAGAAACAGTAAATCTACTGCTATTTCCACTTTCCTCGCAAATGGCTTCAACTTAAGCCAAAAGGCGTTGAATATCCTTAGCAATTTTTTCAGGTTTAACGATCGGCGCATAACGTTTCACCACCTGCCCTTTTTGATTAATCAGAAACTTGGTGAAATTCCACTTGATGCTTTGACTACCTAGAATGCCTTTCGCCTCAGACGTTAAATACTGATACAGCGGATGCGCAGCAGGACCATTCACATCAACCTTAGCAAACATCGGGAAAGAAACCCCATAATTACGCTGACAAAAACTGCCGATCTCTTCATTACTCGCAGGGTCTTGCTGCGCAAATTGGTTGCAGGGAAAACCTAAAACTAAAAGACCTTGTGGTTGGTAGTCCTGATATAACTGTTCCAAACCTTCAAACTGTGGGGTTAAACCACATTGGCTCGCGGTATTCACCACCAATAAAACTTTGCCCTGATAGTCGGCTAGATTTTTTTGCTCGCCTTCCAACAGTTCGGCCTGAAAATCATAAATTGTGGTCATTACATCTCTTCCATTCATCAAAATATCATTCGTTAAAGTCGCTTCAAGGGTTGACCTATAGCGGTAAAACAATATTGCACACAATTAACTTGTGTGCAAGTTTATTACGTACAATATACTTCCACCTCCATTTCATTTATACTGTTTCTAACTACCAATCCTCAAGGACATGCAACATGGCTGACACCCCACTTTTAGAAAACCGCGTGTGTTTTGCCATGTATTCCGCAACCAATGCTATGGTCCGTCAATACCGCCCACGCCTACAAGCCTATGATCTGACCTATCCTCAGTTTATTGTTTTATTGACTCTATATGAGCAGGACAATGTGACGTTGACTGAAATTGGACAAAAAACTTTTTTTGACTCTGGCACCTTAACCCCTATTATTAAGAAGCTAGAAGAAAAACAATTTTTAAAGCGTGTCGCAGTCAAGGAGGATGAACGTATGAAAAAAGTCGTACTTCTAGAAAAAGCACTCCTAGCTAAAGACAAAATTATGGCCATTCCATTTGAGCTGGCGTGTTCTTTAAGTCTAGATCCGGATGATTTGGTAGCCATCCATCAACTGTGTCAGCGTTTTTTAAACGGCTTAGAACAGCCTCAACCCGACAGGTGAGATACTTAAGTGCAACAAGCGATTGTCGGTTTTCATCTCGATGCTGAACAGCATTGGGTGGCTGAGCTTGCTTGTGGCCACACACAGCATGTCCGCCATACGCCACCATGGCAAAACCGTCCTTGGGTACAAACTGAGCAAGGACGCCAAGAAAAAATAGGCGTTCTTTTAAACTGTAAAAAATGCGTGGAAAATGCACAAAAATAATTCTTTTGCATTCTCTTCAAATTTTAATGCTTATTTATCAATTTTTTATAAAAATTAAAAAGCCTGTGCAGCTGTACTTTCCAACCAAGTAAAACTATGTAGAAAAAATGAATATTACCGTAAGTCTTGTTCATTTTTAGTAAATGATTATACTTCTCATTTTTATTAGTAATTCAGTCTCTCCGAGCCTTATATCATGATTAAATTTTCACCACAGCCGCCTTGTGGTTCTAACCTATTCAAATATAGCCTTCTCAGCTTTATGATTTTAAATGTACATACAGCCTATGCGGATGAAGTAACGCTACAAAATAATGAGAACCCTTCTTCTCAAGCGACGACAAACAAATCAAATACAACAGCAGTTTTGCCTACCCTAAAAATTGAGGCAATGAGTGAACTTGATCCAATCAAAAGCTATGTCGATTATGATCAGGCCAATGTCACCCGTAATGGCTTAAAGAAAAAAGATATTCCTCAAACCATCGACACCATTGATGTACAGAAATATAAAGTCTATGGGTCTAACGACCTCAGTGTGATGCTACAAGGCACACCGGGAGTATCCACCAGCTACGATACGCGTGGTGATGGCATCACCCTCCGTGGTTTCTCTGCCGACTCGGGTGATATTTACCGTGATGGTATTCGTGAAAGTGGCCAAGTCCGTCGCAGCACATCCAACATTGAGCGGATCGAAATTTTAAAAGGTCCAGCCTCGGTACTTTACGGTCGTAGTGCTGGCGGTGGTGTGATCAATATGGTGAGTAAATACGCCAACTTTGACTCGAAAAGTTCCGTCGGTACTTATGTAGGCTCATATGATAACTACGGTGCAACAGCAGATATCAACCAAGTGCTGAATGACAACTGGGCTGTGCGCTTAACGGGTGAATACGGTGAAGCGGATAGTTTCCGCTCAGGCATTGACAGTAAAATTGAGATGATCTCGCCAAGTTTCACGTATAAAAATGATGATGAAACCCTTACGTGGACCACACAATATACTTACGACAAATTAAATCGAACCCCTGACCGTGGGCCTTCTTATAGTAATTTACCTGCGGGTGTTTCAATCAAGACTGGCTTTGCTCAAGAAGGCGATTTTATTGAAGATGAATTACAAGTTATTCGTACTGATGTGAAATATCAATATGCGCCAAATTGGAAATTCCACTGGGCGCTCAGTTATCGCCAAGCTTATCAGAACTTTGACAACTTCTTTGGTGGCACCTATTGCAACAATAATCTCACTTTAGAAACAACGCCGAAAGCATGTACTTGGAATGGTTACGTACGTCAAAGCTATGCATGGCAAGAAACCATGAATAAAACCATTACCAATACTTTTGATATTTCTGGCTCATTCAAAACGGGAGCTGTAGAACATCAGCTCCTCGTCGGTGCAGATGTCAGCCGTGAAGACCGCTCACCAAAACTAGGAAATTACTCAAGTGGCTCAGGTGTTCCTCGCTACTATGGTTTTATTAACCCCTACAATCCAACAGACCAATATAATACGTTGCCAAGCTCGGAACGCCTCCCTGTAACCTCGGAAAATCATCACGTAGGTGAGTCAATGGGGTTCTTCGCTCAAGATTTAATTAGCCTGACACCTGAACTCAAAATGATGTTAGGTATGCGCTATGATCAGTACAATTTCAAATCGACCAATCATACCCAGAACATTTCAAAACAATATGATGATACGACCTTCAGCCCTAATATTGGCCTTGTATGGCAACCATCAGAACAACACAGTTTTTATACCTCATATAATAAGAGCTTCGCCCCTTATGGAGGTCGTGGCAATATTTCTGTTGATGTTAATACTGATCCTAAATACTATGATGCTGAACCTCAATACAATGAACAATATGAAATTGGGGTTAAAAGTGACTGGTTAGACCAACGTTTAAACACACAACTTTCTGTTTATGACATTCGTAAAAAGAATATTCGTTATCAACCTGATGCCAAAGAACAACCCTTCCTTTGGTCTATTGGTGGTGAACATCAATCTAGAGGCTTAGAATTTAGCTTTATTGGTCGTGTACTGGACAATGTATTTGTCCGTGGTGGTTATGGTTATACCGATACTGAAGTGAAAAAAGATAAGGAAAAACCACAGAATGTAGGGAATGCGCTAGCAAATACCTCTAAAAATACAGGCAACCTATTTGTGCGCTACTTACCTACAGAAAAGCTTTATGGTGAAGTGGGTGTGACCTATGTTGGCTCTTATTACACAAACATCAATAACTTGAACAAAATGGAAGGCTTCAACCGTGTCGATGCTGCCATTGGTTATAGTGCTGACCCATGGAACGTGACTTTAGCTGTCAGCAACCTGACCAATAAAGAATACTGGCGTTCGGACTCTATGCCAGGTACACCACGTAGCTTCCTCATGCGTTTGAACTACCAGTTCTAAACCCCTTCAGTTAAAACGCGATCTCAAGCGGAACAGGTCACTGTTCCGCTTTTTTATGCTTACTAAGGAGTGAATAAGTCAATCGATGCATGCTTCTAACCTTTTCTGATAAAGCGCAAGAAACGGATTTTCAGGCCTGACTGGATTTGTTACTGTTTTCTTAAGTTAAATGATTTCCGCGAGTAATCATGACAGAGCATAGCAATTACGCACGTGTGGCAAAGGCAATTGAATACATTGAACAAAACTTCAAACAGCAACCCAGTTTGACCGAGATTGCAGAACACGTGCATTTAAGTCCTACACATTTTCAGCGTGTCTTTAGCGAATGGGCAGGTATTAGCCCGAAAAAATTTCTGCAATATATTAGTGTGGAATATGCAAAGTCAGTTTTGAGCAATCACACAGAGCATAATATCTTTGCAGCTACCTTTGACACTGGCCTTTCCAGTACCAGCCGATTGCATGATTTATTTGTCCAAATCGAAGGTATGACACCCTCAGAATATAAACAGGGCGGTGAAGCACTCCACATTCACTATAACTTTGCCGAAACCATTTTTGGCTCCGTCATGATCGCCTCAACCCCTAAAGGGATTTGCCATATGGCCTTTACCGAAGCAAATCGGGATGCATTGGCCTATCTAAAAAAACAGTTCCCACGCGCAACATTTATTGAAGGTCAGGATGAATTACAACGCAAAGCACTCGCAATTTTTCAGCAAGATCAAAATGACCTATCAAAGATTAAACTACATCTAAAAGGCACCGACTTTCAGCTCAAAGTTTGGCAAAGTCTGCTTAAAATCCCCATGGGGCGGCTCAGCAGTTATGCAAAGATTGCTCAAGAGATTGGGCAAGAACGTGCCTCACGAGCGGTCGGAACAGCCATTGGTAACAATCCCGTTGCCTTTTTAATTCCCTGCCATCGGGTTATTCTGTCTTCAGGGCAACGTGGTGGCTATATGTGGGGAACAACACGCAAAACTGCAATGATTGGCTGGGAAGGTGCGCATAGCCAAACATCAACCAAAAAAGAGAGCGAATAAAAAAGGAAGCAGTAGCTTCCTTTTTTTTATTTCAACGTTCAGACGCCATATTTCACGCGGTAGGCTTCCATTTTTGCTAAAGCTTCAGTCTCACCTTTAGCCTCTAAATAATTCATCAAATCTTTCATGGTCACCAATGCATGCACAGGAATTTCCAATTCTTTTTGCACTTCTTGGATCGCAGACAGTTCACCTTGACCTTTTTCTTGACGGTCTAATGCCACCAACACACCTGCAATCTGCGCACCTGCATTTTTCAAAATGGTGACTACTTCACGGATCGCTGTACCCGCAGTAATCACATCATCAATAATCCAGACTTTTTTACCTGCAACGGACGCACCAACCAAGACCCCGCCTTCACCATGATCTTTGGCTTCTTTACGGTTAAACCCCCAAGGCACACTCACGCCATGATTTTGTGACAAAGCCACTGCTGTTGCAGCCACAAAAGGAATCCCTTTGTACGCAGGACCAAAGACGACCTCAACATTGTTGCATTCTGTCAGTTTGGCTGCATAGCCAGACGCCAGTAATGACAAGGCTTCACCGTCATTCAGTAGACCTGCATTAAAAAAATAAGGACTCACACGACCCGATTTTAAAGTAAACTCACCAAATTTAAGCACACCACGTGATAATGCGAGTTCGATAAAAGCTTGAGGGTTAAATGTCGCTTGCGTTGTCATGCAGTGCTCCGTATTTTCAAATTGAGGTAAGACTTGCGCATGATACCAAAGAGTAGCTATCCAAGTGATCAAAAAATTTTACGTGTGGTTTCAATTAACGTAAATGGTCTACGTTCTGCAGAAAAAAAAGGGATTTTTGATTGGATTGCCACATCAGATGCTGATGTAATTTGCATGCAAGAATCTCGCATCACCCACGAACAATGGACCGATAAATTTAAACCTGAAGGTTGGCATACCCACCTGTTTCCTGCTGAACGTCCAGGTTATGCAGGCACCGCCATTTATAGCCGTTTGCCCTTTGTTTCAGTCACGGATGGACTTGGTTTTGAATTGGCCGATTCTCAAGGTCGCTTTATTTCCGCTGAGTTTGACTTAGGCTTAGACCAAAACGTACATATTTGTTCACTCTATTTACCATCGGGTTCTTCTGGTGAAGAAGCACAAGTACGTAAAGATCACTTCTTAGAAGAATACAAACAAATTTTGAAACAATGGCATGATGAAAATAAATCTGTGATTGTCTGTGGTGACTACAACATCGTGCATAAACGCATCGACATTAAAAACTGGTCAGGCAATCAAAAAGCCTCAGGCTGCTTACCGCACGAACGCGCTTGGCTCGATCATATTTATGATGAACTTGGCTATGTCGATACTTTCCGTGAAGTGCGTCCAGAGGCTGAGCTTTATTCATGGTGGTCAAACCGTGGACAGGCCCGTGCGAAGAACGTAGGCTGGCGCATTGACTACCAAGCGTGCTCACCTGACTGGAAAGCCCGCACAGTCAATGCTTGGGTCTATAAAGAAACATGGTTTAGCGACCATGCACCTGTCATTATTGACTACAAAATTTAGAAAAATTTAAGCATTTAGCTCCTATTCAGTGAACATTTGTTTACTGAATAGGAGCTTTTAACCTACATTATCTGCCGTTTTTTGAGTCTTTTTCTGATCAATCAATCAGTGCATTATATTTCCACGGCAAAGGGACGATGTCAGGATGACAGCACAAGGACAGGACGCCGTAGGATAAAATTAAAACGAACTATGGAAATAGTTGGTTTTCAAGGATGTGACAATGGACGTTGTAATGAGACCCGCATGATCAGGATGATTAAATGCGGGTTTTCTCTTTTTTAGTCTCTGCCTTTTTAATTCTTCTTTTTATATTCTATTTTTCTTTGATTTGATTCTAAATCGCTTTTATGACAAGACGATGACGCTTTAAGCTTAAATCCAGACACTAGAGCTCCTGTGCTTTTTCCGTTACTCTAAACCCAGCTTAAAATTCAGAAGGGTTTTCCATGTTAATCGTGTATGGCATTAAAAATTGTAATTCAATGAAAAAAGCATTCGACCTACTGAATGAGTTAGGCTTAGCCTATGAGTTTCATGATTATAAAAAACAAGGTATTGATGCTGCGACTGTCAAAACATGGCTCGATCAGATTGGGGCAGATGTGGTTCTGAATAAAAAAGGTACCACTTGGCGTAAGCTGACTGAAGCAGAACAAGACACTGCTTTGGCTTCAGAGCAAGGACTGATTGATGCTCTCACCAAACATAACAGTCTCATTAAGCGCCCCGTGATTGCAACCCCAAATGGTTTTATTGTGGGTTTCAATGAAGATGAAATTCGTGCCCTAAAGGCATAACAAAAACAAAAAAAGCCGAGCAATTGCCCGGCTTTTTTTGTTGGATGGGATTAGTTCGCACGAATCCAAGTTTGGTTACGGCCTAATGCAGCCACACCAATGTAGCCACGAAGCTCTAGTTTTTTACCACCAGCCGCAATGTTGCCTTTTAGTTTATAAGTTTTACCTGTTTGCGGATCTAAAATTGATCCACCGTCATAGCTTGTACCACCCACATTTTTCAGACCATGTACAATCGTTAAACCTTTCAACGATTTATTTTTGTATGGCCCTTCACACTTGGTACATGCATTTTCTTCACCTGGCGTCAAAATACCTTGAATACTTGCAGTTAAAGTTCCATTTTTTTGCTCAGTGAATTTAACCAAGGCTTTCGCTTGTTTAGTTTTGTCATCAATCGTTTTCCAAACAGTGCCATTCAGCGGATCTGCTGCATGAGCTAGAGCGGTTAATCCTAGTACGCTTAACGCAAGTGCAATTTTTTTCATTTTTGTCATTTCCCTAGTCTAGTATAGACGACTATCATTATTAAAAAGTCACAACAATTTTTCAATTTTTCAATGTGACCAATTAGTGTAACCTTGTAAATTATGTTGGTAAATACACAAACTCAAGGTAAAACAAATAACAAAATGGAATAACTATGAAGATTGCCGATCCGTGGAAACAAATCATTACAGAGCAGTTTTTAAAAACCACGATTCGAACCCCTAGTCGCTTTAGTCTCCCACCCAGTAGTCAGCGTTTTTTTCTTGAACAAATGTGTCGTGCATTTCCGCTCAATAAGTCGGTCCAGATTCGCCCTCTACGTCTTGCTGGCCTGCGTGCAGAAGAGTTAAAACCTGAAACTGAAGCCACTCAGCTCATTTTGCATATTCATGGTGGAGCTTTCTTTTTAGGTTCAATGAATACCCATCGCGCTTTTATCTCAGATCTTGCAGCTAGCACACAAATGCAAGTCATTCACCTTGACTATCCTTTGTCACCCGAACATCCCTATCCTGAGGCCATTGACGCACTGTTTGATGTTTATCAGTTATTATTGGAGCAAGGGATACAAGCCAAAGATATTATTTTATCGGGGGATTCATGTGGTGCAAACTTAGCGCTAGCCTTGGCGCTGCGCATTCGTGATGAGCAACGTCCTCAAGTCAGTGGGCTGATTCTGCTTTCGCCATTTTTGGATTTAAGCTTAACCAGTGAATCTATTCGCTATAACAGCAAGCTCGATGCACTGTTATCCATCGAAGCCCTCGAAACAGGCATCGACTATTATGTTCCAAAGCAAATCGACCCCGCCGACCCGCTTGTTTCACCTTTATTTGACGATTTAGCAGACCTCCCACCGACCCTTGTGCAAGTCGGTTCGAAAGAAATTCTCTTGGACGATGCACAGCGGTTTAGAGATAAAGCAATCAAGGCGGGCGTAGATGTAACATTTAAACTATACACAGGCATGTGGCATAACTTTCAAATGTTTAATGCATGGTTTCCAGAAGCTAAAATGGCGTTGGATGATATCGCAACGTTTGCTCAAGCACTCGATCAAGACTAGACCCATCCCGCGTAAAAAAAGGTCAGCTTAACGCTGACCAAATGAGGAATCATGGGACTACAGTTATTGTTATTAAATCGTTTGCACCTGTGCTAAAGCTGCTGCAATGGCTTTGTCTTTCAGCTCTGGACCCATATTCACGCCTTCAGCACGAATGATTTCAACATCTGTCACACCGGTAAAATTAAAGACGGTTTTTAAGAAGCCTTCTTGGAAGTCAACAGGACTATTTTCACCATAGATACCACCACGACTACTGGCAATATAGGCTTTCTTGTCACCAGCCAAACCGACCGGGCCATGTTCAGTATATTTGAAAGTACGACCTGCAACACTAATACGGTCAATCCACGCTTTTAAAGTCGACGTAATCCCGAAGTTATACATAGCTGCACCAATCACCACAACGTCCGCATCTAAGTACTGTTGAATAATACGTTCGCCCAGAGCCAATTGTTCTACATTTTGACCCATTAAAATTTCTGCGTCTAAATGTGGAATCGGTTGCGTTGCCAAATCCAAATATTCAACTTCAACTTGCGCATGCTTTTCACTGAGTTGCGAAACAATAGCTTGGCTCAACTGACGAGACACAGAAGCATCCGCCATAATACTTGAATCAATGTGTAAAACTTTCATGGAGTGTTCCAACATAATCTTTATAGAATAGTTGCATTTTAAAATAAGATTATTCTTAGAATAATAGACCTATTCAAAACACTATGTTCTAAAAATAGAATGGTCTTCCCTACTGAACTACGTACTCAGTTCGTCACCTTTGATACCGTCTTTTTATAAGATTGTGATATGTTGAAAGCAATGTATAAGAAATCAATCACATTATTTAAAAAACAAAGCGGATATATCAAGGATGAAACGTTTGAATGAGTTCGTGGTTCTCAATACCTAAACAGCTAAGCAACGGCAAACTTTCTCGTTATCTACTTGAAGAGGAAGTGATTATGAACTGGGATACCTTGAAAAAGTGTATTTTAATCCTTGTTCTCGGCTGTTGTGTCAATTTGATCTGGTTAGTTTGGGAGACTTTTGTACTATTCAACTCAGAATATTGGCATGTCGTTAATGTTCAGCTTTTGCGCCACAAATTGGTTATTAATTCTATTTTTTTCATCACATTATTGGGTTTGATATACCCTTGCTATGCTCTACAAAAACACACTTGGGTACAACGATTCCTGCCCTATATTGCGATTGGATTTTTAATCATCTCACTTTGCTATAACGGATATATGATTGGGGTGTTTAGCCCTGTCACTATGGTGGTCTATATTTGTCTTATCGCTGTGGGTTTGGTGTTGTTTGAGCGAAAGATTGTGTATGTGATGTTAGTTCCTGCTACAGGCTTCTTAACCTTCTCAGGCTACCTCAGTTTTATTGATGTGATTCCTTATGCTCCTATTTTTCAGATTGATGGCCAACTCTTTCTCAATGGGTTTTGGCTCCTGTCGATGCTGTATTTCGTTATCCCTATCCTAATCACTTGTCTAATTTTATTTGAAATTTTACTTAGCCAATGGCGACATCGTGAACGACTCATTCAACATTTAAGTCAGATCGATCCACTGACCAATACATTTAACCGTCGCCGTATTAGCCAAAGTCTGGAGTATTTGCATCAGCAAGATCCGCATAGTCCATATGCTGTCGTCCTCTTAGATCTCGATCATTTTAAAAGCATCAATGACAAATTTGGACATCATATGGGAGATAACGTGCTCATCGCTGTGAGCCAAGAATTAAATGACCAAATACAAAAACATGACCTAGTGGGGCGCTTTGGCGGAGAGGAGTTTATCCTTATTTTAAAACATGCTTCACTCCCTAAAGCCTATCAAATTGCGGAACGTTGTCGCTCAGCCATCGAGGCTTTAGTCATAAACAATGATGAAGGTCAATCCATCCGCGTTACAGCCAGTTTTGGTATTGCACAATCTCACCATGAACTCAGGCCTCAGCAACTCTTGAGTCAAGCCGACAAAGCACTCTATGCAGCTAAAGCCAGTGGACGCAATCAAGTCAAATGTTATCTGGAAATCAATCCCTGTGAGCTCAAATATAGCGCTGCATGTGGTGACACACAGCACATTTCACCTAACTAAGCGGCTTCTGCCCGTGCCGCGTCGACCCATTGTATGACCGCAAAATGCTGCATAATGTGTTGCATATACTGCTGGCTACGTTCAGATACAGGCAGCGCATAACTCTTGAAACGCATCACTACAGGGGCATAGAAGGCATCGGCTATAGAAAAATCACCAAATAGAAAGAGATGCTCATCCGAACGCTGTACCCAAATCTGTTCAATTCGTTCGACATCTGCTCTTAATTCAGCATGATGCGCCAACAGAGCTTGGCCCTCAGCTATGCTGTACTGTGTTTGAATATGCATTGGACACAATTGGCGTAGTGCCATAAAACCACTGTGCATCTCACCACTGATACTACGTGCTTCTGCTCTCAAATGGTCAAGCTTGGGCCACAGGGCTAAATCTGGATTTTGCTCGGCCAAATACTCACAGATGGCTAAAGAATCCCAAATTTTAAATTCACCCACATCCAATACGGGCACTTTAGCATTAGCATGAATCTGAGACAGTTGCAGTTTAAAGGTCGGGTCTTCTGCATCAAAGCGAATGAGGATTTCTTCAAAATCCAGATCAAATGCAGTCAAGACCAACCATGCTCGCATCGACCAACTAGAGTAATTTTTATTGGCTATATATAAACGCTGCATACCCGCTCTCCCTCAGGTTTAAAAACGTTTTAATTGGGCTAGCAGTTCGGCCTCAGTAAATGCACCCGTTAAACGTAAACCACGAATTTCTTGTTGTGAGGTATCTAAGAATAAATAGGTCGGTGGTCCTAAAATATCCCACTGGTTTAAAAGCACTTGATGGGTTGCATCGTAATGACTCAAATCCAATTTAATCAAATAATACGGCGCAAGCGCTTGCTGTACGGTTGCCGATTTTAATATACGGTGTTCGATTGGCTGACAAGCAACACACCAATCAGCATAGACATCGATAATGATTTTTTGACCTTTGGGTGCTTGTGCCAAGAGCTGCTTAAACTCCGCTGCCGTCGTTGCCACATGCCAACGTGCAGATGCAGCCACTGGTGCTTCAAAGAAGCGCTGACTCTGCTGATATTGGCTATAAACAATATACGTCCCACCAATGACTAAAGCCACGATGTATAGCATACGTAACTGGGTTTTATGCCACATCAAACGATACAATACATAGATAATAAAGCCTAAACCCAGCAGCAGACTCAGTGCTTGCATCCATGTTTCAGAAAGCAAAGGACGCACAAAATACAGCGCCAAAGCCAACATAATGAAAGCAAAGAATACTCGAACCTGATTCATCCACAACCCTGCGCGAGGCAATACCTTAGCACCCAGTACGCTTGCCAATAACAATGGTGTCCCCATACCAAACCCTAAGGTGAACAGCAAAATAGCCCCTTGCCACTGGCTTTGTGTCTGCGAAATAAACAGTAAAGCGCCTGCCAATGGGGCCGTCATACAAGGTCCAACCAACAACGCAGAGATCATGCCCATAATCGCAGCACTGATCAGGCTTCCACCCTTTTGCATAGACTGGATATGATCGAGTTTATTCACCACAGCCTGCGGCAGTTTAAGTTCAAACAAACCAAATAGATTGAGCGCGAATAAAACAAAAAGAATGCTAAAAGCAATCAGGGTGGATGGCTGTTGTAGCCAACGCTGGAAGTTCAACCCTGCAGATGAGGCCACCAAGCCTAAAATGGCATAGACCATGGCCATACTGCTCACAAAGACCAAGGCAATCATCCATGCTTTGAGGCCTTTGCTATCGCGAATAATTAAAGAGGTTAAAATCGGCAACATCGGCAAAGAACACGGCGTAAACGCCAGTAATATTCCGAGGCCAAAGAACAGCAATAAACCATAAGCCAATGAGCTTTTGGCTAACTCTTCAGACCAAATTTGATCTTGCGCAGCAATCGCATCGGAAGCTGTTGTGACGGGTTCAGTAGTGACTGTTGGGTTGATCGGCTCAAATTGCGGATTCGATTGCGTGGCTAAATCTAGCAGTCGTTTTGAGCTACCTGCTTGGTCTTGTAGGCTGACCAAGCCATTGATATCAGTTTTAAACTCAATACTTTGCGGTGGATAGCAAATGCGATCTTTGGCACAACCCTGCCAAGTCACCTGATAAGTTTGCGAAGCTTGTGTATTTAAATCAAATTGTACTTGTTGATAATAAACTTGGGTATGCCCATAATTTTCATCATATAAATCATGGGCTGGAGGTAGCTCTAACTTAAGCGCCTGTCCTGCCTGTTTCACTTCAAATTTGTGCTGATACAAATAATACTGTTCAGGAATATTCCAGTGCAATTGAGCCGTATGCTCAGTTGTGGATTCCACTGTAAATGGAAAAGCCTCTTCAGCTGAAAGGAGTGGAGTTTCTGCATGAACGTTTAGGATACTGGCCCAAATACACAGATTGATGATCAATACTGACAATGCCAAATACCACGTTTTGCCGCTCATCCCCTGTTTCAGATGAAGATGCTTTTTCATAATATGTTCTTTTTCTAATTAAAATAAGTATGAGACGCCAAGGCCTGAATAATAACTTTTATCTGAACCATTTAAGTCGACACCAACACTTGCATCCAACTGCATCCGATTATTCACCGCATACATGACACCTGTACCGAGCGCATATTCATTGTCTTGACTTTCTGCTTTACGGTAAACCAATTCAGAGAAACCACTGAGTTTATCGGTAAATTGGTACTCTAAAGTCGGAATCGCAGAAATGGCCCAATCACTATTTTGTACTTCATAACGCATGGTGATAGATGTCGACACGAGGTCGCTATAATCGTATGCCACCACAGATGACAGGCTATAAATATCATCTTCATTGGTGAAACCATCATTACCTGTGGCAATAATCGCTTCAGCTAACACTGCCATGCTCAAGCGTTCATCATCCAGTGGAATTGCCGCTTTCACCCCCACACTGACATCACCCAAACCATCTGTTTCAGACTTATTGCCTGCCACTTTCACTTGCTGCCACGACGGACCCGCCCAACCCAGTTGCAATTCGATGTTTTCAGCCAACCCTGTGCGCAATAACATATCTGCATTTAAGTTGGTGGTTTTGACTTTTTCACCATCAGCCGTGGTCGATTCAGCATAGTGCGCATTGGCCAAGCCCTGCTCCCAAGCCAACTGCCCCACAGGCGTAATCCCTGTCCCTATGCCCGAACCCGGACGGTCAAAGGAAAAATCTGCGGCCATCACATTCATACTGAACCCAGCGGCTACACATAAACCTAAATGTTTTAATTGCATCATGATGATCTCGCTGTTTAAGCTAATTCTTTTGTCATTTTTGCACCATGCTGACGAAGCAACTCTAAGGTTTGCTTTTCTTCAGCCAATGCTTCGGCCCAATTAATTTCGTCAAACTCACAATCAAAGAATAGATCGCTAATGGAGGATAAAATAGTTAAGCCATCTTCATCTTTGGTGTTTGGATCGACTTTTTCGTCCAACAAACGTTTGACCGCGGGCGCACACGCCGCACTTGCAGCATCCCAAAGTGGGCCATAAATTTCTTCTGTATCCCACAAATGCAAGTTTGCTTTGCCATGAATCAGTTGTTCTAAAATGTCTAAATGTACCGCTAGAGTCTGTTGTTTTTCTTGTTCTGACAGTGGTGCGCCTGCTTCATACGCTTCGCAAATCGCTTCCCACCATTTGAATAAGCCATCTGACCATACAGAAATCACAGGTCCTTTTTCAGGATCGATAAAATTGAGACTTAACCCATCAGTCAATAGACGTTGAACTTGTTGAAGATCTAATTCTTCAAGTGCTTGCACGAAAGCTTGTTGTTGCGCGGTTAACATGGAGATGACGCTCTTCAATTCAGTTTATTCTATTATGCCGAATAAACGGCACATTTGTTATCTGTAATGTTGGATAAAAGTGAGTATACCCAGCATTAAAAAAGCCCCTTAATCAGGGGCTTTTTTTAAATTCGGTGAGGTTTAATCTTCCTCATCATCAACTAGGCCATCATCCTGATCTGCATATACAGGTTGGCCAGCACGTGGTTTATCATTTTTTTCAAAGGTATGTTCTAAACTACGTTTAAGGCGATCGATCGCGCCATGAATCGCGGTATCAACATTATGACCTTTATGATTTACAACCACGGGTTTTAAACCTGCTGGACGTGCTTCAATCATGCATTGAATATCGTCATCTCCGCCTTTATGGCTATTGGCATCACTTAAATGCACTGAAAAATGGGTAATGCGCTCACTGTGACGTTGAAATTCTTGATTCAACTCTTCGCGTATATAACTAATTAAACGGTCACTATTTTGAATGTTTTTATCTGTACGGATTTCTATGTTCATAAAATAACATCCTCTCTCTTTCTTTATTCGACTCTTTTTTGCACGAAGAATTTTATCTCTTGGTACACTTGTAACGTACTGTTTTAACAGTATTCGACCATCTTCAATTGCTTTGGAATGCGACCTCCATCGATTGAATGATGAACACTTTTGAGTCTGCAGATCTGTGTCCTTCTCCTTTGAATATCGGGCCTAACTGAAAATTATGCAAGTGATATTTTTAAAAAAATATGAAAAGGATACTTATTGTGACAAGCCCTTACTTGTATAGCCAAAAACGAATGGATTAGATTCCACCTTCTCGCTATTCGCATGACTTCATTGACGATAATGAACAAAAAAATCTCATGATTATGACAACTTCAATTACAGCAGGAATGACTCCAAACATCGACAACTCATTCTTTGCAAACATCTCCAAATAAGTGCAAAACTTGTTCCATTTTAGGGTTCGCTCGAGCTGTATCATGTCGATATTGCTAAATTTATTATTTAATTACTTACCATTTTCGCCAAGAGAGCTCATATCAAATGTAAGTGTCATGCCTGAAAGGCAACATTAAACCATTTGGTAAAAAAAGTACAAAAAATGACTCATTTTTAAGTTTATTTTCCATGACGTTCGTCAAATTTGGCTTTATTTTTGCTTAATAATCGGTATCCTGTATCCGATTTTTTGGGGAAATATTCATGAAACTGACTCAAATTGCTGCTTTTGTAGCATTATCTTCTGCTGCGGCAATCTCTCAAGCTGCGCCGATTTGGCAAGACTTTAGCTTCACTGGTTTATATGGTGAAAACTACAAATCACCATTTGTGACTCAGGACGAAAAACTTGAGCAAACAACTATTACTGCAGAATATGCAGCAGGTTTCAAATATGGCGATTTTTTCGCTTTTGCTGACCGCACCAACAACGATGCTGATGGCAATGAAACTTACTTTGAAGTTGCGCCACGTTTCAGCTTAGGTGCAATGACAGGGACTAAACTTGAGCTTGGGCCAGTTAAAGACGTGTTAGTTGCAACAACATGGGAAGGCGGTGAAGGTTTCAACAACTACCTCTATGGTATTGGGTTTGCCTTAAACGTGCCATATACACAATATGCAAACATCAACTTTTACAAAGCAGATAACGACCTGACTGAAGATGATTATCAAATGACCATCACCTATGCAGTACCGTTCAAACTGGGTTCTGAAGACTTTTTAGTTGATGCCTTCCTAGACTGGTCAACTGCCGAAGATGACCATGCAAGCGAGTTAAACTGGACTAGTCAGTACAAATGGAATGTAGGTAAACACATTTCTCCAGATACACGCCTTTACGTAGGTATCGAGCACTCAGTTTGGAATAACAAATACGGCTATAAAGGCGTTGACCAAAATGACGTAAGTGCGTTAATCAAATACCACTTCTAATTCACTTTTGTGAATATCCAAAAGCAAGACTTCTGTCTTGCTTTTTTTTATGCAAAAGCAGCATGATAAAGCCCCCAACGATACAACCTTACCGTCATGTCTTTTCTCATTCGTCCAGCCACTGAACGCGATCTGCCCACGATCCAAAATATTTATAATGCAGAAGTTTTACATGGCATGGCCACTTGGAATGAACATGCCTATGATTTAGCGCATTTCCAAAGACAATTACTACACTTTCAACAAAACCAATTTCCATTTTGCGTGGTGGAAGACCAAGAAACGCAGGCCATTGCAGGTTTTGCAGATTATGCCACCTTCCGTAATTTTTCAGGCTATCGTTATACCGTTGAGCACTCGATTTATATTTCACCCAACTATGCCCGTCAGGGCTTAGGTCAACAGCTTTTAGCCTATTTGATTGAACAAGCAAAAATGCAGCAAATGCATGTCATGGTTGCAGGGATTGACCACGCCAATCTGGCTTCAATTGCTTTACATGAAAAGTTTGGCTTTGTACAAACTGGCTATATGCCCCAAGTCGGACAGAAGTTTGGGCAATGGCGTGATCTGGTGTTGATGCAACTGCTGTTAAATCAGTGAGGTCGGGACTAAATTGTCACTGGTGACACTAATTACGGCATAGGTATGCTTGGCCGCATGTTCATAAAAGTTTTTAAGCTGAGCAAAGAGTAAACTTAACTCGGCAAATTGCAATTCAATCGATTCGGTCTGGATGCCATGTTCCTGTTCTAAGCGTTTCAAACACGTGTTTTGCATATGTTTTTTAAAGTCATCGATATCCAGTTTTTCTAAAGCCTCTTGGACTTCAACCACACGAACCGCGGTGTTATAACGCACCTCTGTAAGTTGTTTTTGGCGCTCTGCCAAATAATGCTCGGCTTGCACACTCAAAGCCAGTAATGAAGTGCCAGACTTAAAACTGCCTTGCAATAACGTCTGTAAGATTTTCCAGTTTTTACCTAAAAGCAAATGTGACTCGATGTACTCCGAATTCAGCACATCGTCGACAGAAATCGATTCTAAAATCAACGTTTCCAACGCATTGGGCGGAATACTTAATAATAATGTGTCCATATGGCTGCTCTTATTGTTGTTGCTTTCCATTAGCTTAACGCGTCTAAAAGCACACTGCTCAAACAATTTGTATGAGTAATTTTTCATACAAAGTGAAAGATGACCAACCTTTACTTCAAAATCAAGAACTAGAAAAACACATACTCCAACGGACCAGTCTGAGTAAATATGCATATTGGCGATGAAATCACGGATTTCCCAAGTGCTTTGGCATTTTTGGTTGGATTATGCAGGACGTAATTGTGATATTTTTCAGCTTAGTGGAAAAATTTAAATTGCGGTTCGAGGTCATCCTCAACCCTACCTTTATGCGTTATTATCTTATTTAATTATTCAAAATAATCAGAGGGTTCAATGGCAAAATTTTTAAACACCAGTGGTACAAATTTTTTTCTTGAGGAACTCATTAAAAATGCAAAAGAACGCCTTATTTTAATTAGCCCTTACCTACGGTTAAACGACCGAATTAAAGAATTACTCGAAGATAAAGATCGTCTCAAAATTGATATTCGTATTGTTTATGGAAAAAGTGATTTACATCCAGATGAAATCAAATGGATGCAAAAACTAGATTATGTACGGGTTAGCTTCTGCAAAAACTTGCATGCAAAATGTTATGTCAATGAAAGTGAATGCATTATTTCAAGTCTAAACCTTTATGAATTCAGCCAAGTGAATAACAATGAAATGGGCATCTTGGTTCGTAAATACGAGGATGCTGAAGTATTTAAAGATGCTTATGAGGAAGCGCAGCGAATCATTCGAATTAGTGATGAAGTCCGTATTACTTTAGACGAAGTAAAAGTAGAACCTGCTTCGGCACTAGAAACTAAAGAAAATGAAGGGGAAATTACGACTTTTACTAAGTTAACTACAGCAAAACTTGCTGCCAAAGTTGGTATTAAAACCCCAGACTTATTAGAAAAGTTAGTCAATAAAGGCTATTTAAACCTAACAGACAATGGAAAGCACTTACTTACAGATTCGGGGAAGTCTATTGGGGGTGAATTTAGAACGGGGCAATATGGTATTTATTTCCTATGGGATGAAAATACTGAGATTTAAAAACAGTAAATCCCTCCAAACCTCCCTTTAAAAAGGGAGGCCTTCTCTCTCCCAAAAGAAGTGGGGAGAAGTGAAGCAACTTAAATCGCCACCAATTCTCGAATCCCTTTTGCAGGCATTTCACAGCCTGCACCTTGCGCAATCACTTGCCCACGGGCCATGACGGTATATGCATCGGCCAGCTCCTCGGCAAAATCATAAAACTGCTCGACCAAAACCACCGCCATCTCGCCACCATCCGCCAGTTGACGAATCACTCGGCCAATATCTTTGATAATAGAAGGTTGAATGCCTTCTGTAGGCTCATCCAAAATTAACACCCGAGGCTCTGATGCTAAAGCACGCGCAATAGCCAGTTGCTGCTGCTGCCCCCCTGATAAATCCCCACCTCTGCGGTGCTTCATTTCATCTAAAATTGGGAAAATTTCATACAAATGCTCAGGTACTTTTCGAGTTTTAGCACCTTTAAACTTGGCCATACCAATCAGGATATTTTCTTCAACTGTTAAGGTCGAAAAAATATCACGGCCTTGTGGCACATAAGCCAAACCTGCACGAACACGTTGTTCAGGGCTCATTTTCGACATGTCCTTGCCATCAAGTAAAATCTGTCCAGACTTGATCGGTAAAATTCCCATTAAACATTTCAGTAAAGTGGTTTTCCCTACGCCATTACGCCCCAGCACCACCGAGCACTCTCCCACAGGGGCCTGAAATGAAACATCTCTTAAAATATGACTGCCACCGTAAAACTGATTGACGTCTTTGACTTCTAACATGGTCGGCTCCTTAACGCCCTAAGTACTTCTCAATCACATCTTCATTGGCCTGTACCTCGGCCAATGTACCTTCGGCTAAGATCGCCCCTTGAGCCAGTACCGTCACTTTTTCACTGATGGTGTCGATAAAGCTCATATCATGCTCAACCACCACCAAAGTATGATTTTTCTTCAACTCTAAACACAGCTCAGCCGTACGTTCTGTTTCGGCATCAGTCATGCCTGCCACAGGTTCATCAAGTAGAATCAGCTTAGGACGTTGCATAAGCAACATGCCGATTTCCAGCCATTGCTTTTGTCCATGTGACAACAGCCCTGCCGGTTTATGTACCCACTCTTCTAGCCGAATTTGCGCCAAAGACTCATCTAAAGCCAACTGCGCATCTGGATCCAGTTTACTGAAGAAGCTTTTTTTGACGCGCTTATCTTTTGGTGCCGCGAGTAGCAAGTTTTCCATCACTGTAAAATTTTCAAATACCGTTGGTTTTTGAAATTTACGCCCAATGCCTGCTTCCGCAATTTGCTCGGTACTCATCTTGGCCAAATCATAGTTTTGCCCAAAAAAAGCGGAGCCTTCGGTCGGTCGGGTTTTGCCAGTAATTACATCCATTAGGGTGGTTTTACCTGCCCCATTGGGCCCAATGATGCAGCGTAGCTCCCCTTCTTGAATGTACAGCGACAGATCATTTAAGGCACGAAAAGCATCAAACCAAACACTGACTTTTTCCAAGTACAGTGCAATCCCATGGCTAAAGTCGGCACCTTGTTCTTTGGGACGTCCATAGCCGTCTGAAGCATGGCCACCATGAGGTTGTATTAGCTCACTCATTCGCTACGCTCCTTTTTAAAACGGTCAAATAAACCGATGACACCTTTGGGTAAGAAAATGGTGACCACAATAAATAAAGCACCCAAGATTAATAACCATGCTTCTGGATAAGCCACAGTGAAATAGGTTTTCACGCCATTAATTAACCCAGCACCTAAAATGGGGCCAATCAACGTCCCACGCCCACCCGCAGCCACCCATACTGCCATTTCAATCGAATTGACCGGGTTCATTTCACTCGGGTTAATAATGCCAGCCTGAGGCACATACAGTGCTCCTGCAATACCTGCAATCACTGCGGACAGCACCCATGCAGAAAGCTTGTACCACAGCGTGCGGTAGCCCAAGTACTGCAAGCGGTTTTCACTGTCTCGAATCGCACCTAACACCCGACCGTAGGGTTTATTCATTAAATGACGCAACCCCACAAAGCACAGCATCAACACCAAAGCTGTTAAGGAACATAAGGTGGCACGCATGGGTGCAGACGTGATGTCCATGCCTAAAATAGTCTTAAAGCCTGTAAACCCATTGTTTCCGCCAAAGCCTGTTTCATTGCGAAAGAACAACAGTGCCGCAGCAAATGTCATGGCCTGCGTAATAATCGAGAAGTACACCCCTTTAATTTTGGAGCGAAAAGCAAAGAAACCAAAGATGAAGGCCACTACACCAGGCACCAACACCACCAAGGCCAAAGCCCATAAGAAATGATTGCTACCCACCCAGTACCACGGTAGTTCAGTCCAGCTTAAAAAACGCATAAAGTCAGGCAAGCTGTCACCCGCTGTCTGGCGCATCAGATACATACCAAACGCGTAGCCACCAAGTGCAAAGTACAAGCCATGGCCGAGGCTTAAAATGCCTGCATAACCCCAAACCAAGTCCAGCGCCAAAGCCACCAAAGCCAAACACATGATTTTGCCAATCAAGGTGACCCAATACGCTGAGAGATGAAAGGGTGAATCTACTGGTAGTAAATGTAACCAAGGCAGGATCAACATCACTGCAAAGCAGACCTCAATAGCAAGCGCACTATAAGGTTTATCGGAAAATAAAGAAGTGATTTTCATGCGCTTACTCCACAAAACGGCCTTTGATGGCAAACAAACCTTGTGGACGTTTTTGAATAAACAAAATCACAAGAACCAGTAGAATAATTTTTGCAAGAACAGCCCCCATCCCAATTTCAAGGACTGTACCGCTGATCCCTAAACCAAGCGCCGCCAGCACAGCTCCCCAAACTTGTCCTACACCACCCACCACAACGACCAAAAAAGCATCGATAATATAGTTCTGCCCCAAATCAGGCCCAACATTGCCCACTTGTGCTAAGGCACAGCCTGCTAGACCAGCCAGCCCAGAACCCAGCCCAAAGGCCAACATATCGATACGGCTAGAGCGAATACCAACAGCACGTGCCATTTGACGGTTTTGTGTCACGGCACGAACAAACAGACCAAAGCGGGTTTTATTGAGCAGATAAACCAACAGCAGTAGTACCGCAACTGTAAACACAATAATGGCAATCCGGTTATACGGCAGCATCAAACTTGGGCTTAAGGCAATCCCACCCGATAACCAAGAAATATTCGAGACTTCAACATTTTGTGCGCCAAAAATCATCCGCACCAATTGCATCAAAATCAGACTGACCCCAAAAGTGGCCAACAAGGTTTCAAGCTGACGACCATATAGTGGCCGAATCACCGTCCGTTCAATCAACATGCCAATTAACGCGCTCACCAAAAAGGCTGAAGGAATGGCAGCAATCAAATACCAATCGACATAGCTACCCAAGTAGGTCTTAAACAGACTTTGCACCACATAGGTGGTATAAGCCCCAATCATAATCAGCTCACCATGTGCCATATTAATCACACCAAGCAGGCCATAAGTGATGGCTAAACCGAGTGCCGCAAGCAGTAAAATGCTGGCTGTACTGAAACCTGAAAACACATGTCCAGCCCATTCACTGGCTTGGATGCGGGTTTTGATCTTACTTTTGGCATCCACCAACACAGCTTTGAGTTCTGGGTTCAAATTTGATTGAGTTAAAGCCTGCTCAATCAGTGCCAGCACATCGGGGCGGTTAGAATCGGCAAGAACTTTAGCAGCCTGAATTTGGACTAAAACATCTGGACTTTCAAAGTCGAGGCGCGCTTTAAGCTGTGCCAAGCGCTGTTTGACTTTATTATTTTGTTCATGCAGATAGAGCTGATTAATCTGCGCAACATTCAGTTCAGACAGATTATTTTCTAAAATATCAATGGCTGCTAAACGTTGGGCAGATTCTTCAGATTTTAATTTGGCCTGTGCCTGTCCAAAGTTTAAGGCTTGACGTAAAGTGTTGACCAATGTCACTTGAGACAAATCCACTGGCCAAGTTTCAATCACTTGCTCATCAGGATAACGCAATAATTTTTCATTATTTTTTAAAATATACGTCGTGCCTGCGCTGTCCCGATACAGCTCATCACTGTCGATCAGTGCCACCAGTCGATCAAATTCTTCAATCGTGCCCGGCCATTGGTTGAGCATGGCACGGCGCTCAGCAAATTCAGCTTTCACAAACCGTTGAATCGTATCATTCGATGCTGATACGCTTTGGGTCTGAGCAGAAAGTTGAGCCTCTTCAGCACAAACACTGCTACTCACGAGCTGTGCCATTGCGCACAACAGTGCAGCACAAAAAAATTTAAGATTCATAATATGACTTCCTTAAGCTTGCTTAAAACATCCCACATCGGGACGTGCTTACTGAAAAGCCCACAGCGATCGCAGCAGGCTCAACGCTTAAGAAAATTATTTAGGAATATATGGGCTCCAAGGCTCTGCTTTAATCACACTTGGTGTTTTATAGACCACATCAAACTGACCATCACCACGAATTTCACCAATCATCACTGGTTTTTGTAGATGATGATTTTCAGCATCCATTTTTAAGGTATAGCCTGATGGTGCTTTGAACTCCTGACCAGCCATTGCTTCACGAACCTTATCAACATCGGTCGTTCCTGCTTTTTCAACCGCTTGCTTCCACATATTGATGCCCACATAGGTGGCTTCCATCGGATCATTGGTCACGATTTTGTCAGCATTCGGCAACTTATACTGCACCGCATACTGCTTCATTTTATTGACAAATTCGGTGTTGGTTGGATTTTTCACCGACATGAAATAATTCCATGCAGCCAAATGTCCAACCAATGGTTTGGTATCAATACCACGGAGTTCTTCTTCACCCACAGAGAAGGCCATAACAGGAATATCTGAAGCTTTAATGCCTTGGTTACCCAGCTCACGATAGAATGGCACGTTAGAGTCGCCGTTGATGGTTGAAATCACCGCAGTTTTCTTACCCGCAGCAAATTTCTTCACATTCCCAACAATGGTTTGATAGTTACTATGACCGAAGGGAGTGTACTCTTCCATAATGTCCGCATCGGCCACACCTTTGGACTTCAAGAACGCACGTAAAATTTTATTGGTGGTACGTGGGTAGACATAGTCCGTACCAAGTAGAACAAAACGCTCTGCTTTACCGCCCTCTTCGCTCATCAAATATTCCACTGCAGGAATCGCTTGTTGGTTTGGCGCGGCTCCTGTATAGAAAATATTTTTCGACTGTTCCTGTCCCTCATACTGCACAGGATAGAACAATAAACCATTCAATTCTTCTACCACAGGTAGCACAGACTTACGCGAGACCGATGTCCATGAACCAAAAATGACTGCAACTTTGTCTTGGGTAATGAGTTGACGTGCTTTTTCAGCGAATAAAGGCCAATCAGATGCTGGATCGACGACGACAGGTTCTAATTTTTTACCCAGTACCCCACCATTGGCATTAATTTCATTGATGGTCATTAAGGCCGTATCTTTGAGTGAGGTTTCGGAAATTGCCATGGTGCCTGAGAGCGAGTGCAAAATTCCGACTTTGATGGTGTCACCACTGCTCACTGCCGCTGCTGGCTCAGACGTTGCTGTTTCCGCTTTCTCCGCAGGTTTTGAACAACCTGTCAAAGCAATAGTCCCCATCATTGCAGTTGCAAGGAATGTTTTCATGAGTAATTTTTGTTGGAACATCTTGATTTTCTCCAAACTTGAAACTTAGGGTGCATTTTGAAATGCATGATTGTTATTTGCGCTATGAGTGCCAATTCAATTTCTATGCCAAGCGAGATTTCATGATGTGAAAATAACCATAAAAAAATTTAATTATTTTAATATTTATCAATTATTTATTAATTTTTATATACATTGTATTTTAGATAGATTTATACCCAAATGACCACTTTTCTGCATACAAACTTGTATACATCATGTGTTCCAAATCAATTCATTTCGCCTAGTTCAGTCAATTGATTTGGGAAATTGTGCACAGATTAGGCGCAATTTTATTGCTCATCTGTGCAGCAAAAAGCCCGCAATGTAATGTGCGGGCTTTTTATTTTGTGCTTAACCTTGTTTAAACCACCAGTTCGGCCAAATTACCTTTCTGCTCTAACCATTCCTTACGGTCACTTGAACGTTTTTTTGCCAGTAATTTATCCAATAAACCTGCGGTGAAGTGACTGTCATCCAAGTCTAATTGGACCAAACGACGTGTGTTTGGATCCAGTGTAGTTTCACGCAGTTGGCTAGCATTCATTTCACCCAAACCTTTAAATCGAGTGATTTGCGGGTTCTTGGTTTTGCATTTTTTTAACATGCTTTCGAGTTCGTCATCGTCCAAGGCATAGTGCACATCTTTGGCATCATCAATTCGATACAGCGGTGGCATCGCCACATACAGATGTCCTTCTTCAACCAAGACTGGAAAATGTTTCACAAACAAAGCACACAGCAGCGTCGCAATGTGTAGACCATCGGAGTCAGCATCGGCCAAAATACAGATCTTGCCATAACGTAATTCGGATAAATCATCCGACCCCGGATCGACCCCAATCGCAATGGCGATGTTATGCACTTCTTGCGAAGCCAAGACTTCATCAGAAGAGACTTCCCACGTATTTAAAATTTTCCCACGAATAGGCATGATCGCTTGGAAGTTTTTATCACGCGCCTGCTTGGCTGAACCACCAGCAGAATCCCCTTCCACAATAAACAGCTCAGACTCTTCTAAGGTATGTCCAACGCAGTCTGACAGTTTTCCAGGTAACGTTGGCCCTGCCACAATTTTCTTACGTTCGACCTTTTTCGCAGCTTTCAGACGACGACCCGCTTTTGAGATCGCCATTTCAGCCAACTGCATGGCAATATCGGAGTTTTGGTTCAACCACAGTGCAAAAGCATCTTTAGCAATGTTCTGGACAATGCCCGATGCTTCACGGCTAGATAAACGTTCTTTGGTTTGACCTGAAAACTGTGGCTCTTGGAACTTCAACGATAAAATATAGTTCACACCATCCCAAACGTCTTCAGCCGACAGCTTCATATTACGTGGCAGCAAATTACGCAGTTCACAAAACTCGCGCATCGCATCGGTCACGCCTGAACGTAAACCATTCACATGGGTTCCGCCTTGCGCCGTTGGAATCAAGTTCACATAGCTTTCTTGGACTAATTCGCCGCCATCGACATTCCAACAAATGGCAAATTCGGCACTGGCACGCTCAGCATCTCCTGTTGCCACAAAGGCCGGATGAGGCAGAATCTCACGATCTTCAATTTCATCCATCAAATAATCGACGAGGCCATTTTCAAACTGCCAAACGATTTTTTCGTCATTGATTTGGTCGACGTAATTGATTTGCAAACCTGCCGCCAAAACTGCTTTGGCTTTTAAGTTGTGCTTCAGCGCTTTCAGAGCAAATTTCGGTGAATCAAAATATTTAGCTTCAGGCCAAAAGTGAACGGTGGTTCCTGTCGCACGCTTCGGAGCTTTACCTTCTAATATCGCCAAGGGCGCAGTCGGTTCACCTTGCTCAAACGCCATTTGGTAGAGGTTGCCTTGACGCTGCACTTCTACTTCGACTCGGCTAGATAAAGCATTCACCACGGAAATCCCAACACCATGCAAACCACCTGAAAACTGGTAGTTGTCGGTACTGAATTTACCACCTGCATGAAGTTTGGTCAGGATGATCTCGATCCCGCTTTGACCGTATTCTGGGTGAATATCGACAGGCATACCGCGACCATTGTCTTCCACCGACAGCGAACCATCTTTATACACGGTGACGGTAATTTTGTTGGCATGACCGGCCAGTGCCTCATCGACTGCATTATCAATAACCTCTTGCGCCAAATGGTTTGGCCGTGTGGTATCGGTATACATACCGGGACGACGACGTACCGGATCTAAACCAGATAATACTTCAAGCGATTGAGCCGTATATTGAGACACGTTGTACTGTTTCCTTATTTTAAGCAGTCCGATAAAAACTGTAATGCCATCGGTATTTTGTCTGCGAAATCTTCCATCGCATGATTGCCTTGCGTTTCCGAGATCACGAGCGCTGCGCCATTATAATAGCGCTGTGCTTCACGATAATCCAAAACTTCATCGCCTTGTTGCAATAACACTAAAATTTTGTCTGCATCTTGCACAAATGGCAGCTCAATCTGTTCTAAATAGTCCAATTGCGCATCATCAAGTGTCCAATGCTCATTGACTCTATAGGGCAGTTGCGTCGCACCAAATAGATCTCGGAACAAGTGCCATGGTTGCATAGCCGGATTGATCAGCACAGCTGGTACTGCCAACTTCGCGACCAGTTGTGTCGCATAAAACCCACCTAAGCTACTGCCCACCAGCACCACTTGATCCAACTCCTGAATCAAGGCGGTCAATTTTTCTAAGGCCAAATGTGGCGGCATGTTCAAGTCTGGCAAATGCACATGCCACTGCGGACGAGATTCGCAATAGTGTTTCAGCAATTGACCTTTCATCGATAAAGAACTGCTTTGAAAGCCATGTAAATAAATAATATTCATGCTGTACATTTACTCTTCTACATCATTTTTATTGAACTCAAAAGAGATGGCTTCAGCCGACTGTATTATTTTGTATGGATATAAAAATTGTCAGACAAAAAAATAAGGTCATCTGCTTATTCATCGCTATTGTAAAAGTTGTTCGAGATGAATTAGATAAGCTAGAGTGCTAAGAATTTATACCGTGATCGTTGAAAAAAATAAAGTCCCTTTGGACACAGAAACACAAGGGTAGAAAAAATGCCAAGTTTAACGCCTCTACACGAGACCTATTGTAAATGGGACCGTACTCCTCCCAGCCAAGCCGATCTGCTTGAGGGGATTGCTCAGTTGGTGACAACCCGCTTAGGCGATGTCGTCCACGATTTAATTCAGGCCATTCAGCGTGAAATTTTAATCAGTTTATTTGGGATGAATGAAACCAGTTCCAAGAAGTTTCTGTCGACACGGTCAATTGAAAAAATTTACCAGTTTTCCTTCAATACCCTACAAAACTACGGTAGCTATTTATTGGCGCCAAGTTTGCGTCATATCATTGAAAAATTTCCAAATTTACATCGCAAACCCTTAACTCCAACCATGCATTATTTAGTCGGTGCAATCAATGGTGTTTTGGGCGACTATTTACTGAAATATCACAACCCTGTGGCGCTACCGATGGTGTTTTACGACCATTATGGTGCTATCCAGCAAGGCGAATTGTCTGGTCGCGTGGTGATTATGGTTCATGGTCTATGCATGAACCATTTGTACTGGAGCACGGCGCGTTATGGCGGTATAGGGGAAAAACTGCTAGCGCAACGTGCACAAAATACCATGCTATATCTCAACTACAACACAGGTCGTCGTATTTCAGCCAATGGACGTAGCTTTGCCAACTCACTACAAGACTTACTCAACCGTAACCCGCGTATTAGCTCAATCGATCTGATTGGGCACAGTATGGGTGGACTGGTTTCACGCAGTGCGCTGTTCTACGGCAAACAAAATATGCAAAGCTGGATTCATGTGGTGGAAAACATGGTCTGTATTGGCTCCCCTCATCATGGCGCGGCTTTAGAACGTTTTGGCTTCCATTTACAGGACAAACTAGGACGTTTCCCTTTCGTCAAAATTATTGGGCATATCGTCAACATTCGCAGCAACGGTATTTTAGACTTACGCCATGGCAGTGTGCGGGATGATGACTGGGAACATAATGAAGCACGTATTGGTCATGTTGATGACAACCGTAAGCCAGCCCCGTTACCCTCCCATATCAATACCTTCTTGGTCGCAGGTACCATTGAGTTTGAACATCGCAAATATCGCGCGCTGAATGTGATTGGGGACTATTTGGTCAGTGTGAAAAGTGCCTTAGGCGAGCACATGAATCCACGCTTTCAACTGAAAGTCCCCGATTCACATAAGGCCATTTTCTACGGCTTAAACCATTTTGAGCTACACACCCATGCCAGTGTTGCCGAACAAATCGTCAATTGGTTCTATCCAAATCCAACCGAAACTGAATATGGTCAAGTGCATGAATACATGATCGGGCTGGATGACTTAGAGGGCATTGCGCTCACCTAGGCCCCTCATTCACCTCATAAAAAAAGCCAACATCACGTTGGCTTTTTTTTCTTTATTATTTTTTCTTCGCGTGGCTTGGATATTTACGCAACAGTTGCCATAGGCTAATCAACGCCAGTGCCACAAAAAACACCAAAGACCACACAGGTAAAGACTGACCCAAGAAAGTCCAGTCTACCAGTGCACATTCACCTGAACCTGTCAGTACCTGTTCAAACACAGAACGCAAAGGCAAGGTGTCTAACCAATAATCCAAACCTGGGCCACAGCTCGGCACTTGATCAGGCGGTAAGCTCTGTAACCACACGTGACGTGCTGCCACACCAGCCGACCATATGATCGAGAGGCTGCCTAAAAATGCAGAAAAGCGTTTAAAACCATTCGATGTAGGGTTATGCAAAAAGGCAATCAGCGAAATTAACCCGAGTCCAATCAGCCCCACACGTTGGAACACACAAAGTGGACATGGGTTTAACTGTAGCGGACCATGCTCTAAATACAAGGCAAAGGCCATCCCAATGATACTGGCTAAAACCAAAACACCACTCACGAAGCGATAACTCCATTGCATGGTCAATCCTCTTAACTTTTTATCTAAATTGTGCAAGGTACTGTTCAAAACTCAGTTGACTGTCTTGCTCTAATTGCTGTTGTTGTTGCAGTGATTGTGAGGCTAAATCGTCAAAATAAGCCCATGTCTCTGCACTCAACTGATGACGCTCATAACTCGATGCATGTTGTGCGGCCATTTGGCTACCAAAACCCCATGTCCCACCCGCTTCCAGAGTATCTTCAATCATCTGCGCCGACAAAGTATCATCAACTTCGGCAACTCTCTGTTGCATGACTGTCATCGCCTTGCTATAGAGTGTGGTGTCATAGCACTGATCCAACAATACAACCAATTCTTGCATCGCCTCTAAATGAGACTGGCTCCATGCTTCAATTGGGAACGATTGCTCACCCACAGCAATTGTAGCATTTGGTGCGCGACCACGATTGACCACTTCCGCTTGGTTTTTCTCGATTTGATCTTGCTCTGCAGGTAATAAATCTGGACTATCCAGCAGTAAGCAATACAGTGCCAACACTTCTAAGAAACCTGCGGTATCTTCATTGATCCCAATCGGGCTATACGGGTTCACATCCACCGCACGCAGTTCTACATAACCAACACCTCGATTGCTCAGCGCTTGTGATGGCGTTTCACCTGCTTGCGGTACTTGCTTTGGCCGCACCAAACTGTAGTACTCATTTTCAATTTGCAGGACATGATCATTAATTTGAATCGGTTCGCCCTGCGCATCGTTGAGGCCTAAGCGACTAAACGGCGCATAAGCCGTTTTGACTGCTTTTTGTAGACCTTCGAGATAACCATCGATATTGTTGTAATGAATACCGAGCTGCTTTTGTGCTGAGTTTTGATAACCAAAACGTCCCATTCGCAAAGCAGTCGCATACGGTAAATACAAAGTCCCGCGCAGCAATGGCAACAGATGATGTTCACGTCCTGTCATAAAACACTGGCAGACCGATGGGCTTGCCCCGACCAAAAACATCACCAACGGCGTAAGGCGAATAAAGTTACGGATCAAACCAAAATAGCGGTGACTACGATAGTCTTGTGCAGATAAGGCTTTTAGTACCTCATCTGTTTCATGTTGTTGTAATTGTTCAAACAACTGATCAGGAAAAGATAAATTATAGTGTAAACCTGAAATGGTTTGCATACGGCGACCATAACGTACCCCTAAACCGTGGCGGTACAAAGTCTTGAACTTCCCAATATTTGAGCTGCCATATTGGGCTAAACGAATTTTATCGTCATTATCATCCAACATGCACGGCATCGATAACGGCCAGAGCTTTTCACCATGTTCCAGATGACGATGCGCCACGCTATGAATGTCTTTTAAATAGTGCAATGCCTCAGTAATGCTGGGCTTCGGTGGTGTAATAAATTCTAATAAAGCTTCTGAATAATCCGTCGTGATGTGCGGATGAGTCAGCGCAGAACCCAAAGCTTGAGGGTGGTCGGCTTGTGATAAAAAGCCATCACTTTGCATGCGTAGACTTTCACGCTCAATCCCGCGTAACATCCCTTGCAAAAGTGATGAATTGACCCAAGTCGGTAACACAGCTGTAGATTTAGATGCGGGTTGACCCATTACAATCTCACTTTTAGGAAGAAACAATTACAACGACGAATAAAATAAAATCATCAGTTTATATCAGTATAACGTGATTTTAATTCGGCACATTACACCCAGTCCTATTTTCAAGTAAACCATCTGTTCTATTTTTTCGGAAAATATTTATCACAAAGTTATGCTATTAGACATGTCAAAAGTGTGATTGTATTGAGGAATAAATGCTAAAGAATTGTAAACTTTATGAATTATCAAGAAATTTTAGATTTTTGGTTCGATCCCAAAAACCAAAGTTGGTGGTTTAGCCAAAATGATGCGTTCGATGCATCCATCGAAGAAAAATTTAAGACAATTCATCAACAAGCGGCACATGCTGAGCTGTGGTCTTGGCGCAGTAGCGCTGAAGGCCGTTTGGCTGAAATTATTGTACTAGACCAACTGTCGAGAAACCTGTATCGCAACAGTCCTTTGGCCTTTGCTCAAGACGCTTTGGCCTTGGCTTTGGCGCAAGAAGCTATCACGCTAAAACTGGATGTAGCACTGCCCCCAATTCAACGCAGCTTTTTATATATGCCCTTTATGCATAGTGAATCAAAACTTATTCATCAATATGCTTTAAAATTATTCGAAGACTTAGGTAATCCGATTAACCTCGATTTTGAACAGCGTCACAAAGTGATTATCGATCGTTTTGGACGCTATCCGCATCGGAACCAAGTCCTTGGCCGCAACTCAAGCCAAGAAGAACTGGAATTTTTGACTCAGCCCAACAGCCATTTTTAACTGTTCGGCTTCTCCCTCTGTGCTAAGGAGTCTATCTCATGAAGAAAATTTTAATCGCCTGTGCACTGGCGTCGGGTTTGAGTTTAGTCGGTTGTGCCTCTACCCCTTCAAAGCCCTTAACCTTCGACCAATTGGGTCGCTTTAGTAATACGCCTTTAAACACCTCGACTTATCGCATCAGCTTCCAAGCTCGCCCAAATATGAGCTATGGCACGGCTGAAGAAATTACCCTAGTCAAAGCTGCACAAACCACAGTGCAAAATGGTTATCGCTTCTTTAAAGTGCTGAATGACCCAAGTAACCAAAATCAACCCCCAAGACAAGCCGTAGTCTACTCAAACCCAATGCCTTATTACCCATATGGTTATTATTCTCGCCATCCAGCCTTTTGGCCTGACCCGTTCTACGATGTACCACGTGTCGTCGACATTGACCCCGTGCAAGTGTCATACAGCATTCAATGCTTTAAAGACCAAAAATCGGCACCAAGCGATGCCTTTGATGCTACGCTGATTTTAAAATCACTGGGCGGAAAATACGGTTTGAGTCCTACCGGTGAAGTCCTACCGCCACCCGAACCAAGCAGTCCAACATCGACCAGCAAATAAAGCATAGAGCCTGCCTATGAATGAACCTCAAGCCGCCCCCTCGAGTCTGAAACGCAGTAAACGCTTCGCCACCATTGCCCTGATCACGGCGGTGGTGACATGGCTGCTGCTGATGGTCGTGGCCAAGTTTGTCCCCACAGACAAGGTCTGGATCATTCATATTTTAATGTTATCCGCAGAAGCAGGTGTAGTCGGCGGATTGGCTGATTGGTATGCCATTACTGTGCTTTTCCGTAATCCCTTTGGAAAAATGCCCATTCCAAAGTTTTTACGTGATCACACCGAAATTATTCCCCGTAACAAAGACCGTATCGCAGAGTCTATGGGCCGCTTTGTACAAGAAAACTTTCTTTCTCCGCAAGTGGTGGAGAAAAGCCTGCAAAGTACCGACCTGTCTTTGGCTGTTGGTCAATGGCTCGCCAATCCTCAAAACAATCTGCAAGTCACCCAAGTCATCCAACAAACGGTGCCTAAAGTCTTTGAGTTTGTGGGCCAAGAACAAATCGGACGCTTTATTCAAAGTAACAGCGTGCAATGGGTGCGTAACACTCAGGTCAATCATTTGGCCAGTGAAATGCTGCGTGCAGTACTGGAAAATGATTTCCATCAGGATGTATTACAACGCGGACTCGACTTGGCGCATGACTGGATGACCCAACATCCTGAACAAAGTCGTGAGTTGACCCGAACCTTGTTCAAAGAACTCGGGGTCTGGAAACTGGCCAAAGGAGCCAGTTGGATTGGCATCGATGTGCAGCAAAGAACCATCGACTCACTCATTCAACGGGTCGAGTCAATGTTGGCTGATCCTGATCACCCGTGGCGTCAAAAAATTGAAGCGATGGGACATGCGCTTATGCTTGAACTGGCAGACACCAACAGTAAGGCCAGTCAGCGTTTAAACCAAACCAAAGATGCCCTACTGGATAGCCCACAAGTGCTGAATTTTATTAGCGGTGCAGTGGTCATTTTATGTGATGCTATTAAGCAAGACTTACAAAAACCAGACTCTGGGATTGCTCACAATATCCGTGTATCCATTCAACAAATCGGGGAAAACATCATCTCCAATCAAGCCGTCAGAGACTTGCTCAATCAACGACTCAGTGGCATTGCGGTCAATCTCAGCGACCAATATAGTGAAAAAGTCATTCGTTTTATCAGTGAACGTATTCACGAATGGGACTCCAGTGTGATGATTGATAAGATCGAAAATGAAGTCGGTGGCGACTTGCATATGATTCGGGTCAATGGCGTAGTGGTCGGTGCATTTATTGGTTTAGCGCTGGGGATTATTCGCGCGGCGGTTGAACTGTTCTTATAAAAGCAATCCACAAAAATGCATACTTCCCCCCTGCCCTACATGCAAAATTTGCATAAGTAAAAGGGGATGAATATGCTATTTTGGGCTGATATTTAGACACTTTTAAGCATTCATGATTCAGTTGCCTTCATCTAAACTGCCTGCTCAAGGCGTCACTATTTTCAGCACCATGACTGCCATGGCACAGCGCTTAAATGCCCTAAATCTATCACAGGGTTTTCCAGACTTCGAAGCCCCCGCGGAACTGCTGGATGCTTTAGCACAGGCCACACAAAGTGGTTTCAACCAGTATGCCCCAGGCGATGGGGTCTGGTTGTTACGCGAGCAACTGGCGCAGCAATTTGCACAGCGCGATCAGATTCAGCTCGACCCGATGACTGAAATTACCATCACTCCGGGCGCAACCATTGGCCTTTTTGCCACTATTCAAGTCGTGGTTCATGCGGGCGACGAAGTCATCATTTTTGACCCTAGTTATGACAGCTATGCGCCAAGTGTGGCTTTGGTCGGGGGTAAAGCCATTCATATTGCGCTCCAAGCACCGCATTTTTCAGTCGATTGGGAGCAGGTCAAATCAGCCATCACGACCAACACCAAACTGATCATTATCAACACACCACATAACCCGAGTGGTGCTATTTGGAGCCAGCAAGATTGGCTCACCCTGATTGAACTGATTCGCGACACCAATATTTTAGTCCTGTCTGATGAGGTTTATGAACATCTGGTATTTGATGGTCAACGTCACTATTCGGCTTTGTCTTTTCCTGAACTACGTGAACGCAGTGTAGTGGTGGGTTCCTTTGGCAAAACCTTTCATGTGACGGGTTGGAAAACGGGCTACTGCGTTGCTACACCTACGCTGATGCAACTGTTCCGTCAAGTCTATCAGTTTGCCAACTTCTGCGGAGTCACCCCAGTACAACTGGCTTTGGCCAATTATATGCAGCAACATCCTGAACATATTCAAAACTTAGCGGGCTTTTATCAAGCAAAACGCGATCGTTTTATTGAGGGTTTAACTGGTTCACGCTTTCAATGGCTGCCTTCGCAAGGGACTTACTTTCAAAATGTCGACTACAGCCACATTCGTCCCGATTTAAACGATATTGAATTTTGCCGCTTTCTGGCACAACAGCATGGCATTGTTGGCATTCCAGTTTCAGTGTTTTATCAGCAGGTGCCAGAGGCTTTGCGCATGATTCGTTTTTGCTTTGCCAAGACCGATCAAACCTTGGCTCAAGCAGCTGAAATTTTGCAAAGCGTTTAAACCTTTTTCAACATTTCTTTTGTACAAAAACAGGCCTCGCTTACTGAAATACATCGGCTTTTCAGCACCGAACTATGCTAGGGTAAAACTTAGAAGTGTAATAAAAATAACCTCAGGATGACTTATGTCAGCACACACCCGATTGGTGCAACAGCAAAAGCTATGGAAAGCCTTTTTTATTTTCCTGATGCCTTTGATTGCCACCAATATTCTGCAAAATCTGTCGGGTACAATTAATACCATCTTTGTCGGACAGATGATGGGTGTGCAGGCTATTGCAGCGGTTGCTGTGTTCTTCCCCATCTTGTTTTGTTTAATGGCCTTCGTGATTGGTTTATCTGCGGGATCGACCGTCTTGGTTGGTCAAGCATGGGGCGCACAGAATATTGAAAAAGTCCGTGCTGTGGTCGGCTCCACTATTTTTATGACCCTCATTGGTGGCAGCTTTATTGCGTTTTTAGGGGTGATTTTTGCGCGACCAATTTTATCGGCTTTGGGTATCGATGAAGACGTCATGCATCTCTCTCTACCTTATGTTCAATGGATGTTGGCAGGTAGCCCCCTCCTGTTTGTATATATTATTTATACCTCAATTTTACGCGGTGTCGGAGACAGCACGACACCACTGATTGCATCTGGCATGACCATTTTGATTGGGCTTTGTGTCACACCCGTTCTGATTGCGGGTTATTTTGGCTTTCCCAAATTGGGGATTGTTGCGCCTGCCATTGCGACCATTTTAGGCTTTATTTCCGTGCTGACCTTTTTATATTTCTATTTGAACTATAAACAGCACCCACTCAGGCTCGATGCACAACTGCTACGTCATATTCGCTTTGACCGCCAGCTGAGTAAAATTATTCTCCGCTTAGGGGTTCCAACAGGCATTCAAATGATCACCACCTCGGTTGCAGGTCTTGTGATTGTTGGTCTGGTCAACCGCCATGGTGCCGATGCGACCGCAGCTTATGGTGCGGTCAATCAGGTCCTGAATTATATTCAATTCCCCGCTCTGTCAATTGCCATTGCTGCATCGATTTTTGGTGCACAAGCCATTGGCGCAGGAAAATCCGAGCTATTGGCCAAAGTCACACGTACCGCACTCGGCATGAATATGATCATTACAGGCTTCTTGGTGGTCTTGGCCTATCTTTTCTCCAAATATCTCATGGCACTGTTTATCACTGACCATGCGGTGGTTGAGCTGGGACAGCAGTTGTTGTTTATTGTGCTGTGGTCCATTTTATTCTTTGGTGCCAGTGCCATTTTCGCCTCCATTATGCGAGCCAGCGGTACGGTTACCATGCCTATGGTCATCAATATCATTGCGATTATTGCGATTGAAGTGCCCTGCGCCTACTTATTTAGTGAATGGTGGGGACTGCAAGGTATTTGGTATGCTTATGCGCTGGCCTTTGTCAGCTTATGCATCATGCAAGGGCTTTATTATCAATTTGTTTGGAAGAAAAAGACCATTGAAACGCTGATTTAAAGTTAAACAAATATTTAATAAAACAGTTTTTTGATCATGACACTCTTTAAAATTAAGCAAAAAAAAAACCCGCCAAAGCGGGTTTTTTTTACATCACGACATTAAGACTTTCTTTGGCTTAATTTGGTCGCAAAAGCAGTCACTTTTTGGTAGCCTGTCGGTAAAATACGCTGAATCAAATCTAGCGTTTTCGCATCATTGCCAATCAATAAACGACGCTTGTCTTTTTGCACTGCCTCTAAAATTTGACGTGCCGCTTCTTCGGGTGGGCAACGTAATAATTTATTAAAGGTCTGCGCAGACTTCTCAGGATTCATCCCAATGCTACGCAAGCTGTCATTCACTTTGGCAGCATTGGCAATATTGGTTCGAATCCCGCCTGGATGCACACACAAAGCACTCACACCAGAGTTTTCCATATCCAACTCTTGGCGTAGTGACTCGGTAAAACCACGTACTGCAAACTTAGTGGCATTGTAAGCAGACTGGGTCGGTTGAGCAGTCAAGCCAAATAAACTGGAAATATTGATGATATGCCCATCACCTGTTTTTTTAATATAAGGCAGAAACTCTTTGGTGCCATAGACCACACCCCAGAAGTTGATCCCCACAATCCACTCCAGCTCTTCATAGGATGCACCTTCTACGGTTGACCCCAAAGCAACGCCAGCATTATTAAAAATCATATTCACTGAACCATGATTCTGTACCGTTTCTTCAGCCCATGCTTGCATCGCCAAACGGTCCGAAACATCTAATTTTTTCGTGGTAACACGTACATTGCTGCCTTGCAGCAGTTCAACCGTTTTCGTCAAACCTTGCTCATTGACATCACTCAATGACACATGACAGCCCGCTTGAGCCAATAAAACTGCCAATTGTTGTCCAATACCCGACCCTGCACCTGTAATGGCTGCGACTTTATTTTTAAAATTCTTCATGAGATTGTGGTTATCCTTTATCTTTGTACATCGACTGTAGATGCTTTTTTTATAATTGACAATATCAATTGTCATAAATTTAATAGCCAAAAGTGTCAAGTTCATGAAAACCAGCTAGAGATTAAAGCCTACGCATAGGTAGAGTCGCGGTTTATTGCTAAACTATGCAAAACCTTGGCTTTAAAATAGGGCGATGAAATCTGATGACGGCATCTGAAGCAGTACAACAAAACAGCGATAATAATAAAACCAAAGAACGCCAATTCAAGGGCTTATCACTTTCTGAACGTAAACAGCTCCGTCGTGAAAAACTGATTGAAGCTGGAATTGAAGCCTACGGTACTCATGGCTTCTTTGCCGTGACCGTGAAAGATATTTGTAATGAAGCCAAGCTCACCGAACGTTATTTTTATGAATCATTTAAAAAAAGTGAGCAGCTGTTTCAAACCATTTTTTTAAAACTGATCGATGAGTTACAGCACAATGTCATGCAAGCTATCATGCAAGCCTCTTCAGATCCACACAAAATGATTGATGCAGGACTACGTGCCCTACTCACGACCTTAAAAGACAATCCCCGCATGGCGCGTATCATTTATATCGATGCAATGTTAGTCCAAGAATTACATAACCAAGCCACCATTCATGAAACCATGACCCGTTTTGACCGGATGATTCAAGCCTTTGTGATGCTGATGATGCCGCAAATTAACCGTTCTGAGCGAGAAATTTCTCTGGTCGCCACAGGTCTCAATGGCTATGTCACACAAATTGCGATCCGTTGGGTGGTCAGTGGATTTAAACAATCCTTTGAAGAAGTTTTATCCTCCAGCCGTATTGTGTTTATTTCACTTTTAGAAACCTTTTCGGATCCAAATACACGTGCAAAGCTAGATGTATAAGATGCTCAATTTGAATTCCATCTGCACTTTCTAAATAAATTTTAGATTAAACTTCCATTAATTTTTAATCCCAATATGACGATTTTTTGTCACATTTTTTTGCAAATTTCATCAATCGTCTGTTTTTTGCAATGATACTGTCATAATTAATCTTTGTAATAAGCCTGTCATAAAATTAAAACGGCCTGCCGTTACCTACAATAGGATATTGCGTTGTGAAAGATGACTACATTTTAATCGTCGATGATGAACTTCCCATTCGAGAAATGATTCACACCTCGTTGGATATGGCAGGCTTTCAATGCTTACAAGCAGAAGATGCAAAACAAGCCCACCAAATGATTGTGGATCAGCGTCCTGCTTTGATCTTGCTCGACTGGATGATGCCTGGTGGCGTCAGTGGTGTAGACTTATGTCGCCGTCTCAAGCGCGATGAAAACCTCTCTGAAATTCCCGTCATTATGCTCACGGCGCGTGGTGAAGAAGACCATAAAGTGCAAGGTCTGGATGCTGGTGCAGATGACTACATGACTAAACCATTTTCGACCCGTGAATTGGTTTCACGGATTAAAGCAGTTTTACGCCGCGCTAACGCACTCAGTGGTGAAAAATCAATTGATGCCAATGGCTTAATTTTAGACCCTGTGAGCCAACGGGTGAGCTTTGGCAACAATTTCCTCGACATGGGGCCAACCGAGTATCGTTTACTGGCCTTCTTCATGACACATCCTGAGCGTGCCTACACCCGTGCACAACTTCTTGACCAAGTCTGGGGCGGAAACGTGTATATTGAAGACCGTACCATCGACGTGCATATTCGCCGTTTACGTAAAGTGCTTGAGCCTTATGCCGCAGATCGCTTTGTGCAAACAGTTCGCGGCACAGGTTATCGATTCTCTACACGTGCGGATATCGCCCTAGGTTAATTTTGTTTTATGTATGAACCCTACCCGGTCCCTGAACTCGCACGCGAGCATAAAAAAACGCGATACAGCAGTTTATGGGGCTTTGCCAAACAGGACTTACGTCTCCTTGCCTTTTTCTTGCTGATTGCAAGCTTAATAGGCTTTGGCGTCGGTTATTTTTGGACGTGTATCTCCTTTGCTTTTGCCGTTTTTTTTATTCTGCAAATGCGCTCTTTATATTTGGTCAATGACTGGATTTCCAATCGTCCCTACGAAGTTCCACCCAACCTTGGGGGCATTTGGGGGGCATTATTGTTCAACGTCTATCGGGCACAGCGCCAAGAACGGATTGTGCAAGCGGAAATGGTCGGGTTGATTGATCGGGCGCAGTCCTCATTGGTCGCTTTGCAAGAAGCTGTGGTTCTGATTGACGACATGCAACAAATTGAATGGTGGAACCCTGCTGCAGAACGGTTATTAGGCATTGAACAAAATGACCGTGGCCGTAATATTTTGACTTTATTACGCCAGCCAAGTTTTGTGGATTATTATAATAATATTGATGCTGCACCAGATGGCTTGAAAATGAAGTCATCTAGTTTTGATGAACATTATGTTCAAGTCAAAATGACCCGATTTGGTGGTGAAAGTCGCTTACTGGTCGCCTATGACGTGACCCGCATGCACAATCTCGAACAAATGCGAAAAGACTTTGTCGATAACATTTCGCATGAACTACGCACACCGCTGACGGTACTCAGTGGTTATATTGAGACCTTTACAGACCAAGAAGACCTCAACCCACGTTGGAAGCGAGCCTTTGACCAAATGCAGGCACAGGCCAAACGCATGAATGCCTTAGTGAATGATTTGCTATTACTGTCACGCCTAGAAAATGACAAGCAAATTGCTAAAAATCAAATCATTGATATGCCGAGCTTAATGAACCAACTTTATGACGATGCGCATGCCTATAATATTGATTATGGACATACGCTCAATCTCGATATCGACAGTCACTGTGACTTGATCGGTTCAGACATGGAGTTAGCCAGTGCTTTTAGTAATCTGATTACCAATGCCATCAAATACACACCGAAAGGCGGAACGGTGACCATGGGTTGGCATGACAATGGTGAACAGGCTTATTTTACTGTGGAAGATACTGGCATAGGCATTGATCCTAAGCACTTGCCTCGTTTAACCGAACGCTTCTACCGTGTCGACAGCGCGCGCAGTCGACAAACAGGTGGCACAGGCTTAGGGCTCGCAATTGTGAAACATGTGTTAATGCAACACCAAGCACATTTAGAAATTGAATCCAAAGAAAATCAAGGCTCTATTTTTAAAGTGATTTTTCCCAAAGAACGTACCTACAATCCTGAATGAACCTTTCTTCAAGAGTATGAAAAAAGCACCGATATCGGTGCTTTTTTGTCTCTCACCTTCCGTTTAACAAGGATGGAGATCGAGAGCTGAAACGATTAAAGCGTATGCCCCATCGCTTCACCCATCACCACAGTCGAGTTGGCTTTAAAGGCTGCATCCCATGTCATTTTGTCTTTTTCAAACAGTACCACAGCGGTTGAGCCTAAGTAAAAGCGACCCAGTTCAGCACCTTTGTCCAAGACTAAATGATGCTGATTTAACTCTAAACGCCCAGTAGGTTTCACTTTTCCTGTTGCAACCGTTTCAATCCCCGCCACAATCATGGCACCAACGAGAACCACAGCCATACGACCAATTTCTGTATCAAATAAACAGACCATACGTTCATTGCGGGCAAATAGGCCTGGAATATTTTCAGCCGTGGTTTGATTGACCGAGAACAATTCACCTGGCACATATAAGGTTTCAGTCAATGTGCCTGCAAATGGCATATGCACACGGTGATAATCTTTAGGCGATAAATACACGGTTGCAAACTGACCATTTTTAAACGGTTCCGCCAACTGCGGATCTGCAATTAAATTATCAACGGTGAATTTCTGCCCTTTGGCTTGGAAAATATCACCTTCTACAATTGGACCCAACTGTGAAATTGCACCATCCGCAGGCGATACAATACTGGTCGCATCAGTATCAATATCACGCACACCCTCTTTTAATGCACGGGTAAAGAACTCATTAAAAGACTTAAACTTCAGCGCATTGCTCTGCTCAGCAATCGACATATCAATGCCGTACTGTGCTTTAAACGCAGTGATGACCGCATTTTTCACAATCGGATTTTCGCTGGCTGCGACTTTGCCCACGACACGTGATAACTGATGTTGGGGTACAACACGTTGAGCTTGAATGAAAATTTGTTTTTTTAAGCGTGATGTGAGGCTCAAGACGGCATCTCTCCGGTAATGATAGGACTGTCGAGGCGGTTGCCCCATTCACTCCACGCACCATCATACGCCTGAATATTCCAACCCAATAAACGACCTAAAATATAAGCCAGTCCTGAACGGTGATGTGACTGACAGTACACCACCACAGGTTCATTTAAGTTAAAACCCAATTGCTCTAAGCGTTGCTGCGTGCGTTCTAAAGGGTGCAATCTTAAATGATTTTCACGGTTAAGGGCAGTACTCCATTCAAAATGTAGTGCATTTGGAATGTGACCGCCGCGTCGCGCTGCAAGACGTAGCCCCGTATATTCGTCTTCTGTTCGGCAGTCCCAGAGTTGGACTTGGCTGCTTTGAACTTTCTCTAATAACTCCGCATATTCAATTCGATACTGCTGTATTTTTGCTTGATCGACCTGCACCAAAGTATTGACAGGTTCAAACTGTTCCTCTTCGGAAGTGGTTGGAAGTCCTGCTGCAAGCCATGCATGAATTCCACCATTCAGCAGACTGGTATTTTCAAAACCTAAGCAGTGTAAATTCCAAATCAAGCGCCCTGCCCAAGCGCCACCTTCATCATCGTAAACCACCACATGATGCTCGGGTGAAATATTTAGATAACGAATCAGCTCTTGTAAACCTTCTACATCGGGAAGTAATCCCGTGGCTTGTTCATCTTGGCGCACCAAAAATTTCGGTTTTAAATGCAAAGCATGTGGAATATGTAACTGGTCATAGACTGAGGCTCGGCTTAAATCGACGATGCGTAATTTCTCATTCCCTAAATGAGGAACCAACTGCTCTGTGTCTATCAATAAGCCAAAATCAAAGGCAGAATGTGTCATATTATTTCGTATGCTTTCAGATCATGCTTTGATCTTAGCACAACTCATTTTTACAATTATTCTGATTTTTTGCATTCTTTTAGCAGAATTATAGATATCACTATTCACCAGTTTTTGAATGCACAATGCCAGAACGGATTCTGGCATTACATATGTTATGAACTAATTGGTTTCTGCTTCAGTAATCTCAAAAACCTGACGTAAATACGCCAAAAAGGTATCGTTATCGGTCATGGTTTTGCCTGGACTGTCTGATATTTTCGCAACCGACTGGCCATTACACTCGACCAATTTAAGCACAATATTTAATGGTGTTTGTCCCATATCATTGGTCAAATTGGTGCCAATCCCGAAGCTGACTTGGAAGCGGTCTTTGAAATAATTGTGCAGATCCCATGCTTTCTCTAAATTCAGTCCATCACTAAACGTGAGCATTTTGGTTTTACTGTCAATTTTCAGCTTTTTATAGTGAGCATAGGCCTTATCTCCCCATTCATATGGGTCGCCACTGTCATGACGCAAACCATCGAACAGTTTGGCAAAATACAAATCAAAATCACGCAGGAATGCATCCATTCCCACCACATCCGTCAAAGCAATACCTAAATCACCACGGTACTCTTGTACCCACGTTTCCAACGCTGATTTTTGAAAATTACGTAAACGTACATCCAACGCTTGGAAGGCTTGTAGGAATTCATGCGCCATGGTACCAATCGGGGTTAGACCCAATTGCTTCGCAATTAAGACGTTGCTGGTACCACGGAAAATATGCGGTGCAGCTTGATTAAACACTTCAATCACATGTTTTTGCCACGCCAGACTATAACGGCGACGCGTACCAAAGTCAGAAACTAAAAATGGGGGATCATTTGGCGTTTGCGATGTTTCATAGTGTTTTAATAAGGCCACTTTAGCATGTAAGCGGCGCTCGCCTTCAGCCATGACCTCATCTGTCCGAATACGACGGAAATACAACTCATTGACGATGGCAAGCACAAAGATTTCAAACATCATGGCTTGAACCATCGGTCCTTCAATACGAATATCTAAACGACCTTGCTGATCAATACTGGCCACAATAAAACGACGTTTGAGTTGAAACAACTCTAAATAATCGACAAAGTCACTTTTGATAAAGCGCAAACCGCGTAGATACTGTAGTTCATCGTCTTGAAAACGAAGTTGGCAAAGCAAATCTAATTGGTGATTTAAATCATTCAGAATGTCGACCAAAGGATAAACCGTGTCATCCAAATTACGGCAACGAAACTGGTACACACTATGTGCTTGAGGGAACTTATGCAGGACCACCTGTAGCATCGTAAATTTGTACAGATCAGTATCTAATAAGGATTGGATGATGGCAGACATATCATTTTCGGTTTTTAGCAACTTATTGCATTAAAGCACATTTTTTTAAACTGCATAGCCATGTTTTGGTAATTCGGTCTTTCTATTCGACCAATTACTCGGTATGTCCCTTGTTTCTCTTGATTCAGAATACAAGAGTTGATGTCTATGCTGCCATCGCTCTTGGCTGATATTCTTTTACTTAAACATTGCTATGAATATCAACTCAACGACCTTGTTTTTTCAATCAATGCCTCTCCTGTACTGCACTTGGTTTGCTACAATTCCACTTTGCATAATCAAGCGATAGATCAAATTAATCATGCGAGCCTTATTACAACGCGTTCTAGAAGCCAAAGTGGTCGTCAATGGTGAAACCACAGGCGAAATTCAACACGGTATCTTGGTTTTCTTAGGTCTTGGGAAAGAAGACTCTTTAGACAAAGGCAAAAAACTGATCGACAAGATCTTGAAGTATCGTTTTTTTGACGACGAACAAGGCAAAATGGGCTGGAATGTCAGCCAAGCTGGTGGTGGTATTCTTCTGGTGTCTCAATTCACCTTGATGGCGCAAACCCAAAAAGGCCTACGTCCTGACTTTGGACCAGCCATGCCACCGAATGATGCTGAGGCCTTATACGAACAACTGGTTGAGTATGCCAAGACCCAGTTTGAGCATGTGCAAACTGGTATTTTTGCTGCCGATATGAAAGTACATTTGATCAATGATGGACCCGTGACTTTCAATTTAGAAGTCGAATAAAAACACCATACATAAAAAAAGCCCTCAGTTGGGGGCTTTTTTTATTTCATCACTCTCAATCTCCATTTTATAAAGGAGACGGAATCGAGACGTTTAAAAAATCTTTTTACTTACCCGTTTTTTCTTTCAAAAACGCACGAGCAGCTTTAATTTTTGCTTTCACTGGCTTTGGTAGCTTTGGTGGAACCAATTTTGCAACTTGGTTAAACCACACCAAGAGACCAAAATCACCTTCCATTTTAATGCTGCCGTTTTGCATGCCCGTCATAAATGCGGTTGGGTCACCTTTGATTAAAGTTTTCACACCCTGCTCACTGTCCGCAAACTGTAAAATAAAATCAGCTTTTTCAACATCACCCGAAACGGTATCAATCTGACCATTGTTTACAATAATTTGGCGAGCCATACCCAGATCCGTACCAATTTGAATACGGAACTGGCGTTCATGAACTAATTCAATAAATTTTGGACTGGTACGCGCCAACTGTTTCATACGAAGTGCCAAACCAGTAACCATTAAATCCAGCGGATCCGTGCTGACATCAACCAATGGAAGTTTAACCACAGGAATTGAAGATAGTTTCATGACATGAAAGCCTATTGTAATTGTTGATAAATTGACTGTTTTCAATGCTACCACAAGTTGCCATTTTTACTGCTAGGCTTTGTATAACAATCATGTAAGAACGTAAAAAAGATGCACAGGGCATCTTCTTTTACGGTATGAGGTTATGACTTAGCGGCTAGAGTACTGCTGTTGGTCATCTTCATATACAGGAGTATGTTCAATACAACGGCGCTGCGCCAGTGCACGTTCTGCGCGACGGTCTTCACGTAGAAGTAACATCGTCACAATAAGCATCGCTGAAGTTAAAGCAGTTAAGTAGCTATAAGTGATCGGCATTTCAAACACTGCTTGCACACCTAGGCGAATGACTTCCAAGATTCCCCAAAACACCATACCCGCCACCATAAAACTCAACCAGCGACGATAAGGCGAAAAGAAAACAGCAATTAACGCAGCGGCGACTAAACTTAAGCCAACGATGGTTGCTAAATTCGCTGTTACCATAAAAACCTCCGTCTAAGATAAATTCAAGCACTGAATATGCTGTGCTGAACTCATCCCCGATACCGTTTAAAATTAATGGATTGTGTAGCTTTCAAACTCTATGCATGCATTATGAGTAGTTTTGAAAAGAAAAAAAGGCTTGTATTTTTAGAATGCGACATACGTTGTCGCCATATTATATTGTCATTACATTTTTTTAGATTTGAACTTTTCCAAAACAAAGACGCGCTCAGTCTTGGCGTGTCATTACAAAATAAAACCCGTATTTTCAGCGCTTAAAAATATTTTTTCCAATTCTGTTGATCGTTGTTTTTATCGACATTTTTCACTGACCACTCATCGCTTTTTGCTTAAATTTGCAACAAAAAAAACGCAGCTCAAGGACTGCGTTTTTTATCCTCACAAATGCTATTAGGCACGATTCAAATCTTTATCGTGCACACCCAATAAATACAGAACACCATCTAAACCAACACTTGAAATCGCTTGATTGGCGTTTTGTCTTACCAATGGTTTCGCTCGGAAAGCTACACCTAGGCCAGCAATCGACAGCATCGGTAAATCGTTTGCACCATCGCCTACAGCAATGGCTTGTTCAAGCGAAATCCCCATCTTTTCAGCTAATTCACGCAGCAATAATGCTTTACGAGCACCGTCGACAATGTGGCCTTTCACTTCGCCTGTGACCAACCCATTTTCAACGTCTAAGATATTGGCATGCACTTCATCAATGCCCAGTTTGGCTTGTAAATACTCAGCAAAGTACTGGAACCCACCCGACAAAATCGCGGTACGGTAACCTAATGCTTTTAAAGTTGAGATCAAACGTTCAGCACCTTCTGTGACAGTCAGACGTTCTGCAATTTTAGGTAGGACAGAGGCATCCATCCCTTTGAGCAGTGCGACACGTGCGCGGAAGCTTTGCTGGAAATCCAGCTCACCCTGCATGGCACGTTCTGTGATTTCAGCGACTTGCGCGCCGACACCTGCTTCAATAGCTAACTCATCAATCACTTCTTGCTCGATTAAGGTCGAGTCCATATCAAAACAGACCAAACGACGGTTACGGCGGTAGGCATTATCTTCTTGTACCGCTACATCGACATTCAGTTCGTGTGACAAACGTAAACAAGCTGCACGCATGGCTGCGGCATCCAGCATTTGCCCACTTAAACCAAATTGAACACAGGCGCGTTTCGGCCCATCGACTTCGCCATTTAACACTGGACGACCGGACAAACGGGTCACAGTTTCGATGTTGAAACCTTGGTTGGACACAATATTTGTAACTGCTTGTAAGTGAGACGCCTCAAGCTCTGGCGCTAAAGCTGTGACTATATAGCGCGTCCGTCCACCTTCGCTCACCCACTGGTCGTATTCAGTTGTAGTGATTGGTTTAAAACGTACAGTTAAACCAATATCATGTGCTAAAATTAGAATTTCCTTCATTGCCAAAGCTGTTGCGGTTTGGTCATCTGAAGAAATAACAATACCTAAGGTCAATTGGTTATGAATAACTGCTTGTCCGACATCTAGAATTTGTAATGAATGAGTGGACAATACCTGCATTAATCGAGTGAACTGATTAGGTTGGTCTGGTCCTAAAAATGAAATAAGAATGATTTCTCGCATGAATTGACTCGGGTCTGAGCTACGACTATTGTTAGAATCATAATCGAAATTGAATATATTTTCTTTGGAAGTTTACGTTGAATGCGCCTAGACAAGGGCTATTTGCTAGCCTATTAATTGTAAGTTTTGCTTTACATACCTTTTTATTGGTGTTGGCAACGACTCATCAACTGAATGAAAACCGTGCCAACCAAGGCCAGCTCATGACCTCTCAATTGGTGACAGACAGTCTTGCAGAGCTGGAACCAGCCAACACGGTTTCACTTGCGCTTTTGGTCGATCGCTATGCGACCAATCCAAGCGTAGCTTCCATTCGTATTTTGGATGCCAATAATCAAGTCCTAGCGACAGGTGGCCAAGTTCGAACACGTGATGGCGAAGTGTTTGTCCGTGATGCGCTGCAAAATGAAAAGAAAGTGGGTAGCATTGAAATCACGCTCATTAAACCAAGTATGGGTGAAATTTTACGTACTCAGTGGTTAGCGATTTTATTGTCCTTAGCGATTCATGGTTTATTGTGGCTGGCCTATCGCGCCATTGCGCGACCAAGCCGTACCGAATATTTGGCACGGATCAATAATGAATCTCGCTTAAAACACGAAATTCAGGTGTTAACACAAACACTAGAACAGGAAAAACACCATACAGCAGTCGCGATTGCCCAAGTACAACAACAAATCAAAACCAGTGCGAAGCCTAAAGAACAGAAACCTGTGATCGTGGACAATCATTCGGTTGCGCTCAATATTCAATTTTATGACCCGAAACAACTGATGGACTCGGTGAATACAACCGTGTCTATCCCATACTTTAATTTGTGTCAGATTTTTCTCAATAAAAGCACAGAACTGTGTTTAAAACACTACAAACTCAACAGCGCAGACATCACTACAGTTCAATCCTTTAATGAGCATGGTGCTACCCTCAGTATGTCGACAGACACACCGAATGCGGTACCGTGTTTAATGATGATCAGCAGTGTATTCCAACTGCTTTCTGAGGTTTTGTATAAACGTTACCGCGAAGAAAAGCGCTTTGTTTTGCAAACGCGCTGTGGCATTTCAACCGCAGTCGATGCAATGCAGCTGTCTGCAAATCAAGCTGCTGAGCGTTTGGTCCAACAGTTGTCTGCTAAAGAAAGTGCCATACATTTAAGCAACGAATTATTGAAAGACATTTCTGAAAGTTACCAACTGGTGAATTTACCCAATCCCACCAATGTCTTGACCCGTCATGCCTTTATGGTCAATGGCATGGGTTCAGAGTCTGCAGAGTTGGCACAAAGCTTAAGAACGGAAATTTTAAAAGCAAAACAATCTAAAGCCTCTTAATTAAGTTCAATCATAAAAAAGCCTGACGCATGTCAGGCTTTTTTATGGCAACTGTTAAATTTTGAGTTGCTTTTGTGCAATCAAATGTTGCTGCGCACTATACCTTTGCTCCGGATCGGTACAGGCCACTTTAAGCCAATGACCATTGGCCTGTAGCTCCCAAGCATTCAAACAATCATTTAAGTAACTGATTAATCCGTCTTTATAAATCTGCTTTTTCAAAGTGCGATCCAATATAGGAAAGCAAGTTTCCACACGCGAAAATAAATTACGGCCCATCCAATCTGCGCTGGCACAGTACAGATTTTTCTCACCGCCATGCTCAAAACAATACACGCGGGTATGTTCCAGAAAACGGCCCACAATCGAACGTACACGGATATTTTCAGACATGCCCTGGACCTGTGGAATCAAACAGCAGATCGAACGGATAATCAGATCAACCTGCACCCCTGCTTGTGACGCACGATACAGTGCGGCAATTAACTGAGGCTCCGTCAAGGCATTGACTTTAATGATGATGCGTGCCTTTTGACCAGCTTGCGCAAACTGAATTTCTTGCTCAATCAGTTTTAACAGTTCACTGTGTAAGGTAAAAGGCGCATGTAACAACGCCTTCAATTTGGCCATTTTGCCCATCCCCGTCAGTTCTTGAAACATACGGTGTACATCTTCACAAATATCAGGCTGTGTAGTCATCAGGCCATAATCGGTATACATACGTGCATTACCCGCATGATAATTGCCTGTGCCCAGATGGGCATAACGGATCAGCTGAGCATTTTCACGGCGTACAATCAAAATCATTTTGGCGTGGGTTTTATAGCCGACAATACCATACACCACCACTGCCCCCGCTTCTTGCAAAATATTGGCCACAGTAATATTTGACTCTTCATCAAAACGAGCACGTAACTCAATCACTGCCGTGACTTCCTTGCCATTTCGTGCCGCCTCTGCCAAGACCTGTACAATTTCCGAGTCAGGTCCGCTACGGTAGAGCGTTTGTTTAATTGCCAGCACATTCGGATCTTTCGCAGCTTCTTTTAATAGGCCAATCACAGGCTGAAAAGAATCAAAAGGATGATGCAACAACACATCCTGTGCTTTTAAGGTATCAAAGGTACTTTTTTGTTTGCGCAAAACTTTGGGAATGACTGGGATAAACACGGGATGCTTCAGTTCAGGTCGGTCACAACTGGTACTGAGACGTGAAAGATTGATCGGCCCATTAATACGATAGAGTTCCTGCTCAGTTAAATCAAATTCCTTGAGCAGATAATCAATCACCGCTTCGGGGCAGTCATCCTCAATTTCTAAACGCACCGCGCGACCAAAACGACGTGAAGACAACTCATCTTTGAGTGCCACCGCCAAATCGTCAACATCTTCCGACAAAATCAGATCAGCATTACGTGTCACACGAAAAGCATAACAACCCGTGGCTTTCATCCCTGGAAACAGATCACTGATGTGCTGCTGAATCATTGCGGTTAAAAAAATCTGCGTGTCGATATTGCCTGCCACGTTTTTCGGCATCTGAATTAAACGCGGTAATGAGCGCGGCGCTGGGACAATCGCCATCTCAATGCTTCGTCCAAAAGCATCTTTACCTTGTAAACTCACAATGAAATTCAGACTTTTATTCACGAGGCGAGGAAAAGGATGTGACGGATCTAAGCTGATTGGGGTCAAAACGGGTTGGATTTCTTTGGCAAAATATTCTGCAATCCACGCTTTATGTTTTTCTAAAATATCTTGGAACTGGATGAACTGAATACCTTGCGCTTGTAACTCAGGTAAAATCGAATGATTTAAAATTTCAAACTGTTTTTTGACGGCACAATGAATGGATTCGGACAGGTCTTCTAATATCACTTCAGTGGGAACAGCATCAGGGGTTCGTGCTATCACATTCATATCGCGTTGTTTCATCAAGCCCGCAATACGAATTTCAAAAAACTCATCTAAATTACGTGAAAAAATAATTAAAAAAGTTAAGCGCTCCAGCACAGGCAAACTCGGATCTAATGCTTGTGCTAAAACCCGCTGATGAAACTCAAATAACGATAGCTCTCGGTTAAAATACGTCGCCGATGAATGCTGAAAATTATCCATACCCTCTCAATGCTGTTTGCAACAGTCTGTTATGAAGTGTTTGGCAGGGATGTTAGGTAGTCTTTATGACAGTTTAGTTACAACCTCATGCCAAATAGAAAATTCATCCTGACTTTATGTTTAAAGCTGCAACAGCGTACAGTATTCAAACTGACATATGTTCCTTTTCACTTTTTTCCTTGGCAGTGCCGTCTTCTTTCGCGGCCCAATAACTGGCTAAAATTGGCCCTGAAATATTATGCCACAAACTAAAGATTGCGCTAGGTACAGCCGTAATTGGCGAAGCGGAAAAATGCACAGCAGCCAAAGCCACGCCTAGTCCTGAGTTTTGCATACCGACCTCAATCGAGACCGCCTTACAGTCAGCATGTGGCAAATGAAACATTCGTGCAGCGCCAAAGCCAAGTAAATAACCAATCGAGTTATGTAATGCCACCACAGCTAAAATCAATAAGCCTGATTCTAAAATTTGTGCTTTTGAGCCGCCAATAATCGCTGCCACTATCAGTACAATCGCCACCACAGAAATTAAGGGCATCACCGAAATATAGCTTTCGACTTTCTGTTTCAGCACGGCGCGTACCACCAGCCCTAAAATGATCGGGAACAGGACCACCTGCAAAATTGAACTCAGCATCGACCATGCATTAATTTCAATCCATTGGCTGGCCAGTAGATAGAAAATGGCGGGAGTCAACACGGGTGCCAATAAAGTCGATACCGTGGTACATGCGACAGACAAAGCCGTATTGCCTTTCGCCATGTAAGTAATCACATTGGATGCCGTGCCACCCGGACAGCAACCCACCAAAATCACCCCGATCGCAATTTCAGTCGGCAAGCGAAATAATAAGCACAGCAGATAAGCCACGCTTGGCATCACCACAAACTGAGCCGCTACCCCAATTGCAACCGCTTTAGGACTTTGCATCACACCTTTAAAATCTTCCAGTGTCATGGTCATGCCCATACCAAACATAATCAGGCCCAACATCCACGTGATATAAGCTTTCAGCCAGACAAAAGTTTCAGGGCTCAGGAGCGCAATGCCTGCAAATAACACCACCCACAGGGCAAAGGTTTTTTGAATCCAAGCGGTAAATTTTAAAAAAGTGCCCATGACCTTTCCCTATTGCATGTTTTTATAATGTCGATATGGTGATTAAGATGAGCCGATTGGTTCAGCGCATCAGTTCACAGCATATTGTTGCACAATATCTTTGCAATACAGACGTTTTACACCATGGGCCAGCATCTCTTGCCATGCATGTTGTAAAGAACCGTGTAAATCAATGCCTTTAGTGGCATCGGCAATCACATAAGTTTGGAAACCGAGTTTACAGGCATCCATTGCTGTCCATGCCACACAAAAGTCAGTTGCAATCCCAACAATAAACACGGTATCAATCCCACGCTCTCTTAAATAACCTGCAAGTCCCGTTTGGGTCTTGTGATCCGCTTCTAAAAAAGCAGAATAACTATCAATGTGCGCATGACATCCTTTGCGAATGATCAACTGCGCTTTGGCAAGGTCGAGATCAGGATGCAGTTCAGCATCTTGTGTGCCTTGTACACAGTGACGTGGCCAGAGTACTTGTGTGCCATAGTCCAATTCAATGGTTTGAAAGGCTTGTTGATCGAGGTGATTGTCTGCAAAAGAAATGTGATTTTCGGGATGCCAATCTTGGGTGAGTACAATATGGTCAAAATAATCACCCAACTGATTAATTTTAGGAATAATTTGATCTGACCCTGCTACCGCTAAATTTCCACCAGGCGTAAAACCATTTTGTACATCCACCACAATCAGTGCCACATTCTTCTGCATTCTTCTCTGTCCTTTTTGTTTTTCGCTCGAAGGCCAAGCATAGCTTAATTTATAAAACAGTATTCATCCTCGCGGGTCAAAATTAAATGACTGTATCCTTGAGTGCAATGGGTATTGCGGAAAATTGAATATAGAACAAAATGCTAGATATTGATTTATAACGTTAAATGAATAGTGTCATCGCTGTTTAGAGAAATAGTGTAAGCGTTAAAAGCGCTTCAATCCTGACCTTGCATCCCAATAGTCAGTTTGATCGGGTTCTAAGCCTCAATTGAAATGAAGAGATTCTTTCTTTAAATACCTCAATCCACGGCCATAGGTTATGCAAAACACTCTTTTCAGATGCAAAGTGAAAAGCATTTCTTTGTCTAGCATTTGAACAAGCCGTATTTTTGTAGCGAAAGATAAAGATTTTATACACTTTGACTAAAGCATATTGTTCTTCATGTTGTGTTCGTTCATAATTTGCATAAGCATTATTCAATGCATCAGCGCTTTGAAAATGCTATAAATTAAAATACGCACCCATCCAATCTTATGTTTTTCTGGCCTAACTGGATGGACAAATAGGATATTTTTTTAAAATGACTCAGCAAGCACAGACCATCCAAGGCTCAATTGTCGCAATCGTCACCCCTATGTTTGAAGATGGCAGCGTAGATTGGAAGGGTCTAGAGAAGCTCGTTGAGTGGCACATCGCACAAGGCACAAATAGCATTGTTGCTGTCGGTACAACGGGTGAAGCGTCTACTCTAAGCATGAAAGAGCATACACAAGTGATTAAAGAAATCATTCGTGTCGCGAACAAACGCATCCCTATTATTGCGGGGACTGGCGCGAATTCAACGCGCGAAGCCATCGAGTTGACTAAAGAAGCCAAGGAACTTGGTGCAGATGCTGCTCTTTTGGTTACCCCTTATTATAATAAACCGACCCAAGAAGGACTATATCAGCACTATAAAGCTATTGCTGAAGCTGTTGATCTTCCTCAAATTCTGTATAACGTACCTGGTCGTACAGGTGTCGATATGGCGAATGAAACGGTCATTCGTTTGGCCGATATTCCTCAAATTGTGGGCATCAAAGATGCCACAGGTGATGTACCTCGTGGTCGAGCACTGCTCGAAGGCCTTGCTGGCAAAGCGATGACCGTCTATTCAGGTGATGATGCAACAGCTTATCAACTGATTCTGTCGGGAGCAAAAGGCAATATTTCTGTGACTGCAAACGTTGCACCAAAAGAAATGAGCGATGTTTGTGCGGCAGCACTGGCAGGCGAAGCTGAAAAAGCTGAAAACCTAAATACCCAAGTTGCAAATTTACACGAAATTCTATTTTGCGAATCAAACCCAATTCCTGTGAAATGGGCACTTCATGAAATGGAGTTAATCGAAACGGGTATTCGTTTACCATTAACACCACTTGCAGAACAATATCGCACACCGCTCCGTGAAGCACTCACAACGGCGGGTGTCATTAAATAAAGAGCACATCAATATGCAGTTACGTTTAGGTCTTACTCTCGCACTTTCAGTCGTCAGTTTAGCGGGTTGTAGTTCCCTTGCAGTCAATAACGGTAGTTTGGACTATAAAGAAACCGCAACCTTAGAACCTCTTAAGTACCCTGAAGGCTCTATGGTTCGACCTGCAACGCCGTTGTATCCAGCTCCAACGGTTGAAGCGCTCGCTCGTGAACATGCACCTATACTTGAAAACAAGCGCGGAAACCGTTTTGCAATGCCGCGCCCTCAAGCTGCTCAAGTCATGTCCAATGCAGAATCAACAGAAACAGTTGATACAACTATGAGCCACCCTCAATTGATTATTGACGGAAATAAGAATCCACTGCTCAAAATTGAGGGAAATTCTGCTACAATTTGGCAATATACGCTTGCCACCCTCAGCAGCCTCAACCATCAACTCGTTGGTCAAAGCAAAAATGGTTATGAAGCAACCATTAAAATCGATCAACAGGTCTATGTGTTAAGACTGACCGCGGTTGGCAGCAGCAACAACCTCGCTGTGTTCAATGCCGATAACAGTTTTGCAGCGCCTGAAAAAGCCACAGAATTGTTAACCCAGATTTACCAAAATTGGCCAGCCTAGTCGTACTAGGCATTTTTTTTTGAAAAAGGTTCCCTCATGTTAAAACAAACCTTGCTCTATACTGGTAAAGCAAAATCTGTCTATGAAACAGACAGTGCAGACCACCTGATTTTAGTCTTTCGTGATGATGCTTCGGCATTCAATGGTGAAAAGATCGAACAACTAGATCGTAAAGGTAAGGTGAACAACCGTTTTAACGCCTTTATCATGGATAAATTGGCTGCAGCTGGCATTGAGACTCACTTTGAAAAACTTCTTTCTCCAACAGAAGTTCTAGTGAAAAAACTCAGCATGATCCCTGTTGAATGTGTAATTCGTAATTATGCAGCAGGTTCCTTATGCCGTCGCTTAGGTGTAGAAGAAGGCAAGGAATTAACTCCGCCTACTTTCGAATTATTTTTCAAAGATGATGCGCTTGGTGACCCAATGGTCAATGAGTCTCAAGCAATTGCTTTAGGTTGGGCAACTGCTGAGCAGCTTGAGCAAATGAAAGTCCTCACTTACCAAGTAAACGAAGTGCTTAAAAACTTATTTGACCAAGGTGGCATGCTACTTGTGGACTTCAAACTTGAGTTTGGTGTATTCCACGACCGTATTGTTCTTGGTGATGAGTTCTCTCCAGACGGCTGTCGTCTATGGGACAAAGAAACTAAGAAAAAACTCGACAAAGACCGTTTCCGTCAAGGTTTAGGCGGTGTGGTTGAAGCTTACGAAGAAGTTGCTGCACGTTTAGGTATCGACCTTTCTGATATCTAATCTGTTACAGATTCAAAAAACCGAGTTTAAACACTCGGTTTTTTTATGCTTCACATTTTAGATCAATGCCTTGTTATAGCTGCAACACAAGCCTTTAAGTTCTTTTTAATCCTCCATATACAACATGAATATTAAAGTTTAATGAAATTTTATTTATTTTTTTGTAAAATAGTCATTTCCATCGCATGAAATATCACATTTCTAATGATGTCTTTCTTGTATATCTCCTGATAGAAGGCCCTATGATTTATCAATTAGATGAACTGCAATGTATCGGACAAGGCTGTTCAAAAATGGTGTTTCAGCATCCTGAGGATGAAAACAAAATCATCAAAGTCATGAATCCAAATCGAGTGGATGAAGATGGTGGCTGGAAAGGACATGGCAAACTTAAACGTAGAATGTCGCAAGGCGTTTATCGCCAATTCCGCCGTGAATTATTGCAATATCTACAGCTATGTAAAAATCATTATAAAAATAACATCTTTAGCTTTCCTGTCGAAATGCCTTATGGTTTTGTGAAAACTTCTGTAGGCTTGGGTTTTGTGACTGAGAAAATTGTCTGTCCAAGTGGTGAAGGTATGACTTTATTTGAGTTGTGCAAATCACGTCAATTTGAGGAAAAACACGCCAAAGCTTTAGATAACTTTTTTGAGCTTTGCTGCGACTTACATATTATCTTCGGTGAAGTAAACATCGCAGGGATTATGTATACAGAGCAGCGAAATAATAAGCCCGAATTTGTCTTGGTCGATGGTATGGGTGAAAAATTATTTATTCCAATCCGAGCTATGAGCAAAAGAATTAATGCACATAATGTACGAAAAACTGAGCGAAAAATTCGTGCCCAAATGCAGCAAATGCTGAACTTAAAAGATGAGCTTCTTCCTCTAAGCTAATGCCACTTCTTTAAGTGTCAGTCATTCAAAAAGACCGAGCCTAACTGCTCGGTTTTTTGTTTTCAGCTCCACAGCTATACAGTACTTCAGCTTACTTATAAACTATTCAGCACTGGGGAATAGTCTTGTAAAACATTGATCCACTGTTAAAAAATCATCAATTCTGTACGTCATAGCGCACAAGACTTCAGGTATTTTTCAACTATGTCTCACCTTCATTTTTTCATATGATAAAAATATATGAACAGGACGTTCTCAGATAAAAATTATTCCAACCGAAAAATACCTTTATTTCCTCATCTCTCATGGTGACAAGATCCATCGATCTCCTAAGAGTAGAAAGCTGGTATAGATGTTGCTTTTATTCAAAAGTACTCAGTAGGGTAAATTCTATCTTCGTCTTATTTTCTAGATTTGATTTTTTATGGATGACTATATTTAAAATGAAAAACTGGCAAAAAAAATTACTCCTTTCGACCACATTCGTACTCACTGCGTTGAGCGGTTCTGTTCAAGCCAAAGAATGGAAAACTATTCGTTTTGGTACAGAATCCGCATACGCTCCTTTTGAATATAAAACCCCTGACAATAAGCTGGTCGGTTTTGACATCGACCTGGGCAATGCCATTTGTGCCAAATTAAAAGCCAAATGTGTCTGGGTAGAAAACTCCTTTGATGGGATGATTCCTGCACTCAAAGCGAAGAAATTCGACGGCATCCTGTCTTCAATGACAGTCACTACGGATCGCGCAAAACAAATCGCATTTAGTAATAAAATTTACAACACGCCTACCCGCATGGTCGCGAAGAAAGGTTCTCCTTTACTCCCTACACCAACCTCTTTAAAAGGCAAACGCGTGGGTGTACAGCAAGGCACCATTCAAGAAGGCTACGCAAAAGCTTATTGGGCACCTAAAGGTGTCAATGTGGTTCCTTATCCAAACCAAGACGTGCTTTACCAAGACATGGTTTCTGGGCGTCTAGATGCAACTTTACAAGATGCGATTATGGTCGATGCAGGTTTCCTAAAATCGGCGAAAGGAAAAGGCTTTGCTTTTGCAGGCAATAATGTGGTCGATGCCAAAACACTCGGTGTGGGGGCTGCAATCGGCTTGCGTAAAGAAGATGCTGATCTGAAAAAGAATATTGATAAAGCGTTAGCTGAAATTATTGCCGACGGTACCTATAAGAAACTCGAGAAAAAATACTTCTCCTTCAGCATTTATTAATCTATAGGGTGTTGGTTCAACACCGACACCCTTTACATATTGCTGATTTATAAAATTTTATATTTTTACTCGGAGAAACTGAGTATGTTTCTGTCTGGCTATGGTCCCGTATTACTCAGTGGCACTTGGATGACCATACAGCTTGCTTTGTTATCACTGGTACTTTCGATCATTATTGGATTGTTTGGGGCAAGCGCCAAACTCTCTCGTATTCAAATCTTACGTCATGTGGCAACCCTCTATACCACACTCATTCGTAGTGTTCCTGATCTGGTGATCATGTTGTTGTTGTTCTATAGCCTGCAACTTGGATTGAACTCGATTACCGAATCGATCCATATGGAACAAATTGACATCAATCCCTTTGTGGCAGGGGTGATTACTTTAGCTTTTATTTATGGGGCTTATTTTACAGAAACCTTTCGTGGCGCATTTCAAGCTGTCCCTAAAGGTCAACTTGAAGCTGCATATGCCTATGGCATGACCCCATTTCAAGTCTTCAGGCGTGTCCTCTTTCCACAAATGATGCGTTTTGCCTTACCAGGGATTGGCAATAACTGGCAAGTCCTTATTAAAGCCACCGCCTTGGTGTCCTTAATTGGTTTGACCGACATCGTCAAAATTACCCAAGATGCAGGTCGAAGCAGCATGCAAGTGTTCTATTTCAGTATTGTTGCAGCCGTCATTTATCTGGCCATCACCACCCTTTCGAATTTGATTCTCATGTTGCTGGAACGTCGTTATTCTGCTGGTGTGAAGAAGGGACAACTATGATTGAGATTATTCAACAATATTGGCAGTCCTATTTGTGGACCGATGGTTTTCAAATGACTGGGGTCGCCATGACCGCGTGGCTACTGGCCTTATCAATTGCGATTGGTTTTGTTCTGGCTGTGCCTTTGTCAATTGCTCGAGTTTCTGAGCATGCTTGTGTACGTGGACCTGTTTGGTTTTTTACTTATATTTTCCGTGGTACTCCCTTATATGTACAGCTACTGATTATTTATACTGGGATTTATAGCCTTGAATTTGTCCATGCCCATGAACGGCTCGATGAGTTCTTTAGAGAAGGGCTTAATTGCACCATTTTAGCGTTTGCACTCAATACAGCAGCTTATACCACTGAAATTTTTGCAGGGGCAATACGTTCGATTCCCTACGGCGAAATTGAGGCAGCAAAAGCCTTTGGGATGTCGCCTTGGAAACGCTATACCCGCATTATTATTCCGTCGATGCTACGTCGAGCACTGCCGTTTTATGGCAATGAAGTCATTTTGATGCTGCATGCAACCACCATTGCCTTCACTGCAACTGTACCTGATATTTTAAAAATTGCACGGGATGTCAATGCTGCCACTTATGCCACGTTCGATGCCTTTGGCATTGCTGCCGTGCTGTATGCCTGTCTGGCATTTATCCTTATTTGGATCTTTCGTAAATTGGAACAACGCTGGTTGGCGTTTTTAAAACCATCGAATCATTAGGAGAAACAATGGAAAATTCAGCAAAACTGGTGATTCGAGATCTTTGTAAAAGTTTTGGCGATCATGAAGTTTTAAAAGGGGTTTCCCTAGAGGCACATGCAGGTGATGTAATTAGTATAATTGGTTCCTCGGGTTCAGGTAAAAGTACCTTTCTTCGCTGTATCAATTTTCTAGAGCAACCGAGCCAGGGCAGCATTCAACTTAATGGCGAACAGTTAGAGACTAGCTTGGATAAAAATGGCAATCTCAAAGTCACAAATCCCAAACAACTGCAAAAAATGCGCACCCAACTGATGATGGTCTTTCAACATTTTAATTTATGGTCGCATATGACGGTATTAGAAAACATCGTTGAAGGGCCCATTCATGTCTTGGGGCTAAAGCGGAGTGAGGCGGAAGAGCGTGCACGAAAATATTTAAGAAAAGTTGGGCTTGCAGAAAGTGTCGAAAAGAAATATCCATCTTTTTTGTCAGGAGGGCAACAGCAACGCGTCGCGATTGCCCGTGCCTTGGCGATGGAGCCGGAAGTGATGTTGTTTGATGAGCCGACCAGTGCTCTAGATCCTGAACTAGTGGGGGAGGTGTTGAAAGTGATGCAAAGTTTGGCCGAAGAAGGCCGAACCATGATTGTGGTGACTCATGAAATGGGCTTCGCACGCCACGTGTCCAATCATGTCATTTTCTTAGATCAAGGCAAAATTGAAGAACAAGGTGATCCAAAAGAAGTTTTGATTTACCCGAAAAGTGAACGCCTAAAACAGTTTTTAGAGGGTAACTTTAAATAATTGAATAGCCTTCAAGAGCTTGATTCAACATTCAATGCTTAGTTAAAAAGATAAAGTGTATCCCGTAAAGTGATATGTATTCAGATAAAGACCGAGCAGTTTCGCTCGGTTTTTTTACCTTTCCACTTCAGCTTTTATAGATTGGTATACCGATTTTTAGTGGTATCCATCACTAAAAAGCTGGTGATCGAGCTAATGGCTGGAATCGTTCCCAAAACATCAGTATGAAACTTTTTATAAGACTTAATGTCTGCCACTTCAATCCTAAGCAAATACTCAACCGAACCTGTAATGGTATGGCACTCTGTCACTTCATCCGCAGCAGAAATCACATCCTCAAATTGACTCAAGCTCTCTTTTGAGTGGCAAGACAGCCCGATAGTCACATAAACCGTTAAACCAACCCCCAAAAGCGAACGGTCGATCACCGCTTTATAGCCTCGAATCACACCCATTCTTTCCAACTCTTGCACGCGTCGTAAACAGGCCGAAGGCGACAACCCTACACGTTCTGCCAGTTTAATATTGGTTAAATGTGCATCGCGTTCAAGCTCACACAATATTTTTCGGTCTAAGCGGTCAAATTCAATCATTTATTGCATAAAATTCATTTTTAAAGATCAATATACAATCAAATTGTTCTAGATCAACAATAAAATCATATTTATTTGATTAACCCATCCCCTTTATGAATGCATCACTGCTTGTCTCTTATCTATTGTTCTGTGTCGTGATGACCTGCACACCTGGACCCAATAATGCACTGGTTATGCTGTCTGGTGCACGATTTGGTATCAGTAAAACCCTACCTCTGGTTTTAGGCATTGCCTTTGGTGTGGCTGTGCAACTCTTCGCCATCGGCATCGGATTGAACCAAATTTTCCTTACTCTGCCTCAGCTTCAATTTATTTTAGGTTTTATTGGTTTTATGTATATTCTTTGGCTTGCATGGAAAATTGCATCTAGTGGGCCACTCAACATCGAATTAGAGCAGAAACCATCCATGAGCTTTCTGCAAGGTGCGTTATTTCAGTGGGCCAATCCCAAAGCATGGATCATCTCTATCAGCACAGTCTCGACTTATTTTGCTTTAAATCCTCCTGTCAGCGACATCTTTTATGCTGCCCTGATTTTAATGGGGGTATCCATTCCATGTGTAGGGGTTTGGGCAATCGGTGGCCTTTTCTTACGCCAATATTTGATGAAACCGCGCTTTGCCTGGAGCTTTAATATCACAATGGCAATTGCCTTATTAGCCGCGGTGTTACCTGCCGCATTGAAACTGATGAATATGTACATCTGAACATAAAAATACTACAGCGCTTCAAGAAAATAGCAGTCAAACGATATGACTAAATCCTAAGTCCCAAAAACAAAAAGCCTGATTTTTTTTCATCAGGCTTTTTTACTACTACTACTACTGTTGTTGCTGTTCTTGTTGCCAACGGCGCTGCTGTAACCGCTCACCCTCAACCTCACGCTTATTGCGTGCCGACTCATACAATTTGGTTCCTTTGAGCTCAGGGGGTAAATACTCTTGCATCACAAAATGCTCTGGATAGTTGTGCGGATACAAGTAGTCGACGCCATAACCCTGCTCTTTCATTAACTTGGTCGGCGCATTTCTTAAATGTAGCGGCACAGGTAAATTTGCTGTTTTTTCGGCCAAATCCAACGCTTTGTTAATCGCAAGATAAGTACTGTTACTTTTGGCACTGGTCGCCAAATACACTGCACACTGCCCAAGAATAATTCGGCACTCTGGCATGCCCACCGCTTGAACAGAACGGAAGCATTCTCCAGCCAGCAGAAGTGCATTGGGGTTTGAGTTGCCAATGTCCTCAGAGGCTGCAATCAACATCCGACGGGCAATAAAAACGGGATCTTCTCCGCCTTTGAGCATACGTGCCATCCAATACAGGGTAGCATCGGGATCACTTCCCCGAATCGACTTAATAAAAGCCGACACCAAATCATAATGCTGCTCACCCGACTTGTCATAACGGGCGATATTTTGCTGTGCAACTTTGACCACCATTGCATTGGTCACGATATTTTCAACGTCAGGTTCGAAGGTGCCCGCAATGAGTTCAATTAAATTCAAGGCTTTACGGGCATCACCTGCGGCAAACTGCACCAGTGCTTCAAATTCCTCAATCTGAATATAACGCTCTTTTAAAAACTTGTCGTTCTTAATCGCTTGCAGTAATAAAGTTTGAATCGCATCGGCATCGAGCGCATTTAAAGTATAGACCTGACAACGCGACAACAAGGCACTGTTGACTTCAAAAGAAGGATTCTCGGTAGTAGCACCAATGAGGGTAATTTTGCCTTTCTCCACAGCATTGAGTAAGGCATCTTGCTGTGATTTGTTAAAACGATGAATTTCGTCAATAAACACCACAGGTGGCATTAAATCTCCGCCATCGGCAATGATCTCACGGAGTTCTTTAACCCCCGTATTCAGTGCGGATAAGCTGACAAAAGGTCGATCGATCGCTTGCGCCAACAATAATGCAATCGTGGTTTTACCCACACCTGGCGGCCCCCAAAAAATGATCGATGGCAAATGCCCTTGATCAATCATTTGGCGGAGCGGTGCCTGCTCACCCAATAAGTGATCCTGCCCAATAATTTCAGATAAATCACGCGGGCGTAAACGTTCAGGCAGTGGAATATTGCTATCGGACATAGGGCTAAGACTTAAATGCATTCATCGAATGCTTATGTTATGGCAAATTCAGGCAAATGACACAAGCTTTTCATGCAATTTGATTGTGCTTTTATCGGCTAGCGAACCCAACGCACAATATAGTCTTCGATGTCGTTATCCTGAATATCTTCTTCAGAAATACAACGTCCTGCCGCAGACTTTTTCGCTTTCAGAATACTTTGACGTGAGCCCGTGTTCAGATAGTGCCATCTGGGTAAATTTTTACCTTCATGCAGACGGCGGTAAGCACAGCTCGGAGGTAACCAATGAATTGTGTCTAAAAGTTCTGGCGTAAGCTGGATACAGTCGGGCACATGCTGCTTACGATTCGGATAATCTCGACAACTGGCTGTTTGACAGTCCAGCAGTTTACAGGCCACTTTGGTATAGGCGACTTCTTGACTTTCTTCATCTTCAAGTTTCACCAGACAACATAGACCACAACCATCACATAACGCTTCCCACTCTGCTGGGCTTAGCTCAGTTAGAGCATAATGCTTCCAAAACTCTGGTCGTAATTCGTTGGACATGACGCTTGCCGATAAACACAATAGCGTATTATACCCTATAGTAACCGTACTTTTCAGCACCATATAATTTTCAATATTTACATCATATTCATAAACTTAAAATACAAATAGAACACTTTTTAAACAAAAGCAACACAGTGTGTCTGAACCTTGTTTCTATACTAATAGAGTAATAAATAAGAACATCTATGGAGAAAAATTATGTTTCGTTGGGCGATTATCTTCGCAGTGATTGCACTGATTGCAAGTTTACTTGGTTTTGGTGGCGTAGCTGGTTTATCCAAAGACTTTGCGATTATTTTATTGGTGATTGCTGTGATTCTTGCGATTGTCGGATTTTTATCCCGTGGCAAAGTCTAAAGTACGCGACTCTTAATAAAGAAAAAGAAGGATTCAGATCCTTCTTTTTTTATGTGTGCCTTTAAAAATAATTTCTCACACTTCTCATATACATTGGAATATTTTTCAAATCCTTGTAAAACTTTTTATGCTTTAATCAAAGTAGATCATCTATCAGGATTTGAGCATGACAATCAGTATTCAAACTCGAGAAATTCAATATAACGCCGCCGATGGGCAACGCTTAATCGGTTATTTTGCAGCACCAAGCTCTCAAACACCGCATGCAGGTATCATCGTTGCACCCGAATGGTGGGGCCGAAATGAATATACTGAACAACGTGCTCGCGAACTGGCTGAACATGGTTATGCTGCTCTGGCGATTGATATGTACGGTGACAAAAATGTCACCACAGATGCGAAACAAGCCTATGAATGGATGATGCAAACTTTTGCGGATGCAGACACCATCGTCAACCGGGCTCAAGCAGGTTTAGATACGCTTGTTGCCCAGCCTGAAGTGAATGCCGATCAACTGGCGGCGATTGGTTTTTGTTATGGCGGTAAAGTGGTTTTAGACTTAGCTCGCTCAGGCGCACCACTTAAAGCTGTGACGACTTTCCATGCAACATTGGCACCCAAAGCCCCTGCGGTCGAAGGTCAAATTCAAGGTGAAATTTTAGTTTTACATGGTGAGTTAGACAGCATGGTCACGTTGGATGATGTTGCCAGCTTCCGTGAAGAAATGCATGCTGCCAAAGTGGACCATGAAGTCATTATTTTTGAAGATGCGAAGCACGGTTTTAGCAACCCATTGGCCGATGAGCGTGCCAAAGCCAATGGCGTAGACTTGGGCTATAACCCAGAAGCAGAAAGACAAGGGCTAGATGCAATGTATGACTTGCTAGAACGCAATCTCAGTGCTTAACTAGAGCTGAAAAATCAAATATTTGATTTTTCAGATCCAACAGGATACATAATTAGATTTTAGAGGAGATAACAATGACTGAGACCCACTGCCAATATTGTAATTTTGATGAATATGACGTGCTTGATAAAAATGACTTTGGGGTAATTTTGCCCGAACCCAATGCATTGTCTAAAGGTCACTGTGTCATTATCCCTCTACGTCATGTGAGCTCATTTTTTGACATCACCGACAAAGAACGTAAAAGTTTAATGTCTTTGCTGGAACTGGCACGTAATGAACTCCAATTACGTCATCAACCTTCAGGCTTTCATATTGGTTTTAATGACGGTGAAATATTTGGGGATGTATCTGAACACTTACATATCCATATTATTCCACGCTACAAAGACCAAGAGCTAAAACTCGATGCACGTTGGGGTATGACCAAAGACTAAGTTTTTATGGTTTGAAATGGCGCATAAGCGCCATTTTTTATGTGCAAAAACTCGGGCTCAGAAAAGACATTCAGTTATACTAAGTCGAATTTTTTGCTTGTGCCTCAGATGTCCCCTTTCTCTTTTTCAGATGCATTACTGACTTGGTTCGATGTTCATGGTCGACATGACCTGCCATGGCAAGTAGTCGATGATCCCTACAAAGTCTGGGTGTCGGAAATTATGCTGCAACAGACCCAAGTCAAAACCGTACTGCAATACTTCGAGCGTTTTATCGAACGCTTCCCAACCGTTGCAGCTTTAGGGACAGCATCATGGGATGAGGTCGCACCCTACTGGGCAGGATTAGGCTACTATGCCCGAGCACGTAATCTACATAAAGCTGCAGGAGTCGTGGCACGTCAGGGGCACTTTCCTCAAACTTTAGAGGACTGGATTGAACTGCCAGGCATTGGTCCATCTACCGCAGGTGCGCTGATGTCTTTGGGTTTACGTCAGTACGGCGTCATTATGGATGGCAACGTGAAACGCGTGCTCGCACGCTTTTTTGCCATTGAGGATGATCTGAGCAAACCTGTGCATGAACGCAGCATGTGGCAATTGGCCACTGAACTCTGTCCAACTGAACGCAACCATGACTATACCCAAGCCATCATGGATTTGGGGGCAACCGTCTGTACCCCTAAAAAACCGCTGTGTTTATATTGCCCAATGCAGCAACACTGTAAGGCTCATGCGCAAGGGCTAGAAACTGAATTGCCTTTTAAAAAACCGAAGAAAGCTGTGCCTGTGAAGTCTGCCCAAGTTTTGGTACTGCGTCATCACAATCAGTGGCTGTGGCAACAGCGTCCCAATAGTGGACTGTGGGGTGGTTTATGGTGTTTACCTATTTTTGAAAATCGTGATGAACTCATGCAACTGTGCCAAAGTCTAGGACTGAAACAAGTCTCGCAACGCGCTGACATTTCGCATAGTTTCACCCATTTCACTTGGCAACTGGAAGCGCTTTGCTTTGAGGTCGATGCCGACCAACTCGAACATTTAAGTATAGAATTGGCCAGCACATGGATAGACATACAAAACGTCACAGAAATGGGCATCCCAACTGCGATGAAAAAATTGATCTCAGCAATTCAACTGTGACATAGTTGGGTAATCGATTGGGTTCACCCTAGCACTTTAAAATTAGATCACTGAAATAATAAAGGATTGTTCGTGCGTTATTGTTTGCCTCGCCTTTCTGCGCTTGTCAGTTTAAGTTTTGTGATTCTGTTACTCGCAGCTTGCCGTACCACGCCGCCTGCGCCGAGTGGAAGCCAGTTACCTGCCTCACAAGTTCAACAGCTGAAAAACTTGCGTTTAGCTAAGCAGTTGCCTGTACCTGTTCAAGGCATTAAACGTCATGGACTCACAGATACTTGGGGTGCATCCCGCAGTAGCGGACGAACACATGAAGGCATCGACATTCTTGCTCCACGTGGAACAAAAGTTTTTTCTACCACAGAAGGGCTCGTCGCAGACTTACGCAATAACAATTTGGGTGGTAAAGTGGTTTGGATTATGGGGCCAGCAGGCACTTGGCATTACTATGCTCATCTTGATGATCATAAACGTGGCTTAAGTGTCGGTGACTATGTCAAAAAAGGCGACCTGATTGGCTATGTCGGCAATACAGGCAATGCGCGGCATACAGCCCCACATTTGCATTATGGACTTTATTTACAAGGTAAAGGCCGTGGTGCAGTAAATCCCTATCCTTATTTACGTTAACTTTAGGAATTTTTCATGTCAGAAGCGTTGATCAACCGTCTGGTCGAATTTGCTGAATCAGGCAATCAACAAAAAATCATCTTGGCTGGACAAAACCACCAAGGTTGGATCATGGAAATTACTGAAGATGCACTTTTAATCAGCACTGGATTTGCTGAAAAAACAGGAAAAGATGTCTGGATTAATTTTTCCGACCTCGAACACGCCCAATTGTTTTATTGGGACAATCAACACGACCAATGGGCACCTTTCACCCTATAAAAAGATCAGGAGCATGTTCATGACCACTCAACGCTGCGGATGGTGCTCCTCAGACCCACTTTACATCGACTACCATGATCATGAGTGGGGTAAACCGCTACATGATGAAAAGCAGTTATTTGCAATGCTCTGCCTCGAAGGTCAACAAGCTGGGCTGTCATGGATTACCGTTTTGAAAAAGCGTGAACATTATCATCGCCAGTTTTTTCAATATTCCATTGAACAGATTGCGGCTTTAAGTGATACAGACTTAGCCGAAAAAGTCCAAGATATCGGCTTAATTCGCCATATCGGGAAGCTGACCGCCATTCGTGACAATGCGATTGCATGGCAAGCCCTGAAAAAACAAGGCATTAACCCCGTTGAGTGGCTCTGGAACTTTGTCGAGCAACACGCAATCAACAATGATGTCCCTGACTACCGTACAGCACCTGCACAGACACCTCAAAGCCAAAGCATGTCTAAAACCCTAAAAAAACAGGGCTTTAAATTTGTCGGACCCACTACCTGCTATGCCTTTATGCAAGCGGTTGGTATGGTCAATGACCATGAAAATAGCTGTCATTTTAAATAAAAGTACATCAAAAACAGGAAAATAAGGATATAGAATATGACGGATAACACCATTCGTGCCTATGCAGCCTTGCAAGCAGGCGCAGCGTTACAACCCTATCAATTCGATGCAGGTGAACTGCAACCACATCAGGTCGAAGTGCAGGTGGAATATTGCGGACTGTGTCATTCTGATGTTTCGGTCATCAATAATGACTGGAATTCATCGGTCTACCCTGTGGTTGCAGGCCATGAAATTATTGGTACCATCATTCGCTTAGGTTCAGAGGCCAAAGGCTTAAAACTGGGGCAACGTGTAGGTATCGGTTGGACAGCGGAAAGCTGCCAACACTGTGACCCCTGTGTATCGGGTCAACAAGTGCTCTGTACAGGTGGGTCAACAGCAACCATCGTCGGTCATGCAGGTGGCTTTGCCGACAAAGTTCGTGCAGGTTGGCAGTGGATCATTCCTTTACCAGAAGATCTGGATCCTGAGTCGGCTGGGCCTTTGCTATGCGGCGGGATTACTGTTTTTGATCCAATTTTAAAGCACCAAATTCAAGCCATTCACCATGTTGGCGTGATTGGCATCGGTGGTTTAGGCCATATGGCCATTAAGTTACTTCGGGGATGGGGCTGTGAAATTACAGCGTTCACCTCGAACCTCGACAAAACGGAAGAACTCAAGGCTATGGGGGCAGACCATGTCGTAAATAGCCGAGATGTGGATGCACTTAAAGCACAAAGAGGCAAATTCGATCTGTTGCTCAGTACGGTGAATGTCACGCTCAATTGGCAAGCATATTTAGCAACACTTGCTCCGAATGGTACGGTACATATGTTGGGACTGCCCTTAGAACCGATGCAAATTTCCGCGGGTAGTCTAATTGGTGGAGCCAAATCGATCACAGGTTCACCGACAGGATCTCCGGCGGCATTACGCCAACTCCTCAAGTTCGCTGCACGTAAAAATATTGCGCCGCAAATTGAACTGTATCCTATGTCACAGTTGAATGAAGCACTGGAACGGTTACATTCCGGAAAAGCTCGTTATCGTATCGTCCTAAAAGCCGATTTTTAATCCATAAGCGCCTCAAAAGAGGCGCTTTTTTATACCGCTTGTTTGACCAATGTCGAACTGCTGAGTTGCGCTTTCACCCAATCGGCCAACAAGGTGACTGCCGCACGAATATCTGTTGAAAGTTCATGACCTGCATTGAGACGGATACAGTTTTTATAACGCTGCCCTTCACCAAAGACTTCGCCTGGCACAATATTGATGCCATGCTGCTGAGCAAAATAGTACATGTCTAAACCATCAATACATTCGGGCAACTGTAACCACAGCGCATAACCACCTAAGGGTTGATTAATACGTAACTCAACTCCGTTAAAGGCATGCTGAATCATATGTCGGTATTGCTCAACTTGCTGTTTCAAAATCGGCTTTAACTGCTGTAAATGTTCGCGATAGGCACGACTATAAATGAGATCGGCCAGTGCCAACTGCAAGGGTGTATTCACTGTAATATTTTGCATCAGTAACGTAGTCTTCAAATGTGCTAAACGCTGCGGAATACAGAACCAGCCTACGCGATACGCAGTTGAAAGGGACTTGGAAACCGAACCACAGAAAATCACATAGCCCTGCTGATCCCAATACTTAATCGGCAGCGGACGACTCGAGCTGAAACTACATTCACCATAAATATCATCTTCAATCACATAGCATTGATAGCGCGCCGCCAGTTGTGCAATTTTTTCTTTTTCTGCATTGCTTAAGCAAAACCCCAAGGGATTTTGATAATTGGCCGTGAGTAAACACGCTTTTGCGCCTGAACTCTGCATGACCTGCTCTAAACGCTCAAGATCAAAACCTTGGGTATCGGCTGGAATTTCAAGAATTTTTCGCTTTAACCCTGCCAGCATTTGCAACTGACCATTAAAATTTGGGGTCGGTACAATTACACTGTCGCCTTCCTTACTGAGGTGTTGGATCATTACCGACAGCGCAGGCATACAGCCATTGCTGATGTAAATATCATCCTGTGAAATATAAAAGCCATCTTCAGCCCAATGCTCAGACAAAGCCTGTCGCAAACGAATATGGCCTTGCTTATCACTATATAAAAAATCTTCAGGTTGGCTGTGTTTTAAAGCGCGTTGAATGGAGCGACGGAGCGCTTCTACAGGCACATGTTTTGGAGAAAGCTGAATCGCTCCCAAATGGATAAGGCGGCTATTAATGGAAGACTGTTGAATTTCCAGCTGTAGCTCTAAATTGGAAATATCACGCGCTTGGGACTGAAAATCAGGATGTTGTGGTACAGGAATAGATGGGCTGATATTTTTTTGATAACTGACAAAATAGCCCGACTTATTTTTCACATGAATATGGCCCTGCGACTCGAGTAGCTCATAACAGCTCTTGGCGGTATTCAAGCTGACCTTTTGTAAATTGGCAAACTGGCGTAGCGACAACAGTTTTTGCCCTGCGGGTAATTCAGCATTTTGAATTTTTTCAAGCAACTGTGTAGCCAAGCTTTGATACTGAAATGTCATTCATCTGTACCTATTTTTTTAAATTTTATGTATCTGTATCCATTATGCCAACAGAATTATGCTCCTGTCATTCGTTCACAACCATAAATAGGCACTTTTATGAAAAAAATAATCATATCTCTGTTTTGCTTATTGAGCTTATCGGCTTGCCAACCACCACATGTTTCACAGCAGGTACAGCAGCAGCATTTTATTTGTAAAGCACTGATTGAAGGGTTTCTCAAAACTCAAAATTTAACTGATTATCAGTTTTTAAGTTTAGCGCCGAGCTTGACTGAAACCTCGCCCCAACGAACTTATCAATATCGGTTAAACAATGAACGTCAAATGCAGATGAACTTGCCTCGCCAGAAAAATCTACAGTTTCAATGTGACCAAAGCAGTGCTGAAAACTTCAAGATTTCACTCACTGGTGAAGGACATGCCATGCTCAGTTTAATCCAGTTAGACTTACCTAAGGCTTCAACCTTAGAGCTGCTGAATGCTTATCAACAGCCTTAAATTTTAAAACATAAAAGAAGCCCGCATGTAGGCTTCTTCGTATTTGAAATTAACGTAGGACTGCTGGTAAGTGGGCAGGTGTCCCCTCTTGTTCCAGCAATTGATTTTTCATTTTTTGCAGCATTTGATAGGGTTGTTGTTGGACAAACATATTCACAAACTTCAGTGGTATCGATCCCTCAGGGTTGGCATAACCCGAGGTCGAAACCTTGACTTTATTTGGTCCCAGTTTCTGAAAGACCCAATCGCCCTCATAATGATTTAGGCGCACATAATCTGGATTTTTAAAGATGTTTTTATCAATCGCTTTATTTTTAATGCTAATGATGCCCTGACTGTCCTTGGTCATTTTCCCCTGCACCACCAAGTCACGGTCTTTTAAAGGAAAAGGGAAATCCAGCACCATATACAGTTGAAACTCGCCTTTTTTATCATCACGCGACAAAACTTTCACACTGCCCATATATGGCACCCATTTCACTGCATGGTCAACATCTAAGATCAGTGACACTGCTTTTTCAATCGGCACATCAAACGTGGTTTCTGCCTTATATAAAAAGACTGGGTTCTGCGCATTTTGATAGGTCCAAACTTTAATATTATTCTTATGAATACTGAGTTTGGCTTGATCCATAGGTTTGGCTTGTGCTGTCGTCATCACGGCAACAACACAAGCCATATACATGACTTTTTTCATTCTATTCTTCGTCTTATTTTCGTTTTTTATCTTGTTTTTATGGCGAATGAAACAGGTTCTTAAACTTGAATGTCGTTAAAACCCAGTACATCTTTCATGTCATATTTACGTGCTTCACGTCCTACCACCCAAGCCGCAGCACGTACCGCACCCGAAGCAAAATTCATACGGTTGGTTGCTTTATGAGTAATTTCAACACGCTCACCATCGGCAATAAACATAGCCGTATGTTCACCGACAATATCGCCACCACGAATGGTTTGGAAACCAATACTTTGACGCTCACGTGGTCCTGTATGACCTTCACGGCAATACACCGCATCGGTTTTCAAGTCACGCCCTAAAGCACCTGCAATTGCCTCACCCATCATCAACGCTGTACCTGATGGTGCATCGACTTTATGACGGTGATGCGCTTCAATCACTTCAATATCCACGGTGTCGCCAAAGACTTTCGAAGCTAATTCCAACAGTTTAATCGAAACGTTGACCCCCACAGAATAGTTGGCTGCATAGACCACAGGTGTTTGAGTCGCAGAGTCATCCAAATAGGCTTTTTGTTCGTCATTCATGCCCGTAGTCCCAATGACAATGGCAACTCCAGCTTCACGACAAATTTTTAAATGCTGAACAGTCGCTACCGGTGCAGTGAAATCAATCACCACATCACAATCTCTCACGATCGCTTCAAGACTGCCCACCACCTTCACGCCTAGGCTACCAATGCCTGCAAGCTCACCGGCATCCGCACCAACCAAAGAGCTTTCAGGGCGTTCCACTGCTGCAGTCAGTTGATAGCCTGCTTCATGTACCGCTTGAATAAGGATGCGACCCATACGACCGCCGGCACCTAAAACACCAATGCGTGGAGCTGCTGACATAACATATTCCTAATCTAGCTTCAAAATTGCTCTTACTATAGCAAAACTGATTGCCCAGACTAAGGTTTGTTGGCCATTTTCATCGAAAAAATCGCTTTATTTTCAGGCATGCTTTCTCTAGCTTTTCACAAATTTGCAATCAATCTTACGCAGACTAGGTTCGCGTTTAAAAACTACTTTAAAATGAGGAAAATAGAATGAAAGCAAAGGTACTTTTTCTAGCGATGGCGTTTGGGGGGAGTTGGGCACAGGTTCAGGCTGAACCCGCTGTTCAAGCAGGCGACACCTTAGAAAGTTTGTCACAGGTAAAGATCACCACCAGTACACATCCCAAAGCGCAGGTCGAGCAACAAGTACCAGCCACTGCACCTATGGCAGAAGAAATGGTGTCAGTCGAAGAGATCGATCAACCTGAGCTGCCAGCAGAAGTGCAATAACATAAAAAAAAGCGGGAAAATCTTCCCGCTTTTTTCAATCTTATTTAACAGATATGACGTTTTATCAGTCAAACAGACGGTCAAAGAAAGATTTTTTCTTCGGTGATGATTTGTGATCATCACCATCCAAGGTTTCTTGCAACTCTTTTAACAACTCACGTTGACGTGCTGTTAAGTTGACTGGTGTTTCAATCACGATACGGCAGAGTAAGTCACCTTGCATACTGGTACGTACAGGTTTAACTCCTTTGCCACGTAAACGGAACATTTTACCCGTTTGTGTGCCCTCAGGAATCTTCAAACTCACACGACCTTCAAGTGTTGGGATTTCAATTTCTTTACCCAAAGCAGCATCGGCAATGCTCACAGGGACATCCATATACAGGTCTGCACCATCACGTTGGAAGATTTCGTGCTCACGCACCACCACTTCTACATACAAGTCGCCTGACTGACCATCACGAATCGCTTCGCCTTTACCCGTTAAACGAACGCGGTCACCGTTGTCGACGCCCGCAGGAATCGTCACTTCTAAGGTTTGTTGACGGTCTTTAACACCTGAACCATGACAGGTATTACATGGGTTCTTAATGATTTTACCCTGACCGCGACAGGTGCTACAGGTCTGCTGTACAGAGAAGAAACCTTGCTGCATGCGAACCTGACCTGCACCATGACAAGTTTTACAGGTTTCAACATCGTTCGGGTTTTTAGAGCCCTTTCCATCACAGGTTTCACATGGCGCTGGTGCTGTAAACGTGATGGTTTTCTTCACCCCTTTTACCGCTTCTTCCAACGTCAGTTCCATCACATAACGCAAGTCTGAACCACGACGCGCACGCTGTTGACCACGACCACCGCCGCCGCCAAATGCACCACCGAAAATGTCACCGAATTGACTGAAAATGTCTTCTGCGCTGAAACCACCACCGAAGCCGCCTCCGCCGCCCATACCACCTTCAAAGGCTTGATGCCCCATACGGTCATACATGCTGCGCTTTTCGCTATCCGATAAAACTTCATAAGCTTCAGCCGCTTCTTTAAATTTCTCTTCAGCTTCAGTATTGTCAGGGTTGCGGTCCGGATGATATTTCATCGCCAACTTACGGTAGGCTTTTTTAATTTCATCATCACTAGCGGTTTTAGCAACACCTAAAACCTCATAATAATCACGTTTAGCCATGTCTGGCGATGCTCCTCACGGAATTTATTTAATACTCAACTGTGGTCTGAAATTGGGTTCAAACCAAGTTTTACAAGGGGATGTTTGAAAAAAAATCAGTAGAATTAGAAAACTGCTTTATTTTTCAAAAATTTAGATAGGCCTTTAAACCACGCATTTAGAAGAAAGAGAAATGCGATACAGCTAAAAATCACACCTGCAACCGTGCATCCAGTCACCCACAATGCACTGTCCCAAGTGAAGAAAATAAGAGGAATAAACCACAATGCTGCAAATAACGCCAAAATACTATAAATCACGATATTGCGCATCACCCAAAGTGCTTGCGCTTGTAACCACACTTCAGCATGATCAATTTGCGTGACTTTTCGGGCATACCAATAGGAAAATGCGCCACTAATCACAGTAAACAAAGCCAAAAACATGAAGACATAAGAAATCGCGATAGAACGGCGATACTTGGTTACATTGTCTTGCATCATGCGTTTAACCTCATTTGCCACATCGTTTATTTTTTAATGTGTAGCAAAAACTGCTTTATAAAAATGCCATAAATTTCAGGTGCTACTATATTGAAATTTTCAACGTTTCGCACCTGATATTGGCATAAATTTACAGCTTATGGCTAATTTTTTTTACTTTAAACCACTGCGCGTACAAGGCCGGTAAAAAGAACAGGGTTAAGAGCGTCGCCACAATCAGTCCGCCCATGATCGCAACGGCCATCGGTCCAAAGAAAATACTTCTAGACAATGGGATCATCGCCAAAACTGCTGCCAATGCCGTCAGCACAATTGGACGACAACGTCGCACCGTCGCATCGATGATCGCATCCCATGATTCATGCCCTGCTTGAATGTCTTGCTCAATCTGATCAATCAAGATCAGCGAATTACGCATGATCATGCCCGACAAGGCAATGGTACCCAACATTGCAACAAAGCCAAAAGGCTTATTGAACAACAGCAGGAACAACACCACACCAATTAAGCCTAAAGGTGCGGTAAGCAGTACAATTGTCGCACGCGACATACTGCGCAGTTGAATCATCAGCAAGGTCATGACCACGGCCAAGAACAAAGGCATGCCCGCTGCAACCGATTTACCACCACGTGCAGACTCTTCCACGGTACCACCCACTTCAACCAAATAACCATTTGGCAATTCTGCACGCAGCTGATCCATCTGTTCAGCCATTTCATCCACTACAGTGGCAGGCTGTAATTTGGTTCGAATATCTGCACGCACCGTAATGGTCGGTAAGCGGTTACGGTGCCAGATTAATCCATCTTCAAAACCATAATTAATTTTCGCAATTTGCGCGAGTGGCACTGTGCCACCACTTGAGGTTGGAATAGCCAGACTGGAAAGGGACTCTACTTCAGCCCGTTCCGCTTGGTCTCCGCGTAAGCGGATCTCAATCAGTTCTCGCTTTTCACGGTATTGGTTAATCGTGGCACCCGAAATAGAACTGTTCAAGAAATTGGCTAAATCTAAACTAGACACCCCCATTTGGCGGGCACGGTCTTGATCAATCTCTAAGCTAATCACCTTACTTGGCTCACCCCAGTCAAGGTGTACATTCGTTGTGTTCGGGTTTGTGCCAATAAGCGCAGCTACTTTGTCCGCCCAGGCGCGAACCTGTGTCAAATCTTCACCTGATACCCGATACTGGATTGGATAACCAACAGGTGGCCCATTTTCAAGCAGAGAAACGCGAGTACGAACATCTGGCAGTAACTGACGGATTTGTGTATCTAAAGACTTGCGAATTTCATTTCGATCATCCAATGAAGAGGCCAAAACCACAAACTGTGCAAAACTTGCCTGTGGCAGTTGCTGATCGAGCGGTAAATAAAAGCGCGGTGAACCTGTGCCCACATAAGCCACATAGTTATCAATCCCCTTTTGCTTCGATAGGAACTGTTCGACCTTTTTCACTGCATTTTCAGTTGCGGTTAAAGATGCACCTTCCTCGAGTTTTAAATCGACCAAAATTTCTGCGCGATTCGAAGGCGGGAAGAATTGTTGTGGTACCAATTTAAACATGAGCACCGAGAGCACAAAGATACCAACCGTTGTCGCAATGACCGTTTTTCGATAAGTCACACACAGATTGACCCAACGACGAAAACCTTGATAGAACTTGGTTTGATAGGGATCATGCTGCTCACCAGGATGATGCACCGTTGACTGTGGCTCAGGCTGCTTGCGCAATCGTGCCCACAACCGGCTATACCACGGTGCTTTTTGGATGAGATCCTTATTGAAATCAGGCAATAATTTGTCGCCCAAATAAGGTACAAACAATACAGCCGCAAACCACGACACAATTAAAGCAATGGTCACCACTTGGAAAATAGAACGCGTGTATTCACCTGTACTTGAGGCTGCTGTTGCAATTGGCAAAAAGCCCGCAGCGGTAATCAATGTTCCCGTCAGCATTGGGAAGGCCGTGGTTCGCCACGCATGCCCCGCGGCTTGTAGCCGACTATAGCCCTGCTCCATTTTAATGGCCATCATTTCGACTGCAATAATGGCATCATCAACCAACAGTCCCAGTGCTAAAATCAAAGCCCCCAACGAAATTTTATGCAAGCCAACATCAAAAATATTCATGCCTGCAAAGGTCATCGCTAAGACCAGTGGAATGGAGAATGCCACCACCAGCCCAGTACGGAAACCCAGTGAAAAGAAACTCACTAGCAGGACAATAATGACCGCTTCTGCAAGCACTTTCATAAATTCGTTGACACTGCGCTTCACCGCAACTGGCTGATCTGAAACTTTTTTCAGCTCCATCCCCAAAGGCAAAGTTTTTTGCAGATTAGAAAACTCAGTCTCTAGGTTTTTACCCAAAGCCAAGATGTCGCCACCTTTACGCATCGAGACCGCAATCCCGATACCATTTTCGCCCATAAAACGCATACGGGGTTGAGCTGGCTCACTAAAGCCTCGATAGACATCAGCAACGTCACTAAGCTGGATGGTTTTTCCATTGACCAAGAGTGGCATACGTTGCAGTTCTGCAACGCTTTTAATCTGCCCTGTGACTCTAAGTTGAATGCGGTCAGACTTCGTTTCAAAGAAACCTGCACTGGCCATGGTATTTTGCTGTTGCAACGCTTGTTGAATAGCTGTGACGGGAATACCTAACTGCGCAGCTTTGGTGTTGGAAATTTCAATCCAAATTTTTTGGTCTTGTAAACCAACAAGGTTCACCTTAGCCACATCTTTGACACGTTGTAGTTGTAACTGTAAGCGGTCGGCATATTCTTTCATCACCGCATAGTCAAAGTCTTTACCAGTCAATACATAGATATTACCGAAAGTGTCACCAAACTCATCGTTAAAGAAAGGACCCTGAACACCGTCTGGGAGTTCATGCTTAATATCATTGACTTTTTTACGAACATCATACCAAACATCAGGTATTTCACTCGAGCGCATGGCATCACGTGCCACAAAAGTGACCATGGACTCGCCAGGTCGTGAATACGCCATAATACGTTCGTATTTACCCGTGGTCATCAGTTCTTTTTCAATACGATCTGTGACTTGTTCCGATACCTCACGCGCAGTTGCACCAGGCCAGTATGTCTGCACTACCATGACTTTAAAGGTAAAAGGCGGGTCTTCACTTTGAGCAAGTTTGGAATAAGACACCACCCCAATGATCCCGAGTAACAACATAAAATAGAGGATCAAACCTTTATTTTTAAGTGCCCATTCGGACAGGTTGTAGTTCATGCTTAACTCCCTGCCGCAATCTGGACCGCTTTGTTATCACGGCTAATCGGTTTAATTTTCTGTTTTTCACGTAGTAAATGGACTCCGCCCACCACCACATAGTCTTTTGGCTGTAACCCTGAGCGAATAGTGACCGTATCGCGACCATACTCGCCAACAACCACAGGCACCTTACGAATACTGTTATCGCTGTTTACCACCCAGACATAGGCATTTTTCCCGCTCGCTGAAACACTGGCTAACGGCACACTCAGCACATTGCTTTCAGTTGAGCTGAAAAACACTCGTGCACTCTGTCCCAGTTGGATCGTATTTTGCCCTTCACGCAAAGCCACTTTGACACTAAAAGTTCGTGACTGATCTGCGGCAGGCGAAATTTCGCGGACGTAGGCAGCAAAACGCTCATCGGGTTTAGACCACAAGGTTACGATTGCATCCTGTCCAACTTTAATCTGAGCAATGGCTTGTTCAGGCACACCAATCACCACTTCACGATCGCCTGAAATGGCCAGTTGAAAAGCTGGTTGTCCTGCTGAAATCACCTGCCCAATTTCAATATTACGCTCGGTAATCACACCGTTTTTATTGGCGATCAGTTGGTTATAACTGGTTTGGTTTTGCGTAACGTTATAATTGGCTTGAGCTTGTTTTAAGCTCGACAGTGCGGCTTTGTATTGATTTTCAACGCTGTCATACTGTGAACGACTCACAGCATTACTCGGTAATAATTGTTTAAAACGTTTGAGTTCATCCTGTGCATTTTTTTCAGCCGCTTGGGCACTTTCTAGCTGTGCTTTGGCTGCATTGAGTTGTAACTGAGCATCTTGCACATCTAAACGCGCTAAAACTTGCCCAACTTTGACTTGGTCACCCACATCGACCAGACGCTCCGTGACTTGTCCCCCCACGCGAAAGGACAGCGCCGTTTGTTGGCGGGCTTGCACTTCGCCTGCATAGCTTTTTTGTTCTAGATGCGTGGTATTCGGTTGGCTCACCATCACCAAAGGCACCGACTCTGGTTCGGTCGTGTCTTTGCTACATCCCCACAAGGTGATACTACACACCACCATCATACTTGCCACAAGGGTCTGAATTTTGCTCATGAAGTCTGCTCTTCTTCCATAACCACCAATTAATCAGGCACAATATCCAGGCTTAACTTGGTTATTTTTTAATTAATATACTGCATAGCACACTAATTAAAGATATGCTCAGATGTAAATGACTTTTTGAACTTTTTTTTAGGAAAATGTGTGCAAGCTTCAGCAGGACGTCCCAAGGATTTAGAAAAACGGCAACGTATTTTGGAGGTGGCACGTCAGTTGTTTTTACAACATGGCTACCACGGCTCTAGCATGGACCATATTGCCAAGGAAGCGCACGTCACCAAACTCACGGTGTATAACCATTTTCAGGACAAAGCCAATCTGTTCAGTTGTGCAATTGAGGAAACCTGTGAAAAGCTCATGCTAGGTCGTTCATTTAAATTACAACGTGCCGAAGACTTTGTGCCTATGCTTGAACAGATCTGCGCACTATCAATGCATATTATTAACCTACCTGAGGCCATCAAGCTGGAGCACCTGTTATTACAACTGGCCGCTGAACAAAACCCATTGCTAGAGAACTTCTATAAAGCCTCTCATCTCAAAATGCGGGCGATTTGGGAACAGTTCTTTGAGCAAGCTCAAGCTTTAGGGGTTCTTCGGTTTGAGCAAGTCAACGAGGTCATCACCTTATTAATGTCTTTGCTGTTTGGATATCGTCACCAAGAAATGTTACTGGGAATGAATGAGGTGCCAAATGCTGAACAACGCGAGCAACTGATCCAAGAAGCCATTGCGATTTTTTTATTAAAATACCCCATCCAGCATATGGGATCGTAGCTGACTGGATTTATTTGTAATAATTAATTCAATCACTTGCTATAAACCCTCGTCTTCATGTTAAAAACCATGTCGATATCAGCCGTTTATTTGTTTCAAAATTCAGCAATTAAGCCCCTACTTTTGTCTGTCCCTACTTGGATTGTCATCGAATCGGGGTATAGTCAGATTTAGAACAACGAGGGAATAATAATCATGATTCAACAAATTGATGCTCCACTACGTGAAGATGTCCGATTACTCGGTAACCTATTGGGTGAAACCCTCAAGGAGCATGCAGGACAAGATTTGTTTAATCAGGTCGAGCAAATTCGGGCCTTATCCAAAGGGGCACGGGATGGACAAGTTGAAGCTGAAAAACAGCTCGAACAACTGTTTTTAACCCTTGAAGATGATGAAATTCTGCCGCTGACGCGTGCCTTTACCCACTTTTTGAACTTTGCCAATATTGCGGAGCAATACCATGTGGTCCGTAGCCGTCGTCAAAGTGAGTTTGATGAGACCGCACCTTCTCCAAATCCGCTCGACCACCTCTTTACTAAATTTAAAAATAATGACATTTCAACTGATACGCTGTTCCAGCAAATCTGTGATTTAAATATTGAACTGGTTCTTACCGCTCACCCCACTGAAGTCAGCCGTCGCACCCTGATCCAAAAATATGATGGTATTAACGATGCCTTATTTAAAATGGATCAGCAAAAACTGACCCCTCGTGAGCGCCAAACAGTCCTTGAAGACTTAAAACAACTGATCTGTTCAGCGTGGCAGACCGATGAAATTCGTCAACACCGTCCAACCCCTGTCGATGAAGCAAAATGGGGCTTCACCACCATTGAGCAAACCTTATGGAATGCTGTCCCGAAGTTCATGCGTGAACTAGACGACATGGTGATTGAACACTGTGGCCAACGTCTGCCTTTACATGTGGCACCTGTACGTTTCGCTTCATGGATGGGTGGTGACCGTGACGGCAACCCGAATGTGACACACAACATTACTCAAGAAGTCCTGTGGCTATCACGCTGGAAAGCGGCTGATCTTTACTTACGTGACATTGAAGATTTGCGATGGGAACTGTCAATTCAAAGTTGTAGCAATGAACTGCGCCAAGCCTTAGGTCAAGACCATCCTGAACCGTACCGTGAATATTTACGCGATACCCGCGAACGTTTAAAAGCTACGCGCTATTGGCTCGCAGAAAAACTGCGCGGTGCCGATACCGATGACAGCTTGGTGATTAAAGCCAAAAATGAACTGCTGCAGCCTTTACTGCTGTGTTATCGCTCTTTGATTGCCAGCAACCTGCCTGAAATTGCAAATGGCAAATTGCTGGACTTTATCCATCGGGTGAACTGTTTCGGCATTGAACTACTAAAACTGGACATTCGCCAAGAGTCAGGACGTCATCGCCAAGCGATTTCAGCCATTACTGAATATTTGGGTCTGGGTAATTTTGAAACATGGACCGAACAAGCACGTCAAAACTTCTTATTGCAAGAGCTACAAAGCAAACGTCCACTGTTGCCGAAGCATTTAAATGAGCCTGCACAAAGCTTAATTGAACAACCTGAGGTACAAGAAGTATTTGCTACCATGCGTACTTTAGCGGCGCAGCCTCAAGAAAGTTTAGGTGCCTACATCATTTCGATGGCTGAATATCCAAGTGATGTGTTGGCAGTACTGCTTTTGCAAAAAGAAGCAGGCATCCAACACCCATTACGTGTGGTGCCATTGTTTGAAACATTGAAAGACTTAGATGGTGCTGCAGCCACCATGAATACCCTATTCAATATGCATTGGTATAAACAGCATATTCAGGGCAAACATGAAGTCATGATTGGCTATTCGGACTCGGCAAAAGATGCAGGCTTTATGTCAGCCAATTGGGCACAGTACCGTGCGCAAGAAGAATTAACCGCAATTGCGAAAACGCATGGCATACAACTCACACTATTTCATGGTCGTGGCGGTTCCATCAGCCGTGGCGGTGCGCCAACGCAACAAGCCCTGTTTTCACAGCCACCTGGCTCGATTTCAGGTGCAATTCGAGTCACTGAACAAGGTGAAATGATTCGCTTCAAGTTTGGCCTAGAAGGCATTGCGCTGCAAAACCTAGAGATTTATACCGCTGCCACTTTAGAAGCCACTTTACTGCCGCCGCCCGTCCCAAAACCTGAGTGGCGCGAGTTGATGCACAGTATGACCGATTTGTCAGTACAGGTATATCGTCAGACCGTGCGAGAAAACCCGCACTTCGTCAAGTACTTACGCACCGTCACGCCAGAGCTTGAACTGCAAATGTTACCGCTTGGCTCACGTCCAGCAAAACGTAAAGTCACTGGCGGCATTGAATCCTTACGTGCTATTCCTTGGGTATTTGCATGGACCCAGATTCGTTTGATGCTACCCGCTTGGCTGGGTACAGGCGCTGCAATTAATCAAGTAATTGATCAAGGACATAAAGCCACCTTAGATGAAATGCTGGTGGCTTGGCCGTATTTCCAAACCCTGATTGATATGTTGGAAATGGTGCTCTCGAAATCTGATGCTCATGTGGCGCTGTATTATGAGTCGCACCTGACCGATGATGAGGACTTGAAAGTACTCGGTGAACATCTGCGCCAACGCTTAAAATATGCGGTACAAACCCTCTTAGCGCTTAAAGGTGAGTCTAAGCTCCTCAGCAGTAACGAAGTTTTAGATCAGTCGATGAGAGTGCGCAAACCGTATTTATTGCCCCTGCATTTACTCCAAGCAGAGTTAATGAAACGTCGCCGCCGCTACCTAGAAGAGCGTCAGGAAACAAATACACCTGTAGATCATGCGCTTATGGTCAGTATCGCAGGCATTGCAGCGGGTCTTCGTAACACAGGGTAAAACTTTAAGCCCCCTCCATTTAAAGCACATCAGCATGATGTGCTTTTTTATTGACCGCATGGTCAAACCTTTTATAATTTTTTTTATCAATCTAATCATAAATATTTATGAATGAGCGATTGGCTAAACTTACCAATTAAACCTTGATTTATCATTATTTTTAAAGAAAGAAAGTTTTACCATGCGGTAAAAAGACCTGAAAAGTCATAAGATTAGTTTGAACAATTTTTTGTATCACTGATTAAATCTTCTAAAAAACAAGAGTATGATGTGCACAATTTATCTTTAGAGTGCTCAAAAAATGTCCAATTGGTTTCCCAAATGGCGCCCGTACGAAGGCACTATCGATGCACGCCCTGTTGGCACAAGTGAATATCTCCCTGCTTCACAAAGTGCAATTTTAGGTGTGCAGCATGCCTTTGCCATGTTTGGAGCAACGGTTCTTGCACCTTTCTTGATGGGCTTCGATCCCAACCTTGCCATTTTAATGTCAGGGATTTGTACCATCTTGTTCTTTATTATGACGGGTGGACGTGTTCCAAGTTATTTAGGTTCAAGTTTTGCCTTTATTGGGGTCGTGATTGCAGCAACGGGCTATACCGCCTCTGGCACAGGAGCACTCAATACAAATTTAGCCATGGCGGGCGGGGGTATTATTGCCTGCGGCGTGCTCTATACATTGTTTGGCTTTATGGTTATGGCAACAGGTACCAAGTGGATTGAAAAACTGATGCCACCTGTAGTGACAGGTGCTGTAGTCATGATCATTGGTCTAAACCTTGCACCAGTGACGGTCAAAGGCGTTGCGGGCAATGCCTTTAATATGTGGATGGCACTGGTTACTGTATTATGTATGGGCTCGATTGCAGTCTTTACCCGTGGCTTATTGCAACGCCTATTATTATTAATTGGTTTGTTACTGTCTTACTTGGTCTATTTCATCGTGACCAATGTCATGGGCTATGGCACAGCCATTAATTTTGCACCCATTCAACAAGCCGCTTGGTTTGGTTTACCAACTTTCCATGCGCCTGAATTTAATGCCAATGCCATGATGATCATTGCACCGATTGCGTTAATTTTGGTGGCAGAAAACCTTGGTCACATTAAAGCTGTAAGTGCGATGACCGGTGAAAACCTTGATCCGCACATTGGTAAAGCATTTGTTGCGGATGGTGTAGCAACGACATTAGCAGGCGGTGTCGGCGCTCCAGGCATGACCACCTATGGTGAAAACATTGGGGTCATGGCGGTCACACGAGTGTATTCGACCATCATTTTTGCCATTGCAGGTGTCTTTGCCATTTTCTTGGGCCTGTCGCCGAAGTTTGGTGCCATCATCCATACCATTCCGACCGCCATTTTAACCGGTGCGTCAATTGTGGTGTTTGGTTTGATTACCATCGCAGGTGCAAAAATCTGGATTGAGAACAAAGTTGATTTTTCACAGAACAAGAACCTGATGGTCGCTGCAGTCACCATCATTTTAGGTACAGGTGATTTTGCCTTACAAATTGGTAGCTTTAACCTAGGTGGTATTGGTACTGCAACCTTTGCAGCATTGTTCTTGAACTGGTTCTTCAGCCTAGGGCAAAAAGATTAACCTGCTTTATCTTTTGAGTGTTCATTTTTGATCGCAGCCTTCGGGCTGCTTTTTTTTGGTCGAATACTCTGACTCTGATTACACACACCACTACGCTAAAAGGATGTCTCAAAACACAAAAAGGACTAAGATAAAGCAACATTTTCCGCTTTGACCCTGCCATGCGCCTTGATTTTTTTGATCTGCAATTGTTTATCAATATCCTGAGTACAGGCAGTTTGACCAAAGGTGCAGAACGTTCCGCCATTTCGTTACAGGCCGCCAGTGAACGGATTAAAAAATTAGAACAGCATTTTGAAGTCAGTTTATTTACCCGCCATGCAACCGGGGTGAAAGCGACCCTTGCTGGACAAACCTTTGCGGAACATGTGCAGCACTTACTGCAACAACAGCAGCAATTACAACAGGCCATGTTGCCCTTTGCCCACAGTGCAACGAGCAACATTATATTGTGGTGCAACTCGTCGGCGCAGAGTGAGTACTTACCGCATCTATTGCCACAGTATTTAATGGAAAATCCGAAGCTCCATATTGACTTAAAAGAAGCTGAAACCAATGACATCATTCAGGCCCTCAGTACAGGCACTGCACAGTTGGGGCTGATCTCCGGTTTTTTTGATGTGGGACAGCTTGAAACTCAAGAGTTTGCCGAAGACCCTTTGGTATTGATCTGCCCGAGCCAGCATTCACTTGCCACTGCGGCTCAACTGGAACTGGGTGAATTACTGCAACATCCTTTTGTGGGCCTTATGCAATATCACTCCTTACAACAGTCCATAGAAGCGCAAGCCAAACGCTTAGGCTGTGACATCCACTATCGTCTACGGGTCCCGAACTTTGCCGCGATCGCCCAAGTCGTTGCCAATGGCGTAGGCATTGCAATTATTCCAAAACGGGCAGCCCTGCGTTTAAAAGCGCAGTATGACTTTCAGCAGATTGAACTCTTAGGCAAATGGGCCAACCGCAAGTTGCTGTTGGCAGCACGGTGTTTTGATCAACTCCCTGCAGATTACCAACGCTTTAGTCAATTCCTCTTGAGCCAACATGATCAACTCATGCTGCATTAAAGCCAGCCCAATTGATGTAAAACCATATAACTGCCAAATAGCACTAGGCCCACAAAGAACACCTTACGAAAGGCTTGCTCAGGGATGCGGTAGCGAATTTTAGTGCCCAACCACATTCCAAGCAATGCAGGAAGCAGTGCGATCAACGACAGTTGATAGTCAATTGGGGTGTCTTCAACAGGATTTAGATGTAAATACATGGCCAGACACAAAGTTGAAACGGTAAATGCAAGGCCAAGCGATTGTACCAAATCATCCCGCTTTAAATGCAAAGACTGCAAATACGGCACCACGGGAATCACCACCACTCCTGTAGCCACCGTCAAAGCACCGCCCAAATAGCCCATGATCGGTGATAAATATTTTTCATACGGGGCTAAGTTGGGCATGTTTTTGGCAAACAAACCATATAGACCATAAATGGCCAGCATCCCGCCCAACAGCGCTTCACTTTGAAATTCGCCATGTCCAAGTGTAGGAAAAATACTCCAAACTGAACCAAGGATCATGCCCACAAGCAACGGCCAAAAGCGTTGTACCAGTCGCAGTACACGCCCTTCTGCAAACAATTGCCAAAAGTTCGTGACCATGGAAGGGATAATCAGCAAAGTTGCCGCTTGAAACGGACTAATCACCAAAGATAAAAGTCCCATCGACACGGCGGGCAAGCCTAGGCCAATGGTGCCCTTAATCATACCTGCGACAGCAAAAACAAAAATAACAAAAGCAAGCATGACACTTCTCTCTAAACACTTAGCGCCATGCTATAAAATTTAAATCTGGGCTCATATCACTGTTTTTAGAAGTAAGCCTCAATTAAAGATTGAGGCTTACTGGAAAGCATGCTCTGGACTTAACTGTTATTGAATCCAAATATAGGGCTGTGTGATTCCACTTAGTATTTGAAATTTAGGCTGAAGCGGAAAGTACGTGGATCGCCCCAATTCACCAATTGCGCATTTGGCGTGGTTCCGACTAAATACTCTTTATCAAACAGGTTTTTTACGCTGAATTTTGCGCCCCAATTTTTCGCTTCATAACCTGCACTGACATCGTAGAGTGTATAACTCGATAGTGGCACATAAGAAGTCCCGCGTTGCGCTGTACGCTCGCCTTGATAATTCGCACTGGCACCAATATTCCAGCCCAGTTGATCACCACCAAAGAAATATTGAGTTGATAAAGAGGCCGCATTTTTAGGCACATGGTTAATTCGCTTGCCAATATCACTGCTGGTTTCACTTTCAGTAATTTTGGCTGTAGGAATATAACTATAGGTTGCGGTCAGGTTCCATTGATCCGTCAAAGCTGCGGATAACTCTGTTTCATAACCCTTGGTCTTTTGCTCGCCAATTTGTACAGAATAATCACCTGTTGTATCCGTCTCGGTTACGTTTTGACGGGTTAAATCATAATAAGCTACATAACCTTGCAGTCTTTGATTCAGCCCTTGGAACTTCACACCAACTTCATATTGTTCCCCTTCTTCTGGGTCCAGCAGCGTACCATCTGCACCAGCATCACTCACAGGAAAGAAAGAGGTTGCATAACTCACGTAAGGGGCAAACATATCATTAATCTGATACATCAAAGATGCATTACCCGTAAAGGCATTATCTGAATTTTTTGATTTCGTATCATTGAAAAGATCATCGACCTCTACTTGAGTCCAGTCATGACGACCTGATAAGCCCACGATCCAATGATCATCAATTTTAAAATTATTACGTAGATATACACCCATATATTGGGTATCGGTAATTTGATGAGCAATTGTTGTTGTTGCTTTTGGAATCGCAGTGTAAACAGGATTATTGGCATTAAAAGATGACAAACTATTGCGACGGCGTTCATAATCACTACGCTCATGCATCATGTCCAAACCGATCATCAAATCATATTGTGTTTTGCCCCAATCGAAATGACGCGACAGATTATGATCTAGTGCAAAATTCACATCGTCTTTAATCTGTCTTTCCACCGTCCGTTTGATGGTCGGTAATGTATTATTACTCCCCGCCAATACAGGATTATTATCTGCATCGGTTGTAGTGACTGCAAAATTTTGCTTAAAGGTCCAGCCATTATCAAAATAATGTGCATAGTTCGAACCTAAGCGCAAAACATCAACCGTATTGCTTAAATTCGGCGCGCCAAAAAACAAACTCGGTGAATAATTTTTATAAGCGCCATTGCTATAGGGAACCCCTTGCTGGCGAATAAAATCCCGATGCTGATAGCTGGCAATCACAGACAGTTCGTCTTTTTCGCCTAAATCAAAATTATAAGAGGGCGCAATATAATAATTTTTATAATAAACATAATCTGTTGGATCGTCCTGATCAGAGGCATGACCCACCACACGAAACGCCCCTTTTTCGCTGTCATTTGGTGCATAGTTGATATCAAATGTGCCATCTACAAAAGCATTACTGCCATAGCTCACACTACCCCGAGAAAAAGTTTCAGATTCAGGACGTTTGGTGGTTAAGTTAACTAAGCCGCCCGGTAAGGCAAAGCCAAAACCAGTCGATGTCGGCCCTTTCACCACCTCAATTGACTGTAAACTACTGATGTCTTCTGAACGTAGGGCATTATCAGAAGTTTGAATACGCAAGCCATCGACATAGGTCTGTGCACTGGAAACCTGCCCACGAATAATAAAGTCATCCCAACCACGGCGACCATACTGTCCTGCAGTGACTCCCGCTACGCCCTGCAAAGCTTCAGACAGTGTTTTTGCTTGTTTCTGTTCGAGTTGTTTTTCACTAATCACGCTGATTGATTGTGCTGTTTCAAACAGCGGTGCATCAGAACGTAGCACGGCTGAGGCCGTTTTGGCTGCATATGCCGCTTTTTCATCTGCGTCTTGGGCTTCAAATTGCAAAGTCGGTAAAACTTGGGATGATGCTGTTTCCTGTGTCTCGCCCTGAGCAAACGCTGCTGTAGTCATCACGGCCAAAATGGATAAGCTCAAAGAAGAAATATGAAAACGCATAACATCGATCAACAGACAGAAAGAATGCCAATTATAATCATTTTCATTTGTAAGCCTATTTATTAATAAAATTTAACAATGAATTTAATTGTTAAACATCATTAACATTATTAATAAGCACTTTAATGACTCAGCCTTCGCTTTCATCCACAGGATCGGTTTTATACTGGTCTTCGAGCACATTACTGAAAATACTTTCAATCATCCAGACACGATACAAACTATTAAAGACATAACATTGCCCATCCACGCGCAGTTCAATCACGGGAAAATCAGGCTGGGACTTCATTTCACAGAGCATGTCATTTTCTTGAAGCTTGGCTTCTACATCTTCGGTGATCAATGCTGTGATTTCCAATTCTTGCATCAGTTGATCAAAATGCGACTTAAAGGATACATCTTTGCCTTGGGTCCAAACGGCTTTCAATATCCGATACATAGCATCAATGCGCTGCTCTTCAGGCACGCTATAAAATAACTGCGCCATCGCCAAAGTGCCCGCTTGCGTCGGGCGGCAAAACGGTGTGAATTTGATTTCTGCACGTTTGGATAAACGCGTTGCCAAACTCCAATCAAATCCGTCTCGACCATGATAGCTGAGCGGGTAGACATTGAGCTGAATATTATAATAGTCGGCCAGTTCTTCTTTAATATAAGCCAATAACAACCATGAAATTGGATCTTCCAGCGCAACATATAAATCTAACTCTGGATCGAGCGCCTGAATTTCATTTAACTCTTCAGCATCACTAATCAAATGCTCACGCCAATCAATATGATTGATCAAGAAAATGGGGTTATCGGTAAATAATTTTTGTTGTTTTAAACGGCGCGTTAAACGCAGCAGATCATCGACGGCATGATACTGACGGTCACCGAGCTGGAAGTAACTGGCCAGTACCGCATCATCATTAAAAATACGTTCTGGAAAATGTTGCTCTTGATGGTGACGGCTGGCCATCGCATATAAGGTGCGCAGCTTACCCTCTTGTTTTTGCCACAGCATGTGAAACACATCTTCCAACAAATACAAAAAATCCTGTCCTCGCAGCGGGGTATGTCGCAAGATAGTTTCCGCTTGGCTCAGCGCCTCTGAACTAGGTTGTTCTGGCGTTTCATGAAAGCTAAAACGGTGCTGACGCGACAGAATTTTGGCATCATTTAAACAATAAGTTTGCCACTCCAAAGCCGACATTTGGTTCGGAGGTTCAGCAGCCCGACTGGAAATCACCACCTTCAATGGTTTCAGTTCGTCCGCTAAAATTTCTTCAATTTGTGGTAACTGCTGAACCGCTAAATAGCTATATACATCGTCGAGGCGTAAATGAATACTCAAGCCTTGTTCTGTAGATACGACCGTTTGACGAATCGGTTTTTGGTAAAACCAACGCGATCGAATCGGATCGAACCATCGACGCAACAGTGACATGAGCAAAGCCTCTACATTAAACCCTTGAAAGTACTACAAGGGTTTATATCAATTCACAGCAAAATGATCAATTAGACATCTAAATTTAGATCAGTTACCGCGCCTTTTTCTGCGCCAGTGGTCAGTTTTGCAAACTTGGCCAAGGCCCCATAACGATAATTCGGCTGCGGTTTCACCCAAGCCACTTGACGTGCGGCGATCTCTTCTGCCGAAACATGCCACGTCATTTCGCGGGTTTCTGCATTGATTGAGATTTTATCGCCATTTTGCACTAAACCAATTGGCCCACCTTCATAGGCTTCTGGGGTGACATGTCCAATGACAAAACCATGACTGCCGCCAGAGAAACGACCATCCGTGATCAGGGCCACAGATTTACCGAGACCTTTACCAATAATCGCTGAGGTCGGTTTCAGCATTTCTGGCATGCCCGGTCCGCCTTTAGGCCCTTCTCCACGAATCACCACCACTTCACCCGCTTGAACTTCGCCGTCTAAAATGCCGCGCATCGCACCGATTTCACCTTCAAAGACACGCGCGGGCCCTTCAAAGTACAGGCCTTCTTTACCCGTGATTTTAGCCACAGCACCTGTTGGAGATAGGTTACCTTTAAGCACCACCAAGTGAGAGTCTTTTTTAATAGGCGCGTCGAATGGTAAAATAATCTGCTGGCCTTCAGGGTAATCTTCCACCTCCGCCAAATTTTCTGCCAAGGTCTTGCCCGTTACCGTTAAACATGAACCATCGAGCATGCCAGCATCCAGCATGCGTTTCATCAACGGTTGAATTCCCCCAATCGCAATCAGCTCAGACATCAAATATTTACCAGATGGGCGTACATCTGCCACTACGGGAATATCTTGCCCGATACGAACAAAATCATCCAAACTCAGTTCAACCCCAGCAGTATGTGCCATTGCCAGTAAGTGCAGCACACCATTGGTCGAACCACCCAAGGCTATTAGCACTTTAATCGAGTTTTCAAATGCAGCCTTAGTCATAATGTCGCGTGGCTTCAAGTCCAAGCGTAGCAAATTCATCACTGCTTCGCCTGCCTTTTGACAGTCAATCCGCTTGTCATCAGAAACCGCTTCTTGTGCAGAGGAGCCCGGCAAACTCATGCCCAAAGCTTCAATCGCAGAAGCCATCGAATTTGCAGTGTACATGCCACCACATGAACCTGGCCCCGGCAGTGCCACTTCTTCAATCTGTTTGACTTGAATGGCACTGATTTCACCTTTGGCATGCTGACCCACAGCTTCAAAGACTGAAATCATGTCAGTATGCCCTGCGCCCGGCTTGATTGTCCCGCCATAGACAAACAAACCTGGACGGTTTAAACGGGCTAAGCCCATGATACAACCTGGCATATTTTTGTCACAACCACCAATGGCAATCACCCCATCATAGGCTTGACACCCCACCACAGCTTCTATCGAATCAGCAATAATTTCACGGCTCAGCAATGAATACTTCATGCCTTCGGTACCGTTAGAAATACCATCTGAAATGGTGATGGTATTAAAAATAATGCCTTTGCCGCCAGCTTGATTGACCCCTTTCTCAGCCTCACGCGCCAGTTCATTAATATGCATATTACACGGCGTGACATTGGCCCACGTAGACGCAATACCGACAAAGGGACGGGTAAAGTCGGAATCTTTAAAGCCTGTTGCACGCATCATGGAACGTGCAGGCGCATTTTCAATGCCCTCATAAACAGGGGCTGAATGTTCGCGGATATTGTCTTTACTCATTGTATTTGTCCTTAGCGATGGCTGCGTATTGCTCTACAGTCTTGGCAATTTTTTCTGTTTTTATTGTATAGAAAGCAGGCTACACATGAAAGCGACTCGCTGGGTATTACATGAAACCATTTATTGTTGTTTACCCAAATCAGGTCACCTGATGAAGCGATATGGATGTCGCTGTTTCAATGTATGGCAAGGATGCCATATCAGGGAAACAAAGGCGTTTTGTTACCTTTATGCGGTCAAAAGTAAAACCTCGTCTATGCAATAAAAGTGCAAATCGTACTGTAAAATGTGGCTGCGCTATTTTCATCCATCCATAAAAAAGCACCCCAAATGGAGTGCTCTTTTTAATCATTCAAAGACTAGCGATTAAATTTCACGTACTGCACCTTTCGATGCACTGGTGGTATGCATTGCATACGCCTTTAATGCTTTAGACACTTTACGTGGACGCGGTTCAGCTGGCTGCCAGCCTTTGGCTTCTTGTGCTTCACGGCGCGCTGCCATGGTTGCATCATCTACGGCCAAGTGAATGCTACGGTTTGGAATATCAATCTCGATACGGTCACCATCTTCAACCAAACCAATCGCACCACCTTCAGCTGCTTCTGGCGAAACGTGACCAATAGATAGACCCGATGACCCACCAGAGAAACGACCATCAGTGAGTAAAGCACAATCTTTACCCAAACCTTTCGATTTTAAATAGCTGGTTGGATACAACATTTCTTGCATGCCTGGACCACCACGTGGACCTTCATAACGAATCACCACTACATCACCAGCGGTGATTTTGCCACCCAGAATCGCTTCTACCGCAGCATCTTGGCTTTCAAATACGCGCGCTGTACCGTTGAATTTCAAGATTGAATCATCTACGCCTGCTGTTTTGACAATACAACCATCCAACGCGATGTTGCCGTAAAGTACAGCTAAACCACCATCTTGAGAGAACGCATGTTCAGCATTACGAATCACACCGTTGTTACGGTCGCCATCCAAACGCGAGTAGTAACGGTCTTGTGAAAATGCGGTTTGTGTTGGTACGCCACCTGGTGCTGAACGGAAGAACTGATACACCTCTTCGTCTTCAGTGCGGATGATGTCCCATTTATCCAACGCATCTTTTAAGGTTTTTTCATGTACAGTCGGTACAGAAGTATCTAACAAGCCAGCACGGTCCAACTCACCCAAGATTGACATAATACCGCCTGCACGGTGAACATCTTCCATGTGCACATCTTGTTTTGCAGGGGCAACTTTACACAGTACAGGTACTTGACGTGATAAACGATCAATATCAGTCATGGTAAAGTCAACGTCTGCTTCATGCGCTGCCGCCAACAAGTGAAGAACTGTATTGGTTGAACCGCCCATTGAAATATCAAGGGTCATGGCATTTTCAAAAGCGGCTTTGGTGGCAATTGAACGTGGTAATAAGCTGTAATCGTTTTGTTCGTAATGGCGTTTAGTGATCTCAACGATCAATTGACCTGCTTTTTCAAATAATTTTTTACGATTTGCATGTGTCGCTAAAGTTGAGCCATTACCTGGAAGTGAAAGACCCAAAGCTTCGGTTAAACAGTTCATTGAGTTCGCGGTGAACATGCCTGAGCATGAACCGCAAGTTGGACATGCAGAACGTTCGTATTCAGCCACTTCTTCATCGGTGAAGCTGTCATCTGCTGCCACAATCATGGCATCGACCAAGTCAATCGCGTGTTCATTGCCACGGATTTTCACTTTACCCGCTTCCATTGGACCGCCAGAGACAAACACCACTGGAATATTCAGACGCATAGACGCCATCAACATGCCTGGTGTAATTTTGTCACAGTTTGAAATACAGACCATAGCATCGGCACAGTGTGCATTGACCATGTATTCTACTGAATCGGCAATCAAATCACGTGATGGCAATGAATACAGCATGCCGTCATGTCCCATTGCAATCCCATCATCAACGGCAATGGTGTTGAATTCTTTCGCCACACCACCTACAGCTTCAATTTGACGTGCCACCAGTTGACCTAAGTCTTTTAAATGAACGTGACCCGGTACAAATTGAGTGAATGAGTTGACTACCGCAATAATCGGCTTACCAAAGTCTTCGTCTTTCATCCCCGTTGCGCGCCATAAGCCACGCGCACCCGCCATGTTTCTTCCGTGTGTTGATGTTTTTGAACGATAGTCAGGCATTGTACTTTTCCAACATAGTTGTGCTTGAGATGAATGTCCACATTCACTCTGGCTAAAATCTGAGTTCTGAGAGTGTCAAACTGTCAAAAATTTAAACATAGTATATTCACATTCTGCGTAAATCTCGTTTTGAGGCATCTCGACCTAAAATACGGACGGCAGTATGTTTGCGCGCTACATTTTAACCGATGAGCTGACATTCAATTGCATATGGAAACTACTATAACCCGTTCAATCGCCTTGCAATACAAAACTTCTATGAATAATTTTTAAATTTTGCATGAGTTTTATTTATATGAAATACAAATTTTGAGCGATATGCCATTAAGGATCCTTTCACTATTTTTTGAATAAAACTCTCGTACATGATCCAGTTAGAACTGCTCTATCGGCTTTTTATGCAGGATAAATCTGTAGTTGCTCGAGTTTTGCTATAATTGTTTTAATCTTCTCCTTTTTTCCGAGTATTTCTTGAAAATCATCTTTGCAGGCACACCCGAATTTGCGGCTGTGGCCTTAGACGCTCTCCTAAAAACAGAACATGAAATTGTAGCCGTCTATACACAACCTGACCGTAAAGCAGGTCGTGGGCAGAAACTTACCGCTTCAGCCGTGAAGCAGTTGGCTTTAGCGCATAATATTCCTGTGTATCAACCGCTGCATTTTAAGTCCTCAACTGAAGAAGGTTTAGCGGCTCAGGCTGAATTGAAAGCCTTAAATGCAGATGTCATGGTAGTGGCGGCTTATGGCCTGATTTTGCCGCAAGTGGTTCTGGATACGCCTAAATATGGCTGTTTAAACATTCACGGTTCGCTGTTACCACGCTGGCGGGGTGCAGCACCTATTCAACGTGCAATTTCTACTGGAGATACCGAAACTGGGGTCACCATTATGAAAATGGCCGCAGGCTTGGATACGGGCGATATGATGTATAAAACCTACTGCCCAATTGAAGCCACGGATACCTCTGCAAGCTTGCATGACAAATTGGCACAACAAGGGGCCGAAGCGACGGTCAAGGTTTTAGCCTCTGAAAGCACATTGCAGCACTATTTAGATAACCGTGAAGTGCAAGATGAAGCTCTGACAGTGTATGCACACAAACTCTCTAAAGCTGAAGCACAAATTGATTGGACTTCAACAGCGGTGCAAATCGACCGCAATATTCGCGCATTTAACCCATGGCCTGTCGCATTTATCGCACTGGATGAAAGCAATAATCTACGCGTTTGGGGTTCGATGTTGTCTCAAGAAAATGCCCAAGCTCAAGCTGTAGGCACCATTTTAGCCATTGATAAAAACGGTGTTCATGTCGCTTGTGGCGATGAACACGCGGTGTGTTTAAGCTCTCTGCAATGGCCAGGCGGTAAACCCTTAAATGCCGTACAAATTTTACAAACCCAAAAACTGAATATTGGACAAATTTTATAATGAAACAATCTCTCCACGCCTCAGGTAAGACGCTAAACTTACGTGCTCAGGTTGTTAAAACATTGTTGGCTGTCCAAAATGGTCAATCATTGGCGTCGGTGCTTCAGCAACACATGGCGATTGTGTCTGACAAAGATCGTGCCTTGTACCATGAATTAGTTCTTGGCTGTTTACGCCAATGGCATGCGCTTAAACAAGTGACTTTACCGTTGTTGACTAAGCCATTGGAAAATCAAGTCGTTGAAACCTGTTTATATGTGGGTTTATACCAATTGCTGTGTACCCGTGTTGCAGCGCATGCTGCAATTTCTGAAACTGTAGAAGCAGCCAAACAATTGGGTATGGAAAGCTTAAGTGGTGTAGTGAATGCTATTTTGCGCCGTGCAACACGTGAAACTGAACAGTTCTATGAAGTGCTCGAACAAGCCTCGAATCTGCCAAGTTGGTTAGCGAAGCGTTTGAAAAAGGACTGGGGTGAACAACTAGCTGAAATCAGCTATGAGCTGAAACAAGTTGCGCCCTTAACCTTGCGCGTTAACACCTTACAAGTTAGCCGTGATGAATATCTTGAAATTTTAGAAGATGAAGGCATTGAAGCACACGCGTGTGAACTTTCGAATGTGGGTATTGTGCTGGATGAAAGTCTACATATCCCAAGCCTACCGGGTTTTGAAGTAGGTGGTTTTTCAGTACAAGATGAACATGCTCAACTCTGTGCAACCTTGTTACCTGACTTAAACGGCAAATTCGTCATTGATGCCTGTGCAGCACCTGGCGGCAAGACAGCGCATATTTTAGAGAAGTATCAGCCGAAAAAACTGATTGCGCTCGACCAAGATGAAAAACGTTTAAAACGTGTGTCTGAAAACTTAGAGCGTTTGGCTTTAAGCGAAGAGCCTGTGGAAATTATCACTGCCGATGCAGTGAAATGGACGTCGCCTGAACTGGCAGATTGTATTGTCCTCGATGCACCCTGTTCTGCCATTGGAGTGATTCGTCGCCATCCCGATATTCGTTTACTGCGTCAGTCGAGTGATATTGCCAAAACGGTACAGCTGCAAAAGCAAATTCTTGAAAATATGTGGCAACAGCTCAAAGTGGGCGGCACATTGTTATACATCACCTGCTCGATTTTAAAAGCAGAAAATGAACAGCAAATGGTCGACTTCTTTGCCCAGCATTCTGATGCCAAAGAAATTAAAATTGATGCCGATTGGGGGATTGAGCAGGTTCATGGTCGCCAACTACTCCCACAGGTAGGGCGTGGCGATGGTTTTTATTATTGTCGTATTGAAAAGATTTAAAAATTAAAGGAGCTGAAAGGCTCCTTTTTTCATGTGTGTACTGATTGCAGTTACTGCAATTTTTCTAAAAAGCGAACTGCGTTAAGTTAAAGTGTGCCACAGTTTTCAGATAAATAAGTGGCTTGATCCATCAACCGTTCTGCTGAAGCAAAAATCTCACGCGAATGATGCCAACCTAATTCACGGTATTCAGCAGCCGCCCAAACCAAATTCACTTCAGCTTGTGCAAGTTCTTTATAAGCACACTGAAATCCAGTCTGTGTTTTTATGGTTGCGACACGCGTCCATAAGTCACGGCGCATCAGTTGGGAAAACGGTAGTATTGGTGTTTCTACACTTAACGTTGCACGCTGATCCGCATATACAATGTCTAAGACCTGCTGATAGATCAGATCAATATTTTGACGCTTCGCTTTTTCACTATATTCATGGTCAGCATAACTCAGCCATGTTCGTGCTTTTTCTAATTGGTACTTGTCCCGTACGTCCGTCGCTCGCTCAAATGCAGTGTGTAATTGCTCATGCACCTGTTGCTGCGAAACTCGATAACTTGAACTAACAGGACCCTCTGTAGCATGCGCCACTACAGTACCTAAAGCCAGAAGCGACAACACATGTTTAGTATGGTGTTTCAACATTATTTAGGCTCCAAGGCTTTATTGACTGAAGGCTTATTTTTGTTAAATAAGTTTTCGTCAAATTTGAAGCGGAAACGGAAATATGCACCATCCATCGTTGTATCACTATCGATCAGATCTTTATCTTGATAACCTACAAAGTTATATCCACCTGAAACCCAAAGGTTTGAGGCTAGTAGATAACCCACTTCAACCCCTGCCATCAACTTGGTTCCATCCGAAACACTGTTCCACATCACGCCAGCATTCACCCCTGCATCCCAACGCTCATTAATGTCGTACATAAAACGGCTGTTGAGCATTTGAGTCATACCACTGGTTTGCAATAAATCATAGGTTTCATCCAAATATTTAACCGCATATTGCCCTGATACATGTACCGAACGTGTTGGATGATAATTCATATGATGAGACATGATGTAAACATTGCGCTCATATGGATCATTCAGACTTGTTTCATTTTTCTCGTAGCGATATTCAATTTTGCTCAAGGAGTCAAAACGATTGGTTGCCAAATCACGATATGCTGCACCGAGCTGAACACGGTCAATCACGCGATCACCAGAATCTGCAGACTTATTGTCCGTAATATTCAAGACATTTTTAGCCAATAAAGTCACTTCGTCTGAATACTTGTACGCTGTACCTAAAGTATTTAAATAGCTATCACTTTGATTAGACCAGCGCCCTTCTATACGTGCCACATTTTTCCAACGTGGATTGGAAAGGTGTTCAAAGCCCAAAGTCGCAGCAGTGGACTCTAGTGAATCTTTATTTTCACCTTCAAAGACTTTTACTTTTTCAAAACTGGTATTAAAGAATAGACCCTCTTTAAGTTGCCAACGGTTACGCACACCCATCGCGGCTTCAGCTTCACGAGCACTCATACCATCACGTACACGGTATTCACTAAACACTGAACCATCACGCATATATTCACTGTCTAAACCAAAAACGGTCGTATTACGTTTTTGCGTGTCGTTCAGCTCATATAATCCGCCTATACTTGAAATGAACTCATGGCGCGCATAGGCATGAATATTTTTATAAACTTGTGCATCACCACCTACAGCAAATACACGGCGGTCACTATCCGCGATGTCTTGTTCATATTCAAGGAAAGCACTTGAACCATCAAAAGGAAGTGCAGTTTTTAATTTAGCGCGCACAGTGGTGCCATCATATGGCGTTTCAACATTCTGGGTGGAAGCACTGGCTGCATTGGCTGACTCATTATAATAACGTGCACCCAGCTCTAAACTTACAATACGGTTAATCGCTTTCTCAATCGAAGCGCTCACGCCATGGCGAACACCTTCATTCACGCTATCTTCAGTTCTGACCGCTTCAACACGTAAAATACCAAACTGATCTAAACGTGCATTCAGTTTGACTGCACTTTCTTTGCGCCCTGAACTGATTGAAGACGCTGCATTACGGAAACCTTCATCTGCTTGTTGATGGTAAGCACGTAAATCGACCTTGTCATTTTTGTATTCCAATTCAACACGTGCTGCTGTGCCATCACCCGAGGTGTCTGTACTATTTGATGCATTCACATCAGTCAATTGGTCAAGGTTCAGGGCATCGTGGTCAGAATATGCATATTCTGCAATCAGTTTGGTCTTATCGTTCCAATGAATGACGGTATTAGCACTGGCAATTTTCTCTTGATCCATTGGATCATCATTTTGCACATAAGAACCACCCACTGTCACTTTATCATTGAGCTTATAACGGCCATTCACACCAGCAACGGTATATTCCTGTCCCCCTTGATCCGACTCTACCGTAATCCGTAGATAAACAGGATTCAGGTTTTCATCAATACTGCTCAATGGTGAGGTCAGGTAAATACTGTTGGTATAGGTATCTACTTGGTAGTCGCTGAAGCGATTTAAAGTACGCTGCGCAATAATCAAACCTGGATTGTTACGATCACGAACAATCACTTCCACCTTTTCACTATTTTCTAAAATATCGTCAGTATCGATACCTAAAGAATATGGGCCAGAAACCCCCATTGCACGTAATTCATTCACGATTTGCGTTGCATTGGTTCGTGCTGCGAAGCCCGAAACTTGGTAACGATCCCCTTCAACAGTTGACTTTAGACCTGTCAATGAACGGCTGTATTGCCCCAATGAAAGCCCTTCGTCATTTTCAGTACGTGTAACATAGTCCCCATACATGGCATAAGAACGGCCCTTATCCACGCGTACATACAGTTTACTGGTGGACTGCGCATCAAACCCTTTTGCCGATGCATCACCATACACGGGGTAATATTCATCTGGGCGAATATCACGGAATAGACGCTGATTATTTTCTTTACTTGAGTCATAAGCCAAAGTCAGTAAATAATCCCCACGTACCTTGCCTTTCAGGAACAAGGCTGCACGACCACGAATCGCAGTTTCACCATCGCCTGAACTGGACAAATCATTCAGTTCTTCTTCGAAGCCATCTTGTGTTGAGCTTTGCGATAAATTTTTTGGGTCAAATTTGTTCAATGCAAATGAACCTTCGATAATCCCCGCAACCAACATTGGTCGTAATTCTGCTAAAAAGTGAACTGGAACAGTCTGCTCATAAATACCACTACGAATACGTAGCACACCTGAACCCGCTTCTAATGGTGCAAGAACTGGGATAACCAGTGAGCCACCTTCAGCAAAAACTTGAATACCCGGTTTATCTGGATCTAAATCTTTGAGTTGAATCGTTCCCACCGATGTTTCTATCGTGATAGGGGTACGTGTTGCAACAGCCGTACCATTACGGTCAAGCACCTTAACAACAACTTGATAAACGTCTTTGCCATTGGCATACACCACTTGTTCAACAGGCTGCGTAGCCAATTGACTCATCGCATCAGGTGCGATCACTGTCACTTGCTGTTGGTCACGTAAATTGCCAAAGCTGTCGTACTGGCGAACTGCGACTGTATTTTTACCTGCAAGCAACGGCACACCAATAAAGTCTAAACCTGCAACACCATGCTCCTGATAAGCTGCTTTTTTACCAATACGTTTTTCAGAAATTTGCTCATCATTCACAAATAAACGGATGTCAGTTCCTAAAGCACCTTTCACCTGAATGGTTGCTTGTTGAGCAGGTAGTACTTGCTGTTCATTTAAGTTCAAAATTGCAAGTTGGTTCGACTCAGAACGTTGTAGTTCCTGTTCTAAATCTAATATCGTTGGTGTTTTAACGGGTTCAACTTGAACCGTTTTAACCTCTTTAATCTGTTCTTTTTTATATTCAATATTACAGTTTGCCGAAGCCCCTGAAGCACTAATACAACCACTTGCTGGCTGACCTTGAACATCAGTCACATAACTGCTCAGTGGATCTACCGTTAAGTCCTGACGTAAGGTTTGTTCAAGTGCATCCAGTTGCGCATCTATTTTACTACGGCGTGCATCAATTTGTGTGGCCAAAGCTTGACTACATTCGCCTGCGGTATCTGCAATCGCGAAATCGGCACGGTGCAATTCACCACGTTTTAGGTCCACAAATCGGCTGGCTGGATCACCCGCTTGACGGTTACTAATCAGTACCAATTCGGCATTATTTGGTAAAGTAGTATTGTCAACTTTTAGCACATGCGTAATGGGTTTAATGCCATAGAAGTTATATTTCCCTTCACGGTCAGTGACCACAAAGTTCCCATCTTCCATGTAAATACGAACGCCTGGTACGCCCAGCTCACCTGCATCTTGTACCCCATTGCGGTTACAGTCGGTAAAGACTTTACCCACCACAAAACCATCTGGACTAAATACTCCCGGTGTCACTTTGACTGCCGCTTGCGCTTCATTTGATGTGGTATTTTTATTGTCCTGCGCATAAACGCGGTTAATCCCATCGCCACTTAAAGCATTTGGCCCGACATACACACGGTATTGAACTTTCGCTTCTTGTTTCGGTGTCAGTGTCCCTAAGCCTAAAGTTAAATAAGGACCTTTGCCACCCTGAGGGTCGTTACTCTTTTGACCATTGACCCGTGTAGTGCCTGACACATACACAAAGCCACGTGGCAAAGTATCTTTCATATTGACGTCATACAGTGTTGAATCACCCATATTGGCAACCGTCACCATATAATCTTTAAAGTCACCAATCTCAGCTGTTTTATCGCCCACCACTTCTTTTTTAATGACCAATTTGTCATTGATTGGCGTCACAATATCAACTGGGTCGATTGGGATATCAATATTAAGTGCAGCATCACCTGTTTTTAAAGTGAAGTTTCCGCCATAAGACCATGACGCATCAACCACACGCTGATCAAAATTATTATAAATGGTTTTATCACTGGTAAATTTATAGCGGGTTCCACCTGCAATCGTAGAGGTGTCGATATATAAGCTATAAGTACCGTTTTCGACATAAGGGTAAATAAACTCACCATCACTATTGGTGACCTGCTTTGCAGGAATAACAACTTTGTCCCCTGTGGTTTCATCTAGTTTATAAGCAACATTTTCAGCAGGTTTACCATTGGCATCCAATAGCGTCACGGTTGCACCCGCAACAGGTTGATTGGTTTTGGCATCAAAAACCACGCCATATGGATCAATGAGTACATTGGTGTCCACATCACTGATACTGGTTGTGGAGTTCCCATTTTCATCCAAGCAATCCGTTAAGCTAACAACCACTTGATCGCGCTTAATCGTTTGTAGAATTTGATCATTCTGTTTTGCTGTCGCAGACTCCTGCGTAGGTAATGAAAAACGGAATATGCCTGTGTTGATGCCTGTTTCAACACCCTGTACATATTCAATATCACCGGTTTTCATCGATTGAACTTTGATTTTAACTTTATCTACACTGCTGCGCGTGGCATTACACATGGCGCTATTTGCAGCAATATACAACGGCTTAGTTAAACTGCCAGTCGCTAAAATATTAGAATAATCTTTGCTGTTATTCGTGATGGAAGAGCGCCCACCCACCGTGGTGACCACTTCATTCGACAGCGTCTTTTTAATATTTGAGACTAGGCCGTGCTCTACACTAAACACATTGGAAACCGAAGTATGGTTAATATTCGAGTTCATCGTCACAACCAGTTCGACCGTTTCAGTCGCATTGGCTGCTAACGCTTGCGGATAAGCCACCACTAAAGTATTAATAAGTGATTTATCGTTCGGGATCTGCTGGGTAAATTTATCTTGACCTAATGGGTATAGCACTAAAGCTTTTGAGTTAGTTGCTTTTGCTGATTTAAACGTAGTATTGGCTGGTAACTCGTCCAATAACACCACAGCATTAATGGTTTGACCATCCACTTCAATTGGCTTAGTACCCGAATTACGCGTAGATGTATTTTTTACGTTTAAGGTATAAGTTAAATCGTAAGACTGACCAGCTTTTGGTTCGAAACTACTTTTATCGACAGCTTTGGTTGCCGTTAACTGAGGTAAAAAACTAATTAAGCCATTAACAGCATCTGCAATAGCTGCTGGATCTTGAATAACATATGCACGAAGTGGTAAATCAACTTGTTGACTATCATTTAAAGAGCTCGATGAATCAGCGATGACCCATAGGTCAACTTTTTGACCACTTTCTAAACTCAAATGCCCTGTCACCAATAAGTCTGAACGATCAAACTCGCCATTTTGATTACTGTCGACATAAATTTTTATATTGGATAATTCTGGAACCGAATTTTTATCAATTGCAATATCGGCTTGTGTATTACTGTGATTGGTTAAAGTGTTTAACCAAATAACTTTTGCACCCGCATTAATTTCCTGACGAGCTGGTGAAGTTAAACTAATGACATATAAGGGATTAATCGTGACTTGAACAGTATTGGAAACGGCCTGACCAATCAAACCGTCCTTTTGTACAAAACTTGCATATGCAGTATTGGTGATATTTTGCCCAGCAGCAGGCATCATAGCATAAGCATGATTTACCAAAGCCATAGCGGTTGCTAAGCTTGAGAAAATGAGCTTGATCTTATGATTATATAGCGGCTGAACTCGTTTAATCACGAAAATACCCCAATACCAAGTAAAACAAGGTTAAGGGATAGGCATTTTGACAATGCCTATCCACAAAAATAGTTATTAATGTTATGACTTAATTATTGTCCATCGACCTTAACGCTGAACTTCATTGTGACCGTTTCAGAAGGTGCTAAAGCAAACTCAGTTGATTTCAAATTGTTTGCTGTATTCGATACCGTACCTTTTGATGCAGGATCTAGTGCAGCTGCTGGTGTTGTACCTAAAGTGGTATAACTTGGCACAGCATCCGTGATCACAACTTTAGTTACTGCTTGGTTACCATCATTTACCGCCTTAATTTGGTAAATGATACAAGCACCTGGTTTTGCTTGAAGCGTCGATGTTCCGAAGTTCCCTTCTTCAGCGCCATTACAATCAGCGTCTAGCGCTTGTAATTTTTCCAAACGGACTTGACCAATGTTCACTGTAGTTTTATCAGTTACAGTGACAGCAGCTGGGGCAGCAATACTGTTCAAGTCACCTGTCGGAGTGATGGTTACAATAGATAGATCGGCCTGACCTGCAGTTGCATTACTAGGAGCTTCAACCTTCACCAAGATACTTACACTTTCATTTGGCGAAAGACCATCTTCACCATTCGTCGCTGTTAGCCACGCATTAAGATCAGTGCCAGTAACCAACTCATTCGCGTCAGCAACACCATTATTGTTTTTGTCCACATAAACTGAGGTTACAAAGCCACTATTTGATGGGTCATGCGTGATTGCAAATGGAAGTGTACTTCCCCCTGTCACACCTTCTACAACGTTACCGTTGTTGGTCAAAGTATGCTTATAAACAATCGTACCGCCTGGAGCGACCTGACCTTGTTGATCAGCTAAGAACGACAGTCCACGAACAGCTTCTACAACAAGACGATCTTTCATCTTGTCAGTTAAGCCAGTTGCAGGAGAATTAATCGTGAAGACAATATCTTGGCTATTTGCAGGCGTTGCATTTGCAGAAGGCGTCACTTTTGCACAGAAATAAGCCGTTGCATTTGGCTGAATTGCACCTGTGTTGGTCACTTTAGTTGAAGAACACACACCAGTTGCGTCAGCAACAAAGTACTCAACGGTCCAACCTGATGGTAATGGTTGATCTGTACCAAAGTTATAGTTGTCTGCAGTTGAACCACCATTGGTCACAGCTATCGGGAATGTCCCTGCAACACCAGGTTTAGTCGTTACTGTCGTTACAATATTAGCCGCAACATATGCGCCTTCACCTGTAAGTGCAGTATCATTCTCTATATAGTCTTTATTACCCTTACCATTACTCAAATCGACTTTAGAAGTAGTGATGTCAGTAATACGTAAAGTGATCTTATCTGATAGAGTTCCATGTACAGGTGTAATGGTTAAGATCGTATCTAGGCCAGGAGCTGTAATCGGCCCTGTATACCCATTTGGCAAAGTAATACGTGCAGAAATTTCAAGATGACCACCAGAAGCCAATGGACCACTATCTACACTTGCGTCACCATTGGTATCCGTTAATGGTGTATTACCATCCGACTTTAACAATTCAACAATAGAACCTGCTGGTAACTTAGATTTATCGACTTTAATGTTATATGTCTCAGTCACATTACCTAGGTTATGAATCCAAATATCTTCAGTTGAGCTTGAAGCACCAAATAAGATAGGTGAACCTTGAACAGCAGTGGTAGAGATTAAGTCATCTTTAGAACCCGCGACTTCAGCATCTGAGTAAGGGTCTGTTGCTAAATCATTGATCGTACCAATATAAGTCGACTGAACTGTGACATCATACGGGTTAGTAGGTTGAGGACTTTCTGTACCTGGACCATCCGGGTCAAATGTTGCAATGTTGGTAATTTTACCGGCTGGTGCGCTTGCGTTGACTGTTACTTGGAAAGTTAATTTTCCTGTGCTGTTACGTGGTACTGATGCCAATACCAACTGCGCTTTACCATTGGTAAATTCGTACTTCGCTGCTGTTTCGTCACCAGTAGCATCTGTCAATGCCGCTGTTTGACCACTCCAACGCGCAGACCCCGCAACGTACGTCACACCTGCTGGCAGGATATCTTCAATGGTTAAATTTGTTGCGTCAGCATTACCTGTATTTTTATAGGTCAACTCATAAGTCACCGTATCACCACGAGTTACAGCAGTAACATTGGCAGATTTCGTGACTTGAATCACTGCGCCGCCCACGATTTTCACTGTATCCGTGTTAACTTTGATATCACTTGAACCGATGAACGTACTCTCTGCTGATAAAGTCAATTTACCCAAGTCATTTGCCTGAGCTGTTGATGCCGTTGTACCCACAACAACTAAACCTGCAGACTCACCCGCATTTAAAGTAATAACTTGTCCCATTAAATTGGTGTTGTTATCAGGCACACCGTCTTTGTTCGCATCTAAATAAATCGCAATATTTGAGAAATCAAATGCATCACCAGCGATGTTTGCCAAACTTAATGTGAACTTATCTGTTCCATTACCCGTATTGGTCAAGACGTGTGATAGGGTCACTACACCGTTCGGATTCGCAGTCGCACTACGGTCTTGTTCAAGTGTGAAACTGCCCACTTGTAAAACAGTCGTTTTGACTTCATTCGAAGTGACAGTACGTGTAGTCGACGTACCATCCACATACGATGCTGTTGCAATGTTACTAATATTCGTACCTGCAGCTGGCGCAGCCGCATATGTGGTGCCTGTAGCAAAGAAAGCAAACCCACCTAAGACTGTCGCAATTGACAAATAAAGGTTATTTCGCTTTGTTGTTTTCAAATTCATAGACATGAAAGTCCCCCGACTCCATCGGAATGATGTGTGTAAAATTTAGAAATTAATCGTTTGAAGTATTTACTTTGGCTTGAGCACTAACCGTTACGGACTTTTTCGCTGGTAACTCTGCAATCTGCCACTGTAAAGCACGGTATTCTTTCAATGGAATATTGACCAACTTGCCATCTACTTTTTTCTTTAATGGCATTGCTGCAAAGTTGACACCATCCGTGCTTCCCAGTGCACCAGAAGGCAAACTTGCACCCAAATATTGGGTATCGGCTGGAATCGGTAATGTCGCCTTTAAGCTTTTGATATTACCTGTGGTGTTGTTGGTATAAGTCGCACGATACTCAATCACATCCTGCGGTTTAATTGAGTCTGCAGCTTTGAATTGCGCATTCCCCTTATTGTCTACAACTTTTTTAAACGCTTTAAGCTGAACAGAGACAGGCTCATTATTGGTCGCTGCAGTTGCCACCATCGCACTGGCAGCAACCCCAACAAACATCAAACTAATTGTCATTTTTTTCAGCATAGAATTTTTGTTTAACATGATTTTATCCACTGCGAACCAATGCGATTTTTTTGTGACACTAATCACTTTTTTATAAATTAATGCAACAAATCTCAAAGCAATATTAAACAAAAATCACACAAACAACCATACATTATTTAAAAAAAATGTTAACTAGTTCACCTTAGGTGATTTTCATTAGATACAATAAATCACACAAAATAAATTAAGATGCTGATATATAATATATTTTAAACTTAAGTTAAAATTACATAATGAAACATTTGTAAAAACTACCAAAAATGATAATTCCTAAAAAAAATTTTAATGCTCTTTAAAAGTCCTAAATGTTATTTTTCTGAGAGAACTATCTGGGAAAAATAGGGACTATAACTGTCTTTAAATTATTCAATCCACGCTTATCATTTAATATATTTTTCAAGTAAATACATAAAAAAACTACATCTCCCATTTATAAAAATGAGCAATAAAAAACCCCTTCTTGTAAATCCCAGAAGGGGTTTGCCATATCAAAAATTAACTAATCGGGAATGCGTACACAGAAACCTACCTGTCCCTTTTGTTTCGGTGCCAAGACACCAGGTATTGTCCATTTCAACTGCCCTGCATTTGCCTCAGTTTGACAACCTGTAGCTGTACATGACATCGTTCCATAAACTGTACCCACGGGAACACTATCTTTTAAAACAACATCAACTAAGTTTTTGTTTGAGTTATTGGTATAGGTGATTTGATATTCCAAATAATCTCCTTTCGCAGCTTGGTTTGACACAGTAAATGGCGTCGTATTATTGCTAGGTGCAGGACATGTAGATGTTTTTCGAACCAACTTACTGATGTTTAAACCTGCTGTCCCAATAGTCGTAATGTCATTCACACTATTACTTTCTTTTGCCGTAGCAGCGCTATAAGTTCCTTTTCCATTGACCTTAAAGCTCGCAATAAACCGATCACCACCTTGCGCTGTGGTTGGTGAAACCACTCTCTGAATTAAACAGACTTTTTCATTGGCTTTGATGGTGCGACTCGACAGTAAACTCTCCCCTTGATCTAACTGTGCATTACAGTTGCTATCCACATAAACTAAACTTTGCCAAGGCTGATTATTTGCAGGTTGCTGCTCTTTGCTTTCCGTTAAATTGAGCACATTCATCACACTTTTAGCTGTCAACTCATGTGGATAATCCACCACATCTCCAGCTACAATAGTTTTTTGTCCATTTTGGCTTAAGATCAATTGCAACTCAGCATCACCAAATAAGAATCCCTCATAACTCGTGACATTATTCGCTTTGGGAATAGTGAACTGATCATTGCTACTATCAACGGTCGCTGTGACCGTGCTTGCTTTTGCAGAACTTACTGAATCATAGCCTGTCACATTACGTTGCACGAGACAGACATTACTGCGCCCAGAGAAGACATCCTGTAAAGTCTGTATTCTAAAATCACCATTAGCATTGGATGTTGCCGATGCTAAGACTGCCTGAGTTGAACAATCTTGGAGTTCAACTACACTGCCAGCAATACCTAGTTCACCAACATCTACGCTTCCGTTATATGCCTTTGAAATATCTGAAGATGTACCACCGTTATCATTAAAGACTCGTCCAGAGAATACATAGCCGGCTTTTTTACTATTCGTTACGCGGCATACAAGCTTGGATGCAAATTTCACATTGGCTGCAGGAATGGTTTGAGTCATACCATTTACACCACCCAAATTCCCCGTGCCGTTCCCTGAAATTGAAGCATTAGTATCTGTGCATTCAATGCTTTTAAGAGAATATAAAGTTGAAGCAGACTCAGTAAAGCTAATCGCGGTGTTTGGTATTGCGTAAACTACTGTTGCACCTTGCTCTATAAGCGATGTACTGGTTTTCAAACGCACAGATTGCGCAGCACCAATAACCGTCGTGACCACTTCACCGCTAGTAATGGTTTCAGCGTTGTTATTTGTCAAATTTGAGAACGCGTTAAAGTTAAAGCTATCGGTGCCATTTTCAGATACTTTGTTCATTTGGAACGTTGGCTTTAAACACGCATTCACGTCATTTAAACCAATACCAATATCATCACCTGCTACACCCGAACCCGCATAACTCTGGAATTCGGTACGTACAACTTTGATACTCGTTACAGAAGTAGGTAGTGTAATCGTAAAATTAATACTTCCTGGATCTGTTTGATATGAAGTTAATGAATAATCTGATTGTGAAACTTGAGCACCATTTAAGGAATTGAATGACGCTGTTGTATTTGAACTTTTACCTGGAGTAATCAGCACAGCATAAGCTATTCCATCTACCAAGACACGAATGGTCGCCCCTGTTGTGTTACTGCGCGGGTAACCATAGGACCAACTCAGCCGCCCTCGCACTTGCAAAGCACCATTTGCTCCCGTGCCATACATGACGCTATTCGGAAGTACTGTTGGACTACTCCCCGCTGTTTTTAAATTATTATCAAAAGCTGCCAAAGTATTGTCGGCATCATATTTTCTAAAAGTCATATCAGAAACAAGATTTACCGCTTGACTCGCTGAACACTGATTTTGCGAACTTCCAGTAGTAATTGGCGTATTCTGTGTAATCGTCATGTTTGCTGTGGCACTATTATTAGCAGAGTTTCGATCAAAAACACTAGTAGAAATAGATGCAGTATTGGCAACTGAACCTGCTTTATAAGCTAGGCCCGTTATAATGAACTCTAAATAATTGACATCTTTTCCATTGGCAGGAAGGTTTAACCCAGTTGCGCTGAGACTGTTGCTGCTTTCTGAAGTCACCATATTTGCAGTTGTTGGGCATACTGCCGTCCCATATTTGGCACATGTCCAACTTAAACTCGAAATATTTGTAGGAACTAAATCCGTTAATGTTGCATCGGTAACCGCAACACCACCATTATTCCAAGCCTTAATCGTATATTTCACGACATCACCTGTATTGTATATCGTTTTATCAGAAGTTTTCGAGACTTCCAAATCTGCCGATGCCAATACCGTGTCTTGATCTGTTGTTGTGCAAGCACCAGTGGTTTGGTTAAATGAACGTGTAATACCTCCACTATTTAAAGCCGTACAACTAGCTCCTGTAGAGGAACCTAATGTAGGCACTTCTACTGTCGCTGTATTTGACACAGTACTGCCCACTGTAGCATCCACACGTGCTGTAACTAAAATTTCGTAGAATTCGCCAGAGGCTAAACTCCCTGTGTCAATAGAAGCCAAACTGCTTAAAGCTGGAGCTGTAGTACATTTATTATTGGCAACTGTACTACAAGATACAGCTATCGCCGTTAATCCTGTACCGACCACATCCTTAAGTAATGTTCCAGTATAAGTGTCAGGGCCGTTATTCGAGACACGTACGGTATAAGTGGTTGTCCCACCTGAATAGACTTGGGTTACATTATTCGTTTTAGAAACAACCAAATCGCCAACCATAGAGTCAACGCTAGCTGCACTAAAAACAAAAGCATCGCCAGAACTCCCCCAACCAACCCCAGAACTTGCATCAGAAGCAAGATAAACCCCGAACCTTAATGATGTTATCGTATTCGAATTTTCAACTTGCACACTTCCACTGGCACCACCACTGCCCGTTGTTGCTCCATAACTACCTGCATTATTTCGGATATCACTTCCAGAAATAACTAAATTTCTTCCTGAAAGTAGTCTGATCGTTGTACCAGATGGAGCACTTGATAACCTAAAATTAGCAGTAATACCAACTCCACCAAAAGTTCCCCCCATGCCTGATAAATTAATGACTGGATTTTTAACTGGTCTATTAAAATTTACGACTACGTCACCAAAGTAAACTCCCAATCCACTTGTAACTCGACTAACATTACTTGCCAATATGCTCGAGTTTAAAACAACACGTGTGCCGTAATTATTCGTAATGCTAATTCCTGTCCCCATAGAAGGATTTAGACGACTTGAGGTAAAATCATTGTCTCGGGGAGCACCTTGATCACCTATAGGAATAAAAATACTTCTTTCAGCTGCTGTACCTGTATTATCACCAAAAAAGAGACCGCTATTATTTCCATTTGGATACTGCTGATTTTCAAGTGTGTATGTCACTGTTGTTTTAGGAAAGTAGCTTTGACTAAAGGTATTTGCCGTTGGGTTATCAGCATTAAATAAATATGTATTTGTTTGAGACGCTGTGGTTGGCCCCGTTCCAGCCGTACCACTTGCAGAAGATATCTCCAAAGTGGGTACAGCAGCAATTGCTACCGAATTTAATATCAGCCCCAAACCTAGACTTGCTGAGAATGCAATAATGCGCTTCATTGACTTAGTTCCCCACATATTTCACCCCAAACTCTAAGCTATGACTTTCATTGCTTTTTATTGCAGCAACTGAACCCTTAATTGCACCCGACTGTCCAAGTGCTGGTGCAGTTAATGAACCCACTTCACACGTTGTACAACTTGGCGCTTTACTCATCACCATCGCCTCAGGCGTGTAATCATAAAAATTAAATCGCCCAATGGCCGAAGCCCCCAAGTTCTTCACTGTCAATTGGTACAAAACACATTGCCCCGAACCATCTGCATTACGTGTAATCGGTAACACATTTGAGGTATACGCCGTATCCGCGACACCATCGCAATTATTATCTTTGGCTTGTAACTTGCTCAAACGGACTGGTGCACTGGTTATGGTTGTAATATCTGTTGCCGTATCCAATATCGTACCAGCACTATTTTTTAGGCTAATGATGGAAGTATTCACGACTCCAACAGTGTTATACGCGGTATTTTCCACTTTATTAAAGATACGAAGCTGTGCTTTACTGCTGAGAATTGCAGCACTCACAACCGATAAATTTTGAATGATCGGATCGGACGCATCTAACTGCCCATCGTTATTGGCATCATAATAAAGGGTTGTGGTAAAGCCAATTCGATCATTGGCAACACTGAAATTATCCGTTGCGGACAATGCAGATGTTCCCCACGGCTTTAATGTGTGGGTATACACAATACTGCCACCTGGTGCGATTTGCCCACGCAAATCAGGTTCTAAACTCACACCACCTTGACTCGCATTCGAGTTAATCGTAATGGCATTTTGAATTACATCATAGCCATTGTTTGGTGCTGAGGTAGGCAAACTAGAAGAAGCCACTTTAAAATAAATTGGAATCGGCTGAGTTGTGCTTTTTGCGTCTGCTCGAATTTCCACAACCGCACAATAAAGCTGAGACTCCCCATTATTCAATAACCGCGTTGAAGTAATTTCTGCTCCAAGTACCGAGCAGTCTATGGTTGATGAAGCAAAATAGCGCACAGAACTAACATCGCTTGGCAAAGCAACCGTCGCAAAATTGTTATCAGCATCAGCACTAAAGTTATAACTCGTCGCTTGACCCGTATGGCGTACCGTAAGCGGGAACACCACCGTTTGGTTATTCACCCCCGCCAAGGTTTTCCACGGCGAACTGCCATTCGACACATTGCCATTTCCTGTCCCATTTGCTGTGGTTTCAGGGCTATTGATCAAGTCCACTAAGCGAGAGGCCGCATTTTGTATCAATGAGGTCCGATCTTGTACCGTATCTGTTTTGGTATTGTCTGTTATCGACTGTGCTTTAGGCACAATGTTATATGTGGTATTGGCTGTATCAATATAGTCTGGTGGGAACGTAATTTTCACAATTATCGGAAGCTTAGCACCAGCATCTAGCGTTCCCGTATCAACAATCCCGTCATTATTGCTATCAAATAATGGCGTAACACCATCTGCACGATAGAACTCCAGCACACTCCCTGTCGGTAAATTATGGCTAGCAAAACTTAAATTGAACCGATCTGCCGCTGTTCCAGTGTTCCAGACATAGTTTTCAAAGCTAACTGTACCACCACTACTTACAGCAGATTTAGTCAGTAAGTCTGCACCACTCACACTATTTACATCCGCATTAATCACCACCCCATAAATCGGTTTAATGTTTAATACTGCGGTGTTTGACTGCGTGGTTAAATTTGCTGTAGTAGACAACCCATCATGGTCATAGTCCATATTGGCAAAGTTGGGGATCTCACCTGGTGCAGTACGTGCCACGCGAACACGGAACTCAATATAACCTTGTGCATTCGCAGGCACATTGGTGATTTGTGCACGAATGGTTTTACCATCCGCATCCAGATAATAGTTTATTCCTGTCGGGTCATCATTATTTGATGCAGCATTGAGTGCTTGCCCATTCCAGTTTTCATTTCCCGTCACATAGGTCAACTGTGTGGTATCTAGCAGGTCGCTGATATTCACTACACCACTGGTATTGCCGTTATTAAAATAGGTTAAACGGACTGTTGCGATATCCCCATTTACTACAATTGTTTTATCAAAACTTTTGGTTAAGTTTAAAACTGCCTGATCCGTGATGCGAGATGTATCAATATTATTTTGAGTCAGGCTCGGCTGTTGTGTAGAGGTCGCTGTGAGTTGAATCTGACTGGTGCTATTTACGGCTGCTGTTGAAGGGATGATGGCTTTAATAATCAGTGCAACTGTCTCTCCAGCATTTAAGCCATATTGGCTAATTGGAGTATTACTATCAGCGACACCATTTCGATCGGCATCTAAATAAATTTCAATATTACTATGGTTAAAACTGCCCCCTGCAATTTGACTGCTCACCAAGTTATAAAGATCGCGTTCGTTCCCTGTATTAGTTAAAACATGATGATAGTAAACAGCCTGCCCCGGACGTACATATTCCGTTCGGTTATCTTTCAAACTGAGGTTATACACAGGAATAACAGTGGTTTGAACCAAATTGGAACGTGCCACTTGAACCACAGTAGAACCTTCTTCTTTGTATTCACCCACCGCCATGTTACTGATGACCAGCGCATCAGCAAAAACCCAAGTCGATGCTGTTGCCCCCAATAAGCTCAGCATGGCAATACGCATATTTCGAATGATTTTCTTTTCTGCAAACATTTTCCGAGCCTACTCTTAAGGGTTAACACGAATAACAAAGTAGAAATTGGCTTCTTGGCTTGGATCTAAACTACTCACCAAAGCAGAAACTTTGTCACCAGAAGATAAATTTGTACCTGACGGAACAATGACAGGCGTTCCTACTAGGCTGGTATAAGCTGGAACAACATCATTAAATTGCACATTCTTCACCACCGAACTACCATCATTTTTAAGGGTCAGCTTATACACCACACATTGATTTGGCTTGACCGAAACCAATTGGGTGGAATAGCTCAGAGCTGCTAAATTAGTGGTGGTACAGCTACTATTCGCTGCTTGTGTTTTAACTAACTGTAAATGCCCCGTTGCAACCGTGGTCACATCTGTATTTTTTAAGTTATCTAAATGAATGCCGTTAAAGTCTGACACTTCAACCACGATATCTGCCTGACTCACCACCCCTTCTGTTGCCGAAGGTGCTGCTTGAACTTTGAGTAACAACTGAATATCAGCCTGAGCCACTAAACCTGCACTACCCAAAAGCTGATTTAAACTGGTGGTTGCGCTAATAATTTGGTCTGCACTATCAATCTGACCATTTTTATTCGCATCATAATAAAGGGTATAGACAAAGCCATCATTTTTCAGTGGTACAACTTTTAGATTAACCTGAGAACCTGCATTTGCGCCTTCTGCCATATTGCCCAAATTCTTTAAAGTATGTGCATAGACAATTGTGCCGCCCACACTTACCTGTCCCTGCTGATCATTGGTCAGAGTGAGTAAACGTGCGACATTACTTTCAATTTGGTTCTTAATCGAGTCCGCTTGTTGATTAACAGGTGATTGAATCGCAAACCAAATCGGTGCTGTAAAATTCTGTTGACTGGCGTCAACCTCAATCACCGCACAATAGCTCTTGCTTGCTCCAGCGCCTAAGGTTCCCGTATTGGTAATTTGCTTACCCACCGTTTGACAGCTTGCATCACCTTCATAAAATTTGACGCTAAAACCCGTTTTAGCGGTAAGTGCAATATTGGCTACATCGATCGCGCTAAAGGATGCATACAAATTATAGTTGTTGGCTTGAGTTGAATTATTCTTTGCCACCAAAGGAAAAACCGCTTTTCCCGAAGTAACTTTAACTGTACGTAATGGTTGACCGGCGTTATCCACAATCCCCACACCTAAACCAGATTGGTCAGCATTATATAAATCACTACTGCTAGATGCAGCGGCTAAAGCTGTAATTTGGTTACGAATCGGGTCAGAGGCTGTACTTGAAGCAATGGATGTTGCAACCACATCAATATTGATATTGCTGACACTGCTGGTACAGCCTGTAGAGGCTGATACCCCAACCTGAATTTGTTTTACCGCAGCATTTGAAATCGAGCCTGTATCGACTTTACCGTCACCATTGGTATCCGTAAATAATGTTTTTCCATCCTGCGTGTAAAAATTAACTTTGACACAGCTAGGCAAATTGTTTGAGCTATAACTTAAATTATAAGTATCTGTGGTATTACCAACGTTCCAAACATAGTTATTAAAGAAAACTTCTTGCCCTGGTTTCAAACTGGCTTGAATCACCAAGTTATCAGGACTGTTATTCGGGTTACCAACGTTCGCTGCTGAACTGGATTTATTATTTAAAACCACCCCATAGACAGCAGCCAAACTGTAGATCACGGTATTGGAGAAACTGCTCAGTTTTACCGTGGTATTATCCATGTCATATTGTACAAAACCTGCCGTGTTTGGAATTTTATTGGCAGCACCTTGTTTCACTTTGGCTTTAAAAGCCAATGTGCCTGATGTGAGCGGTGCAACAGCTGTAATACTGGCTTCTAGACTCTTCCCATCAGGTTTAAGCTGGTAGGCAATTCCTGTATTGGCAGATCCTTCTGTATCATTTGCATCGGTGAGTGCTGTGCTATTTTGATTCCAAACTGCTGACCCAGATACATATTCTAAAGAATCATCCAATACATCTTGCAGCACAACACGACGTGTTGCTGTCCCTGTATTCCGATAGGTCAAAGTATAGGTGATCAGGTCACCAATATTACCTTCACTTGCACTTTGCGCTTTAACGAGAGAAATCACAGCATCATCTACAACGCGAATCGTATCTGTGACTTGTGCAGAAAGTGTCGTATTTTGCTGGCTTACAGCTTTGAGATCTAAACTACTGAGCTGATTAAAAGAGACATTGGTCGGGATACTGCCTACAATCACGACTGCTAAAGATTGACCCGCATTGAGCTCAATTGATCCCACCAATAAGTCTTCAGTATTATCTGGTAAACCATTTTGATCGCGGTCTGCATAGACCTTCACATTACTTAAATCAAAATTATCCGTGCTACTTTGCACTAGCCCCAATGTATATCGATCAGCAGTATTACCTGTATTGGTTAACACATGTGGCAGATTCACAGCCCCACCGACCACACCATATTGGTTTTGATTTTGTACTAAAGTCAGTGAGTACGTTTTTTGCACTTCCAATGCCACAGGATTGGAATTGACCAATAAAACATTCCCCATCTCATCGGTATAGTCCCCAGATGCAACGTTAGAAATATAGCTTCCCGGTTGTGGAAATGCATGTGCTTCTAATGAAAAAAAAAATAAAAATGACAGAGCAGAAAATTTCTTTTTGTTAATTTTCATATGAATTAGCCAGCAAAAATACAAACTGTGTCACAATTCTATACTATTTTGTATCATAGTTGTTATTGTGATTGCATATTTATTAGATAAAATTTGTACAGCATACTTTTTGGCCCTTTAAATTCTTATTTATTTCGAGCCAAATGGGCGTGAACAATAACTCCAAATCAATTCATCAAAAAAAGCTTATCGAAACTGCTGAAGATGCCAACTCATCTACCCTTAGAAAAAAATAACGCCCAATGAAGCTCATCGGGCGTTATTTTAAATAGTTAAATACCTATTTCAGGGTTAAATTTTATATCAGGTATTACAACGTATGCTGGTCTTTCACATCGTCAAGAACATCATCGAGCTCTTCTGGATTTTTCATCAAGTGGAGAATAGACAACACAAGTCCTCCCCAAACAAACAACATTGAAATCACCATCATTACGATTGCTGAAGTATTCATTTTTTTCTCCTAGCGATCTTTAACTTTGCTGAGTACGATTGCAATAACGGCACAGAAAATCACACTGCCCCAACCAAATAGCCCTTGCAGACTCATGCTATAGGTATCGTAACCATTTTTCACCAAATTAAATAACGTCATACTCAGCGTCGTTAATAACACGAGTGAAGTAATTACGGTCAAGGTAAATGCCCACCCCTTACCGAGTTGAATTGTGGAAATACGGTTTACGTGATCACGCAACTCAATCAATGCAGAACGCTTAAACCACGTAATACAAAGGATTGAAACAAGCGCGCCACCCACAATGCCAATGTTATTAATAAAGTGATCGACAATATCAACCAATTTAATCGCATTCACACTTGAGAAAAGAATAACTGAAACTAAAGCACTACCACCACCAATAATGGTCACTGCTTTTTTACGGCTCCATTTTAACTTATCCTGCATCGCTGCAATTGGCACTTCCAAGATACTCACCATGGAAGAAATACCAGCAACAAATAATGATGAGAAGAACAATAGACCGAATAAATCAGCACCCGCACCTAGACTTGAAATGATTTTCGGGAAAGCAATAAATGCCAGACCGATACCACCACTTACCACATCTTGGACTTCTTTACCTGCGGCATGCGCCATAAAGCCTAATGCAGCAAAAATACCAATACCCGCCAAAATTTCAGTTGAAGCGTTGGCAAAACCAACGATTAAACCTGAGCCTGTCAAGTTGGTCTTTGGCTTTAAGTAAGATGCATAAGTCACCATAATCCCGAAACCCACAGAAAGTGAGAAGAAGGTATGGCCATACGCCGCTAACCACACTTTATAGTCCATCATCGCAGACCAGTTTGGCGTAAAGAATGCATTTAAGCCTTCTGCTGCACCAGGTAAACGAAGTGATTGCACCACTAAAATGCTGAATAAAACGAATAGCAAAGGCATGAAAATCTTATTTGATAATTCAACACCTTTTTTAACTCCACCAAAAAGGATAATTAAGGTCAGTGCCCAAATTCCCACGATTGGCCAAAATAAATGGCTTACAAACTGTAAATCGAAACCTGTTGCTTTCGAAGTTTGTAAGTAGGTGTTAAAGAAGAAACTTTCAGGGTCACTGCCCCAAGTCTGGCCAATCGAGAAGTAAACATAACTTCCCGCCCACGTCAGTACGCTGGCATAGTACAAACCAATGATGATACACACACAGACTTGCCACCAACCCAGCGTTTCACCGCCTTTAAACAAAGCTCGATAGGCTTTAGGTGGTGACCCAGAACTACGATGTCCCGTTGCATAATCTAAAAATAACAGAGGTAAACCAGCGGTAATTAACGCCAATAAATAAGGAATAAGAAAGGCACCGCCGCCATTTTCATAAGCAACATAAGGAAAACGCCAAATATTACCTAAACCTACAGCCGAACCTACAGCTGCAATAATAAAACCAGATCGTGATGTCCAGTTTTCACGAGTTCCTGACATAAAACACCTAAACCTAGACACTTTTTAACTGCTTTTTATTTGCTTATCTCGCAAGTAAAAAGTGCCATACAATATTAATCTTGAGTGTTTGATTTAGCTTCGACCTTTTGGGTGCAAGGTTCTAAATGACAAACAGAGGAGTTTTCACAAAACCTTGGTTAAAGTGTGTCGATTAAACTTCCCTTTTATATGGTTCAACAATACTCACTTTTATAAAAATATTCTGTAATTTCTACTTCAAATATTCCATTTTTATAATGTGTTCTGATTCAACCGTTCAATTAATCAGCTTATTTATTGTACAAAATTAGTTATAAATTAACAAACTTTTTGGAATGATTTATTGCACCTATTTCGCTACATAAAATTTTAATATCCCTCAACGATGTTCAACCTACTAAAAAAAATAATCTAAGGGATGCTCAAGCCATAAATTGTATGTATAAAACATTACTTTTCACATTTTATTCAAATATTCATTCCATCACAGAATATTGACCATGTTTCTGATGAACATCACATGCATGAATATGGCTTTTAATTTTGTTCTGTATTGATCGCGCAGTCGTATTTACAACTACGCTGTACCAGTGATGCTCTATATTTAAAAGAGAAACTGCTACAACCAGTCATTGCGTAGAACATCAACAGTTTCAGTAGATCAATCCAGCATTTGGCAGGCTACTTAAAAGATGCTGATTTAAAGCGGTAAGCAAAAATTATATAAGCTATTTGGATTTGTCAGCTTAGGCTTACAAATAACGTAGTTAAAATGCTGTATGAACAACAGCCACCGCCATGTATATTTAAATCATTAGGAAACAGGACGTTTCCCAAACTTAAAACAACAATAATCAGTTTGAGCATCAGGACGTGAGATATGACAGGAGTTGTACCTAAGCACTGAAATACAAAGAAACCTCGACAGGATGTCGGGGTTTCTTTTTATCTCTATTTCGCAATTAAAGCTGAATATAAGTCCGAAATCCTCGACTCGAATAGTACGAAGCAGCGCCATTATGATAGGTAAACGTACGACCATAACGCTGATCACAAAAGATCGCCCCACCTTGCTGACGTAATTCAGCTGGCGTCTCAACCCAACTGGATGTTTTCAAGTCGAAATTAAAAATCTGCTGTAAGGCATAATACTGCTTTTCCGTCATTAAGCTTAAGTCATAAGCCTGTACCCAATCTAGTACTGTATTTTCAGGCGGATGGTCTTTACGACTCAATAGTGCCTCTCGGTCATAACACATGCTCCGTCGCCCTTTTGGGGACTCAATTGAACAATCAAAAAAATACACATCTTGTGTATTCGGTAAAGCGACAACATCGGGCTCACCACCACTTATTTCCATTTGTTGTAACGCATATAGTTTTTCAGGAGACTGCAAAAGTTGTTCTCGGACAGAGGCCCAACTAACTTGCATATGACGTTCAGTATGCTGTTGAAACCGTTGTTCTAAGGTATTGAATAAACGTTCAGTTTGCTCAGGTTCGAGTTCTTTCTGCTGCTTAATCATTGTTATTATACTGCCTTATTTAATGCTACCTTTAGCATAGCACTCTCTTTCAAACACAACCAAATATCACCCAGCGGTATACCGATTTTGCAAAAATAAAGGCCCTCAAAATGAGAGCCTTTTATTTTTAGGGTTTGATTAAGAAGATGCTTTGATTGAACTCGAAACTTTCACCTGAGTTTTAACTGCTTCTTCAGCACTATTTAAACGGATAAAAGAAACTGCTATCGCAGCAAGTACCGCAGGAATCGCCACAGCAATAAAATTCAACTTATGTGGTAATTCCATGCCCAACAATACCCCAATGACGATTGGACCCACGATTGCCCCCACACGACCAATCCCCGATGCCCAACCCAACCCCGTTGAACGAACAGCCAATGGATAATATTGCGCCACATAGCTATATAGTAAAATACTACAACCGATTGAAGCGGCTCCTGCAAGTGCAACCAATAAATAAATTACAGGTTGTGGAGAATTAAAACCTAAACCCACCAATGCAAATGCCCCGACAGTCAACATGCTAATAATGACAGGTTTCAAGTGGAAACGATCTGCAAGCACACCACCACCTGCAGTGCCAATCACCGCGCCAATGTTCAAAGAAAGAAGGAACATTAAACTGCTGCCCATCGAATAACCCGCAGCCATCATCAGTTTTGGTAACCAGCTGCCTAGGGCATAAACCATCAATAAGCACATGAAAAAGCAGCACCAAAATAGAACTGTACCCATACCACGACCATTTTTAAACAAAGCAACGACAGATGCATCAGGGACTTTAGCTTCGTTCAGCACTAGAACCGTATCTGAAGTTACAGTCTCTTCAGGTACCAGACGTTGAATAATACTGCGAGCCTTTTCTGTTTGCTGGTCTTTCACTAAAAAAGTGACTGATTCTGGTAAGAATTTCCATAAAATCGGAATAAACAGTAATGGAATACCTGCAATGAAAAACATGATCTTCCAGCCAAAGGTTGGTGTAAACGCAACACCTAGCAGTGCTGCCATAATCCCACCCATCGCATAGCCACTAAACATTGCGGTCACTAAGGTACTACGAAACTTCTGCGGCGCATATTCCGAAGTTAAAGCGACCAAATTCGGTAATACACCACCAATCCCAAGACCCGCGATAAAGCGTAAAATACCGAATTCAGTCGGGTTTGATGCAAAGCCACCCGCAAAAGTGAACCCACTGAACAAGGTGACACAAATAATAATGACTTTTTTACGGCCAATTTTATCAGCCAACATTCCAAATAGCATTGCACCAAACATCATGCCTGCTAAGGCCGTACTGGCTAGCATTCCCGCTTGAACAGCCGTCATACCCCACTCTTTCATTAAAAGCGGTAAAGCCACACCGTTAATTGCTAAATCATAGCCGTCAAACAAGACGACGAATAAGCACCACAAAACAACCGTTAAATGAAAAGGCTTAAACTTAGCCTGATCGATTACAGCATTTACATTCATTGTTGTCGCTGTCATTTTTCCCTCACCTCCAATTGTGAGCTTTATTATAAAAAGTGAATCCAAATTCACTTTTACATAAAATGAATCATAATTCAGTTTTTGTCTATAAATAAAACAATTGAAACGGCTTTTTTTGAGAAAACTAGACTAAAGTTGTATAAAAATAATGCAAATCGATTTGCACTTCTTTGGATTCTTTGATAAATGATAGATGTTTCACATAATTTTAATTTATATAAATCTATTTTTGTATAAATTATCGGCGCATTCTAGGCTTTTCTCTTTTTTGTAGTTATTTTTCCCTCTTAAAATTTCACTTTTTCTTTATTGAATCATTTCATGATAAAAAAACCCCCTCTGCATTAAGCGGAGGGGGTTTTTGAATTAATGAGCTGGCGATGACTTACTCTCACATGGATAACTCCACACTACCATCAGCGCTAAGAGGTTTCACTTCTGAGTTCGGGAAGGGATCAGGTGGTTCACTCTTGCTATTGTCGCCAGCACAACTGTTTATGGATACTCGCTAGGTCTTATGATTGCCTCGCTTTCTACCAAATCTTGCACTCGTTCAAAGCAGTGCTTTGAACATCGTTCATAACAGAACATCTGAGTTAATTTAATTTGCACATTCTACTTAGCTTTATAACTAAATCAAGTTGTTTGCAGTGATTTGAACCACAACACCAACTGTTTGGGTGTTGTATAGTCAAGCCTCACGAGCAATTAGTATTGGTCAGCTTCACATATCACTATGCTTCCACATCCAACCTATCAACGTCGTAGTCTTCAACGGCTCTTTAGAGGACATAAAGTCCTAGGGAAATCTTATCTTGAGGTAGGCTTCCCGCTTAGATGCTTTCAGCGGTTATCCCTTCCGAACATAGCTACCCGGCGATGCGACTGGCGTCACAACCGGTACACCAGAGGTTCGTCCACTCTGGTCCTCTCGTACTAGGAGCAGATCCTCTCAAATTTCCAACGCCCACGGTAGATAGGGACCGAACTGTCTCACGACGTTCTAAACCCAGCTCGCGTACCTCTTTAAATGGCGAACAGCCATACCCTTGGGACCTGCTTCAGCCCCAGGATGAGATGAGCCGACATCGAGGTGCCAAACACCGCCGTCGATATGAACTCTTGGGCGGTATCAGCCTGTTATCCCCAGAGTACCTTTTATCCGTTGAGCGATGGCCCTTCCATACAGAACCACCGGATCACTAAGACCTACTTTCGTACCTGCTCGACTTGTGGGTCTCGCAGTTAAGCGCGCTTTTGCCTTTATACTCTACGCGTGATTTCCGACCACGCTGAGCGCACCTTCGTACTCCTCCGTTACTCTTTAGGAGGAGACCGCCCCAGTCAAACTACCCACCAGACATGGTCCTCGTCCCGGATAACGGGACAGAGTTAGAACCTCAATATTACCAGGGTGGTATTTCAAGATTGGCTCCACCGAAACTAGCGTCTCGGTTTCAAAGCCTCCCACCTATCCTACACAAGTAAGATCAAAGTTCAATGTCAAGCTGCAGTAAAGGTTCACGGGGTCTTTCCGTCTAGCCGCGGGTACACCGCATCTTCACGGCGAATTCGATTTCACTGAGTCTCTGCTGGAGACAGCGCCCCCATCATTATGCCATTCGTGCAGGTCGGAACTTACCCGACAAGGAATTTCGCTACCTTAGGACCGTTATAGTTACGGCCGCCGTTTACTGGGGCTTCGATCAAGAGCTTCGCTTACGCTAACCCCATCAATTAACCTTCCAGCACCGGGCAGGCATCACACCCTATACGTCCACTTTCGTGTTTGCAGAGTGCTATGTTTTTAATAAACAGTTGCAGGGGCCTGGTTTCTGTGGCTGCCAATAGCTCAAGGAGTAAATCCTATCACCGTCGGCAGCGTACCTTCTCCCGAAGTTACGGTACCATTTTGCCTAGTTCCTTCAGCAGAGTTCTCTCAAGCGCTTTGGTCTACTCGACCTGACCACCTGTGTCGGTTTCGGGTACGATTCCTATGTAACTGAAGCTTAGAGACTTTTCCTGGAAGCATGGTATCAGCCACTTCACTGTACAAGTACAGCTTGCTATCAGTTCTCAGCATAGAGTACCCCGGATTTGCCTAAGATACATGCCTACAACCTTCCACCTGGACAACCAACGCCAGGCTGACTTAACCTTCTCCGTCCTCTCATCGCATTACATAGAAGTATTGGAATATTAACCAATTTCCCATCGACTACGCCTCTCGGCCTCGCCTTAGGGGTCGACTCACCCAGCCCCGATTAACGTTGGACTGGAACCCTTGGTCTTTCAGCGTGCGAGTTTTTCACTCGCATTGTCGTTACTCACGTCAGCATTCGCACTTCTGATACCTCCAGCATACTTCTCAATACACCTTCATCGGCTTACAGAACGCTCCCCTACCACTTGCAATAAATTGCAAATCCGCAGCTTCGGCATATAGTTTTAGCCCCGTTACATCTTCCGCGCAGGCCGACTCGACTAGTGAGCTATTACGCTTTCTTTAAAGGGTGGCTGCTTCTAAGCCAACCTCCTAGCTGTCTATGCCTTCCCACATCGTTTCCCACTTAACTATAATTTTGGGGCCTTAGCTGGCGGTCTGGATTGTTTTCCTCTTGACTACGGACGTTAGCACCCGCAGTCTGTCTCCCGGATAGTACTCATTGGTATTCGGAGTTTGCATCGGTTTGGTAAGTCGGGATGACCCCCTAGCCGAAACAGTGCTCTACCCCCAATGGTATTCGTCCGAGGCGCTACCTAAATAGCTTTCGGGGAGAACCAGCTATCACCGAGTTTGATTAGCCTTTCACCCCTATCCACAAGTCATCCCCTGGCTTTTCAACGACAGTGGGTTCGGTCCTCCAGTTAGTGTTACCCAACCTTCAACCTGCTCATGGATAGATCACCCGGTTTCGGGTCTACACCCAGCAACTAAACGCCCTATTAAGACTCGATTTCTCTACGGCTCCCCTATACGGTTAACCTTGCTACTGAATGTAAGTCGCTGACCCATTATACAAAAGGTACGCAGTCACCGAACAAGTCGGCTCCCACTGCTTGTATGCATGCGGTTTCAGGATCTATTTCACTCCCCTCACAGGGGTTCTTTTCGCCTTTCCCTCACGGTACTGGTTCACTATCGGTCAGTCAGGAGTATTTAGCCTTGGAGGATGGTCCCCCCATATTCAGACAAGGTTTCACGTGCCCCGCCCTACTCGACATCATCATATAAGCCCTTTCGTGTACAGGACTATCACCCACTATGGTTGCACTTCCCAGAGCATTCCACTAGAACTTATATGACTTAATGGGCTTTTCCCCGTTCGCTCGCCGCTACTGAGGGAATCTCAATTGATTTCTTTTCCTAAGGGTACTGAGATGTTTCACTTCCCCTCGTTCGCCTCGTATGACTATGTATTCATCATACGATACCTGCCTTATGACAGGTGGGTTTCCCCATTCAGAAATCTCCGGATCACAGGATATTTGCCGCCTCCCCGGAGCTTATCGCAGGCTATTACGTCTTTCATCGCCTCTGACTGCCAAGGCATCCACCACATGCACTTAATTACTTGACTATACAACCCCAAACAGTCGTTAATCCCTACAAGTAGGATTAAGACAGTCTATGATGATTCCTCATCACTTCCTTACAGTTTGTTGCTCTGTGTACTTAAACACTGTACAGCTTCAATTCAATTCACATACCAAAACGCTTGATTCAGTTAATTTCGCTAGTAACTCATTTCTCCAACCTTCATCAATCAGTAATAAATCACTGTTAATGTCGATCTTTAAAACGAGTATGAACAAATTATTTCAACTCAAATATATTCTGTTAATGATTTTTCCAGCCTTCGTCAGGTCAGGAAACTGTGATAAATCACAGAAGTTAATAAGCTTTAACTTACTAAATTCTATAATCTATGGTGGAGACTAGGAGAGTCGAACTCCTGACCTCCTGCGTGCAAAGCAGGCGCTCTACCAACTAAGCTAAGTCCCCAGCTTATCAATAAGTCAATGTTTCTGTTTTTCTGTATTCAGCATTTAATAATACCGGTTAGTCAGATTTGGTGGGTCTGACAAGACTTGAACTTGTGACCCCACGCTTATCAAGCGTGTGCTCTAACCAACTGAGCTACAGACCCTCAGATACATCGTCATGAAGAACAACTTGTTGTGGATTCTTACCAATCGTCAATCTTTCGTTAAGGAGGTGATCCAGCCGCAGGTTCCCCTACGGCTACCTTGTTACGACTTCACCCCAGTCATCGGCCACACCGTGGTAAGCGTCCTCCTTGCGGTTAGACTACCTACTTCTGGTGCAACAAATTCCCATGGTGTGACGGGCGGTGTGTACAAGGCCCGGGAACGTATTCACCGCGGCATTCTGATCCGCGATTACTAGCGATTCCGACTTCATGGAGTCGAGTTGCAGACTCCAATCCGGACTACGATCGGCTTTTTGAGATTAGCATCCTATCGCTAGGTAGCAACCCTTTGTACCGACCATTGTAGCACGTGTGTAGCCCTGGTCGTAAGGGCCATGATGACTTGACGTCGTCCCCGCCTTCCTCCAGTTTGTCACTGGCAGTATCCTTAAAGTTCCCGGCTTAACCCGATGGCAAATAAGGAAAAGGGTTGCGCTCGTTGCGGGACTTAACCCAACATCTCACGACACGAGCTGACGACAGCCATGCAGCACCTGTATGTAAGTTCCCGAAGGCACCAATCCATCTCTGGAAAGTTCTTACTATGTCAAGACCAGGTAAGGTTCTTCGCGTTGCATCGAATTAAACCACATGCTCCACCGCTTGTGCGGGCCCCCGTCAATTCATTTGAGTTTTAGTCTTGCGACCGTACTCCCCAGGCGGTCTACTTATCGCGTTAGCTGCGCCACTAAAGCCTCAAAGGCCCCAACGGCTAGTAGACATCGTTTACGGCATGGACTACCAGGGTATCTAATCCTGTTTGCTCCCCATGCTTTCGTACCTCAGCGTCAGTATTAGGCCAGATGGCTGCCTTCGCCATCGGTATTCCTCCAGATCTCTACGCATTTCACCGCTACACCTGGAATTCTACCATCCTCTCCCATACTCTAGCTTCCCAGTATCGAATGCAATTCCTAAGTTAAGCTCAGGGATTTCACATCCGACTTAAAAAGCCGCCTACGCACGCTTTACGCCCAGTAAATCCGATTAACGCTCGCACCCTCTGTATTACCGCGGCTGCTGGCACAGAGTTAGCCGGTGCTTATTCTGCGAGTAACGTCCACTATCCAAGAGTATTAGTCTCAGTAGCCTCCTCCTCGCTTAAAGTGCTTTACAACCAAAAGGCCTTCTTCACACACGCGGCATGGCTGGATCAGGCTTCCGCCCATTGTCCAATATTCCCCACTGCTGCCTCCCGTAGGAGTCTGGGCCGTGTCTCAGTCCCAGTGTGGCGGATCATCCTCTCAGACCCGCTACAGATCGTCGCCTTGGTAGGCCTTTACCCCACCAACTAGCTAATCTGACTTAGGCTCATCTATTAGCGCAAGGTCCGAAGATCCCCTGCTTTCCCCCGTAGGGCGTATGCGGTATTAGCATTCCTTTCGGAATGTTGTCCCCCACTAATAGGCAGATTCCTAAGCATTACTCACCCGTCCGCCGCTAGGTCAGTTACCGAAGCAACATCCCCCGCTCGACTTGCATGTGTTAAGCCTGCCGCCAGCGTTCAATCTGAGCCATGATCAAACTCTTCAGTTAAAATCATTAGTAGCTTATGGCTACAAATCTTGGCTCATCAATTTTCTGACATTAATTTCTCAAATAAACTTCGAGTAATTTCTACCATTCAATCAATGAAATATTTTCGATCGATCAATCAGTAAAAATCCACACAAGTTGTTCTTCATAATCTCTTAATGATCTTTCTATTACCTCGTCAGTGATAGAAGCTGGACTCAATATACTCAACAACTCAGCACTTCGTGCTTCGTTCGTTTCTGTCTATCTCGTCGGTATGGGGTGCATTCTAGACCATTTCTAAAGCTTTGCAAGTGCTTTTAACTGGTTGTTTTATCGGGTGTTGTATTTTTATGCACTAAAAAGGTTCAAAAACATACAAACATACATTTAACCCCATAATTTTAAAGCAGAAATATAGATTTAATATTTCTGCTCTCTTTTTTCATTACTTTTGCACTGTTGCTGCTTTAATATTCACACTGAGAATTTTAATGGGTTGTTTCGGTACATCTTGATGTGGCCCTGCACGTCCTGTCGGTACTTTAGTGATCTTATCCACCACATCCATACCTTTAGTGACCTGACCAAAAACCGCATAACCTGCGTTATTGGTACTTCTATCTAGAAAGTTATTATCCACCACATTAATAAAGAACTGACTAGTTGCAGAATGCGGTAGGTTGGTTCGTGCCATCGCCAAAGTGCCACGTTTATTCGATAGACCATTGCTTGATTCATTTTGAATGGCTGGTCGTGTTGGCTTTTCCACAAGGTCAGCAGTCATGCCCCCACCTTGCACCATGAAACCTGGAATGACTCGATGAAAGATCGTGCCGTTATAAAACTTAGCTTTCGTGTAGTCTTCAAAGTTTTTTGCTGAGATTGGTGCTTTATCATTAAACAGTTCAATTTCGATGTTGCCCATTGATGTTTTCATTTCAACAATCGTGTTATTTGCCATGACCGCCATACTCATATAAGTAGCCGCCACTGCAACTAAACTCTTCTTTAACATTTCGTTACTCACAGCATTCAGATGTTATTAGATTTCGGTATATTAATCGTTCAGTATAAATAAAACACTACTTCTTCTAAGAAAACGAGAATAACGATGAATGAAGCTTTAACCCTATCCCAATTGAATCAATTTCCACCTTGGCACTTACAAGGTGAAGCCTTTATTTTGAATTATTGGATCAGTCCGCAATTTATCCGACAATATAAAGCGTTTCGTATCGCACCCTCCCCAATTGGTCGTGTGGTTCAAGTTATGTTGGTTCGTTATCATCAATCCCCTGTTGGCCCTTATGACGAACTGCTTTTACTTGACCACCCTTTACTGAGCAAACGGCGGTTAAGTTCAATTCCTAAAATTTATGTATCTACACAGATTTCAGTTGAACATGGTCAACAGCTTTGGGGTATTCCGAAAGAGTTTGCTCAGTTTGATTGGTATACGCAGAATGAAACAACACAATGCCAACTCAGTACTCAAAACCAAACTCTGTGTTTAACACTCACCCAATGTAAAAAGGCACATCCGTTTTATATTAATAGTCATCACATTCCCCGCTCCATGCTCAAAATACAGCAAGCATGGCAAGGTCAACGTTATGAGTTTTCTCCACAGTTTCGCGCAAAGCTAATGAAACTGAAAATATTTGAATGGCAAAACAATACCACCCTCTTTCCAGACTTTGGACAAGCCAAGGCTCTACAAAGTTTTTATGTCCCGAGCTTTCAGCTCATTTTTCCAGAAGCCAAAATCCGCTCTAAATAAAAAAAGAATGTTCCACGTGAAACATTCTTTTGAAAATTCATGCTTTTTTATTTGGCATTCTTATCCCAAAATTTTCTAAAATCCTTTGCCATTTCTATGGTGATTTTTTTTGCTCGACGAGAAATGATGGTGAAGTTCACAAACCCATGGGGTTGATCTAGATAATTCTGATAATAAACCTTATTACCCTGCTGCTTTAATTTGATGGCATAAATTTCACCTTCATCATGCAATAAATCATGACCCGCTGTAATGACATAGGCAGGAGCCAAACCTTTTAGCACTCCATAGGTAGGAGAAACTAGCGGGTCATCTAAAGCCACCTGATGTTGTTCAGCATACACTGATGTCACCCTATCAACATCTTGCTCCGTTAGGGTCAGTCCTTCTTTATATGCAAAGAATGATGGATGGCGACTTTTGAAATCGACCACAGGATAAATTAATAGTTGTGCACTTGGCGCATAAGCTTTTGCAGCAGTTCGCTGCGCCAGCACCGCACAGATATTACCACCTGCACTATCGCCAGCCACCGCAATTCGGTTTTTCAAAATTTTAAGTTGACGTCGGTTTTGATACACCCAAGCTAAAGCGTCTTCACAAGATTGAATCAATAGTTGCGGACTAGCTTCAGGAGCTAAAGGATAATCAATACTGAGCACCTGCACTTTGGCATGGATTGCCAGTAAACGACAGACTTCATCATGGCTATCGAGGCTGCCGACTACAAAGCCACCGCCATGATAAAACACCAGCATCGGAAGTTTCTTGTTTGGTGCAGGATGATAATGCCGCGCAAATACAGTTCCACTTTGTAAAGGTAGACGTAAATCTTCCACTTGTTTTACAGTACTGGATTTCGTGGTCAAAATTTGAATTTGATGATCAAACAATTTACGCGAACGATGGTAATCTTCAAAAATAAAGCCCGATTTGCCCTGCTTATATTGGGCCGCCATTAAGCATTTAATAAAGGGGTCTAATTGTTCAAACTGGTAAGGATAACCCAGTGCTTTAACTAGGCCTTCTTGTGCTAGCGTCGGTAAGTGATCAATCACCCGAGCGGTACTGCCTTGGCCTTGTTCCATCCATTGTTGTAAAGTTTGATTCAAAACGCCCATGTCAATAATATCCTTTTATCGTTCTTCATATTCTCTACATGATCAGCACTTACGTGACCATTCTCTTATATAAGTCTTCACATCAAGATACATAGCAATACGCCCTATACGCTAATCTTCTTTTAAGAGCTTGTCATTGACAATTTTTATGCTGATTTAGGAGTGTTTTGCTACTCCGTTTTATTAAGGAGACCTGTCATGACTAAAAAAATAATATTCCTCTCGCTCATCAGCACCTTGTTTGTTGGTTGTGTGGCTTTTCCTGAGGATAGCTATTATGACGGACGCTACGACCACCGCTATGATTATGATGATCGGCGCCACGACCAGCATGACCGCTATGAACGTGAACGAGACCGCCAACGTTGGGAATATCAACAACGACAAAACCGCATCGAACGTGAACGTCACGAGGCAGACCGAAACCGCCAAAAATATGCTGAATGGGAACGCCAGAACCGCGAACAAGAACGACAACGCATTGAAGCTGAGCGTCAACGGGTTGCCAATCAACGTCATCAAGACTGGCAACAGAAAAAGCGTGAGCAAGAGCGATTAAATCAAGAACGTAAGCGTTATGATACTGAACGTCAACAACGACAAAATGCCGAACGCCAACGTCGTGAGCAAGAGCGTCAACGGACTGAAGATCGACGTAAACAATCCAATAACGATCGTAAGCAACGTCCCGATGATCAACGCCGCGATCAAAACAAAGGTTGGGATAACTCGCGTCAAGATCGAGGAAATCGTTATCGCACATCAGACTGATGAAATAACACGGCTGAACAGTTTGAGTGATTTATCCTCTAAAAAAGCCTTCACGGTATCCTGTGAAGGCCTTTAACAAAGCCAGTGTAAGAGAAGTTCTCTTTTAAGCTTTATTGTTGTGTTGTCGCGGGCGCAGATTGGATGGGTTCAACCTGAGCAGCAGGATCTGCTTGAACCTCTACTCCAGCACTTCCCTCAGCGGTTGCTGTTGCATCTGGTGCAGTGGTCACTTGAGCGGCCTCAGGCGCTGTAGTGGTTTCATTTGAGCTACAGCCCACAATGGCAAAAGCTGAACCTAAAAGCGCTAGAGACAATAATGCAGTTTTCTTATTTAACATTCTTTCATTTCCTTTTACGTCATACAAAAATAGCAAAGCCAAACTTTGCCCTGCCTATCTTTGTCAAATCCGAAAACTTTTACACACGTCCTGAGTTGTAGTTTTTGCAGACTCGAGTACAACTTGTGCAATTTTTTATTAATTGGGCACAAATATCACCTTAGCGCTACATCTCCACAGCAACGTAAGTTAATGTGCTGATTCTTCATTGTTTCTCTCTTTGATTAGCAGCACAAAAGGAACTCTATGCTTAGCCCATCAACTCTTCAGCATTGCAGAACTCCTGTATGCTGATACACGATTAAATAATGTTATTTTTAAATTTGAAGCAAAAAAAAAGCTTAACCCAAGGCGGATTAAGCTCGAAAAAGCATATAGAAATAAAGAAACCACAGTCTTAAAAATCGAATTTTGAGCGCAAAGCTCGAATCATTCTGACAGTATTATACCTTTACACTGAATAAAGTAGTTTTGGGAGACGTACTATTCAAAAACCTAAATCTCTAAATTAGGAGAGTTTCCCTCAAGCTATACAAATAGGTTGCAGTCACCATACTTTACTCTTTCCACAAAGTATGATCACCGCTGATAAATTCATTATGTAGACAATCGAAAAATTAGTAAAACAGATAAATTTAATTAAAATAATTCAATGTAACGATTAGACTTTTTCAACATAAAAAAACTAAAGCTGGATTGGAAATGGACCTTCACACAGAATAAGCGCCAAGAAAGCGTGATTTCAGCAATTTTTCACCAAAAATACATGAATTAATCACTGAAGCCGCTTGAATTTTTGACTGTTGCCCCGACCTTTTGTAGTAATCCTGAATTCAATAACGCATGGCAGTTCAGATTAACCCAGTTAACACTGATGCCTGAAGGACTGTACATGTTTAAGAACCCATTTAAACGGAGTAAATCAATGGCGACTGAGCACAATCAAGACGCTCAAGATCTAGGGCAAGAGCAAGCGGATTCACAAACAACGCAAACTCAAGCTGAAACGGAGCAAGCTGAAGTTTCAGTTGAGGATTTACAAGCTCAAATTACCAATCTTGAAGAAAGCTTAAAGCTTGAAAAAGCACGCACTGCAAATGCTGTATACGAAGCACAAAAAAGTGTAGAGCGTATTCAACGTGAATCAGATAAGCATAAAGACACCGTTCTAGAAAAATTCGCAAAAGAGTTACTTGACTCAGTGGACAATTTAGAACGTGCCATTAGCGCGTCGGGTGAAGAAAAAACACCAATGTTTGAAGGTGTGGAACTGACGTTGAAATCGTTACTGACTGCACTGGAAAAATTTGGTGTGGTTGCAGTTGATACAGCAAATGGTTTCAATGCGGACTTGCATCAAGCAGTCGGGATTGATCCAAATGCAAAAGCCAACGAGATCGGAACGGTATTGCAAAAAGGTTATACCTTAAATGGTCGTTTGCTCCGTCCAGCAATGGTCATGGTTGGCGCATAAGCCCTATAAATTCGAGAGTTTGTAAAATTTTTTCGTGATTATCACTTGAAAAAAATTGAACGGCTCTCATATCGAATAACAAGCAAAAACATTGCAAAAATTTTTGAGGAATCATCCAAATGGCTAAAATCATTGGTATTGACTTAGGTACAACAAACTCTTGCGTCGCTGTACTTGAAGGCGACAAAGTTAAAGTGATCGACAACGCTGAAGGTGCACGTACAACACCATCGATTATTGCGTATAAAGATGGCGAAATCTTGGTGGGTCAGTCTGCAAAACGTCAAGCAGTGACTAACCCTAAAAACACATTATTCGCGATCAAACGTTTGATCGGTCGTAAGTATCAAGACCAAGCGGTTCAAAAGGACATCGGTCTTGTACCTTACAAAATCATCAAAGCAGACAATGGTGATGCTTGGGTTGATGTAAACGACAAGAAACTTGCACCACAACAAATCTCTGCTGAAATCTTGAAAAAGATGAAGAAAACTGCAGAAGATTACTTAGGTGAAACAGTAACTGAAGCGGTGATTACCGTTCCTGCTTACTTTAACGATGCACAGCGTCAAGCAACCAAAGATGCGGGTAAAATCGCAGGTTTAGAAGTTAAACGTATCATCAACGAACCAACGGCTGCTGCACTTGCGTTCGGTATGGACAAAAAAGAAGGCGACCGTAAAATTGCAGTTTACGACTTAGGTGGTGGTACTTTTGACGTATCTATCATTGAAATCGCAGACCTTGATGGCGACCAACAAATCGAAGTGTTATCAACCAATGGTGATACCTTCCTTGGTGGTGAAGACTTTGATAACGCGTTAATTGAATTCTTGGTTGAAGAGTTCAAGAAAGAACAAAACTTCAACTTGAAACAAGATCCACTTGCATTACAACGTTTGAAAGAAGCCGCTGAGAAAGCAAAAATTGAGCTTTCTTCATCAAATGCAACTGAAATTAACTTGCCGTACATCACGGCGGACGCAACTGGTCCTAAACACTTAGTGATCAATGTAACGCGTGCAAAACTTGAAGGTTTAGTGGCTGATTTGGTTGAACGTACAATCGAACCTTGCCGTATTGCACTTAAAGATGCAGGTCTTTCAACTTCTGAGATTTCTGATGTGATCTTGGTGGGTGGTCAGTCTCGTATGCCACTTGTACAACAAAAAGTACAAGAGTTCTTCGGTCGTGAGCCACGTAAAGACGTGAACCCTGACGAAGCGGTAGCAATGGGTGCTGCGATTCAAGGTGCGGTATTGTCTGGTGACAAAACTGACGTACTTCTTCTTGACGTGACGCCGTTGACACTTGGTATCGAAACCATGGGTGGCGTGTTAACAGCAATTATTGAGAAAAACACCACGATTCCTGCGAAGAAATCTCAAGTGTTCTCAACTGCTGCGGACAACCAACCTGCTGTAGACATTTCTGTGTTCCAAGGTGAACGTAAAATGGCACAGCAAAACAAATTGTTGGGTAACTTCCAATTGGGCGACATTCCACCAGCTCCACGTGGTGTGCCACAAATTGAAGTATCGTTCGACATCAATGCTGATGGTATCTTAAAAGTATCAGCTAAAGATAAGAGCACTGGTAAAGAGCAATCGATCCAGATTAAAGCAAACTCAGGTTTGTCTGATGCTGAAATCGAAGCAATGATCAAAGACGCTGAAGCGAATGCTGAAGAAGACCGTAAGTTCGAAGAACTAGCGAAAGCGCGTAACGAAGCAGATGCATTAGTATCTTCTGCTCAAAAAGCAGTGAAAGATCTAGGCGAGCAAGTAACAAGCGACGAAAAAACTGCCATTGAGACTGCAATTGCTGAGCTTGAAACTTCGACTAAAGAAAATGATGTAGAAGACATCAAAGCGAAAACTGAAGCTTTACAAAACATCATTATGCCGATCACGCAACGTGCGTATGAAGCTGCGCAAGGTCAAGGCGGTGCTGAAGGTTTCGACCCAAATGCATTCGGCGGTGACGCTGGTCAACAACAAAAAGCGGACGATGGCGTTGTAGATGCTGAGTTCACAGAAGTAAAAGACGACAAAAAATAATTTGTCTCTTTAATAAAAAACCGCGCGAAAGCGCGGTTTTTTATTACCTAAAGCACGTTGTGTCGTATTCCACTTTTACATTAGCCTGATAAAAAATTTAGAATTTAACCACCCATGAAAACTTTACAGTTGGGCCTCATCGCCCTCATTACAACCTTCGGTTCTGCTTGTACCACAATAAACCCCTCCGTAGAAACAGCTAAAAACCAGCAGCAGCAAGGTGCGCAACAGCAGATCCAACAAGCCTTCAATCAACTCCAAACCACGGGGGTGATTGTCATTAAGGATCAACATGGCTTACACAACTACGGCAATGACCTAAGCCGCGCTCAGACACCGTATGTGCCCGCTTCTACCTTTAAAATGCTGAATGCCTTAATCGGACTAGAACATGATAAGGCAACCATTAACGAGGTATTTAAATGGGATGGTCAAAAGCGTAGCTTTCCTGCTTGGGAAAAAGACATGACTTTAGGGCAAGCCATGCAAGCATCTGCTGTTCCAGTTTATCAGGAGCTAGCACGGCGCATTGGTCTAGAGCTGATGCAAAAAGAAGTGCAACGCATTGGATATGGCAATCAACAGATTGGCACCGTTGTCGATAATTTTTGGTTAGTCGGCCCACTGCAAATTACGCCTGTTCAAGAAGTCCTTTTTGTCGAAAAGCTGGCAAATAAAAAGCTTGCATTTAAACCAGAAGTGCAACAGGCGGTACAAGACATGCTACTGATTGAACAGAAACCGAATTATAAACTCTATGCAAAATCAGGTTGGGGCATGGACATAGAACCGCAAGTTGGTTGGTGGACAGGCTGGGTAGAATATCCCGATCGTGAAAAGGTCTATTTCTCTTTAAATATGCACATGAAAACGGGAATTCCAGCCAGCGTACGTGAGCAACTGGTTAAACAAAGCTTGACTACATTGGGTCTAATTTAAAGCCCTTAATCTGACGCATTTTTATTTAGCAATCATCCTTTTTAAGCTAAAGTAGTTAAAAACAACGATCTATGAATAAAATATGCGTCTCATTGTATTGTTTGCTCTACTTGGCTTTTTAGGGATGATTTTTTATCAAAATCTGCAACATCCTCAACTTCGGCTCAATCCATTGTTAGATCGCATCACCCACCCTTTTGATCAACGTATTCGCTATCGGATTGCAGAAGTTGACCCTCGTTTTAACCTAAGTGAAGTAGAACTAAAACAGATCAGTCAACAAGCCACCGATATTTGGAAACAAGGTCTCGGAAAAGACTATTTTGTTTATGACCCTGATGCTCGGCTCAGTATTCATCTCATTTATGATCAAAGACAAGATGAGTCGGTACAACGCCGTGATCAACTGACTAAACTCACGCATAATGAACAAGGGCTGAGTCAAAAAAATACTGAACTCAAAGCCATGCAAGAAAATCTGGCACGTAACGAAGTAACTTTAGATATGCAAAAACAGAGTCTACAGGAACTTAGCCAAAACTATAATGCAATGATCCGTCAGTATAACCAGCACGGCGGAGTCCCTCCTTCGCAGCAAGCTGCTGTACAACAGAGTTTGGCGCAGTTGCGTCAACAGCAACAAGTTTTAGACCAACAAATTGCCAGCTTTAATCTACAAGTGAATGCCTACAACCAAAAGGTAGATGAGCTGAATCGTTTAGATCAAGGCCATAATCTCGCCATTGACCAGTTCAACCAACGCTTTCAACCCCGACTATTTGATAAAGGACTGTTTAATGGGCGAGAAATTCACATTTATGAGTTCGAGTCAGAAGATGACCTACGCATGACCTTGGCACATGAATTTGGTCACGCCCTCGGCATGAAACATCATAATGATCCGAAAGCCTTGATGTATCCAATGTTAGATGCACAAGATATGCAGCATTTTCGTTTACAAAATGCAGATATTGCGTTGTTTAATACCCGTTAAAATGATGGATTACTAAAAATAATCCCCTATTTTTAATATGTGTATGAAATACAATCAAAGTACGTCTTGACTCAGGTTCGTGTTATTGTAAATAATTGAATATCCACTAGAAGCTTTGGAGACGAATGTGAGTTACTACCATATCTTAATCGAAGTAAATGACCACATCAGTACGATTGAAGAAACTCGTGATATCGAAATCTTTGATATTGTTGAGATTCAACCTTATCTCCATTCTATTCTATTGCCTTATTTCAACGAGCAACTGTTAGAACTTGAAGATGAAAATTTAGAGTTTAAAGATGTTTTACATCTGGAAGTGAAACAGACGCTTTTGCCGATCAATGATTTGATTGAAGAAGAGCAGAAACTGTTACCGAGTGACACTGATGTCACCATTACTGCCTATGAAGTTTTTAATAACCGTGACTTAAGCCAAGATGTCACCACGATTATTTTTGACTTACTCGATGCGATTAAACTCGATTGAAAGTGAATGTTTGCACATAAAAAAACCCTCATCATGAGGGTTTTTTTAATTAGGTCAGGTTTAGATCGAGAAAGATGAACCACAACCACAGGTCGTTGTTGCATTTGGGTTTTGCACAACGAAACGTGAACCTTCCAAACCTTCAATATAATCCACCACTGAACCGACCAAATATTGATAACTCAATGAGTCAACCAACATTTTCACATCACCATTGATAAATTCTGCGTCGTCTTCATTTTGGTTTTCAGCAAAGTTAAAACCATAAGAAAAACCTGAACAACCACCGCCCGTAACATATACACGGAGCATTAAATCTTGATTCCCTTCACTGTCACGTAATTGACGTACTTTATTTGCGGCATTGTCGCTTAGTTCAAGTGCTTGGGCATTCATCTTAGATTCCTCAGTTCGGTTCAGCTGTCTTTCAAATCAAAAAGACCATATTTCGAGTATAGCATACTCAATATATGGTCCCTATTTGAATATTTAAAGTCAAATCAGACTAATTTTATCAAGATTGTTTGTAATTCTCATCTTGTAAGCCACATTCAAAGTTTTTCGCTGCTTGCTTACAACGGAATTGCCATAACAGTTTCATCATTCGCTTATCATAAATACCGCGGTTGGTGAGATCAATCCGAGCTTCACGCATCATCTTTTGATAGCCAGATTGATCGGCTGCAGGCACCTGCATCCAATATTTTTGTGGGATTTCGGCTTTCATTTTACCCAAAATACCAAATGCACGCGGTAACTGTCCTTTGACCCATTCCCGTGATTTTTGTCCATAACCTGCTGGGAATTTATCCGGGCGAATAATGATATTCCCTGTGACCTGTAAAATCGGATAATTCACAATGGCGCCTTTCGTTCCTAAACCTTTATGTAACTCTAAGGGCTTAAAAACCGCAGCAGGCGCACCAATAATGTCGACTTGGCCGTTATTAAACTTTGCGCCAAAGTTAGTGACATCGGCACTGACAGCTTGTGCACCAATTTGCTGAACCATGATCTTCTGCGCTTGATCATAGTCTAAAACGGCAATTTTCTTACCCGCCGCTTTGGCCACGGTATTGATGCTACGGTCATTCACCATTAAAAAAGCGTCTCCAACGGGGATTACACCTGCAACTTCATACTTGCCATTGACCATATGTTTAGCAAAAGTTGGGCTGGCTAAGCCTTGCATGACTTTCACTGCTAAATTGAGGTCGGGAATCGCGCCAATCGCGTCGAGTGAGCCTGTAAACGCGTTAAATTGGCGCCCACGCATACCTGTAACACTAATGGCATCACACTTTCCTGCTTTAAAATCCTCAGCAATCACGGCTTCGTTTTGTCCGACCCGCAGTTCAATATCCGCGCCCCAGTTTTTAGCCGCTAACTGATAATCTTTCATCAGACTATACACATCACCATTTTTACCAACCAAGTCGAATACACAAACCACTTGTTTAGCCTGTGCCATCGCTGTTGCAGAAATGACTAATGTCCCGACACCGAGGCCTTTCATCCACTGTTTCATACATCTTCCTTTTGACTTATTGTTGTTTATTGTGATGAGACACTCACTTGTGCTCTTTGTTATTTTTTAATGCCCCGAATGACACTTCGCTCGGTTCAAAACCACTCATTTCCTACGCACTATACAAATTAGCTGCGTCAAATCCATTTAAATCGGTCAATTAAAATCAAAAAAGAAAGCCCATTTAAACTGAGCTTTCTTTAATTACACTCAGTAAATTACTCACCGCCCAGTGAGCATTCAAAATTGGCTTTATCCACCGAGCAACGGGCTTTCTTCAAGACCGACATCATTGCTGGATCATAAATGCCTCGTTTGGTCATATCCATCCGACCATCACGCAACATTTTTTGATATTTGGTTTTGTCTTCTGCACTGAGATTCATTTTGTATTTTGCAGGAATGCCTGCTTCTAAACGGCCTATCATCGCGATGCTTTTCGGTAGGTTTTTCACAAACCAATCTCGCGATTTTTGCCCAAAGCCTGCGGGAAATTGATCAGGGCGAATCACAAAGTCAGCAGTCACTTGTAATACAGGGAAGTTAAACATGGCACCATTTGTGCCTAAACCTTTATAAATTTCTAGGGGTTTATAAGCATAAGCAGGTGCGCCGACCATATCGACTTGACCATTATTAAACTTCGCCACAAAGTTAGATACATCGGAAATCACTGCTTGAGCACCGACGCGTTGTACCATGATTTTTTGCGCATCGTCATAGCCCAAAACCGCAAACTTTTTGCCCGCCGCTTTTTCAATGGAATTAATGCTTTTATCTCGTACAAAAATAAAAGCCGAACCTAAAGGTGCAATCCCAGCCACTTCGTATTTTTTACCTCCAAGATTGGTCACCATTTTTGTCGCATTACGCTGATCCAATGCAAAAGTAATCGCACGTTGTGCAATGGCATTGCTTGGAGCACCGCCCAATGCATCAATAGAACCGACAAATTTATTGTACTGCCGTGCACGCATAGCGGTCATAAACACGCCATCACACTTACCTGCTTTAAAATCGTTGTCTGCAACGGCTTCATCTTGACGAGGGATTAAATTAATTTCAGCCCCCCAGCCTTTTGCAGCTAGAGCCCATTCTTGCGCCATTTGATAGGACTCACCTGATTTGCCAAGCAAGTCAAATACACAGATGTCCACTTTAGCCGCTTGTGCCGTCGACGCCACACCAAAAGCAGAAAAAGCAGCGAGTGCGAGTGTTAGTTTTTTCATTGTTATGTCCTTGTTCGTTTTGTTGTTTGACAGGTGTCCATACACATGCAAAATATTAAGCAAGTTAAAATTAAAAAAATAGAGCATTTACTCAAAAATAACTGTCAATTGGGCAAATTTTTTTGCTTTTCTCAATCTCTTATTTTCAGATGATTTATAAAACCAATTTAAATTCATCATTTTAGAATAAAAAACCAGTATCATCCGCTTTACATGAATAATGCTTAATATTACAAAGAAATACAGCTTTTCACCTTATTCACCACCCAATGAACATTCAAAGTTGGTACGTTCAACCGTACAACGGGCTTTTTTCAGCACACGCATCATGCCTGGGTCATAGACTCCTTGTTTGGTTAAATCAATGCGTCCTTCCCGTAGCAAGCGCTGATACTTTTCTTTGTCTTCCTTGCTGAGTTGCATTTTGATTTTGTTTGGAATGGCTGCTTCTAGTCGCTGCACCATAGCAAAGGATTGCGGAATCTTTTGTAAAAACCATTGCCGCGATTGCTCGCCAAATTGGGCAGGAAAACGCTCAGGTCTTACAATTAAATCTGCAGTGACATTAACCACAGGAAAGTTAAGCATAGCACCTTTAGAGCCTAGACCCTTTTCAATTTCTAAAGGCTTATACGCATAAGCAGGTGCCGCAACCACATCGACTTCGCCTGTATTAAATTTTTTTATAAAATTGGAAATATCTGACATTACAGGTACAGCGCCCACTCGCTCCACCATCACCCGTTGTGCCCGGTCATAATGCAAAATGGCAAATTTTTTACCTTGTGCTTTTTCGATGGTATTTAGAGTTCGGTCTTTGACAAAAATATAGGCTGAACCAATCAAGCCAATACCTGCCACTTCATAGTTTGCACCTTGTAATGTAGTGGTCATGCGCTTGGTATTTCTAGGATCCAACACATATTCCACCGCCTTTTGTGCAATTTTATTGCTTGGCACTCCGCCTAAAGCATCAATCGAACCTGCGAACTTGTTATAGGTGCGCGCGCGCATTGAGGTCATATACACCGCATCGCATTTATCATTTTGAAAGGCTTTATCGGCCAAGTCTTCATCCTGAAACGAAATCAACTGTACCTGTGCGCCCCATTTTTTACTGACCAAAGCCCATTCTTCTAAAAATTTATAAGACTCCCCTGCTTTACCCAGTAAATCAAAGACACACACCTGCTGCTTCGCTTGCACCATATTGGAGAAAGCACACAGTGCGAGCGTCGATAAAATAAAAAATCCTTTTCTTTTCATTATTATCCCTTCATATTTTTTGTTTTACTGGGAAAATATATCTGCGTACTATTCCTCAATATAGGTCAAAAAAGGTCAATTTTTAGCTTTCCGACCAAAGGTCAAATGGTTTCATCCTCCCGTTATAAAGAAACGCTGAGAGATTTCAGTTCAGATAAATTTTGAATGTTTAGTCTTTTGCTGACGCTTCCATTAGAATAGGCGCACCTTTTTCTGATATTTGATAGTTCCATGATTCAGCTTGATCAAGTTTCATTGCGCCGTGGTGGACGAGTGTTATTTCAAAAAGCCTCCATGCAAATCCATCCGGGTTGGAAAGTTGGTCTTACCGGTGTCAACGGTGCTGGAAAATCAACCCTGTTTGCTGCGCTCTTAGGCTCAATCGTTCCTGATGATGGCACTCTGAGTCGCCCTGCCGTATGGACAGTGGCGCACATGGCGCAGGAAGTAAAAGCCTTAGATATGGCCGCGATTGATTTCGTCCTGACTGGTGATGAAGAATATTGGAACATTCAACAACAGCTCAACCATCCTGAACAGTTAACTGACACTGAACTGGCTGATTTACACGGCCGATTCGACGAAATTAACGGTTATTCGGCACCTGCTAAAGCCGCTCAACTTATGGCGGGTCTAGGTTTTATGGAACATCAAAACCAACTCTTGGTTTCGAGTTTCTCAGGTGGATGGCGAATGCGTTTAAACTTAGCACGAACCCTGATGAGCCGTTCGGATTTATTATTACTCGATGAACCAACCAACCACTTAGATCTCGATGCTATTTTATGGTTAGAAGATTGGTTAAATGCCTATACGGGTACCCTGATTTTAATTTCGCATGACCGCGATTTCTTAGATGCCATTACCAACCGTATTTTGCATATAGAAAATCAAGAACTTACCCTCTATAGCGGCAACTATTCTACCTTTGAAACCACGCGTGCAGAACGTTTGGCACAACAACAACAAGCCTATGAAAAGCAGCTCGAAACACGGGCGCATATTCAAAAATATATTGACCGCTTTAAAGCCCAAGCCACTAAAGCACGTCAGGCACAAAGCCGAATTAAACAACTGGAACGGATGCAACTGCTTGCCCCTGCACATGTCGATACTCCGTTTACCTTTAGCTTCCGTGAACCCACTAAAATGAGTTCACCACTGCTCACTTTAGAGCAGGCTGATATTGGTTATGGCGACAAACTGATTGCCACCAATATCAACCTACAAATCACCCCGACGAGCCGAATTGGCTTATTGGGGATGAATGGTGCAGGTAAATCAACTTTAATCAAATCCTTGGTCGGCGATTTACCTTTATTGGCAGGACAACGCAAAGCCTCAGAACTGCTGAATATTGGCTATTTTGCACAGCATCAAATGGATTCACTGGATGAGTCGGCTAGCCCAATGCTGCAATTGGCACGAATTGCAGATAAAAAAATTAGTGAAGCGACCTTACGTGCCTTTTTAGGCAGTTTCGGCTTTAGTGGCGAACGGATGGATACCCCATGCGAGAGCTTCTCTGGTGGTGAACGTGCACGTTTAGCACTGGCTTTAATCGTGTGGTTACGTCCTAATGTATTGATTCTAGATGAACCGACCAACCATTTAGACCTAGATATGCGCCATGCACTGACCATGGCTTTACAAGACTATGAAGGTGCTGTGGTCTTGGTTTCACACGAACGCCAACTAATTGCCAGCGTATGTGATGACCTCATTTTAGTCCATGCTGGAAAATCGACAGAATTTGAAGGTGATCTACACGATTATGCCAACTGGTTACGGCAAGCGCGCTTAGAGATGATTAAACAAGGTGGAATCGTGGCACCGATCATATCTAAAGTCAGCACGCAAAAAACTATCGTGTCTAAAGTTGATAAAGAAGCACAGCGTAAATTGGCTGCACAGCGCCGTGAACAAACACGCCCGATTCGTAAAAATATCGAAAAATGTGAAAGCCTGCTGGCAAAACACCAGCCACGTTTAGTCGAAATCGAAAGCTTACTCGGTGATTCTGGCCTATATGACGTTGCACGCAAAGATGAACTCATGAAACTGATGAATGAGCAAACCGAACTTAAAAACCAAATCAGTGAAGCCGAAGAACAAATGCTAGAGCTGATGATGGAACTTGAAGAGCTCGAAAGTTCATTCGAAGACTAAAACATTCTATCTAACACAGCTACCACTGCCCGTGATGCACAAGCATCGCGGGTTTTTTTATGCTTTTTCATTTTTATCGGCGGACTTTGGCTGAATGTTTTTCAAACACTCTCCAAACGGACCTCTTTGATATAAAAATCAATCCAGTTTTCCATCAAGAAAATTATATTTTTTTTAAATAAAACATATACTTATAAAAAATAATAACTATTATTTAGATATTCTTAAAAAGTGATTTTTCGATTATTTAGTTCTGCTAAATTAATAGAATATTCAATCATGTAAACTCAAATAAACTTAATTATGCGTGTCCAAAGCACAATTTTCTGTAGCAAAACATCTCGGCCACTAAACAACAACATTTCAAATTATTCAAAAACAGTTTGTTTTGAATTTAAAAGGACAAGGTAAACAGGAAAGCAGTTTTAAATTCAAAAAATACCACAACTTTTAAATTTAGATTCTTCAGACCACATCCATTGTGGATAAAATTATACGTATTTTGACACCTAATATAAAGCGTATTTATATTTTATCCACAGCTTGGTGATGCTTATTTATTCGATTATTTTAGCTAAAGTTAACCCTTTTTAGCCGTTTTTCTTTAATTTAAAACGGCTCTTTTCGCCTTTAAAAAACGTAATTCTTGTATTTTCCAGCCCCGATCAAAGATCCATGTTTCTTGGATTTGTTGGCGATTTTCAACCAAACCAATCAAAACCTGACAGCGTGTTTGGTCTCGGTTAAACTCAAATTCTTCAAATTCGACATCAGGTTTTTGAGGTTTCCAAACCCCATTTTTCACCGCATGTGCGATCTTTTCATAGCGTGTATAGTTGCTTTCTACACGATCAGCTTGTTCATAGACCACTTTAAAATGCTCATCTTCATATTGAGCTAAAACTTCATAATTACCGGTGAAAAATGCATTCACCCAAATGTCGCGTACTTGTTCTAGTTGGTTATCCATCATAATGACCTCACATTTTGCACTGTGCAAAAAGACTTGATACTTACATCATGACATCGCTATAAGTCAGTTTAATAACATTGTACATTGCTTATATTTTATTCAAAAGCATAAAAATGCTGTAAAAAAAAGCACTCTAACGAGTGCTTTTTTCTATGTATTTTGTAATGCGTTTAAGCATCAATATCCGCATTCAGTGCATTCTCTTCAATAAATGCACGACGTGGTTCCACGTCATCACCCATCAAACAAGAGAACATACGATCAGCCTCAATCGCATCCTCAATCGTCACTTGCAGCATGTTGCGGTTTTCAGGATCCATGGTGGTTTCCCAAAGCTGATCCGCATTCATCTCACCCAAACCTTTATAGCGCTGAATCATCATGCCACGACGTGAATCAGACAAAATATGTTGCCAGACTTGATGGAAGTTGGTGACTGCAATTTTACGATCACCTTTTTGCAAGTAAGCACCGTCTTCAAGCAGTGTGAACCAGCTCTTAGAGTTTTTCAGCAAGCGTGCATATTCACCTGAACCCAATAAACCTGCATCTAGTAAATAACTATGCGGTAAATTGTGTACATAAATCGTGATACGAGGCAAATAAGTCTCGATCTTTTGACCATCTGCCAGCTCTTTTTCAAACGTTTCTAAGCTCAGCTCAGGACGCAAGCTTGGCTGAATTTCTGCCACAGCGCTACGCACTTGCTCAGCCCACTGCTCGACATAAGCTCGGTCATGATTGTGATCAAGCTTAAAGCCTTCCACAGAAATCAACGCATCTAGAACACTGGCAGGATAACGAACTGTTAGACGCTGCAAGCTCTTCTGAGACGTTTGATAATCCGCAATCACATTCGCCAAAGCTTCACCACGAATTGCAGGTGCAGCCTCACTAACGTGTAATTCAAGCTCATCAATTGCGTTTGAAATTAAATAGGTTTCAAGCGCATCATTATCTTTAATATATTGCTCTTGTTTGCCTTTTTTCAGCTTGTACAACGGTGGCTGTGCAATATAGATATAACCACGTTCTACCAGCTCTGGCATTTGACGGAAGAAGAAAGTCAACAATAAGGTACGAATGTGCGAACCGTCCACGTCCGCATCGGTCATGATGATGATTTTGTGATAACGCAATTTGTCCGGATTGTACTCTTCACGACCAATACCACAACCCAATGCCGTAATCAGCGTGCCCACGTCTTGAGATGAAATCATCTTGTCAAAACGCGCACGTTCCACGTTTAGGATTTTACCTTTCAATGGTAAAATCGCTTGCATCTTACGGTTACGACCTTGTTTCGCACTACCACCCGCAGAGTCACCCTCGACCAGATACAATTCAGACAATGCAGGATCTTTCTCTTGGCAATCCGCCAATTTACCAGGTAAACCAGCAATATCTAAAGCACTTTTACGACGCGTCATTTCACGCGCTTTACGCGCCGCATCACGGGCACGAGCTGCATCAATAATTTTGCCTGCAATGGCTTTTGCCGCTTGTGGGTTTTCAAGCAAATATTCAGAGAATGATTTATTCATTGCCTGTTCAACCGCCGGTTTCACTTCACTTGAAACCAACTTTTCTTTGGTTTGTGAAGAGAACTTCGGATCAGGCACTTTCACTGAAACAATCGCAGTTAACCCTTCACGTGCATCATCCCCTGAAACGGCTACTTTCTCTTTTTTGAGTAAGTTTTCATTTTCCATGTAGCTGTTTAAGCCACGGGTTAAGGCTGCACGGAAACCTGCTAAATGCGTTCCGCCATCTTTTTGTGGAATGTTGTTGGTGAAGCAACGGACATTTTCTTGATAAGTATCATTCCACTGCAATGCCACTTCAACACCAATGCCATTTTCCGCCTGTACGGTAAAATGAAAAATGTCATTTAGATGTGTTTTGCCTTGGTTAATATATTTCACAAACTCAGACAGACCGCCTTCGTAGTCAAACACATGTTCCGCATGAATACGCTCGTCACGCAAAACAATGCGCACGCCTGCGTTCAAGAAAGACAATTCACGTAAACGGCGTGCCAAAATATCGACATTGAAAATAGTCTGACTAAACGTTTCAGCACTTGGCCAAAAACGGACAGTTGTCCCTGTCGTATCCGTATCCCCCACAACAGTCAATGGATAAACAGGATCACCGTGTTTATATTCTTGTTGGTGAATATGACCTGCACGATGAATCGTCAGTTCCAACTTATGTGACAAAGCATTTACTACCGATACGCCCACACCGTGTAGACCACCTGAAACCTTGTAGCTATTGTCATCAAACTTACCACCCGCGTGCAGAATGGTTAAAATCACTTCTGCGGCAGAAACCCCTTCTTCAGGGTGAATATCGGTCGGAATACCGCGCCCATTGTCAGATACACTTACAGATTCATCTTCGTGAATCGTCACCAAAATTTCATCACAGTGACCTGCAAGCGCCTCATCGATCGCATTATCCACCACCTCAAACACCATATGGTGTAAGCCTGAACCATCATCCGTATCACCAATATACATACCCGGACGTTTACGTACTGCGTCCAATCCACGTAATACTTTGATACTAGAGGAATCATAAGCTTTTTCTGTGGTTTGTTCCGTTTGAGAAGCAGCTTGTTGATCTTCTGAACTCATGGTTTCTCCCTAGCGAAAAATAGGTCTATCCCGTGATGGGTAAAATCTAAAATCATTGTGCGACAACTTGAACTTGACCGTTTTCAACACAGAATAATTGATAAGAAATAGATAAATCATGTAAGTGATTTTTGACTGATTCATACTCTAAAGTGGTAATAAAAACTTGACTACCTAGTTGGCTCAATCGCTCAATTAAACGTTGTTGTGCTGTTAAATCTAATTCTGCTGTCAGATCATCTAATAATACCACAGTTTCCTTATTACAAGCATGTAGCATTGCAATCTGTGACAGTTTTAAGGCTATGATTAACAGCTTTTTTTGTCCACGTGACAGTACAATATCAGCATCGCCAAGGCTTGTTTTTAAACGCAAATCTGCCTTGTGTGGACCATACTCGGTATAGCGCCGTTCAAGGTCTTTTTGATGGTGACTTTGCAGGTCATACAGCAGCCCTAACTCGGTATGAAAACCAGGGCTATATTCTAACTGAACCTCGAGATCTGGTAGCAAGTGTTTTAAATCTTGCTCAAAAAATCCCGTCCACTGCTCGACAATACTAACACGCTGTGAGTGCAGCATTTCTCCATAATCACTGAGCATTTTGTTCCACGGCTCCAAATCTGTCAGACTTAGATTCCGTCTTGTTTTCAGTAAACTATTACGCTGTTTTAATGCCCGTGAATAATACTGCCACGCATGATAAAACTCAGGTTCCACGTGGAACATCAGCCAATCTAACAACTGCCGTCTGGGCTTAGCCCCATGGTCAATAATATCGGTACTTTGCGGATCAATCAGTTGCAAAGGAAGAATTTTAGCTAACTGCCCTTGGGTGGCAATGTTGTCGCCATTAACCTTGATGAGCTGTTCACCAGACAACAGCTTTTGCATCCCAATTTTTTCAGAACTGGATTGGGCAAACACAATCGCGTCTTGGGTATCAGTTTGAATATAGTGTTTCGGAATATGTGTACGAAAGGAACGCCCTGTCGCCAGCAGATGGATTGCTTCTAAAATAGAGGTTTTACCTGAACCATTTTGTCCATAAAAAACATTAAACGGTTGCAATCCATGGAGAGCAACCGTTCTGAGATTTCGAACACGTTCGATGTTTAAACGCGTGATTTGCATGCCTGAACCTAGAGCTTAAACACGCATTGGCATGACTACATAGGTCTGATCTTGATGGGCTGGGTCTTGCACGAGAACCGATTGATTGGCTTCAGTCATCGTCATTGAAACATCATCACCATCCAATGCACCTAAGACTTCCAAGATGTATTGAGCATTGAAAGACATTTCCATTGGCGCATTATTATATTGAATCGCCAAATCTTCTATGGCCTCGTCTTGCTCTGGGTTATTGGCACGTAGCTGCAAAGTATCAGCGGCAAAATTTAAGAACACACCACGTAGTTTTTCATTACTTAAAATCGAAACACGTTGTAAAGATTGTTTAAAGACATCATGTGCAATTAACACATTTTTATCACCACCACGTGGAATCACACGGCGATAATCAGGGAATTTTCCGTCAATCAATTTTGTGGTGAAACGAACAGTCGTATCCCCTTGTTCTTTGTCACGACTGGCAATAGAAATGGTCACATTCAATAGTTCACGACCAATCAATAACGCCAATTGTTCATCTTCAATGCTTAATAGACGTTGTAATTCACCCACTGCTTTACGTGGGACAATTGCTTGAATCAGTTGAGTTGCATTTGAGCTGGCTACAGTTTCACATAACGCTAAACGGTGACCATCTGTGGTCACTGCACGCAGTTGATTATTATCAATTTCAAGCAAGGTTCCCGTGAGATAAAAACGTACATCCTGCACAGCCATAGCAAATGCAGTTTTTTCAAATAGGCGCTTTAATTCACGCTGTGTCACCGCAACTTGCGTGCCTTGAGTGTTCTCTGTGGTCAATAATGGGTAATCTTCAGCGGGTAAAGTACCTAACACAAAACGACTATTACCAGACTTTAAAATACAACGTTGATCTTCAGTAATTTGTAAATCTATCAGCGCTGCAGTCGGTAAAGATTTACAAATATCCATCAACTTACGTGCAGGAACAGTGGTTTCACCCGCTTGTAAACATGCCCCTTCTGCAAGAGGGGTACTTGCAACCAATTCGACTTCCAAGTCTGAACCTGTGATCGTCAACGATGCTTGGCTTACTTGTACTTTAACATTTGAGAGAATATTTAAAGTATGGCGACGTTCAACCGCTCCTACGACATGTGATAGAACATTAAGTAAGCTTTCTTTCGCGATTTTTAAACGCACGATACATTCCTCGAAAAACTGAAGATAAAATAATAAATAAATGTGTTTTTAGCAGTGTACTATGCGGCAGAACATGCCGCATTGCAAGAATAGAATTTGAGCAATTTCGCTTAACTTTGCAGCAAGCGTTGTAAGTTTTTATAGTCCTCATTGAAGATCGGATCTTCATCACGCAGACTTAAAACTTTTTCACAAGCGTGCATGACGGTACTGTGATCTCGACCGCCAAAGGCCATACCAATTTCAGGGAAACTATCTCCCGTTAGCTCACGTGCCAAGCCCATTGCCAATTGGCGCGGACGAGCATAAATACGGGTACGCTTGGGCCCAACCAACTCTTTAAGTGGGATTCTAAAGTACTCACTCACCACACGTTGAATATTTTCCGTGCTGATGGTTCGTGCACGAATGGCCAAGACGTCTTTTAATGACTCACGCACAACATCCAAATCAATGGCTGTCCCCTTAAAACGTGAAATAGCCACCACTTTATTCAGCGCACCTTCTAATTCACGTACGTTTGCAACCACTTGTTGTGCAATAAATAACGCGCAGTTACGCGGTAACTCCACGTCATTGCTTTCCGCTTTTTTCAGCAAAATTTCTATACGGGTTTCAATATCTGGCGGCTCAACCCCAACCGACAATCCCCAAGAGAAACGTGAAACCAAACGTGGATCCAACTCCGTTAATTCTTTTGGATAGCGATCTGAAGTCAGAATAATTTGCTTAGATTCATCTAAAAGTGCGTTAAAAGTATAGAAAAACTCAACTAAACTCGCCTCTTTACCCGCCAGTAAATGAATATCATCAACCAATAATAGATCTAAAGATCGGCAATTTTTCTTAAATTCTTCAACTTTTCCTTGTTGTAAAGAACTAACAAAATCTTGAACAAAGCTCTCAGCCGTCATATACATGACACGTGCATTGGGCTTAGCTTGCAACAAGGCATTCCCCACTGCTTGCATTAAGTGTGTTTTACCCAATCCAGTCGGCCCATATAAAAATAAGGGATTGTGCTGAGAAGCACCTAACTGAGTTAGAACCTTACGACACGTTTCAGCAGCCATTTGGTTTGAACGACCTTCCACAAAAAGTGAGAAGGAAAATAAAGGATTTAACTGGCGTTTACGGCTATTTTTAGAATTAGCTTCTTCTTTTTCTTTTTTCGGACGCACAACAGGCGATGGAGCAGACTCTAAAGCAGCAGTCGTCGTTGCAGGTTGCTCACTCGCAGATAAAATTGCACCCGGGCGTGAATCAACCAAAATTTCAACTTTACGTACGCGCCCTTCAGAGAGCTGCTCCACTAAAATTGTAATCAGTTCTAGGTGATGTTCTTGAATGTAACGTGTCCAATAGGGATTCGGAGCATAAAGACGTAGTGTGTCATGTAACTCTTCTGCAACTAAAGGGCGTATCCACATTGTAAAGACATTCCCAGAGAGCTCTTGTCGCAAGCGAGTTAAGCAGTCCGTCCAAAGCAT